>CALYPJ010000001.1 GCA_945273735.1 uncultured Lactobacillaceae bacterium
CTTTAAAGTTGCTAAAAAAGGTAATGTAACAATGTATAATCTGGGTGGTAATCAATGGGTAGACTCTAATTTCTTTATAGTTAAACGTTTATATTAATTTAAAAAAGCAGTTTGATTAAACTGCTTTTTTTATTTCATAAAGTAAAAAGTGTTGGAAAATAAATTTCCAACACTTTTTTTAATAAATAAATGTTTAAATGCACGTAATTTGAAATTTAAGTTGATTTAAATATTTAAAGTTGTTCGTAAATTCTAATTTTTTCTTTTAAAATCATTTCAATTAAATCGGGATAAGAAATTCCATCAGCTTCTGCTTCTTGTGGCATTAGTGATAGTGGTGTTAAACCCGGAAGAACATTGGCTTCAATAATGTAAAATCCATTTTCATTTAGTAAATAATCAAGGCGGAAGTAATTCATTAAATTTAATTTTTTGCCTACTTCAAGAGAAATTTGATCCATTTGCTTTTGTAAAGAAGCGGAAAAATTCTCTGGTGGTGTTTTAAAGATAGTTGTATTACCAGTTTTGAATTTATGTTCAAAATCATACCATCCGTCATTAACAATAATTTCAATAGCAGGAAGGGGTCGATCACCAATAATTCCTTGTGAAAATTCTCTTCCTTTAATATATTGTTCAACAATTATGTAATCGTCGAATACATAATCATTAATGATTGCTTTTTTTGTTTCATCGTAATTGTTGGCAATTACCGTTCCGACGCTAGACCCACCGTTAACTGGTTTAACAACAACAGGGTAGCCAAAGCTAAATTTGTCAGGAATTGGTTCTCCTTTATGAATAGTTATAAAATCGGCAGTAGGAATATCATAGTATTTCATAATTTCTTTTGCTTTAGATTTATTCATGGCTAAAGCAGCACCAAAATAGTCTGACCCAGTATATTTAATATTATAAAGATCAAGAAATGCTTGAACTTGACCACTTTCCCCTGCACCACCGTGTAAAGCAATAAAGACAAAATCAGCTGCCCTTAAAACTTTAATTACATTAGGACCAAAATATGTACCATCATCATCTGGCCGCAATTGACGAATTTTTTCTTCGGTTAAAACTGATGTATCAATATCGATATTGTAATCGATAACTTTGGAGGAAAATAGGTTATCTAATTCATCAGGAAGATTTTTGATTCCTAAAAATGAATCAATTAAACAAACCTGATATCCTTTTTCTCGTAATGCATTAGCAATCCGTTTGCCTGACACTAATGATACATTACGTTCGGTACTTATTCCTCCAGCTAAAACAGCTATTTTCATTTTGTACCTCGCTACGTGTTTTATTGAACCTCAATTTTACCATTCTTTTTTAATAATTGCGAAAATCTTTTTTAAAGATAGGTTATAATTTGGTCATGAATATTTGGAATCTTTTTGGTATTATGATGTGGATTTTTGCAATTATTATTGTGGGCTTTTTGATCCATGGAATCCGCATGCGCCACTTAAAATTAGAAATAATTAATCGTGAAAAAGGAATTAAACAATTTATTTTATTCCGAGATATCATCGATTCGGTGATTTTAGTTGTGTTACTTGGATCTTTAACTTTGTTTACCTTTTTTTCACCTGTAGACATAAATGATCAAAAAAATGTTGAAGTTGATTATTCTTTTAATACTTTAATTTTGCAGCCAGGATCGCCAAGTTATTATGTTAAGGCTCGATTATCTAATGGTAAAAAGCCAATTCAATACTTCACATACTGGACAGCGGGGACTAAACATGAAACTAATAGTTGGCATGCTGCAATTTCTGATGGTGCTGATCCAATCAATTTAGCGGGGAAGCAATATCATTGGCCAAAAGATAAAGTTAAAGAGTATGAAACTTCTTCAGAAAAAGCTTTTGTAGCAACAATGCAGGCTCGTTACAAAAATAATTTTTGGAATGGCCTCAAATTAAAAGCCGGAGGAATTGCAGATGAATATCGCTTAATACGAATACCGGCAGCTTCTTTTATTAAAATTATTCAAGATCATAGTGAAGATAATTAATTTTTAATCGACCGTTGATGCTTCTTTATGCTGAAAATTAAATTTAACTAAATCAAAATTAGAATAACGATCATGATTTAATTTGACAAATTCATCAGCTTCACGAGAAATTTGTTTTAGATCAAGCATCTCCATTTTCTTGGCTGCAAATAAGCAACCACAATATTTTTGGCGATAAACATTATATTCTTCACAAATTTCAATTGAGCGGTGAAAACCATCGTTTTTTTTGAAATCCGAAGGCAACCATTTTGTTTGATATAAATGTTGGATTTCGATTCCAATTTGATTCAAAGTCTGCGAATTTTTATGGGGACTAATTGTTAATGAGGTTCCAAAATAATCAAAATTATGTTCTTTAGCATAAAGGGCTGCAGCAGTTAATCGTAAATTATAACAAACGTTACAGCGTAATCCGCCTTCTGGTTCATTATGTAAATTTTTAACCTCCTTAAGATAGGTATTTGGTTGATATTTAGTCTCAATTATTTGAACATCGTTACCGGTTTTTTCATTAAAATCTTTGATAAAGTTTCGTAAAACAATTCGGCGGCGCTCCCACTCATTACGTGGCTGAATATTATTGTTGTAATAATAAATTGTGATATCAGCATACTGACATAAGTATTCTAAAGGATAGGTCGTACAAGGTGCACAACAGGCATGCATTAAAATTTTAGGGCGGACATTTTGTTCTTCCCACGATTTGATTAATTTTTGAAGTAATCGATCATAATTTATCTTCTGATTTTGGTTCATCCATTTTAAAATTTCGTTAACATTTTTCATTTTAGTTCCTTGTATATATTAAGTCTTATGATTGGTTAAATTATTTTATAAGTCTATTTTCGCACAACTGAATAACTCATAATTTATTTTTAATTTTTACCTGCTAAAATTTTAAAAATATTTAAATTGATTGGCGTAAATGGGTGTGATTAATAATTATTTTATTAATGAGTAATTTGTAGAGATTGAAGCAAAACCAATTAGGAAAGCATTTACAAGCTATATAAATTAATATAAAATTGAAACTGAAAGATTAAGGTTAGCTTATGACACAAAAACAAAGTTATCAAATTAATCAAAAACAATTGCAACGCTTGGCTCTAACTCAAAGTATGAAGCAAGCAATTTTAGTATTGCAGACTAATTTATTGGATTTGACTGATTATGTTCAAGATTTAAGTATGGCAAATCCTTTATTTGATGTAAATCCAACAATTTCGAAACAAGAAGTAGAAATATCAACAGCATTAGAGAATAAATCAATTGAGCGACAAACAATCTATGATTATCTTTTGGAACAAGTTCATTTGACAATGAGACAAACTCCGTTAAAAGATGTGGTCATTAAACTAATTGATCGTTTAGATGAACATGGTTATTTATTGTTATCCGATCAGGAGTTATTAAAAGATTTAGAGATTAATCGTGTACAGTTAATGGATGCTAAAGAGTTACTGTATAATTTAGATCCTCCAGGAGTGGGTGCACAATCGTTACATGAATGTTTAACGTTACAGTTAGAATTTAAAAAAGCAACTAAAAACTCTACTTTAGCGTTGCAGATGTTGGAATACTGTTATGATGAGTTATTAAATCATAGTTGGTTAAAAATCGCACAAAAACTTCAAAAATCAAGAACTGAAATAGATACGGCTTTTAAATTAATTCAAACTTTATCTCCTTATCCCTATGTTAGTGATTATGGTAAAAGTGACTATATAATTCCTGAATTAATTGTTAAAAATAATCATGGACATCTATCATTGGAGGTCACAAAATATGGCTATCCTAATTTGGTGTTTGCTGAAGAAACTTATGATGAATTAAAAAAGAACACTGATCTTGAAGTTAAGGCTTATATTAAAAATAAATATCAAGAGTACCAAGCGCTTAAAACGAATTTAGATCATCGTATTCAAACAATTGCAATGATTGGTCGGTGTATTGTTCAGGCTCAATCATCATTTCTTCTTGGGGAAACTCAAGAATTACATCCTTTATTACTGAGAGATGTAGCTCAAAAACTAGGAGTTAGTATTTCAACTGTTAGTCGTACAATTAATGGTAAATATCTACAAACTGATTCTGGAATATTTGAACTCAAATTTTTCTTTACTAAGCGGAGTAATGGTAATGCAAATCAGTCAGTTGATCAAGTAAAAAGAAAAATTAGCGATTTAATTGAACAAGAGAATCCCCAGCATCCATTAAGCGATCAAAAAATAGTTGAATTATTGTCAAAAAAAGGAATTAAAATTGCTCGACGAACCGTTAGTAAGTATCGCGAGGAACTTGGAATTATGTCATCTAGTAAACGTAAAATTTAATTAAAAATATATTTGATTGAATAGTGAGAAAAGACTGATGGGAAATTAAACTTGATTTTTCACCAGTTTTTTTGAATCTTTTTAACATAAATTTTAGTTTTATTTAATTCAATAACTTATCGTTGATTAAATTAGAAAATTAATTAAGAATTTAATTGATTATTTTTATTAAGAACTGTTTATTTTATTTCAATAAAAATCTTGTTCAGTTTAATTAGTTAGATCATACTAATAAAAAAAGGAGGAGCATTAAAGATGAAGTTTTTAATTACAGGTTTTAACCCGTTTAACGCCGAAAAAATAAATCCGGCAATTGAGGTGGTAAAAAGGTTGCCGGATCAGATAAAAGGGGCCCAACTAATTAAGTTAGAAATACCTACCGAATTTAAAAAATCTCAAGATCTAATTAAGAAAGCCATTATTGAAAATCAACCTGACTATGTAATTAACGTTGGGCAAGCTGGTGGTCGTTTTGCAATTACTCCTGAACGGGTGGCAATAAATTTCGTTGATAGTAAGGTTAAAGATAATGCAGGTGAACAATTAATTAATCAGCCGATTCATTCTGATGGTAAAACCGCTTATTTTACTCAGTTACCAATAAAAGCAATGGTGCAAGCGATTCGTCAAGTTGGGATTCCAAGTGAAATTTCTAATTCAGCTGGCACTTATGTTTGTAATTCACTTTTTTATCATGTTCAATATCTACGAGAAAAGAATTTTCCTAATTTAAAAGCTGGTTTCATTCATGTTCCTTTTTTGCCTCAACAAATAGTTAATCGTTCTCATACCCCTGCCATGTCTCTAAGTGATATGGTTACTGGTTTAACAGCAGCTTTGAATGCAATTATTGAGCGTGATGGTTTAGAAGATATTAAATAGATTTATTTGGCTTTTAGGGGACTTTTTATAAAAAAGAGCTTGACATAAGTTTTCAAATTATTTATATTTAATTGAACAATTGAACAGATGTTCAAATGAACAAATATAAATTTTAAAGGAGTCACCGAGCCATGAAATTTACAAAAGCAGTTTGGTTTTATCTGGTAGGCTTAGTTGCTTTTATCATAGCAATGTTATTGCCGGAAAATATGTTGCTTGTGCGAAATTTAGAATATACTTTAACGGTTTTATTAGCTGGATACCATGTAATTTGGGAAGGAGTTAGTGATACAGTTAGCCAATCAATAAATCAGCATAAATTTATCCCTAATATTCATATTTTAATGTTACTAGCTGCGTTGGGTTCGATGATTATTGGTAGTTTTCAAGAGGCAGCACTTTTAATTTTGATTTTTGCAGGAGCCCATTTTTTAGAAGAATATGCAGAAGATAAAAGCCGCAAAGAAATCACTTCTTTATTAAAAATGGCACCACATGAGGCTCGACGGTTTAAACCTGATGGTGAAGTTGAAATAGTAAAAGTTGAAGATTTAATAATTGGTGATCGATTACAAGTTTTAAATGGTGCTCAAATTCCCACTGATGGTTTAATCATAAAAGGTACTGCAAGTATTGATGAAGCTTCTATTAATGGTGAAAGTATACCTAAGGAAAAGGCCTTAGGTGATGAAGTTTATGGTGGTACGATTAATGGTAATTCAACTTTTGAAATGGAAGTAACTAAAAACAGTTCAGATACAGTATTTGCAAAAATTATTTCTATGGTAAAAACTGCTCAAGATTCTCCAACTAAAGTAGCTACTAAAATTCAAAAAATGGAGCCAATTTATGTAACGACGATTTTATTATTATTACCATTTGTTTTATTAGCGGGTCCTTATTTACTTCACTGGACTTGGAATGAAAGTTTTTATCGAATGATTAATTTTTTAGTGGGAGCTTCTCCTTGTGCATTAGCTGCTAGTGCAGTTCCTGCAACTTTATCAAGTATTTCTAATTTGGCACGTAATGGTGTTTTATTTAAAGGAGGAGCTTACCTAGCAAATTTATCACAGTTAAAGACAATTGCTTTTGATAAAACGGGAACCTTAACGCAAGGCGTTCCTACAGTTACTGATTATTACTTTAGTAATCAAGTTGATCAAAAAAATCTAATTAATGTTTTAGTTGCTTTAGAGAAACAAAGTAATCATCCTTTAGCTCAAGCCATTGTTGCGGCATTTACTCCGGAAAAGAAACTTTCCGACTTAAATTGTGAAAATACTATTGGTAAAGGCCTTAGTACTCATTTTTTAGGGCATGATTATTTAGTTGGTAAACCAGAGATTTTTTCTAATATTGCGATTGCTTTTGAAAATAGAAGAAAAGAGTGGCAAAGTCAAGGTAAAACGGTAATTTATATTGCTCAGAATCAAGATGTTGTAGGGATTATTGGATTATTGGATCAGCCTAAACCTGCAACTAAAAAAACAATTGAATATTTTAATCAACGTCATATTAAAACTGTAATGATTACCGGTGATGCTTTGGTTACAGGACAGGCAGTGGGACAAAGTTTAGCAATTAATCAAGTTGTTACTAATGTTTTACCAGATCAAAAAGTTCAAGTAATCGAGAAACTTAAAAAAGAAAATTGTGAAGTTGCAATGGTTGGAGATGGAGTTAATGACGCTCCAGCTCTAGTTGATGCTAATATTGGAGTAGCAATGGGTTCTGGGACTGATGTGGCAATTGATGTTGCCGATGTTGTTTTAGTTCAAAATGATCTTTCTCGTTTGGCTTATGCCCATCGATTGTCTCAAAAAATGAACTTAATTGTCATGGAAAATATTATTTTTGCGTTAGCAGTTGTGTTATTATTATTAGTACTTAATGGATTACAAATTACTAATATTGGATGGGCTGTTGCTCTCCACGAGGGAAGTACTTTAATTGTTACTTTTAATGGTTTACGTTTATTGTTCTTTCACCGCAAGTAAAAAATAGTATTTAGAATAGAGGTTAAAAGTTTATTAGATGGGCGATCAAGGTACAAAAAAAATTGACTTACCCTCAAAGGAAGAATTGCAACCAATTATTGAGATTTTTAAAACGATGAGTGATCCTACTCGGATGAAAATACTTTTAACGGTTGCGCAAGGTTCGATTACTGTATCAGACATTGCTCAAACCCTTAATCTGTCAGCTTCTAATGTTTCACATCAACTACGTTTTTTAAAACAGGAAAGATTAGTAACGGGTAAACGAGTTGATAAACAAGTTTTTTATAGTCTAATTGATGACCATGTATTACAAATTTATCAATTAACAAAAGCACATATTGAAGAAAAAAATGAGAAACAAAATAATTATTTAAAAAAGTAGCTTTGTAATTTTTACAAAGCTATTTTTTACTACTAATAAAGAATAAGTAAGAGATAAATTTTTGTTTTTTAATAAAAACCTTTACAATTGTATTAGAAATATGTAAAGGAGATTTTATGAAAAAAAAATTAAGTCATTCACTGTCTTCACAACAAATGCAAATGATTGCTTTGGGTGGAACTATTGGAGTAGGACTTTTTATGGGGTCCAATGCTGCAATTAAGTTTACTGGTCCAGGGGTTATAGTTGCTTACTTGATTGCTTGGATTGTTCTTTATTTAATAATGCGAGCTTTAGCTGAAATGCTTTATTTAGAACCAACTACTGGTTCTTTTTCTGATTTAGCTTCAGAGTATATTCATCCCTTAGGAGGGTATTTGACTGCTTGGAGTAATATAATTCAATGGGTTTTGGTTGGTATTAGTGAAGTTATTGCTGTAGGACAATACTTAAGATTTTGGTGGCCCCATTTTCCGACTTGGATTGTAGGAATTGGAGTTGTTATTATTTTATGTTTAGCAAATTTAGCTTCTGTCAAGTTTTTTGGGGAAATTGAATCACTTTTTTCTTTAATCAAAATAATTTCGATTATTATGATGATTATCTTAGGAGCCTTAGTTATTTTTTTAGGCTTGGGAAATCATGGTAAACCATTGGGTTTCAATAATTTATGGAAAAATGGAGGATTTTTTACTGGAGGTTGGCAAGGATTTTTATTTTCTCTTTCATTAGTTATGGGTTCTTATCAAGGTATTGAAATTTTGGGTATTACGGTAGGAGAAGCCAAAAATGTTCGCAAAAATACCGTTAAATCAACTAAATCGATCCTTTTGAAAATACTAGCATTATATGAAGGAGCAATATTAGTAATTGTGTCACTTTATCCATGGAATCAATTGGGTAATTTAGGATCACCGTTTGTGAATACTTTTGCTAAAGTGGGTATTCCTTTTGCTGCAAGTATTATTAATTTTGTCGTTTTAACTGCAGCATTAACTGGCTGTAATTCAGGCATTTTTAGTTCTAGTCGAATGTTATACACTTTGAGTCAAAAAGGTGAAGTTTCACCAATATTTGCTAAGATTTCTCGAAAAAAAACACCTTATTGGTCAGTAATTGCAATTTGTATTGGAATATTTATTGGAGTAGTAGTTGATTATTTTTTGCCTTTAATTTCTGATTCTGCCGGTGATATTTTTACTTTATTTTATAGTTCTAGTATTTTGCCTGGAATGATGCCATGGTTTGTTATTTTAATAAGTCATTTGATTTTTCGAAAAAGAAATAGTGATAAATTAAATACACACCCGTTTAAAATGCCTGGAGCCCCCGTGACTAACTATTTAGCGTTAGGCCTATTAATTTTGGTATTAGTATTTATGTTTATTAATCCAGAAACTCGTATTTCTATTATTATTGGTTTAAGTTTTGAGGTTATTCTCGTGATATTTTATACTGTGCGTCATTCTCTCAAAATTCGTTCCCAAGATTAAATGATTTAATATCGATCAAGATTGATTTTTAATTAATTCTGCTTAAGTATAAACACTGATATTTATATTAATTTTTATGGATGATAACGCAAATTAAATAATTTTTAAAATCTTTTAAGATACTTAAAGGTTATTTAAGCTTTTTTATTATTGTGAATTGCAGAAATATTATTTAGGTAAATATGTTAGGATTAAAGAAAGATTAAAAAAAGTTATAATTGTTATTTGAGTATTAATGAAGGAATTTAGGGGATGAAATATAAATTAATTGCCTGTGATTTAGATGAGACTCTTTTAAATGATCATAAAAATATTGGAGAAAAGACCCAAAAAGCTATTACTAAAATTCAACAACTTGATATTAAATTTGTTCCTGCTACAGGAAGAGGATATCGTTCAGTTAAACAAACGCTAAAGCAAATTGGTACTTGGGATCAACGAAATCAATACGTAATTTCGTATAATGGTAGTGTTGTTGTCGAAAATTATCATCAACAAATTATTAAGAAAACTCTCTTGAGTTTTGATAAAATTGAGAAATTATTTCAAATTGGCCTTAAATTTCAAGTTCCGATGCACATTTATACAATGGATCAGGTTTTTGTTTTTAGACCAGATGCTGATGAAATTAATTATTTAGATCGTGGTGGTGCTAATTATCAAATTTTTGAGCAACCAAAAATTGATTTTTTACGTGATCAGCCTTTAGTTAAAATATTGTATAAGGATTTAAATCGTTCTAAGTTAGTTCAAATTTATCGTGATATTCCCCAAAATTTACTTAATAAAATTTCAGCAACATTTTCATCTAATCGTTATTTAGAATTCAATGAAATTGGGGTTAATAAAGGAAGAGGACTTTTAGAACTAGCAGAGATATTAAAAATTCAACCAAAAGAAATTGTAGCAATTGGCGATAATACTAATGATCTGTCAATGATTAAAGTGGCTGGTTTAGGTATAGCAGTTCAAAATGCAACTCCAGATGTTAAGAACGCTGCGACATATATAACACAGGCTGATTATAAACATGATGCGGTAAATGAAGCGATTGAAAAATTTATTTTAAATTAAAAAATTGCGGATTAGTATTAACTCTAACCCGCAATTTGTATTTATACTGAAGTTTTAAACAACTAATCCACGTTTATTGCTATATTTTTCATAAATTTTATTTTTTAAAATATTTTCTAAAATTTCAACTAATTGGTAAACTTCTTGATAGGAAGTATACAGGGCAATTGGTGCTAATCGAATTACATCAGGTTCTCTAAAGTCAGGAATAACTTGATAATCTTTTAAAGCTAATGAAATTTGATAACCATTTGGATGTTCTAAACAAACGTGCCCACCACGTTTGGAGTCTTCTCTAGGATTACCAATTTTGCAGCCATAAATAGTTAATTTTTCGTCAATTAGATACATTAAGTAGGCAGTAATTTTTAAAGATTTTGCTCTAATTTGATCAATCCCTACTTCATTAATTAATTTAAGACTCCCTTCCAGTGGTGCCATTCCAAGCATTGTTGGGGTACCAATTTGCCAACCAGAGACATCTTTTTGATGTTCAAATTGGTTCTTTAATTGAAATTGGGTATCATCGCGATTACCCCACCAACCTGCTAAACCAGGATTTTTGTCAAAATGTTTAGAATTCAAATACATGCCAGCAACTGATCCAGGACCACCATTAAGATATTTGTAAGTGCACCAAATGGCAAAATCAGGTTGAATTTTTTGGAAATCCATTTTGATTGCACCAATGGCATGACATAAATCCCAACCAATAATAATATTACGTTGATGGGCTGCTTGGGTTAGGCGTTCCATATTCAAAACTTGAGCACTACGATAAAGAACTGTAGGTAAAAGAATTAATGTAACATCCGGCGTCATTGCATTAATTACTGCGTCCTCATCAATATATTTGCCATCGGGACTTTTGACTACTTTTACAGCATCATTTGGATCATATCCCTTTAGTCGGACTTCGCTGTCAATGGCATAACGATCAGTAGGAAAATTTAAATCATCAACTAAAATTTTATAACGATCGTTTGTGGGTTGATATAAGGTACTGACACATTGATGTACATTTGAAGTAGTGCTACCAGTAATTAAAACTTCATTTTTTTGTGCATTAATTAGTTTTCCACATTCATCACCTAATTTTTGACCATAGTGGAAATATTCATCCCACATTCCAATTGCTTTATCTTGCCAAACTTTTGTCATTTCTTGTAAGCTAGCAACAGCTTCTTTTGATGCGAGCCCTAAAGAGTTACCATCCATATAAATTTGACCTGGTTTAATATAGAAGTGATCCCTTATTTTAGCTAAGGGATCCTTTTCATCTAATTTTTTGGCGTGCGCCAAGTCATTTGTAAATTGGTAGTTCATTATTTACTCCTTTCGTTTATTAAATACCATAAATAATATAATACTAATTACCCCGAGAAAACAAACAAGACTTAACAACCATGCAGCATATGTCCATGAAGTTTCTATTGCTTTAGTAACTAGAGGAGTTCCAGTTATTATCCCTAAATAATAAAGAAAATTAACAAAAGAAACGGTATATCCAATTAAAGAGTTATTGGGAGCAGCTTTAGGTGCTAGAACCATGACACAAGAGGATGACATCATTATTGTCGCTGAGAGACTAAAAACTTGAATAACATAACTTACCGTTCCGGATAACCAAAGCATAGGAATACAGGATAATGTCATTAAACCAAATGATATTAAAGTAATATCTATTTCATGTTTAGAATATTTATCCATTAAATAGCCAGCTAATAAACCAAAAGGGACGCCAAAAAGTCCAAATAAACTTGCTAAAAAGTTAGCTTTACTAGCTTTTAAATGGTAAAAGCTAGTAAATAGCAAAGGATATAAATTTATAAAAGCATAAAGGACAAAGGCCATTGCGCCTTGGGCTATTGCTAAGAACCAAATTTTTGGAGTTTTTATAATCGGTTTTAGTAATTTAATAGTCGAAATATTTTTTGTTAAATTTTGTGAATTATTATCCTTTTCGAAAAATTTTAGATAAAGAATTAACAAAATTACCGCACAGACTATAATGAAGATCCATGGGGATTTTAACCCGCTAATTTTAGTTAAGGGTTCAAATAAATTCATTGCAATTAAAGATCCCGCTGCAGAAAAAGTACCCCAAATTCCTGTAGCTAATCCATGATTTATGTCAGGAAACCATTGATTAATGAAAACAATTCCAACCATAATTATCATTGAAAAAGGAATTCCTTCAATAAAACGTGAAAACAATAGCCAAAAATAATTTGGGGCTAATCCCCCTATAAAATTTCCTAAAATCAAACAGCTCATTAAAATAACAATTAGTTTTTTAGGTCCAATTTTACTTACAATATCTCCACCAGGTAAAGCTAAGAATACGGCAGCTACCGTAAAAGCTGACATTAACCAAGCAGAATCGGTTAATGAAAGGTGAAAATAATGATTAATTTGAGATAAAATGGGGACAATTTTGAATTGACTTAAAGAAATTAATACTCCCCCTAAATAAAGTAAAACAAATTTTTCCCAAGATTTTTTTTGCATTAAAAACTATCCTCTCTTTTTAATATTTTAAGTCAAAGTATTTTTTGGGTAAACGGTTAACTTTTTTATTAAAATAATTTTTAACTTAAATTATTATTGTATTTTGTAGTGAAAAAATTAAATTTTAGGTGATTAAATCATAGATTTAATGATAGAGTATAAATAGTTCAAAATATTATTGGAGGATATAATGACAAAAGTAAAATTTCCAAAAAATTTTTTATGGGGTGGAGCTACAGCTGCCAATCAATTAGAAGGTGCTTATCTCGAAGATGGTAAAGGACTATCTTTACCAGATGTTTTACCTGGTGGTAAAAAGCGAATGCAAGTAGTTAATAGTCCAGAGTTTGATTTTGCCATTCATGAAGATAAATATTTTTATCCAAATCATATTGGAATTGATCATTATCACCATTTTAAAGAAGATATTGCTTTGTTTGCAGAAATGGGTTTTAAATGCTATCGTTTTTCAATTTCTTGGCCTCGTATTTTTCCAAAGGGTGATGAAATTGAACCAAATGAAGCGGGATTAAAATTTTATGATGCAGTAATTGAGGAATGTTTGAAAAACGATATTGAGCCAGTGATTACAATTTCTCATTATGAATTACCCCTAAATTTAATTACAAAATATGGGGGATGGAAAAACAAGAAATTAATTGATTTTTATGAACGTTACGCTAAGGTAGTTTTAGAGCGTTATTATCATAAAGTCAAATATTGGATGACTTTTAATGAAATAAATAGCGCCGCACATTTTCCAATTATGAGTCAAGGTTTAACTAAAGTTAACGGTGGAGATGATCATAAAAACATTTTCCAAGCTTGGCATAATCAATTTGTTGCTAGTGCTAAAGCGGTTAAAATTGGACATGAATTAGATTCAAATTTACAAATTGGCTGCATGATTTTATATGCTACTACTTATAGTTATGATTCCAATCCTAAAAATCAATTAGCTACGTTAAAAACTAATCAAGAAAATAATTTCTTTTGTGCCGATGTTCAAGTCAGAGGCCATTACCCATCTTATACTAGAAGTTTATTAGAAAAATATGACATTAATCCTCAGGATTTAGACGTAACAGAAGATGAATTAACTGTATTAGCTGAATATCCAGTTGATTATATTGGCTTTAGTTATTATATGTCAACAGTTGAGGAAGTTACTCGAAAAGACTTAAAAGGTTCAGACGGTAACATGATTGGTGGTATTAGCAATCCTTTCCTTAAATCAAGTGACTGGGGTTGGCAAATTGATCCTGATGGTTTACGGATCGCTTTAAATGAGCTTTATGATCGATATGAAAAACCACTATTTATAGTAGAAAATGGTTTAGGTGCTAAGGATGAGCCAGATTCTAACCATTATGTTGCTGATGATTATCGTATCGATTATTTAAGACAGCACATTATTGCGATAAGAGATGCGCTAAATGATGGGGTTAAAGTAATGGGATATACCCCATGGGGCTGTATTGATTTAGTTAGTGCTTCTACCGGAGAGATGTCAAAACGTTATGGTTTTATTTATGTTGATGAAGATGATGAGGGTAAAGGGACTTTTAATCGTTATAAGAAAAAATCTTTTGATTGGTATCGTCAAGTAATCTCTTCTAACGGCGAAAATTTATCATAAACTTTTATTAATCTTTAAAAGTTTGAAAAAAATAATAAAAGCGCTACAATGTTAAGTATCTTTTCTCTTCAAGTATGAATTCTAAAAGTTTTTGCTTTAAGAGAAATCAAAAATTGTTGATTCAAAGGAAAGGAAAGTAAATTGGCTATTACTTTAAACAATTTACGTAAAATTTGGCCATTTGATTCAACTAAAATTATAGAAATAAGATACTATCACCAGCGTGAAACAAAAAAATTTATTAAATCATATTTTAAAAAACGCCAAATAAGAGTTAATTGTATTTCTTCATCAATGCAACGTGAAGAAAAAGGCAGACTATATGATAAAACCTATGAGTTAAAAGTTCCTCAATCAGTTGATTATTCGCAAATGATTGAAGATCTCTCTTTATATCACAATGTGATGAAAGTTCGACAAGTTTAGCGGATAGGCGTTGGTAATTGGTCAAATTTTATAGTAATAAAAAAGTCCTTGATTTATTAAGGACTTTTTTTATTACTTAATTTATTAAATATGAAGTGAATAACGTTGTTCACTCGGAAGTTTATGATAATATTCTCGATATTTTCGATAGAAAAAATTTTTATTAGTAATTCCAACTTCAGCCATAATATTAGCGATAGATAACGAAGTTGAAGTTAGTAATTCATTTGCTTTAATAATGCGTTGTTCTGTTTTTAAATTTGAAAAATTTTGCCCCGTCATTTTGGTAATTAAATTGCTAAGGTAATTTTTATTATAGCCATACTTTTTAGCAATTTTTGATAAAGTAATGTTTTGATAATTTTGCGTAATATCTTCTAAAATCTCAAAAATTAATTTTTGAGTGTAGTTTGTAATGTTATTTGTGGGCATTGGATGATGACGAATAATTTTAATTAATAAAATATTTAAATATGATTCAACAACTGAATTAGCGTAATTTTGATTTAAATAATATTCTTCAATTATTTGTTCCATGGTTATTTTTATATCAGAATTATTTTCTTTTGAAAAAATAATATAATTACTGTCCGATTTTTGCCCTAAAGAAATATTAGCTAAAAATCGATATGAGATGCTATTGTTTCGATGAATGTTGTGTAAAAGTTTAAAGTTTATATTTTGATTAGTGAATAAGACATTAATTAAAATATCTTTTTCTCCCAATGCTGAAATTGAATGTTTTCCACCAATATTCATTAAAAGAATATCTCCCGTTTTTAAACTTATTAAATGGCCATCAACAATTTGGTGACAAGTACCCGAGAGCATATAATTAATTTCTAAAAATTTATGTCCGTGCAGGGGGTAGGGAGCAAAGCGATTGTGCTTACTGATATATACGGATTGATTATGAAGGAAGTATTCTTTTTTTAAAATTGGTGATTCCTTTTCGGAAGAAATATCCCAAGCATCATCTGGTATATCTTTAATGAAATGTTTACTTTTTAATTGTTGGACTTCAAGTTCATTTTTTTGATTTAAAAATTTAATAATTTTAGAGTTCATTTTTAACTAATCTTCTTTCGACTTAAAGGCACAATTTTTAATTTTTAATTATTCTTGAGATATAGTTTATAACATGTAAATTTGTTACGCAATATCTGCAATCATGTTATTGAAAGCGCTTTTTAAAATATGCTTCAATAAGAACATAACAAAATAAAAGGAGTGATGCTAATAGTGCATACTTATGTTGCCGTTGATATAGGGGCCTCAAGTGGCCGTTTAATATTGGGGCAAATTGAAAATGGTAAATTAAAACTACAGGAAATGCATCGTTTTAAAAATGGATTTATTAAAAAGGATGGTCACGATCGTTGGCAAATTGACCATTTAATTAAAGAAATTCTTTTAGGATTAGAAAAGATAAAAAAATCTGGTTTTAAAAATGTGAATTTAGGAATTGATACGTGGGGCGTTGATTATGTTTTAGTTGATGCAACTGGAAAAAAAATTCAAAATCCAATTTCTTATCGGGACAAGAGAACTCAAAGTACAATTGCTAAAGTAACTGCAAGTATTCCACCGGAAATAATTTATCAAAAAACAGGAATTCAATTTTTAAATTTTAATACTATTTATCAGCTTTTTGAGGAAGATCCAAAACTTTTAGCTAAAACTGAAAAAATTATGTTAATTCCAGATTACTTAGGCTTTGTCCTCACAGGTAAAGCAGTAATGGAAACAACTAATGCTTCTACAACACAGTTACTTAATTTAAAAGAGAAAAAACTTGATCCGGATTTGCTTAAGATGTTGGGAGTAAAGTTTGATCAATTTCCTACTTTAGTTTCTGCAGGGACAAAGCTTGGACCATTGAAAAAAGAGTGGTATCGAAAATATGATTTACCGAAAACAAAAGTTGTTACTGTAGCAACTCATGACACAGCTTCAGCTGTAGTAGGAACTCCAGGATTCGGAAATAATTGGGCTTTTCTTAGCTCTGGTACATGGTCTTTACTAGGTTGTGAGTTAATAAAACCAAATGTGAGTAATTTAGCTTATCAATATAACTACACTAATGAGTGGAATGCTTATGGTAGTTATCGCTTTTTAAAAAATATTATGGGATTATGGATAATTCAAAGAGTGCAAAAAGAGTTAAATCCTCTAGTTGATTTTAATAATCTAGTAGAAATGGCCCAGCATGAAGTACCCTTTCAGCAATATATTGATGTTAATGATCAACGATTTATTAATCCAAAGCAGGGAATGATTACTGAATTACAAAATTATTGTCGGCAAACTAAACAGGTAATACCGCAAACTCCCGGAGAATTGGCAATGGCTGTGTACAGTAATTTAGCACTCTACTATACATATGAATTAAAAATTTTAGATCAAATTTTAAATCGAAAAACTGAATTACTAAATATTGTGGGCGGAGGTTCACAAGTGAACTTAGTTAATCAACTGACCGCTTCCATGGCACAAATTGTAGTTAAATCAGGACCTATAGAAGCAACAGCAGTTGGAAATATTATTGTACAAATGATAGCAAATAATGAATTAACTAATCTTTCAGCTGGCAGAGAACTAATTTTTAATTCATTTACCATTAAACAATACTTACCTCAAAGTGAAAAATATTTAACACACTTAGTTAAGTATGAGCAATTTTTAAAAAATAAAGGAAAAAAATGATTAAAGATAAAAATGTTAATGATGCTTATCAACTAGCTAAACAAAAATATGCAGAGATTGGTGTTGATACTGATGCAGCAATGGAAGAATTGAAGAAGGTGAAGTTATCAATTCATTCATGGCAAGGTGATGATGTGCATGGTTTTGTTAACCCTAATCACGAATTAACGGGAGGTATTGGAGTAAGTGGAAATTATCCTGGAATTGCTCGAAACCCTGATGAATTAACCGCTGATTTACATGAAGCTTTATCCTTAATTCCCGGTTCTCATAAAGTTCAGTTACATACGTTATATGCGGTAACTAATAAAAAGAAAGATTTTAATGAAATTGGACCAGAAGATTTTGCATATTGGGTAGATTGGGCCAAGGAAGAAAAAATTGGTTTAGATATGAATCCCACATTTTTTTCCCATCCTTTGGTCAAAGAAAACTTTACACTTGCTAGCCCTGAAAAATATATCCGAGATTTTTGGATTGAAGTGGGTAAGAAATCTAGGGAAATTTCTAAATATTTTGGACAAGAATTAGGACAACGTTCCATAAATAACTTTTGGATACCAGATGGTTTTAAAGATAATCCAATTGATAAAGAAAATCCACGGTTGCGTTTGATTAATTCATTGGACGAAATTTTTAAACAAAAATATGATGAAAATCAAACGATAGAATCTGTTGAAGGAAAGCTGTTTGGTACGGGAATTGAATCCTATACTGTAGGTTCTCACTTATTTTATAACAATTATGCAATTAGTCGCGGTAAATTATGGACCATTGATGCTGGACATTGGCATCCAACAGAAGATGTTTCTGATAAATTTTCGGCTTTTTTACCATTTGGTAAAGGATTAATGCTTCACATTTCGCGCCCAGTGAGATGGGATAGTGACCATGTGGTAATTTTTGATGAAGCTTTAGTTCGAATTACACGTTCATTAGTACGTGATCAAGAATTGTCGCATACTAATATTGGGTTAGATTTTTTTGATGCAACAATTAATCGGGTTGCTGCATGGGTAATTGGTGCACGGGCAACTCAAAAGGCACTTTTGCAAGCAATGTTAGAACCTATAAAACAGTTGAAACAGGCTGAATTAGAATACGATTTTACTACGCGGCTAGCTATTACGGAAGAATTGAAATCATATCCATTTGGTGCTGTTTGGGATGAATTTTGTTTACAAAATAATGTCCCGGTGGGAAGCAATTGGTTAAATGATATTCATCAGTATGAAAAAAATGTGCAATTTAAACGAAAATAAGAAAAAAGGTTAAATATAAATATTATGAAATTTTATGATTCACAATATGTAAAAAAAATTTGTGAGATCACTAGAGCATCATATCAACATGGTTGGGATGAACGCAATGGCGGTAATATCTCATTACGATTAAATGAAGAAGACTTAAAAGATTATTCGGATATTATTGAGGTTAAAAAAACTTTTAATCTTGGATTTGATGCATCTCAACTTGCTGAAAAATACTTTTTGATTACAGGTACTGGAAGATATTTTCGAAATGTAATTCTTCAACCGTCTTTAGATTTGGGATTAATTAGAATTTCAGCGGATGGTAAAAAAGGAGAATTAAGGTGGGGCTTTGAAGATGGCGGTAAGCCAACTTCTGAATTTCCTAGTCACTTGATGTCTCATATCGCCCGTTTAGCAGTCGATTCTAAGCAACGAGTTGTAATGCATTGCCATCCAACAAATGTTATTGCTCTATCCTTTACGCAAGATCTAAATGAACGACATTGGTCACGGTTGTTATGGAAAATGCAAGCAGAGTCTTTAGTTGTATTTCCCGAAGGAGTAGGAATTATTCCTTATATGACTCCGGGAACTAACGAAATTGGTATTGCTACTGCTAAGAAAATGCAAGATTTTCGAGTAGTAATTTGGCCTCATCACGGAATTTTTGGAGTTGGTTCCAGTTTGGACGAAACTTTTGGTCTAATTGAAACTGTTGAAAAAGCAGCTCTAATATATTCGCAAATTGGCGCTCAAGGTGGTCAAATTAAGCAGGAAATTACAGACGAGCAATTAAGGAAGTTGGGAGAAGCATTTGATGTTCAACCCAATTCTAAATTCTTAACTAATTATTAAAATAAATAGGAGATATTAATTGGATAATTTCATTAAAAAATTAGAAAAATTCATTACCCCTGCTGCTAATTGGCTTAGTCGAAATAAAGTCATTCAAGCTATTTCAAAAGGTTTGATGAATACAATGCCAATAATTATGATTGGTGCGATAGCGTCTGTTTTTCAGAATATTCCCATTCCAGCTTATCAGCATTTTTCATCTAATACATTTTGGGGGGTAATATTAACAACAATTGTTAATGTGACTACAAACATGCTGGCACTTTATGTTATTGCAGCAATTAGCTATGCTTACGCTGGGAGTTACAAGTTAGATAAATTTGTTTGTTCACTTTTAGCATTAATGGACTTTTTTATTGTTACACCATTAAATACCAGTGGTAAGGGTATGGCTAAAGTAACTAATTTGCCACTTGATTGGTTAGGTGCGAAAGGCTTATTTACAGCGATGATTATCGCAATTGTGACAACGTTAATTTACCGTTTTATTGTAGAAAAAAATTTAATAATTAAAATGCCTGATTCAGTACCACCTTTTGTGTCAAAATCTTTTGCAGCAATTATTCCTGGTTTTGTAACTGTTATAATTTTTGGCTTAGTAGCATTTTTATTTGCACTTACTCCGTATCATGATATGCATAATGCTATATACTCAATTATTCAAGTTCCTTTAAGCCACATTGGAACTAGCGTTTGGGCTTCGGCTTTAATTTATTTACTGTCAGGATTATGTTGGTTTTTTGGAATTCATGGTATTGCAGTAATTAGTGTTGTGATGCCGATCTGGATTGGTGCTGACGTAGCTAATGTTTCGGCTCTAGCTGCAGGTAAAGCAGCTCCTAATATTATTACTTATAATTGGATCAATGCGGTCTCTTCACCTGGTGGCAGTGGAGCTACAATTGGACTAATTATTTTAGCAACTTTTTTTGCTAAAAGTAAGCGTTACCGTTCTTTAGGAAAATTGGCAATTGTTCCTTCAATTTTTAATATTAATGAACCTGTTGTTTTTGGGGTTCCGATGGTTTTAAATGCAATTATGGCAATTCCTTTTATTTTAACCCCAGTAATTAATGTATTTTTGGGTTATTTCTTGACAATTCTAAAAATTTTGCCTGTTTCTAATGGTGTTGGATCAATGGGCTTACCAATTTTAATGAATTCATTTTTATGTGGCGGTTGGCGTTTGATGATTTTTCAAATTGTTACAATCTTTATTAGTATTGCAATTTATTATCCTTTCTTTAAAATTCTTGATAATCGTGAGCTTAAGGCTGAAAGTAAATAATAGAAATTGAGCCAATTTAATTAATTGGCTTTTTTATTAAAGGAGTAATCTAATGGAAATATTTGATATGCAAATTAATCATTTTACTAATCCAATTGGTTTTAATTATCAAGATCCAACTTTTACCTATAAAGTAAAAAATTCTCACGGAAAAAAAGTAATTGCACATCAATTAAAAATTGCTTTAGATAAAGAATTTAATCATATTATTTATGATTCAAAAAAGATACCAACTTTTCAAACTTTATTTACTAATATTGTAGTAGATTACTTGCCGCGAACTCGCTATTGGTGGAAAGTTCAAACTTGGACTGATATAAATGAAACCGTAAGTAAAACAAGTTGGTTTGAAACTGGGAAACTAAATGAAGCTTGGTCTGGAAAATGGTTAATGGTTGAAGATACTAGTTTACCTTCTGTTAAGTTTTCACGTTCATTCCATTTAAACGGTAAAATTAAATCTGCTCGTTTATACTTTTGCGGCTTAGGTTTAGCTGAAGCTTATCTTAATAACAAAAAGGTTGGTAATGAATTTTTAACACCAGGTTATAATAATTATGATGCTTGGATTCAGTATCAAAGTTATGATATTACAGCTTATCTTCATAATATTAATAATATTGATATTTTATTAGGAAAAGGTTGGTATAAAGGGCGTTTTGGCTTTCATGGAGGTACTGAAAATATTTATGGTTCCCATTTAAAACTTTTATTAGAAATTCATCTTCAGTATCAAAATGGTCAAACAGAAATTATTAGTACTGATGATCAATGGCAAGCAACTACGGGAATTATTGGTGAAAATTCAATTTACTATGGGGAAGATCAAAATGAATTAGCCAATTTCAATCAAAAAGTACGCTATTTTTCAGCAAATATGCAAAAAAATAGGCTACAAGAACGGCTAAGTGTACCAGTGATTGTTGAAGAAGAAGTTTCTGTTAAAAAGGTGTTGACCGGAACTGAAACAATTTTAGATATGGGACAAAATATGGTAGGCTGGCTTTGCTTTAAAAATTATTTACCTAAAAATGTTAAAGTAAAATTTGAATTTGCTGAAACTTTAATTCATGGTAAATTTTATCGAAGTAATTTACGCGAAGCCCGTGCTGCATTTGTCTATACCTCTAATGGTGAAAATAAGTGGGTTCGCCCACATTTTACTTTTTTTGGGTTTAGATACGTAAGAATTACAGGATGGCCTAAAAATCTCGACTTAAATTTAAATAATTTTAAAGGTTGGGTTTTAATGTCGCAAATGCAACGAACAGGTTATTTTAAAACAAGTAATTCCCAGGTTAATCGGCTTTATCAGAATTTAATTTGGTCACAAAAAGGGAATTTTATCGAGGTTCCAACTGATTGTCCCCAACGTGATGAACGTATGGGTTGGACAGGTGATGCTCAATTATTTTCAAAAACGGCACTTTATAATTTTGATGCTTATGCTTTTTATCAAAAATATGGTTACGATATGAAAACAGAACAAAAAAAGCATGGTGGAGCCCCAACAATGACAGTTCCTGATGTTCCTTCAGATTTAAATTTTTCTCCATTAGCTAATGGTGTTTGGGGTGATGCAGCAGTAATTATTCCTTGGAATTCTTATTTGACTACAGGAGATACAAGGATTTTACGTCAACAATTTGATAGTATGAAAGAATGGATTGATTATGTTTATTCACGCCCCTTTGAACGAGGTCTGTGGTCAAAAGATTTTCAATTTGGAGATTGGTTAGCCCTTGATGGTGAAGATCCTAACTCACCAGTGGGTGGTACTGAAGCAAAATTTGTTGCTAATGTATATTTATTTAATTCATTAAAAATTGTTGCTAAAACTGCAAAAATTATTGGAGCAAAGGATACTTTTACGGAAAAAGCTGTATCTCTAAAAAAAGCGTTAAGAAATGAATATTTTACAGTTAACGGAAGATTTGTTCAAGATACACAAACAGGATATTTACTAGCTTTAACCTTTGGTCTTTTGACTCAAAAAGAAAAAGATTTAAATGTTAAACGTTTAGCTGAACGTCTTAGAAAAGATAACTTTCACTTGAAGACCGGATTTACTGGGACTCCATTATTAAATATGGTTTTAAGTCGATATAATTTAAATGATCTTGCATATACCCTATTGTTAAATAATGATTATCCAAGTTGGTTATATGAAGTTAAGATGGGTGCAACTACGATTTGGGAACGTTGGAATTCAATTTTAGAAAATGGTGATATTAATCCTGAGGGAATGAACTCATTAAACCATTATGCATATGGCGCAATTGGTAATTGGTTTTATGAGGGAATTTTGGGCATTCATGGCTTAAATCCGGGTTATTCTCAAATTAGAATTGCTCCGAATATTCATTGGAGTATTCATCAGTTTACTGGAACTTACTTGACAACTAATGGTACTTTGAAAATTGATTTTAAAGTTGATTCGCAAAATCGGATTATTTTAAATTTGACAGTTCCATTCAATACGCTAGTTAAATTAAAATTACCTAATTTAGCAGAAAAAGAAAAAAATAAATTTAAACAATATTACTGGGAAGGTGAATATCTAAAACTTAGTATGGGTAATTATGAATTTAATTATCAATCTTCTCAAAATTTAAATTTCCATTTTAATTTAAATTTAACTTTGCGTGAAATATGGCAGGATCCCATGATCTTAGTTCGTTTTAGAACTCATTTTGCGGGTCAAAAAATTGTAAGTAATCGTTTTTTAATGAGTAATTCTGAAGATTCTTTGAGAATATTGCTCTCTAAAAAGTTAGTTGACTCAAATCAGGTTGAAAGCTTTTTGAATAATCTCAATCAACTTGTTAACTAATAATTGAAATTTAAAGATGTAAAAAAGACACCATTCTTCCTGAATGGTGTCTTTTTAAATAATTAAATCATTTTATTAATATTATTTGCGTTTGTGTTGATTACTTTCTGATAAAAGTAGTAGCTTGATTTAGGATAACGTTTAAGTTCTTTTTTATCATAATTATCTCGATCAACGTATACGAGCCCATACCGTTTATCCATGCCATCATTTACGCTGATTAAATCTAGGAAGGACCAAGGATTAAATGAAATAACATTAACACCATCTTTAATTGCTTCCCTTAATTGATAAATATGGTTATTTAAATATTTAATCCGATTAACATCATTTACTTCTCCATTAATTAGTTCTTCTTTTTCAGGCCATCCGCATTCTGTAATAATAATTGGAATGTTAGGAAAACGGTCATTAACCCGCTGTAATGCATAACGAAGACCTTGGGGATCACAAGAAAAATCCCATTCAGAATTCATAATTCGATTATCACGTACTTTTTCCACGCCAGAAATTATTCCCTTAAGCATTTTAGGATTAGCTTGATCATTTAATTTAAAGATACTTGTTGAGTACCAGTTAAGCCCTAAAAAATCCGCCCGACCTTTGATAAAGTCTTCTTGATCTTGTAATTCTACATTTAATGTAATTTGGTTGTCTCTTAGATAACGTTGATAATAGGAAGGTAATTCACCTCTTAAAGCAACATCCATATCAATAAAGCCAATCATATCTTCTAATTGTTTACTTTTTAAAATATCTAAAGAAGTATGGTCATATGGCAAAGTGGTCATATAAGAAACAGCAGGACCAATTTTAGCTTTAGGGAGTAGTTGGTGACATAATCGATAAACTTTTGCTTGTGCTAAGAACATATAGTAATTTGATTGCTCACTTAATTGCCGAAGATTTTCTGGGTTGGAAGCTTTGATACCGTTCATTGTTGGAACATTAGCTAGTAAAGATTGTTCATTAATTGTTAACCAATAATTAACTCGATCACCATAAAGCTCGAAAAGCGTTTTAGCATAATTATAATAATCATCAACGCATTTTCTATTTGTCCAGCCGTTATATTGTTCAACTAAAGCTTGGGGTAAATCAAAATGAAATATGGTTACAATAGGTTCAATTTTGTTTTCAATTAATAAATTAATTAATCGATTATAAAAAGCAACTCCCTTTTTATTAGGTTTATCATCATTACCATGAGGAAAAATTCGAGCCCAACTAATTGAAAAGCGATAACTTTTTAAACCAAGATCAGCCATTAGTTTAATATCTTCGACTAAATGATGGTAATGATCGACGGAAATTGAAGTATCGAGATATTTGCTTTTTTGGGAGCGAAGATCAGCTACTGTAATTCCTTTGCCATCTTCTTTTGCGGCTCCCTCTACTTGAAAAGCTGAAGTGCTAGCGCCCCATAAGAAATTATTAGGGAAATCTTTCAATAAATTTGTTTGATATTTCATAGTTTTATGCCTTAGGTTTAGATTTTTTTTGTTCGTCTTTTAGTGCTTGAAGATCAAGAACCTTAAAGAAAGGTAGATAAATCAGTAACATAATAACAAAATTTATAATCCAAATAGTAGTTCCTTGCCATCCCATAATTAAAAAATTAGAGATAAATTTAGGCATAGTCCAAGGAACTCCTAAAGCTAACATGGGATTATAAGTATTAATAAATCCTAAATTTACTGCAATGATTGAAATGCTACCCGAAATTAAACTAGATAAAATAAAAGGAATTAGCATTAAGGGATTTAAAACGATTGGTAAACCGAAAACAATAGGTTCATTAATATTAAATAATGCAGGAATTGATGATACTTTTAAGATTTCGCGATAACGTTTAGATTTACTAACGATTAGTCCAGCTAAAATTAAACTTAAAGTTGCACCTGCGGCATCATTATTAGAAAAACTAAAAGCAACTAAATTTTTTAAATAAGGAATAGGTTTACCGTTTTGAAAGGCTGGAGCGCTGGAGACCATCATTGAAATTATAATTGGCATAATTACTGATTGAATTGCTGCTGGGTGAATACCAAAGAAAAATAGGACATTTGAGAGTGCAATAATTAAAATAATTGCCCAAGGTGATCCTCCAACATGTACCAGTGGAGCAGTTATAATTTGATTTATGAAATCAAAGACGTTTCCAAAACTGGTATAACTAAAAATAACTCGTATTACGAATACAGCAGTAAAAAGAATTATTCCAATAATTAAAGGTTCAATTGAAGAGCTGACCATACTAGGCACTGAATCTGGAAGTTTAATAACTAATTTTTTGATTTTACTTAGGCGAACATAAATTATGGCAATAATTATTGACAATAAAATTGCAACAATAATTCCCTTGCTTCCTAAATAATCCATTTGAAAAGCGGTTATAGTCTTTTTTCCGGATGTTATTGATTGAGGAGCTAAAACAAAAAAGCTTGATAAACTGAATAAACCGGCAACAATACCATTAGCTTGCGATTTTTTAGCGTAATTATAAGCGATTGAAAAAGCGATAAGTATCGCTAAAATGTTCATTGAGCCATTGACAATAGCATTCATTGGCTGAGTTATGCCAATTTTGCTGAACCAATCACTAACTGTTTTAATCGGAAAATTTGCTAAAATAGAAAAAAGAGATGCTCCAATGGTAACGGGTAGAGTCATTACCATCCCAGCTGAAATACTTTGAAGAATTTTATTTTGACCAAGTTTATTGGAAAAAGGGACTAAAGTTTTTTCAAGTAACTTTTGAAACTTGTTCATTGTACATGTTCCTTTCATACTTTTAATATTTTTGAAGATCTTAGTAACAGATAAAGTATAAGAAAGTATCAATGATTGTTCTATATTCAAAAGTAATGAATTGTATGGCTATTTTACAGTTTTTATTTTTTTTAATTATTATCTATTAATATTTTGGTAGCGATTACGATATTCTGAAGGAAGTACTTTAATTATTTTTTTAAAAATCTTATAAAAATATGAGGGGTTTTCATATCCTATTTTTAAAGCAATTTGTTCAATTGGGGCATTAGTATAGGTTAGATAATTAGCAGCAACATTAATTCTTTGCAAATGAACTAATTCAATAAAAGATTTACCCGTTTGTTTTTTTAAGTAATTAGATAAGTAATTTGGATTAAATCCAAATTTTTGAGCCATTTTTTTAAGTGTTATATGATCATAATGCTTTTCTATATAAAGAAGTAATGCTAAGACGTTATTACCAGAAACTCGTTTATGAATTTTAATCTTATTTTTATCTTTAGATACTGAACGGACCAATCTAGCAAAAAGAGTTAGAATTTCAAGCCTAATTATTTGATTTGTTTGAATATCAGGATGGTAATATTCGTGAATGATATCATAAAAAGTATTAATTACTTGGGAATTATGTGCCGTTTGAAATAGGGCATAAGTATTTTCACCAAGATTTTTATTAGAAAGTAATAAAAATAAAATGTTAGAGAGACTTTGATTTGAAACATTTTGCTGCATAAAATCAAAGTCGTTAGAACTAAAAGTAGCTTCTTTTAAAGAAATGTTTACTACAATAGCGCCCTCTTCTATAGGTAATACTTTGTGTGTTGTATGATTGCCTACAATAACAATATCATTTTGTCCTACGTTTATTTTGTCTTTTTTTGTAATTAAGGTACATTCTCCTAATAAAGGGATCGTTAATTCAACATAATTATGTAAATGAAATGGGATATATGATTTAACTGGTTGAACCGAAATACCAATAGCTTGAGGATTTATTGCAAGCGAGTCGGTTAAGGTATAGAAAAATTCATAGACCGGCTGATCTTCAATTCTGTCTATTTGAAGTGGTTCCATTGTTGGTTCTAGACTTTTCCAATCACGAGGACGATTTTTTTTTCTTAGTTGCTCAAGAATTTCTGGATACATTTTTCAACTTCCTAACAATTCTATTCTGTAATATGAACACTAATATTATATCTTTTCAACATAGTTTAAAAAAGATAAATAATTTAAACTAACTTTATATCGATGATGTAAATATAAAAATTGGAGGAAGTAAATGCTTGATTTAACCCAAGCACCATATTTTTTAAGTCAAAAACAAGTTAAGCAAGTTAAAAATATGGTAGAGAACATGCCATTAGAAGCTAAAATTGGACAATTATTCTTTATAATTGGGCCTGATGAAGCAAATATTGAAGAGTTTATTTCTAGATATCAGCCTGGAGGAATTATGTATCGTCCAGATAATGCTTTAAAAATTATTGCTGAAATCAATTCAGCCCAAAATTATAGTAAGGTTCCTTTATTTATTGCAGCAAATTTGGAATCTGGAGGTAATGGTTTATTAAAAGAAGGTACATGGGTAGGGAACCCATTACAAATTGCCGCTACTGATGATCCAAGTTATGCCTTTGAATTAGGTAAAATTGGAGGTGCTGAAGCTAAGCAAGTGGGTGGAAATATGGCATTTGCTCCTATTGTTGATCTAGATTTGAATTTTCGTAATCCCATTATGAATACTCGAACTTTTGGTAGTAGTTTGCAAAGAGTTTTATATATGAGTGAGGCGGAAACTAAAGGTTTTAAATCTCAAGGTATAATTCCTGTGATTAAACATTTTCCAGGTGATGGTGTTGATGAACGAGATCAACATTTATTAAGCTCCATTAACTCGTTGTCTACTACTGATTGGAATCAAAGCTACGGTAAAATTTATCAGCAGTTTATTAATCAAGGTATTCCGGCAATAATGATTGCCCATATTATGCAACCAGCATGGGAAAAAAAATTAAATCCAAATATAAAAGATCAAGAACTAAGGCCAGCTTCAACTTCATCTTTATTGATTAATGATTTATTGCGCCAAAAGTTAAATTTTCAAGGATTGGCAATCACTGATGCAACTCCGATGTTAGGCTATAATACTGCAGCTAAGCGCCAAGATTTATTACCAATGACAATTAATGCAGGCATTGATATGATCCTTTTTAATAAAAATATTGATGAAGATTATCAATATATTAGAACTGCTATTAAGCGGGGGATTATTACAATTGAGCGTGTTAATGAGGCTGTAAGTCGCATTTTAGGTACTAAAATGGCTCAAGGATTATTGTCAGAAAATAAAGCTATTACTTCAAATTCAAAAGTAAATTTGGATTTTACCAACCATCAAGCAATTGCTAAAGTTATTGCTAAAAAATCCGTAACTTTAGTAAAAGATCGAGATCATCTATTACCTTTAACGCCTGAAAAATATCCACGTTTACGTTTAGTTATTTTAGGTGATCATAATGATGGTGGTTTTAAAGAAGGCGGTCTGGTTAGTAATTTATTTATTCAAAAATTAAAAGATCAAAGGTTTCAGGTACAACTTTTTGATCGGAAGCATTTAGACATGCATGAAGTATTTTCAGAAGGGGTCCAAGACTTAAGAGCAAAATTCGATTTAGCTTTATATGTTGCTAATGTTGAAACAGCAAGTAATCAAACGACTAGACGTCTTGATTGGGTTCATTTAATGGCAGCAGATGCTCCCTGGTTTTTAAGAGATATTCCGACCGTTTTTGTATCAATGGCTAATCCTTATCATTTATTTGATGTTCCTGATATTTCAACTTTTGTCAATGCTTATACCGGAAATCCTGCAAGTATTACAGCGGTTATCGATAAATTGATGGGACGTGAACCTTTTAATGGAATTAGTCCTATTGATCCATTTTGCGGCGATTTCCGAGCTAAGTTATAGAAAGTAAAAATTGTGAAAATAACTGAAATCCGTGTTAATTATTTAAAAGAGTTATTAGGATTTCAACTTACTGATTTAAGAATAAGTTTTAAAATACAATTTTCGAAAGTAAATTTCGCATCTCAATTTGATTATCGGGTATCTCAAGTTGAGGGAAGTTTAATACACCGTATGGTGATTTAAAAGTTACCTATGCATTAGAAACAGATGCTAAACATACTATCAAAATTCATTTGCAGATTCCTTTTGGGTTAAAATTAAAAGTTACTTTACTTCATCGGGTTGATATGCCAATTGGTGATATTTTAAAAAGTCCGCAATTGGTTAAAGCAATAGCGAAAATCAATTTCATTTTGCATCAACTTCCCAATGAACTTAGTGCGAAAATGAAACAATTGTGATATCTAAATTAGTTTTAACAATCCCTAAGCTGAACCTTAGTCCTGATAATTTTCAAAAAATTGAAAAATTATTACAAAAAACTCACATAGGTAAAGATTGTTAATAATATTGTGTAAAAAGAAAACTGCTACTAAAAATTAGTAGCAGTTTATAATTTATAAAGTCATCTGGTGAATTCTTAATAGATAGCTATTTTAAGCCAAATAATAGTTCTAAATATTAAAATTAATCAATATTTAACCTTGATCTTTAAGAATCTTTACTTCTTTTGGACATTTTTTAAGTATATTTTAATATAAAAATTTATTTGTTTTTAGCATAATATATGTGCTTTGATAATGATCAGAATTATCATCACTAAATAAGTTATAAGCGGTATCCATTTTAAAAATTTTACCGCCATTGTCGAATTGACTAAATTAAATCGGTTAAAATTTTTATCGGTAATATCTTTAATTTGTTCACCAGTTTGCCAGTTTTGTTTAAATAGTAACTCCAGTTGGAGCAAGGAAATACTGAGGTTTTTAATGCTACCTCCAACATTTGGATTATTAACGTTAATTACAATACTACCGTCCGGATGTAATAAAACCTTTTTAAAAGTATAAATTGTTAAAGTTACTGCGGGTGCGGGTTTATTTTCAAAATGCTCACCATTTAATTTAGTATATTTGCTAATATCTGTAACTTCAACCGATATAGGGGTTTTATCCGGATTAATTTTTGAATTAACACTGTCTTGTGTCTTACTAGGAACATAAGTTGAATTCGTTGTTGAATTAGAAGATTTTAGTTTACTAATAACTTTTCTAGGTTTAAAAGATTGTACGACGCTGGTTTGATAATTTTTTTGCGATTTATTAGAGATATTTTTTAATTAAACCACTAAAATTAAAATAATTATTTTACAAGTTATAATTATTAAAGAGAGTATGACTAGGGGATATTATTTTTTATTTTATCTTGGAAGTCGATGATAAGTGTTCATAATTAAGTCCTTTAATAAATTTACTTTTTAAGAAAGATAAATAGAATTTAAAATAATTACTTATTTACATTTTAATCTGAATATTAGGATCGTATTTCTTAATTGCTGATCGACTAATTTTAACCAAATAATTTGTGAGTTGGTTCACATCATGATAAGTTAGCCTACCAGAAAAGGCTTCAAGTAACATTGATAAATTTAAACCTGAAATCAAAGCACGTTTATTAGGATCTTCTGCCACTAAGGTTGCGGCAATATTATAAGGTGAACCTCCAAAAATATCAGCTATAAAAAGAATTTGATTTTCGGTTGGACAAAGTTTAATTGTTGCTTTAACTTCTTCTTCTAATTCTGTCGGTCCAATATTTGGAGTATAGCTAACTGTATATAAATTCGTTTGGGAACCGAAAATAATTTCAGCCGCATCTCTGATCCCAGCGGCCATTTTTCCATGGGTTACTAAGATTATGCTAATCATTATTATTCCTCTGTTAAACTTATCATAATTGAAGGAATAAAAAAGAGCAAGAAGAGTTTAACTTCTTGCTTTCGTTAATTGGTAATTTTTTTTAAATTTTATTAACTTGAATATTTTTTAAAATATCTTTAATTAGATCTGTTTTACCTAAATCTTCAGAAGAAGCAGTTGCAGCACCACAAGCTAATCCCATTTTAAATGCAGCTAAAAGATCATGACTTTGTTCATAAATTCCAACAAAGCCAGCAACCATGGAGTCCCCAGCTCCGACTGAATTTTTAACTGAAATATTTACCGGTACGGATTGATAAATTTGTTCTGGAGTAATTAAGATAGCACCATCGCTACCCATAGAAACAATTACGTATTTTGCACCTTTATTTAATAGTTTTTTACCATAATATACAATATCATCAATCCCATTAAAAGAAACATTAAACATTTCAGCTAATTCATGGTTATTGGGCTTTACTAATAAAGGATGACTAGGTAAAATATCTAACAATGCTTGACCAGTTGTATCAATGACAAACTGAGCTTGATGATTAACAACTGTTTTTACTAAATCTTGATAGAAGTTCTTTCCTAAAGCTGGGGGCACTGAACCAGCAGCCACTACGATATCTTCAGAAGTAAGCATTGAAAAATTACTCATAAATTCGTCAATCTCTTTTTGAGTAATTTGTGGACCCAAGCCATTTATTTCAGTTTCATTTTCGGCTTTGATTTTTACGTTAATTCTGGTGTTATCTTTGATGGGGGTAAGTTTACTGTAGATTCCTTGATTGGTAATTGAACTTTGAATAAAATCTCCTGCTGAACCACCAATAAAACCTAAAGCAGTTGAATTAATACCTAAATATTTTAATACTCGGGAAACGTTAATTCCCTTGCCACCAGCAAAAGTGTAAGCTTTTCCAGTGCGATTAATCTCACCAAGATTAAATTTCGCAAGATTTAATACATAATCCATTGACGGATTAGCCGTAATTGTATAGATCATTTTTTCTCCTTTATTAAATAAGATGGATAATTTTCAAAGGATCCATAATTAATCCTGCTTTTTCTTAATAAAACTGATTAAATTTAACTAAATTTATAGTAATTTTTAATTTTGATTTAAAATTATATGTAATGAAATTATCTATTTTTAAGATTATTTAGTTTCAAGAAAAATTAAATCAAAATGTAGTTAAGTTAAAGTAATTTCAGCTACTAGAGTAACATTGTCCTTCAGAGTACTTTAAATTATTATTTGTGGCAGGATTAATGGGATCACTTTTTTAGGTAAGAGTTTAACGGCCTCAACATAATCGTTATCGATTTCAGTAGTATATGTTTTTATCTTAAAATCACCTTGACTTTTAGTAAATCTTCATTTACCAGGTTTGACAAGGTTTTTAATTTTTAACAAAAATAAAGAGTATATAGGATGATCGCATTCGTAATTTTGGCAATTAATCCTTACTCTTATTTAAAATAAACAAAATTTTTATAAATTATTACGAATTAGGCTATTTGAATTAATTTATAAAAAGAGACTTTTTTGACTACGCTTTAATTTGACAACGCTATGTTCTTTAACATCGTTAGTCTCTCAGAAATTAATTTTAGCATGACTAATATTTAAGTTCCATTAGGATAGATCATTTATGGTCAATAGATTATTTTATTTAAGAAAAATTTAACTCGAAATTATTTTTATTTCTTTATAAAATTTTAAAAAGGATACTAATAAAAAGTTGAATTTTAAATATAAATGTAGTATTATGCACTTAGTTAATATGAGAGGAGGTGATCGATTGAACGACGAAAGTCGCAAACGTTCAATGCGATCACCGCTTGGAACCTTTTAAGCGGTTGATCTTTGATTGAGCGTAACCGGTATTCTGAAGAAGAATACCGGTTTTTATTTTGTTAAAAATAGAAAATTAGATAAAAAAATAAACTCATTAAAAATGAGTTTATTTTAAAATTTGTGTTTATTCACCATCAAAAGGTCCTTGATCTAAGTAAGCATTGACCATCCAAATATTTTTATCAATATCTGTTTTAAAGCCATTTAACATATCTTGTGTAGGTAAGTCTTTTTCAACATCACAGATTTCGATGCCTTTTTGATATTGGTCTCTTAAGTAGCGAAATTGTTTAATCAATTTCTGCATTAATTCTGGCAGGGGAAATTGGCCGAAATCTATTTTTTCATCAGGTAAACCAGTATGTTCAATGAACTCATGAGTTGTAGCATAAGGCTTGCCACCTAGAGCAATTAGACGTTCGGCTACTTGATCAAGTTGATCAGCAGCTTGTGCCATATATTCATCCATCAGTGGATGAAGGCGAAAAAATTCAGGTCCACGCATATACCAATGAATTTGATGCATATTTGTATGAATCTGGTTCAGATCAGCAATTAATTGATTCAGTTGATCACGTGTTTTTGGATAATCATATTTTTTATTCATTTTATACCTCTTATGTATTTTTACAATTTAATTGTAAGCTAATTTGTAAAAAATTAAAATAACAATGTTTTCCAACTGTTATGATCCGGCATAAAAACTTCTGAAAGTTTGGAGTTAGTAAAAACTCGATAAATTTGATCAAATCCCTTTGCTATTTTGTAATTAGAAAGGTTATCAGGGTTTATCCAAAAAACATTTCCTTCATCGGAACTCTTTAAAATTCCTTTGAATTGATTTGTTTGATAAAGCAAAACAAGATATCGATTATTTTCTTGATCAAAAAAATTTTTTATTCCGCAAAGTTTAGGATAACTAATGATTAAACCAGTTTCTTCTTTAAATTCACGAATTACAGCATCATGTAGGGATTCTTTGGGTTCAACATGCCCGCCAGGGAAAGTAATACCAGGCCAATTAGGATTTAAGCGGTTTTCAACTAATATTTTTCCTTCATCATTGGTTAACATACACATATTAGTTAAAGTTATTGGTAAAGCTCGGGTCATTATAGTAGATAATTCTTTCTGTAATTTTTAATTTTTAAAGTATTAATAAATAATTATTGGGGTTAAAATCTTGAAAATTCAAGTAATTATTTTCAGATTATATTTTTTTTGATTAACCAAGTTAGTTTCTCTAAACTGAAGCTTGTCTTTATTTAATTTACTTTACAATTAAATTTTGCTGTTAAAGATTTTTAAGAAAATTATTAACAGTAAGCGGCTAAATAATAGAATACCTGTATTTAAACTTGATGCTTTATATTATATAAGTAAATTACTATAAAAAAAAAACGCAAATTTAAAGAATTTGGTTTTTTAAAAATTTGGTAAATTAATCAACTATTTTTTGATAAATTTTGCAGCACTATCATCAATAATCAATGTTACATCATCTAAATTTTGTAAAATAGAAGCTGGTACATTAGTTGTCACAGGGTCACTAACACAACCTTGAATTGCTTTTGCCTTAGTTTCACCATAAGCGAAAAGAATAATTTTCTTAGATTTCTGAATACTTCCCAAACCCATTGAAATTGCTTGTTTTGGTACTTCATTTTCATTAGCAAAGAATCGCGAGTTAGCTTCAATGGTTGATTCAGTTAGATCAACAACGTGAGTTCCACTATTAAAAGGAGTACCTGGTTCATTAAAACCAATATGACCGTTACGGCCAATTCCCAAAATTTGTAAATCAATCGGATTATTGGCAATAATTTGATCGTATTGCTTAGTTTCAACTTCTAAATCAGATGCCATTCCATTAGGCAAATAATTCTTTTTAAAAGGTTTCTTATTAAATAAGTTTTCCTTCATAAAATAATGATAACTCTGTGGATTATCTTCGCTAAGACCAACATACTCATCCAAATTAATGGAAATTGCTTTAGTAAAATCAAGATCACTATCAGTTAGAGCTTTATAAAATGCCAGAGGTGAACTTCCTGTAGCAAGTCCAAAAGTTGACTGAGGATTTTGAATTAACTGCTTTTTTACCATTTCTAACGCAATATTAGCTCCTTCAGCTTCAGTTGCAACAATTTTAATATCCATAATAAGCTCCTTTAATAATTTTAATTGGTATAGACCTATTTTAGCAGGATTTACTTTTTTTTCAAGATAAAATGAGCTAGAAACTATGAAGAACAAGGATAAAGTTTATCTATTATTGATTAATTAAATTAAATGTTAAAATAGAACAAATGTTCGTAAAAAGAAAGGAAATTTTATGACAGATCAACCAATTAAAATTCAACAAATAGCAATTAATCATTTGATTAATAAATATAAGGTAATTCTTGATAGTGATATTTATTCAGTAAATCCCAATCCCAGTAAATATTATGCTGAAAATCTCCATCATCGAGCGACTGATAGCTTAATTTCTTCCTCTTATTTGATATCGCGAGTTCCTGAGGAATACTCTATAATGAAAAAAAAATGTGAACCTATCGTTCAAGAATTAAACGAGCTTTTTGAAGGTGCATTAATTTTTTATATGGCAGTAGAAAATAATTATTTAGTAATTAAGGACCGTAAAATAAAACCATTCATAGTTATTTAAATCCTATAAGAACATATAAATTTGCATATGATAGCGCTATAATTTAAATGGGAAAAGTAGAAATTGACAGTAAAGGAATAAAAATGGCAGAAAAACATACTAATTTAAAAGTAGGACAAAGGCTTTGGATTGTCATTCCTTGGGGATTTGAACCTTATGAATATGAATTATTGAGTACTAAAATTACGCGACTTGAAAATGATGATAATCAAGATCGAATGATTTATACTGAAGGACTTAACAATGAAGAAGAAAAGTGGAATAGTCAATATTTATCAGCTCGTGGTATTGGTAATATCAAGATTTGTTTAAGCTTAAATGATGCTTTAGCTACGGTACAAGAATATGAACGTGGTTATAAATAATTTAAAACGGGTAGATTTGATCTATCCGTTTTAATATAAAAACCTTTAATTTAAGGTTAATCTTGCCTTAGATCGTTGACAATAAATTATAATTAACCAATACTAGTTTCAAAAAGTTATTAGTCATTACGAAGGAGAAAATTAATGTCTAAAAAAAACGACGGAGTAATGGCAATTATTGCTAAAAATATATTTACTTATTTTAACGCTATTTTTTTAGGAATTTCTATTTTACTGATTATCGCTGGCTCTTATCGCAATTTAACTTTTTTACCAATTGTAATTGCAAATACCTTAATCGGAATTTACCAACAACTTAAAGCTAAACGAATTTTAGATAAGCTATCATTGATTTCGGAAGCTAAATATGAAATTTTGCGTAATGGTGAACGTAAAAAATTAGAAATGAATCAATTATTACGAGATGATATTATATATTTAGCAAGTGGTCAGCAAATACCAGCTGATGCTATAGTGACAGAAGGTAAAATTTCGGTAAATGAAGCTTTGCTTACGGGAGAATCTGACGAAATTGAAAAAATTCACGGTAATCATTTAATGTCCGGTAGTTTTGTAGTTTCTGGCAACTGCCGGGCTCGTTTAACAGGAGTAGGTGAAGATTCTTATATTTCAAAGTTACAAAGTAAAGCTAAAGAAGTAAAAGAAAAACCATCAGAAATGGTTGGAGATATTAATTTAATTGTTAAGGTTGCGGGTATAGCAATTATTCCAATTGGTTTGGTTTTATTTTTTGAAGGCTTTTTCTTAAAAAATCAACCATTTAATCAAGTAATTGTTTCATTAGTTGGTGCTTTAATTGGAATGATTCCTGAAGGATTGTATTTATTAGTTACAGTAGCGTTAGCCCTTTCGGCAGCTCGATTGGCGCACCACCAGGTGCTTTTACATGATATGCGTAGTACTGAAACTTTAGCTCGTGTTGATGTACTGTGTGTTGATAAAACGGGAACAATTACTAATAATCAAATGAATGTTACAGAAATTTTTAATCCTCAAAATGCCACCGCTGATGAAATTAAAAATTCAAAAACACTTCTGGAATCTTATATTGCCACTTCTTTAGATACCAATATAACTTCACAAGCTTTAAAAAAATATTATCCGGATGGAAAACCTTTTTCCACAGCTGATGTTGTACCGTTTTCTTCAAAACAGAAATATTCAGAAATTTCAACTCAGGAAGGGCACTATCTTTTGGGAGCCCCAGAATTTGTTTTAGGAAATAATCAAAATGTCGGTGATCAAGAGCAAATTGATTTGCGTGCTGCTAAGGGTGAAAGAGTTTTGGCTTTTGCTCAAAAAATGGAAGATAAAATTAAACCACTGTTATTTATCAGTTTAGCAAATGGATTACGTCCTAATGCCAAAGAAACATTTCGCTATTTTACTGATCAAGAAGTGAAAGTAATGGTAATTTCAGGAGATAATCCTTTAACTGTTTCTGAAATTGCAAAGACAGTTGAAATTCCTAATGCCAAGAATTATGTGGATGCAAGTACATTAAAAAGTTCTGCCGATTTACAAGAAGCAATAAAAAAATATACCATATTTGGTCGAGTTAAACCTGATCAAAAAAGAGAAATTGTCCAATTAATTAAACGTGAAGGGCAACGTGTAGCGATGACTGGTGATGGCGTTAATGATATTTTGGCGATGAAAGAAGCTGATTGTTCAATTGCAATTGGATCTGGAAGTGATGCTGCAAAGCAATCAGCTCAAGTTGTTTTGTTAGATTCTGATTTTTCTCACATGAAAGAGATCATTTCAGAAGGGCGACGAGATATTAATAATTTAACTAGATCGGCTACTTTGTTCCTTTATAAAAATATTTTTTCAATGTTATTAGCTATCTTTGCTATTATTGGAGTAATTTCTTATCCTCTTCAACCTTCGCAGATTTCACTTATATCAATGTTTAATATTGGAATTCCAGCTTTTGCTTTAGCTTTTGAAGCTAATTATAAAAAGCAACATGGTCGATTTATTAAAGTTACACTTTTAAGATCTTTACCTGCAGCGCTAACTTCTTTTGTTTCAATTGCTTCATTAGTTATTTTTGGAAAAGTATTTTCAATTGCAGAAAATGACGTTAGTGTTGCCAGCACTTTCCTGTTATCTTTAGCTGGTTTTATGCTATTGTTTGAAATTTGTAAGCCACTTAACAATTATCGTCGTCTAGTATTTTATGGTTCAATTATTGGCTTAATTCTTTGTGCATACTTTTTCCATTATCTTTTTGCTATTAATTCGGTTTCTTATCAGTGTTTAATGCTTGCGACTGTGTTTGCCGTAGCTCAAGAGTCACTAATGCGTAATTTGACTTTATTTTTTAGTAGATTTAAACGAGATTAAAAATATATTAAAAGTTTTTGAATCCGTAAAATGAATTTAAAACCTGAAAGGGAATTTAAATTCATTTTTTTTAATTTTAAATGGTGATTATGTAAATAGTTTATAGAAATCTTAAAAATATTTATAAATGCACATTTGTTCTAGTTTGGTATTTTTTATAATTTGAAAAATATCGCTTTACAGTTAAATATCAACGTTAAGCAAAAGTAAGCGCTTTATTTTTTGAATCTTAATTTATTTACTTAATTGTGGATTCTAGTTAAGCTCAAATTAAGAAAACTTATTGGAGGGTCATATTGCAAATAAATGGAAAAACAAATGTTGTTAAGCAAATTTCGGTTTCTTTTGCTCATTTGGTAAAACCAATAGAATGGCAATCATTAGATCTCGAAAAAGTTGATTCAATTTTCCAATTAGCTGTTCCAGAAAGCAGTAAAGGAGATGAATATTTAAAATTACTTTCGGCTTTATCAAGAAAATTAATTCATCCAGAATTTCGAGAACAAATTAGAAACAGTGACACTTCGGAACAAATTATTGATTTAATCGGTAATTCTTTATTAGATGCGGTGAAAGGATAAAAAATGAAAAAATCAGAAAAAATAAATATTGTTGGAGTAACAGCTTGTCCTTCTGGAGTAGCTCATACTTATATGGCGGCAGAGAGTTTAGGATTGGCTGCTAAAAATGCCGGATGTGAAATTCATGTTGAAACTCAGGGACAAATTGGAATTGAAAATGAATTAACCCCTGAACAAATTAAAGAAGCTGATGTTGTAATTTTAACTAATGATATTGGTATTAAAAATAAAGGTCGTTTTAAGGGTAAACCAGCATTACGAGTATCTTCAGGAACTTTGATTAATAAGTCACCGATTATTGTTAAAAAACTAATTGCTAAATTATCGGAGACAAAAGTAAATAATGAGGTTAAAAATGCTTAATGAACTTGGTGATTTGTTAAAAGATACCAAAAAGCATTTAATGACGGGGGTTTCATATATGATTCCCTTTGTTGTTGCAGGTGGTGTTTTATTAGCCTTAAGTGTACTGTTTTCTGGAAAATCAGCAGTACCTACTACCGGCTCTCTCGCAAAATTAGCAACGATTGGAAGTAGTGGATTGAGTTTAATGGTACCAATACTTTCAGGTTATATTGCTTATTCAATGACTGACCGTCCTGGGCTTGCACCTGGAATTATTGGTGGTTACTTAGCTAATCAAATTGGTGCTGGATTTATCGGTGGTATAATTTCCGGTTTGTTGGCAGGAATTGTAGTATTTTTACTTCGTAAAATTAAAGTTCCAAAATCTATACAATCGATTATGCCAATATTTGTTATTCCTTTAGTAAGTACAATAATTGTTGGTGGCTTTATGGAATGGGTAATTGGAATTCCGATTGCTAATTTAATGAAAACATTGACAAATTGGCTTAATGGTTTGAAAAGTGGCAATACTGTTGTTTTAGGATTAATTTTGGGTGCAATGATCGCATCTGATATGGGAGGACCAATTAATAAGGTAGCTTATAGTTTTGCAGTAGCAATGGTAGGTACAGTGAATCCAGCTACCGGGTTGGCTAGTAAATCTGCAATGATAATTATGGCTGGAGTTGGTGTAGCCATTTGTATACCACCGTTATCTTTGGGTTTAGCAAGTATTATTGCTCCCAAAAAATTTACCAATGAAGAGCGTGAAACTGGAAAATCAGCAATTATGATGGGATTAGTCGGAATTTCCGAAGGAGCTATTCCTTTTGCAGCAGGTGATCCATTACGAGTAATACCATGTAATATGATAGGATCTGCTATTGGTAGTGCTTTAACAATGTTGTTTGGATCGGAAAACCCAGCTCCATGGGGTGGTTGGATCGTCGCTTTAGTTACTAAGAAGCCTTGGCTGTATTTATTAGCTTCGTTGATAGGGATTGCTATAACAACTATTTTGATAATTTTGTGCAAAAAAGAAGTAAAGACTGTAACCACAAAGCCCAAGGAAACTAGTAATGATGATTTTGAGCTTGACGATTTGGAAATCCTTTAAAATAAAACAGCTGTTTTAAAACAGCTTTTTTATTTTAAAGAATTAATCCGGTAAAGCACTGTCACCAACTAATACAGTTAAGTAAATATGAGCTTGATTTAAAGTGGTTTGATGTCCTTCCAAAAAAATCCATTTTAATATTATAACAGCAGAATTGCTATATTGTTGTGCTAAAAGTTCAATAGGAACTATGCTTTTTTGCTTATTAATTGTATTATTTAAAACTTTTTCTAAAATTTTTGAAAAATGGTTAATAAAATTCTGTACAAGTCGACTATTTAAAGGGTTGTGCTTAATTATTTTAAGAAGTAGGTCTTGATAAGAAGAAAATAAATCATAAGTTTGGTCAAATACTTCAAAAAGAGATAGTTTCATGTGTTTAGAATTAATTTGATCAAGATGAATATTTTGACTAATAGAATTCCAACAATATTCTAATAAGTCATATTTATCATCAAAATAATTGTAAAAAGTAGCTCGAGGATACATTGCTTGTGCACAAATTTCACTTACAGAAACTTTTTCAAAAGTTTGTTTGCCTAGTAAATTAAACATAGCATCTTCAAAAGCCATTAGGGTACGTTTAACTCCAACTGAATGCCCCTTAGTAGAAGTATATTTCATTCTTTAACTCCAAAATTATACATTTTACTGCAATCTGTCAAAAATCAAACAATAATTGATGAATTGATTCTTGTAACTTAGTTCAAATAATTTTAGGATATTATTTGTGTTTTTACAACTGTCAAAAAATTAACAGTTGCTGAAACGTTTTCAAATTTTTTGGAGGAAAAAAGAATGTCCAGACTTATGAAAAAACATGTTCCGGCGTTAGTGATCTGGATCGTAATTGTTTTAATTTCCTTAATCACGATGCCTAATGTTTCTCAATTAGTTAGAGAAAAAGGAGCAATTAGGCTGCCAAATAATGTTGAAAGTCAGCAAGCTAGTCAATTTGAAAAAGAGGCTAATGGAAATAAATCTGTTAGAACGTATATTGCGGTTTTTAACAGCAAAAAGCGAATCACTGCTGACCAAAGCGAACAAATTCAAAATAAATTATCTGATTTGAAATATGATCATAATTTAGCAGTAACAAAATTAATGGGACCAAATGATAATGTCCAAACTCGTAAGCAACTAATTGCTAAAGATAAAACTACTCAGCTTGCTCAAATAACTGTAAAAACTAATCAAAGGGTTACCAAGCAAGTTGAGCAGCTACAAAACAAATTAAAAATTAGTGGAATTAATAATTATGTTACTGGAATTGATGCAATTAATAGTGATTTTGATACAGTTGCTGAAAGAGGAATTCAAAAAACTGAAATTATTGCTGTTATTTTTATTTTTATTGTTTTAGTAATTGTTTTTCACTCGCCAATTGTACCGGTAATTTCTTTACTTAATGTAGGTGTTGCTTTTTTAACTTCTTTAAGTATTGTAATGAACTTAGCTAATAAATTAGATTTTCCAATATCTAATTTTACGCAAGTATTTATGGTTGTGGTCTTGTTTGGGATTGGAACCGATTATAATATTCTACTTTATAATTACTTTAAGCAATTTTTATCTCAAGGAATGTCGGCAGATGATGCTACGCATGAAGCCTTAAAACGGGGAGGTCGAACTGTACTTTATAGTGGAGTCTCAGTTTTAATTGGTTTTTCAGTTTTAGCGTTAGCTAAGTTTTCTTTTTATCAAAGTGCAGTTGGTGTTGCTATTGGAGTTTTAGTTCTATTAGCAGTTTTATTAACTTTAAATCCATTTTTTATGAAGACATTGGGATCTAAAATGTTTTGGCCAAGTAAAGTTAAAAATGGAGTTAAAGAGAGTAAATTTTGGCATGGGCTTTCAAAAGTGGGAATCGCTCAACCAGTTATTATTTTGGGATTATTAATTATTGTTTCTTTGCCTGGAATTTTAAATATGGACACTCATTTAAATTTTAATAATGCAGATGAAGTTCCAAATTCATATCCAGCGAAAAAAGGATATGTGGTGATTCAAGATCACTTTAGTAAAGGAATGTCAGCTCCAGCAACAATATATTTTAAGAGTGAGAAACGTTTAAATCGGCAAGCTCAATTAGCAGCAATTGATGAGATTACTCAATATTTGCAAAAAGAACCTGGGGTAAAATCTGTTAATTCAGTAACTCAGCCAGGGGGCAATAAAATTAAGCAATTGTATTTAGCTGATCAATTAAAAACATTGAATAAAGGAATCGTTACATCTAAAAACGGTTTGAAAAAAATTCAATCGGGATTAGCTGAAGCAAATAAACAATTAAGTGCTGCTGATTTGTCAGGTAATATTGATAAAGTTCAACAGTTAGCTAATGGAACAGCTCAGTTAGCAACCGGAACTTCCCAACTTGCTAGTGGTGTTAATCAATATACTTCTGGTGTCAATCAGGTTAATAATGGAGTTAATGAATTACATAGTCAGTTACCAACTTTAGCTAATGGTGTTAATCAATTGGCAACAAGTTCTGATCAATTAGCTGATGGCATGGGTCAATTGCAACAAGGTGTGAATGGGTTTGTTGGACAGGCAAATCAAATTCTTGATTCTTTACAACCAATTGGGTCGTTAAATCCTCAAGAAATTAAAAACAATTTAAATGCTTTAAATTATTCAGTCAATCAGTTATCAAAGGGATCAGGTCAATTATCTGGTGGGATTAGTCAATTACATCAAAGTTTTCCGACTCTTAATGTTGGTATGAGCAAACTGCATTCTAATTCCGAACAATTATCTGGTGGAATGGAACAATTAAATCAGGGCATTAAACAGTTAATTCAATTGTTAACCCAACTTCTACCACAAATTTCTGCCAAAAATCCCCAACAGGCAGCAATAATCAAAACTGAATTAACGAAATTACAAAATTCTGCAGCACAACTGAATCAAGGGTCATCCCTTTTAGCTGGAGGTATTGGTCAAGTTAATAGTCATGTACCGCAATTAAACAGTGGTGTAGCTCTAATTGATCAAAATTCTCAAAAAATGGTACAAGGTATGGGGCAGTTGCAACAAGGTGTTAATACTTTTTCTAATCAAGCAAATGCTATTTTAGCCAGTTTAGGAGACACAAATCCGCAACAAGCATCAGTAATAAAGAATCAAATTGCACAGTTACAAAGTTCAGTAGCTCAACTTGCTCAAGGTACTTCGATGTTATCAGGAGGTATTGGCAGATTAAATGGTAAAGTTCCCGCATTAACTAATGGAGTTAATCAATTAATGAATGGAACAACTCAACTTGCTAATAATGGGGAACAACTTAATAGTGGTGCTCAAACTGCTGCAAGTGGAAGTGCACAAATCAATGAAGGGGTACAGACTTTAAATTCCCAACTTAAAGGAATGTCAAGTAAAATTACCGAATTACAAAACGGTTTAAAAGCAGCTGATTCAGGGTTGACACAATTAATTAAAGGCGATGATCAGCTGAAAGAATACTTGTCAGCTTTACAAAAGTCATATGTAGGAGATGAGTTTTACCTTCCTAAAAAGATGATTAATAGCAAAGAATTAAAGCCAGCATTTGATACATATATGAACGATGATCATAAAATTACTCAAATGATGTTGATTTTTAAAGATGATCCAAATTCTGAAAAAGTTTCTAAGCAATTAATTAATTTACAAAATGATTTAAATTCAAAAATTAAGCATAGTAAATTAAATAAAGTTGAAGTTGCTGTTGGTGGTCAAACTTCTCAAAACAATGATTTAAGATCATTAGCTAACAGTGATTTTGTTAGAACTGCAGCTATTATGATAATTGGTATTGGTATTGCTTTAATGGTAGTTACTGAATCAATTTTGCAACCATTAACGATTATTACAACTTTGTTACTATCTTATATTTCTTCTTTATGGTTAGCGAGAGTTATTTCTAGAGTAATTTTAGGTAATGCTTTGTTAAGTTGGAATACACCATTCTTTAGTTTTATTATGCTTATTGCGTTAGGAGTGGATTATAGTATATTCTTAATGATTCACTTTAAAGATGCTAAAAATATTACTGATTTACGTGATCGTATGTTAGATTCTGCTAAAGTCATTGGACCAGTGGTTATTTCAGCAGCTATTATCTTAAGTGGGACTTTCGCAGCATTAATGCCTTCAGGAGTAACAACATTAATTCAAGTTGCTTTGGCCGTAATTATTGGATTAATTATTTTAGTAATTGTATTGCCAATGGCCATGTCAGTTTTAATTAGCATGATAAGTTGGCATAATCAAAGAATGTTTCCTAAAGATGATTAATGAAACAGACTGATAGCTAAAAGCTATCAGTCTGTTTGTTTTAGAATCTGGTTTAACAGAAAATAGATTTTGGTGATCATATAGATCGGTGATATAATAGCTTTTAATTAAAGAGCGAGGATGGAAAATTAATTAATATGATTAAATTTTTTAAAAGTGTAGGCCAAACAATGAAAGATACTACTTGGCCAACTGCCAAAGAAACGAGACATGACACTTGGACCGTTATTTCATATACCATTATTTTTGCTGTCTATTTCATAATTTGTGATTTGATTTTAACTTTCTTGTTAAATAAATTTATATTTTAAATTTGAGGTAAACGGATGGTAGAAACAGCAGAAAAGCAATGGTATGTTTTACATACATATTCAGGTTATGAAAATAAAGTTAAAGAGAACTTAAAATCTAGAGCTCAATCAATGGGTATGGAGAATTATATTTTTGATGTAATTGTTCCAGCAAGTGAAGAACGCGTAAAGAATGGGCGAACCGGCAAAATGGAGATGCAGAAAAAAAAGACTTTCCCTGGTTATGTAATTGTTGAAATGGTAATGACCGACCGTTCATGGTTTGTTGTTCGTAATACACCCGGGGTTACAGGCTTTGTAGGTTCTCATGGTGCAGGTTCAAAGCCAGCGCCACTTCTACCAACTGAAGTTGAAGATATTTTGGCTAAACAAGATCAAGAAGTTGCTCCAAATGAACATAATTTTGAAATTGGTGAAACTGTTAAAGTTATTGAAGGGGCGTTTGAAGGATTAGAAGGTAAGATTAGGGAAATTAATCCTGAACATCATAAATTAAATTTAATTATTCAAATGTTTGGTCGCGATACTGATACTGAAGTTGAATTTTCGCAAGTTCAAAAGATATAGAAATTGTTTTCCGGCCGATTAGGTCGGAGTTTTGTTTTCTGAATTAAAACACAATATTTATTAAGAAAAAATGATATGTCATACTATATATAGATAAAGTAGCTTGACGTACTCATTTTTTTTTCTTATGCTAGAACTATAAAAAAGTTAGAAAGCTGTTCTAAAATGGATATATTTAAAGATAAAATAACAATATTTTCACGTTCAAATTGTATGCAATGTAAAATGGTTAAACGTTTTTTGAAAGAACATAGTGTTTCTTTTAAAGAAGTTAATATTGATGAAAATCCAGCGGCTCGTGAAGCCTTAATTAGTGCTGGTTATAAAAGTTTACCAGTCGTAAAAACTGATAAAATTACTTTTACGGGTTTTCAACCAGCTCAACTTCGAAAGATTGTTGCATAAGTTGCAACTCATTTATTTTACCCAAACGGGGCAGACTGCTAAATTTGTTCATAAACTGGGATTAGCAAATCGGAAAATTAATCCAGCTGATCCCTTTTTCACACTTAAAGAGCCTTTTATTTTATTAACTCCAACATATGATGAAGAAACCACCAGTGTCATTAATGACTTTTTAGAATATGGTGATAATCTCAAATATTGTCTTGGTGTTATTGGTAGTGGTAATCGTAACTTTGCTCAAAAATTTATTTACACGGCAAAAGATATTTGCTTAGATTATAGCCTACCATTGCTTTATGCTTATGAATTTAATGGGACTCCTCAAGATGTTAAAAAAGTAAAAGAAATTGTAGAAAGATTAGATCATGGCAATAAGTAAAATAAAAAATCCTACATACTTTAAGTTAAATAATAAAATTAATATTCCGGAAAACGGTCAAATACCTTTAAAGTATGATCAAGAAGCAATTACCGCTTTCTTTAAAGAAAATGTAAAACCTAATCTTAAATGGTTTTCGACATTAGAAGATAAAATTTCTTATTTAGTTGATAACAATTATCTTGAAACCAATTTTTTAAAAAGATATCACTCAACTTTTATTAAGAAATTATTTAAAGAAGTTTATGCAGCCAATTTTCGATTTAAGAGTTTTATGGCTGCATATAAGTTTTTTAAACAATATTCCTTAAAGACAAATGATAATGAATATTATTTGGAAACTTTTGAGGATCGAGTTGCTTTTAATGCTCTTTATTTTGCTGATGGAGATGAAGAGTTGGCTTTAGCTTTAGCTGATGAAATGATTCATCAACGTTATCAACCAGCTACTCCAACTTTTTTAAATGCGGGTAGAGCTCGTCGTGGTGAATTTGTTTCTTGTTTTTTAATTCAATTAACTGATGATATGAATTCTATTGGGCGAGGAATTAATTCAGCTTTACAACTTTCAAGAATCGGTGGTGGCGTTGGGATAAATCTTAGTAATTTAAGAGAATCTGGTGCACCAATTAAAGGTTATGCAAATGCTGCTAGTGGTGTTTTACCTGTAATGAAACTTTTTGAAGATAGTTTTTCATATTCAAATCAACTGGGACAAAGGCAAGGAGCAGGAGTCGTTTATTTAAACGTTTTTCATCCGGATATTATTGAATTTTTATCTGCAAAAAAAGAAAATGCTGATGAAAAAATTCGGGTAAAAACCTTATCTTTAGGAGTTATTGTTCCTGATAAGTATTATGAATTAATTCGTAATGATGAGGTAATGTATCTTTTTTCACCTCGTGATGTAGAGCTAGAATACGGTGTTCCCTTTAGTTACATTGATTTGACCAAAGAATATGATAAATTAGTTGCTAATCCTCATATTCACCACACTCAAATTAAAGCTCGTGACTTAGAAACTGAAATTTCAAAGTTACAGCAAGAATCAGGATATCCTTATGTAATTAACATTGATACAGCTAATCGAGATAATCCAATTGATGGCAAAATTGTAATGAGTAATCTTTGTTCTGAGATTTTGCAAGTTCAATCACCTAGTATTATAAATGACGATCAGACTTATAAGAAATTAGGACGTGATGTTAGCTGTAACTTAGGTTCGACTAATATTCCTAATTTGATGAAATCACCAGATTTTGGTAAATCAGTAGAAATGATGGTTCGTGCATTAACCTTTATTACTGATAACTCTAATATTGATACAGTTCCATCGATTGTAAAGGGAAATCAGTTAGCTCATTCAATTGGGTTGGGAGCTATGGGGCTTCATACTTATTTAGCTAGCAATAAAATTATGTATGGTTCACCAGAATCAGTTGAATTTACTAATGTTTATTTTTTACTTTTAAATTATTGGACTTTAAAAGCTTCCAATAAAATTGCTAAAGAAAGAAATGAAACTTTTTATCATTTTGAGCGATCAGATTATGCTAACGGTAAATATTTTAATAAATATCTTACAACCGATTTTGCTCCAAAATTAACTAAAGTAAAAGAACTTTTTAAAGGAATATTTATTCCGTCTAGAGAAGATTGGTCTGAACTTAAAAAGTCGGTAATGAAAGATGGCTTGTATCATCAAAATCGTTTGGCCATAGCACCGACGGGTTCAATTTCCTACATTAATGATACGTCAGCATCGTTGCAACCTATTATTCAGCGAATTGAAGAACGTCAAGAGAAGAAAATTGGTAAAATTTATTATCCTGCTTCTGGTTTAAATAATGAAACATTACCATATTATATTTCAGCTTATGACCTTGATATGCGTAAAATGATTGATATCTATGCCGCTGCTACTGAACATGTAGATCAAGGAATTAGTATGACATTATTTTTACGTAGTCGAATTCCTAAAAAATTATATGAATGGAAAAATGAACGTGAACAAACAACTAGAGATTTAAGCATTTTAAGAAATTATGCTTATTATAAAGGAATTAAGTCAATTTATTATATTAGAACTTTTACAGATGATGGCAATGTTGTTGGTGCTAATCAGTGTGAAAGTTGCAGTATTTAAAATTAAAAGGAGTTTTAATGCCCGAAGTAGATTCAAAAAAAACTTATTATTCTGCAATTAATTGGAATGACGTTGAAGATGCGGTTGATAAACAAACATGGGAAAAACTAACAGAACAATTTTGGTTAGATACGCGAATTCCACTTTCTAATGATTTAGGCGATTGGCGTACTTTAGCTAAAGAAGAGCAAAAATTGGTTGGGCATGTTTTTGGAGGCCTGACTTTGTTAGATACGATTCAATCTGAATCAGGAATGGCAATGTTGCGAGAAACGATAAGAACCCCTCAAGAAACAGCAGTTTTAAATAATATTCAATTTATGGAAAGCGTTCATGCTAAAAGTTACTCTTCAATTTTTTCAACATTAAATACGCCAACTGAGATTGAAGATATTTTTTTGTGGACTGATACTTATCCTAATCTACAACATAAAGCTGAGAGAATTAATGAAATTTATAAATATGAGGAGCCCTTAAAGAAAAAAATTGCGAGCGTTCTTTTAGAATCGTTTCTATTTTATTCAGGTTTTTATACACCGCTTTATTATTTAGGAAACAATAAATTAGCTAATGTTGCTGAAATAATTAAATTAATTTTACGAGATGAGTCGGTTCATGGTGCCTATATTGGGTATAAATTTCAGCAAGGTTATAAGGAACAAACTACTGGTAAGCAAAAAGAATTACGAGATTGGATGTATGATTTATTATATGAATTATACGAAAATGAAGAGAAATACGCAGATTCTTTATATAAAGAATTAGGATGGCAAGAAGATGTTAAAGTTTTTATGCGTTATAATGCTAATAAAGCATTGATGAATTTAGGTCAGGATCCACTTTTTCCAGACACTGAAAATGACGTCAATCCAATTGTTATGAATGGAATTTCTACAGGAACTTCAAATCATGACTTCTTTTCTCAAGTAGGAAATGGCTACCTTTTAGGTGAAGTTAAGCCGATGAAAGATGATGATTACCAAATTGGACTTAAGTAATAATTAATAAATAAACAGCCCTGTTATTTATAGGGCTGTTTATTTATTAATTAGCATTGTAATAATGTAAATAATGGCGACTATTATATATAATCAATCATTTTAAAAAATCATTAATGAAGCATAATAGCTCCTAACAGCCCATAAATTAATAATAAGCCAAAATTAATTAAACTAGATTGTTTTAAATATTTATATTTGGGGGTTGAAAATGGATTTGATATTGCTTAAAAGCTAGGAGATTAGCTAGTGAAGCAATTAATGTTCCTAATCCAGCAATATTTGTTCCATAAAAAAGAGCAGGAACTTGGTTTGTGAAAGGGGACCAAAGAATTGCTGTAGGAACATTACTTAAAAATTGACTTAATCCTAAACGACTTAAATAGACGCCTAATTGATAATTATCAATATTTTTAAGAAAATATTTGATAAATTTAGCTTGGCTTAAATTATTAACCGCAATAAAGAAACACAAAAAAGTAAGTAATAAGGCATAGTCTATGTTTTTAAAAATTTCGGGAGAAATTATTAAAGAAGTAAAAACTGCTATAATTATACCGCTAAGAAGAGGAATTAGTTTTAATCCGCTTAATAAAACTATTATTGCACTAAAAGAACTAAGAATTAATTGCCATTGATTAAAAACTGGTAATGGTTCTTTTTGGGGTACAATTCTTACGGGATTAATTAAAACACTTAATGACTCACAAATTATCAAACTAATAAACCATAAGGGAAATGATAGATTGATGAATTGATTAAGGTTTAATTGATAGTTAAAGAATAAAAATAGATTTTGAGGGTTACCAATTGGCAAAAGAATACTACCTAGATTTGCTGCTAAACAAATTAATATTATCGGTAGCTCTGGTGCCACTTTTAGATTTTTAATGCTTAAGGATAAAAGAGGAATTAGCGTTATAATTGCAACATCATTTGTTAGTAACATGGAACTAAAAAATGCAAGTGCAATTAACAATTGTATTAATTGTCGAGAATTTTTAACCAACTTAGTTAATTTCATGGCAATAAATTTAAATACGCCTAAAAATTGTAATGTTTGAACGGTTAACATTAAACTAAATAGTGAACCAATTGTTGACCAATTAATTTCTTTAAAGTTTGGTCGACCAAAAACTAAAGTAGCAATTGCTGCAATTAAACTGCAACAAAATAGGGGGATCAGTGAATATATGCTTAATAATTTTCATAATTGTGTTTTAAATTTGGTATTTTATCTTTTGAATTTTTATAGTTAACTTCAATATTTAGCATTTACTTCTATTTTAATTCAAAGTAATAAAATTTAATATTTAATAGAATTAGAATGTAGTTTAGTTATAATTACTTATAAATAAATGGTTGAAAAAAACAAACATATTTTTTAGTTTTTAATTTACTATATTATTTAAATTAAATAAAGAAATAATAAATTTCCTTTAAATTTTTGCTGTTTTTAAAATAAAAATTTAAGTAATAGTTGACACCGATTTCATAAATTAATATAATACGGCATGTGATTAGGTGTGTTACTGATTCGATCAGGCGTTAACCTACTTCTTAATATTGATTTTGTATTAAGAGGTAGGTTTTTTGTTTAATCACGGTTTTTTATCAGGAAGGATAAAATGATTTTTGTTAAAAATTTTAACAATAATGTCGCTCTGGTTAAAGATCAGCATAAAACTGAATGGATAGTTATTGGTAATGGAATTGGTTTTGGGAAAAAAGTTGGAGATATAGTTGATGATTCGAAAATTGAACGTAGTTTTATTGCAGCTAAAAGAGATCAATCATCGCTAGGTAATTTAAATGATATTTCAGCTAAAACGTTGAAGCTCACTGATAAAGTGGTTAAAATGGTTGAACCTCTATTACAACATAATTTTAATAGTTATCAATATCTTGTTTTAGCTGATCATTTGGAGTTTGCCTTATTAAGAGCGAAGAAAAATATTGATTTTACTGACGGTACGATGCGTTGGAGTCTTGGAAAACTTTTTCCCAAAGAATACGATATTGCGCAAAAAGCAGTGAAACTAATTGAGAAACTAACTAGTATTAAACTTTCAAGTGGAGAAGTTGTTTTTATTACATATCATTTTTTAAATTTAAGAAGTGATAGTGCTGGATTACATAATACAATCAAGATTACGAAATTGATCGAACAAATTGTAGAAATTGTTCAATATCAATATGGTATGACATTAGATGATGATTCATTTAATTTTAATCGCTTTATTACACATTTACGGTCCCTTATGATTCAACGTTTACAAAAAACGATTAGAGAAGAAAATAATTTAGACCCAGCTTTTCTAAAATTAATGATCGCAAAATATCCCAAAGCTTATGATACTGCTTTAAGAATTGGAACGCTTTTACAAAATCAGACTGGTTGGTCATTGCAACCGGATGAAAAGGTATATTTAACTTTACATATTTGGCGGGTGACCAATCGACAAAAAAAACAATAACTTTCATGTGGTGTGTTACTGAATAAATCAGGCATTAACCCATTAGCAAAGAAAAAATTACTTTTTTATTTAGTAAGTTTTTCTATATGTTAATGGGTTTTTATTTAGGAGGAAAAATGGCTTACGAAGAATTAAGCAAAAAAATAATCGCTAATATTGGTGGTAGAGAAAATGTAATTAGTGTAGTACATTGTGCTACGCGTTTACGTTTTAGATTAAAAAATGAAAAAAAAGCTAATGATGCTGCAGTTAAAAGTATCGATGGTGTAATTTCCTTAGTAAAATCTGGAGGTCAATATCAGGTTGTTATCGGAAACCATGTTGCTGATGTTTATGATACTTTAATTAAAATTGGTGGTTTTTCTGATGGTGGAGAAGTAGCTAATGACGATAATGAAAGTAAACAAAATTTAAGCTTATTAGACAAGTTTATTGATTTAATTTCGGCAATTTTTTCACCAATTTTGGGTCCATTATGTGCAGCAGGTATGATTAAAGGATTTAATGCTTTATTTTTAGCTGTTGGTTGGCTTAAAGCCACTTCTGGCACATATATTGTTCTTAATGCTATTGGAGATAGTTTGTTTTACTTTTTACCAGTGATTTTAGGAATTACTGCTGCTAAAAAATTTAACTTAGATATTATTGTTGGCGCTACTATTGGTGCGGCTTTATGTTATCCTTCAATTGTTGCTTTAAGTTCTAGTAAAGTAAACTTATTTACGGTATTTAAAGATACTTTTTTTGAAGCACCGATTCATATTACCTTTTTAAAAATACCTGTAATCATGATGAATTATACTTCCTCGGTAATTCCAATTATTATTGCAGTGTGGTTTGCCTCTAAAATCCAAAGGATTGCTCGAAAAATCATCCCTGATGTTGTAAAGACTTTTTTAGTACCCTTTACGGTTTTATTAATTACAGTTCCTGCAACTTTATTAATCATTGGACCACTATCAACATGGTTGGGTAATGCTATTTCTACAATATGTGTATCAGTCTATAACTTTAATCCGGTTATAGCAGGACTTGTGATGGGTGGATTTTGGCAAGTTTTTGTTATGTTTGGAGTACATTGGAGTTTTGTAGCTGTAATGTTAGCAAATATTGCGGCCAAAGGTTATGATCCTATTGTAGTTTTGAGTGCTGCAGCATCATTTGTTCAAACTGGAGTAGTTTTAGCTATGATTTTTCAAACTAAAAATGAAAAAACCCGTAGTTTAGCAATTCCCGCATTTATTTCCGGAATTTTTGGCGTTACTGAACCAGCAATTTATGGATTAACTTTACCAAGGAAAAAACCATTTATTATAAGTTGTATTGGCGCTGCTATTGGCGGTGGTTTGATTGGATTCTTTGGTACTAAAAATTATATGATGGGTGGTTTAGGAATATTTTCCATTCCTTCAACTATAGGTAAAGATGGAATTAATACTTCAGTTTTAGGATATATTTTTACAATTTTTATAAGTTTAATAATTGGTTTTGTTTTGCAAATGTTATTTGGCCGCAAAAGTGTTGATAAACCTTTATTAGAAGCTGCAGTAACTTCAGAATCATCAAGTAAGGTAAATATTTCTAAATCTAAACAAGAAAATTCTAAATCTTCAGTAAGTTATAATCAGGCAGAAATTTTAAAAAGTCCAGCTTCTGGGACAATTGTTCCACTTAAAGATGTACCTGACGAAGTTTTTTCAAGTGGGGCTATGGGCCAAGGTGTGGCAATTAAACCCAACCTAGGTCAAATTGTTTCTCCTAGCAATGCAAAAATAACAATGATTTTTCCAACCGGTCACGCGATTGGTTTAATGACAGAAAATGGAGCCGAAATTTTAATTCATATTGGAATCGATACCGTTGAATTAGATGGCAAAGGGTTCGAAACCATGGTTAAAAAAGATCAACAAGTAGCCGCAGGAGATCTTTTGGTTAAATTTGATTTAGCTACTATTGAAAAAGCTAGTTTATCTACAATAACTTCAATTATTATTACTAATAGTAAAAATTATCATGAAGTTGAAGTAATGAAGAGTGGTAGCATTAAAAATGATGAGCCATTATTGTCATTAACGTAAAATTAAAGTTTAAGAGAAAGGAATAAAGCAATGTATAAAAATGAAATCCCTATGACATTTCCTAAAAATTTTTTATGGGGTGGTGCTACTGCTGCTAATCAAATGGAAGGGGCTTGGAATGAAGATGGTAAAGGGTTAACTACCGCTGAAGTCGTTAAGAAATCTCAAAACCCTTTGGAAATGTCTGCTAATGATGTTTCTATGAATACAATTAAAGTAGCAATGTCAGATATGACAGATAAAATGTATCCTAAACGTCGCGGTATTGATTTTTATCATCACTATCAAGAAGATATTAAACTTTTTGCTGAAATGGGTTTTAAAGCTTTTAGATTATCAATTGCTTGGGCAAGAATTTTCCCAAATGGTGATGATAAAGAACCAAATGAAGCAGGATTAAAATTTTATGATCACATTTTTGATGAATGTCATCGTTATGGCATTGAGCCTGTTGTTACAATTTCACATTATGAAATGCCCTTAAATTTGACCTTAAAGCAGAATGGTTGGTTTAGTCGAAAAACGATTGCTAATTTTACTCATTATACAGAAACCTTATTTAAACGCTATCAAGGTAAAGTTAAATACTGGATGACTTTTAATGAAATTAATGCAATTACAGGTGGTTTTACAGCAACTGGTAGTGTTGATGATCAATTATCTTTAAACCAACAATCACAGTTACGTTATCAAGCAGTACATCATCAATTTGTAGCAAGTGCATTAGCTGTTGAACAATGTCATAAAATTGATCCTAAAGCTAAGATTGGATGTATGCTTGCACGGATGGAAACTTATCCTAAAACTCCTAATCCGATTGATGTTCGTGCTAATCAGTTACAAGATCAACTAAATCTTTTCTTTACAGATGTTCAAGTTCGGGGTGAGTATCCGGAATTTATGAATCGCTATTTCCTGGAAAATAATATTAAAATAGATATGGATCCTGAAGATGAAAAAATAATTAAACACGGTGTAGTAGATTATTTAGCATTTAGTTATTATATGAGTTCTGTAGTTGATGCTACTCAAAAACCAGAAAAATTTAATGGTGAATTACTTGGCGATGGGAAAAACCCATATTTAGAAACAAGCGATTGGGGTTGGCAAATTGATCCTATCGGTTTAAGAATAACCTTAAATGAGTTATGGGATCGTTATCGAATACCACTATTTGTAGTTGAAAATGGATTAGGTGCTAAAGATAAATTAACTTCTGATCATAAAGTGCATGATCAATACCGAATTGATTATTTAAAGAAACATATCATTCAAATGAAGGAAGCTATTAAAGACGGCGTAAATTTAATGGGTTATACCACTTGGGGTCCTATTGATTTAATTAGCGCAGGAACTTCTGAAATGTCTAAACGATATGGCTTTATTTATGTTGATCAAGATGATGAAGGTAATGGGAGTTTAAAGCGTTATCGTAAAGACTCTTTCTATTGGTATCAAAAAGTTATTGCTTCTAACGGTGAAGATTTAAGCTAATTAGTCAATAAATTTTTATAAAAAAGATTGATTTTTTGAATCAATCTTTTTTTTATAAGTTTAAAAATTGCTTTTAAAAATCATATGAAGCTTGAAATACATTAGATATTAATAAAAAAATATTAAATAAATGAATGTTATATGATATTTTTTTATTCCAAAATTCTATATTTCCTAATAAATATTTGCTTTTTAAAATAGTAAAAACTTGTCTGGTTATTTATGCAAGTAAATTCTAAAATTTAAGTATTTAAGGAGGATGAAAATATGTCTTTTATGCAAGCACTTTTAATTGCTCTGTGGGCTGGATACTGTTCTTATGATGATGAAGGCCCTCAGATGTTAAGAAGACCTTTACTTGTTGGTCCTTTAGTTGGATTAATTTTAGGTGATATGAAAACAGCTTTAATTGTTTCTGGTACTCTGGAATTAATGTGGATGGGACTTGGTAATATGGCTGGGTACCAAACTCCAGATATGATTGTTGGAACTATTGTTGGGGTAAGTGTTTCAATAACTTCAGGGACGGGTGCTACACCTCAAGGTATTGCTGCTGGTGTTGCAGCGGCAACTACTGTTGCTGTGCTAGTTCAACAATTATTACTTTTTGCTCGTTTTGTTCGACAGTTATTTGAACCTTGGGCTGATAAGATTGCGTTAACTGGTAATTTTGATGGAATTATGAAAATAAATATTGTTGCAATTATTTTTCAATTTTTATTAAGAGCTATTCCAACATTTTTGGTAGTTTTCTTTCAAAAGGGTGTTGTCGACAAAATATTAGCAGTTATTCCTAAAAATGTCTTAAATGGACTCGGGGTAGCAGCTTCAATATTGCCAGCAGTAGGTTTGGCTATTTTAATGACAATGATGATGAAACCTAGTTTGTGGCCATTTTTAATTTTGGGTTTTGTTTTATCGACTTATTTAAAATTGGGAGTTCTTCCTGTTACTTTGATTGCTTTATCTTTTTCAGTGATTTATATGTTTTTGATGGAAATTATGGATACACAAAAAGAGCAACAAACGATTAAAAGTAATACTGGACAAAGTGATAATAATAACAGTACTGATGAAGATGATGATGAGGAATATGATCTATGAATAAAAAGGAAGATAAAGTTATTGAAAAAGAACTTAAAGATAACAAAAATACTAAAAGCAAAGGAACTTATCAAAAAATCACTCGTAGTGATTTAAATAAAATATATTGGCGTTTACAAATATTTGGATTAGGTTTAACTTATACTAATGATACTATGCAAGCTATTAGTTTCTTAACAGCTATTACACCAGCATTAAAAAGATTATATGCAAAGGCTGATTTAAAAACTCGAGTAAAAGCAATGCAACGTCACTTAGCAATGTTTTTATCACAAAATACTGCGACTGGAATGATTTTAGGAATTACTACAGCAATTGAAGAGACAACTAACGAGGATGAAAAGGAAGCAGTTGTTGCTGTAAAAGCTGGAATGATGGGGCCTTTAGCTGGAATTGGCGATAGTGTTTTTAAAATTACTATTCAGGCAATTGCGGGAAGTATTGGTGCTGCTTATGCATTAAAAGGAAATTTTTTAGGACCAATTTTAATGTTTCTTATCTATAACGCTATTAATATTTTTATTAAATATTATGGGGTAATTGCTGGATACGAAAAAGGAATTCAATATATTCAAAGTGGTGATCAAGCTAAAGTTTTACAAAAAATTATTAATGTTGCCACAATGGTAGGAGTAATTGTTCTAGGTTCTCTTATTGCACAATATGTAAAGATAGATGTTGGAAGTGCAATTAAAGCCGGTAAGAGTGTAATTAAGGTTCAAAAACTTTTAGATAACATAATGCCAAAATTGTTACCACTATTGTTTACCATTTTTCTCTATAAATTACAGAACGTTATGCCTCGTAAATATATGGTTTGGTTAATTTTTGGCATTTTAGCGATTGGTACAGTTTTAGCAGTAGCAGGTATTTTAGTTTAAAGCTTTTATTAAATATAAATAGTAGCTTTTATTGAATATAGGAAAGGAATGTTATGGCAATAAAAAGTATTCGAATTGATGACCGTTTAATTCATGGACAAGTAGCAAGTTCTTGGCTAAGGTATGTAGGAGCAGAGCAAATTCTTTGTATAAGTGATCGAGCAGCTAAAAATCCAGTTCAAGAGCAAGTATTAAAAATGGCTGCACCTGGTTATATCGTTCATGTTTTTGGTGTTGATAAATTTATTCGTATTTATCAAAAGAATCCAATAAAAAAGAGTACATTTTTGATTACTGATAGTACATCGAGCCTCTTAAAAATGAAAGAAGGAGGCGTGGAGATTAATAAAGTAAATTTTGGTGGTATGCGAACTCGTGAGGAACGCACGATTAGCTATAATTATGATTTATGTTTTACTCCACAAGAGGATGAAGATTTACGTAAATTAGTTTCATTAGGAGTTGAGATTAATTATCAAGTAGCAGCTTATGATTCACCAGTACCTATTTTGGATCATATAAAGCAGGTAGGAGGGAAATAAAGTTGACTCTCGATTACGACTACATTGAAGCGTTTTTTCTTAAAGATGGTCAAAATGAATTAAATATAGTTACTTCTGATACGATTAAACCTTATAAAGTATTTTGGACTTATGATTTAAACCCTCAGACACAGAATAAGCATTACTTATTCTCAGGAAATGCTAAAAATTGTCATTTTCAATTTAATTACAATCCTCAACGTGTTAATTATTTTATTATCCAATGGCCAAATGAAACTCCAATTCTTTTTGGTTATCGAATTTTACCAATAGCTGGAATGTATAATTTTCGTGATATCGGTGGATACCGTACAGAAAATGGTCAGCGAATAAAATGGGGTATTGGTTATCGTTCAGACTATTTAAAAAATTTAAAACCTGAAGGTATTCCTTTTTTTAAATCTTTAAGAATTCATTCAATAATTGATTATCGAAGTCATAGTGAAATTTTAGCCGATCCTAATCCAGAAATTGACCCTAAAATTAAAAATTATCAGTTTGATCCAGAGGCTGATACTGCTCAAGAGGCAGGAGATTTACAAGTAATGCATGCAACCAAGAATCTTAAGGAACGAGCTCAACTTGCGTTAAAAAAAGGTAAAACTGGTCAGCAAAAAATGATTGAACAGCAATTAGATTTTGTAAATAATCCTAGCAGTCATAAAGCTTTTTCAAAATCACTAAATGTATTAAGTGATGTTAATAACTTACCTAGTATGCAACATTGTCGTGGTGGTAAAGATCGTACTGGTTTTGCTTTAATGATTTTAGAAGGAATTTTGGGAGTACCGCATAATATTTTGGTTTATGATTATATGTTGACTAATCGCGCACGTCGGGAAAAGAATCAACGTTATTATTCTTATTTTTTGAAAGAAACTCAAGATAAAAAATTAGCCGATTATCTGTATTCATTATTTGATACTCGTCCTGAATTTATTAGTGCTTCAATCGATCAAATTGAAAACGAATATGGAAGTATCAGTACTTATGCCCAACAAGTTTTAAATTTAAACTCAAGTAAACTTTCGCAGATTAGAGATTTATTTCTAACAAAAGCTTAATTTAAGATGTAAAATAATTAAGTGAGGAAGTAATAAAATGAATGGGCAGAATGGCATTTTTAACTTTTCGAGAAATTAAAATTTTAGATTTATTATTAAACAATGAATTTATAAGCATGGAAAAAATCATGCATCATTGTGGAATTTCTATTAGAACTGCACAAGCTGAACTAAGAATTTTGAAAAAAGTATCGAGGAATTTTAATTTTCCTTTTCAAATTACCAATCAGCGAGGTAAGGGTTATACTATTGATTATGATTTAGAAAATTTAGAGCAAATAGATAAAATTAGGCATTATTGTCAAGAATATTTAAATCAAAATATTAATCATTTGTTTCAAAATCATTATCGAGTTCCTATTATTTGTCAGCAGCTCTTTTTAAGTTCGGGTTATTTAAAAATTAAAGATTTAGCTCATTTGCTTCATGTTAGTGAGTCAACCATTGCTAAAGATCTTCATCAGGTTAAAACTTTTCTTAAGTGGTATGGGTTAATGATTAAATCAACACCGTATAATGGAATGAAAATTACGGGATCAATCATGGAGAAACGTTGCTGCATGGTTGATCTTTTTGTATTGTATCATTATCATCTTGATCCAGAAATAAGATTTGATTGTGTTAGGCCATTTTTTTCTTATTCGCAAATATTAAAAGTTAACAAACTTTTATTGCAAAAAATGAACAAATATCCAAATGAAATTACAGATACTGGATTTAAACGAATTGTAAAATATTTATTACTGATAAAAAAATTTCCGAAATTAAAAAATGTAGTAAATTCGGATCTTTTAAGTCTACCAGAAGGACGTTTAGCTGCCGATTTATTACAATCGTTCCCAGAATTTAATGCAAAAGCAGAAATAATTGCTTTAACTGCTTTTATTTTAGCTAATAGTGAAATGACACGGTTTGCAAATAATCGTAATTTTTGGCAAAAAAAAATACCAGAATTGAATTTATGTTTCAATCTTGTATTAAAAAAAATTTATTATAATTACGGCTTAGAATTAAAAAAAGATGTAGATTTAGTTAATTTAATTTTTGACTTTATTACACAGTATCTTTTAAAGAAAAAATTCGGATTGCACGAAAATGGAGAATATTATGTAAATAAACAAAATGTTTATAAATTGCCTGCTTCCTTAGCGTTAGCTACTGATATTATTTTTGCTTTACCAGATTGGAGTGAAGGAGATTTTCATGACCAAATATTTTTAGATTTTATTATGGAAATTTATAACTATATTTGCCGATTACAAAATAGTTATTATCCTACTCATATTTTATTAATTAATGGCTTTGGAAAAATCGCAAATGAAACTTTATTAAGAAAATTATCACTTGATGATCATATGCAAATTTATTTTGACCAAAAATATTTCTATGAACTAGCTAATTTGGATTTAACAAAATACGATTATTTGATTGTTTCTCGGGATATCGATGCTGATTTAAGTAATATTTCGTTGCCTCAGATGAAGTTTGACTTTTTTATGTCTTCAGATTTTCGATTTGATTTCTGGGGATATTTATTAATGAGTAAAAGGAAGATTGGATCAGTTATAAGTTATTTGACTAAAACTTATTCGGTTTATTTAAAAGGGAATATAGAAGAAATTATTCAAAAAATTAGTGAACTTGTATATAATCATAGTAATTTTAAAAATTTAATGTCAATTGCTGATTTTTCTTGTCAATTAAGAATTAGACTTTTTAATGCTGTTGATAATAGTTCAACAACATTGAAGTATTTAATTTTATTTACAAATAAAAAATTGAATAATATGAGTTTTATTTTTAATTTAGCTAATCCTGTGACTTATCATCATCATTTAGTTTCTGGATTTCAAATCATTTTTTTAATGGGCAGTAAAGGACTTTTAGAAATAAAAAACGGGGATTCTGAATTAAGAAGGTATTTTGAAAATTAAAGAGTTAATTTAAAGTAAAAAAATAAGACTTAGTTGATGAAATTTAGTCTTATTTTCTGAACTTTATAAGTTAGTTTATTTTTTTTCTTCGTTTTTAATTGCTAGATATTTAGCTACCGTAGCTAAAGCAATTAAGGCTGCTCCTAAAATACGAACAATTCCTTTTTCAATTAGAATTAAAAGTGGTAAGTAACTTGCGATAGTTAAATACTTAATTTTTCCTGTTTGGGAAAATTTAGTAATGACATAAAGGCCACCGATAGTTTCAATAGCTCCTAAAGTATAATCAATTAAAATTAAAGGACCAATCTTACTTTGTAAGACTACAGGAATCTGAATTAAGTAAATAATAATTAAAAAGATTTCAACAACAATGTAGGTTACTCGATATATTTTTCCAACTTTCATCTATTTATCTCAGTTCATTTTTTTCAAAATCTGATAAAAGGTCGGCAATATCTGCATCATGTTCGTTAACTTTAAGATGATTAGATATAGGGTTAACAAATACTGCAATTTCCCCTTTTTTCCTTGCCTCTAATCGAAGATAAGAACCAGCTTTAATTTGGTAAACTTTATTGTAATTCTTCGTAATTTGTTGGTCAATACATTTTCCATCAATAATTACTCTCCACGTTAACAGTTCTTGAGAATAGCCCTTACAAGTTATAGATTCAATGTTTTTACTACCTGGTAATACTTCTTTGCCATTCTTTTCATATTTAGCTCTGGCATTAACTTGATTTAGTAAGTAGACATGCCCGTTTTTTAAAGAATTTAAAGCAGATGAAATATTAGATTCAGGTAAAAATAATTTTGTTAAAGGTATTCCCACAGGATAGGTATTGTGAAAATTCTTTTTGTGGGCATCACTTCCACCTACGCCAAATAATTGGTATCCGTGATTCCAAAGATAGTCGAAAAAGCGAATTGCTTTTTCATTATCAATAAATTCATCAATTGCATACGGAGCGTTAATTACTTCTAAAAGGTTAAAGTATTTAATATTGAAATGATGGTGACGTGTAATTTCGGCTGCAAAAGGGTGATTAATTGATAGCAAATATTTTTTACTTAGGTCTTTAAAACAGTGTTCAAGAACTTCAGTAATTGTTTTTTTGCCTTCAAAATATTTGGTAAAATCTATTAATTCTTTACATCCATAGAGATTGTAGTGAAATTCGTTGTCAAAAGTTAATTCACTTCCGGGAAGAAATAAGTAATTTCCAGATGGAAATTTAGTGGTAAACATCGTATGATCCGTTAAAGCATAGAGATCAATCTTATGGTTAATCGTTTCTTTGATTTCGTCTAATGAAACTCGTCCATCACTGTAATAGCTATGACTATGTAATTCAGTATTAACCCAAGAATTGTTTGGTACATTTGAAGTTTCATTATAGAAATTATTTTTTAATGTTAGGTATTGATTTGAATCATTTAAGGTTATTTCTCTATCAAAGCGGATTTCAATTTGATATTTTCCTTTAACTCTTTTTGAAGGTTTGATTATGGTTAAAGTCCAGATCCCATCAAGAATAGGACCTGATATTGCACCATTAGTAGTATGAATCTCTTCTGTAGACAAAAATCGTGACCTGAAACGAGACTTAAAACTAAATAAAATACGAACTATGTTGTGAGGGTCTTTAACCATGATTATAGCATGTTCAAATATACCATCTAATAAATTAATGTTAATGTTTTTGACATTTTTAACCTTAAATTGATACTGATGAATTTCAATAGATTTATCATCATTAAAGCGGTTAAAAAAATTCATTTTAATAGTCTCCTAACTTATCGCGTACGTCCACAGCAATACTTGCAACTTGTGCACCATAGACGATTTGCAAAGCTTTACCATCACCTAAATGAATTATTCCTAAGGCATTTAAATTATTAGTCCAAACTGAATCAGGTGCTACTTTTTTAGGATCTTTTACGATTACTCTTAAACGTGAAATACAATTATCAACATCTTCGATGTTATCTTTACCACCTAAACCATCAATAATTGCACTAGCAAGATCTGGTTTTTCTTCTTTTGAACTGTTATCACCTGTTTGGTCTTTTTGCTGTTTTTCCTCATACTCTTTCTTTGAGTATAACTTGACAGTGCTAGCTTCTAATTCTCTTCCTGGAGTTTTAACATCAAATTTTGTAATTAAAAATCTAAAAACAATAAAAGTGACAATAAAGAAAATGGGCATTATCCATAAATAAGGTAAAATATAGATTTTTTCAGGACGTAAAAGACAAGGAATCCAATCTTTGATATTACCTTGATAAATTGAAACTTTGAAAAATTCACAAATTGCTTCAGCCAATCCCGCAATAGGTGCATACACTAACCAGTACATCCAAGGAGCAATAAATAAGAAAGTAAATAGAATTGGTTCAGTAATTCCAAAAAGAGTTGTAGAAACAATTGTAGGAATTAATAAACCTGCTACCTTCTTTTTATTTTGAGCTAAAGCGGTTTTATACATTGCTAGAGCAATTGCAGGATAAATTGCAAAATTAATTACACCAGTTCCAGCCATATAAGCTTTTACTAAGAGTTTTCCAGGATTTGGAGAAGCTAACTGAGCTAATTGAATAGCTGCATTACCAACTACAAGTTTACCATCGATTACCATTGATCCTCCTAGAGCTGTCCAATGCATTGGCAATGAAAGTAAAGGATGCATTCCGAATGGAATAAGACTCTCGTAAACAAACCGATAAAGAAATGTACCAATTAAACCTATTTTTGATACTAATAAAGAAAAATTAGTAAACAAAGAACCGATTGGAGGCCAAATAAAGTAAAAAATGAAACCCAAAGCTCCCCCAGCTAATAGTGAGAGAATTGGTACGGTTCGAGTTCCAGAAAAGAAAGCCATTGCGGTAGGTAACTTAGTTTTATAAAAATGATTATGAATCCAAGAAATAACTAGTCCTAGAACAATACCACCAAAAACACCGGTTCGATATGTAAAGAAACCTAATTCATTTGTAAAAAGAGCTGCTCTTTTGGCAGCTACCATTGGCTTAACGCCTGATTTAATTAAAGCAGCAACGTCTGCCATATCTGGTGTATAACCTTTAGCTAATAGTAAAGTAGAAATTGTAGCGTTCATAGCCAAAAAAGCTACTGCTGCTGAAAAAGCAGCCCATCCTTTTTCGTGTTTAGCTAAAGAAAATGTTACACCAACAGCATATAAAATTGATAGATTATCAAAAATTGAATTTCCTAATGCTTTTAAAACATTAAAAAAGTTAAAAAAAACTGAATGGGAATAGCTTGTCCAATGAATGCCAAGAGCAGTCATTGTTGATTCACTAGTAAAAGCCCCACCTAGTCCTAAAAGTAAGCCGCCAATAGCCACTAATGAAATGGGTACTAGCATGGCTTTACCAAATGTTTGCATTTTTTCTTTCATAAAATAGTCCTCCTAAGCTAAAAGTGAAATTTTTAAAATTTCTTTTATGAATAATTGAAGAAGTAAGCAAACTTAAACTTGGTCGTTAATTTCAATTGTTAATTGATAAATTTAAAGATCAAGAGAAAATTAGTTATTTTAAATGAGGCCAGTATTCTTTATTTGCTTCCATTAAGGCATCGAGCGCTTTCTTTGCTTTATCAGCTGAAGGAACAGTTTGATTTAAAGTCATTGCTTGTAAGGCTTTTTGATATGAATTTTCAAAATAAGCATCAACTAATAATTTTTCAGCTGCATCTTGAGCTTCCATTAGTCCTTTGTGGAAATCATTAATTGGTTCACGCATAGAAATTGGTTCAGCTCCAGTACATCCGACATATGCAGGGATTTCAACAACAGCATCTGGACGCAAGTTTGGAATGGCACCGTGATTTGGAACAATTAGCATAAAACGTTCGTGACTATCATTTAAAATTGATGCTGCCATATCAACAATGTAGTTACCATGTTCACCAAAATCAAAATCAAAATCTTCAGCTTTACCTTGACGAATTTGGTCAGCTAATTCACGAGTTTCTTTAACTCGACCATCTATTACTTGATTGGCCCTAGTGTAGTGAGGATCAGCTGCTTTAACGACTAAATCTGGGAATAAATAATATTCTAAGTAATTATTTGGCAGATAATCAGGGAAAAGTCTTAGAATTTCTGTCAACATATTCCAAGCGTCTTGCCATGAAGGATCTTTTGCATTAAATGACGCTATTTTCATTGGCTTTTCTTGAAGTTTATGAATGATTTCAGGCATAATTTCCCGATGTAAAGATTTATCATAAATTGAAGTATACCAACCAAAATGATTAAGACCATAATATTGGCAAATCCAATTTTTTCGATTATAGCCATAATTACGAGCAATTGTTTCTTCGATTGAAATAGTCATATCACACGCATTAAGCATTTTTGCATGAGGATATTGACGTCTAACCGCTTCGGCGATCAAACTTTCCGGATTAGTATAATTTAGAATCCAAGCATCAGGAGCATATTTTTGAATGTATCCAACTAACTCAAGTAAGCCTTTAATTGAACGTAAACCATAAGCAAATCCCCCAACGCCACAAGTTTCTTGACCAACTAAACCAAATTTTAATGGGATTTTCTCGTCTTTTTCTCGCATTTCTAGATCACCAACTCTAATTTGTGAAAATACGAAGTCGATATCAGTAAATGCTTCTTGGGGATCTGTTGTTTCTGTTAAAGATACATCATCAATTTTATATTGCTTCATCATTTCTTTAATGATGACATACATATCATCATTTTTTTTAGGATCAATATCATATAATCGTAATTCATTAAGAGGTAGTTTATCTCGGCTCTCTAATAAAGCTTGAATAATTCCTGGAGTATGAGTTGCACCGCCTCCAGCAATAGCTACATTAACTTTTTTTTGATTCATTTTAAAAACCTCCGTTAATTTATTTGTTCCACTTAATATGTTAAATTAAAACTGAAGCATTTGTACAATCGCTTACTTGTTTGATTAATATATCAAAAATTGAATTTTTTTTTAACGATTAAAATTATTTTTATTTCTGGTTAGAATAAACTTAAGAAAGTAGAAAATTATGAAATTTGAAGAAGTAATTAATAAATACGCAGATCGGCTAACTAAGTCTGATTTGGATATATTAAATTTTATTTTAAAGGATAAAGAATATGCTGCTAGTTTAAAAACTAAGGAATTAGCTAAAAAGACTTTTACTTCTCCCTCAGGATTAACTCGTTTGGCTAAAAGATTACATTTTTCTGGGTTTTCGGAGATGAAATATTTTTTAGAAAACGACACAAAAATAAAAGAGGAAGCTAAATATAATAGTGTAATTCAACTTAGTGCTGATCTTAAAGATACTATTAAACTGTTTTTGCAAATTGATATGGTTCCAATTATGAAGAAAATTTCTCAAGCTCATTTTATTTATGTTTATGGTACTGATTGGGGAGAACAAATAGCAGCTCAATTATTAACTAGAAACTTTTTAGCTACTCAATTAAATATGATTTTTATTCCATCAATTACTGAATTAAAATGGCAAGTTAAGACGATCACTCCTAAAGACCTTTTAATTTTGATATCATATAGTGGTGAAAATTTAGAGCTAAAAGAGTTAATTAAAATGATTAAGGTAATCAAGTCACCATCGATTTCAATCACGCCAATTACCCATAATTTTTTATCGACTAAGACTGATTATAATATCTATTATCAAATTACAGATTTAAAATTAGGAGGAGATTATTCGCTAGAATATAATCATTTTTCACCACTTTACGTAGTTATAGATTTACTTTTTCGTTATTATTTGGATTACCATAAAAAAGAGAATCAAAAAAATAGTTTTTGATTTGTTTGAAATTATTTAATTACGTAAAATAATTTGTAGATAAAATAGAAGGGAAAAAAGTGAAAATATTTTGGCATAATAAAGGATATTTTGTCCCCATTGCTCTTATTTCCGGAGTTATTGTTGAATTAGTTCTTTTGGGTATTGGATATTTATTTAAGTATAATAATCCTGTTCGTCAAATCTTAGGATTAATAAGTTTACTTTTATTATTTCTTCCTGCTCTTTTAAATTATATTTTTACTAAATACTTTGTTGATGATAATGTGGAATTAATTAAATCTGTCAACCAAGAAGGAAATGATATTGTAAAAAAAGATTACAGTAGTTTTTTAAAGATTAAAAATCAAATTTGGACACGAATATTCTTTTACGGTGTTATAGTTACATTACTATATGTTTTAATTATTGAAGGATTTATTTGGTTAAATTAAAAAACGGTCAGCTAGTCCTCTTTCTAACTGACCGTTTTACTTTGTTTAAACATCGAATTTTTGATCTCTACCTTGAGTTTTGATATAATTTTTATTCCTTATTCTTTTTTGGAACTTTTATCAAATAAAAAAACATCACTTTTGTGATGTATTTTCTAAAACTGTAAGTTAATGGTAGATTTAAACTAATACTTTGGGAGGAGTAGTTAATTTTTTCTACATTTTTAATCATAAATAACAAATGTGAAAAAAAATTGAGGAAATTGTAAAAGTATTGTAAATGTTAGAATTAATTATTTACTAATATGCAATGAAAAATAAAAGGCTTAGTAATATTAAAACTAAGCCTTAGGGAGATTTGTAAGTTGAGTGTAGAATTAATTTAAAGCTCTGGGAGGAGTTATTTCTTTCTTTCTACGTTTATTATAGTACTAAATGAATGTGAATTTTTTTTGACTTATTTGTCAATTATTATGGGAAATTTACGGAATAAATAAGGAGTTCTCAAAAATGCGTGGGTTTAAAGTTGTCAGTAAATATAGAGAAAAAGAAATTAACTTACCAAAACGGCATAGTCAAGGTTCAGCAGGATATGATTTTGAGGCTGCTTGTGATCTAGTTGTCAAGGCTCATGAATTTACACCAATTTTAATTCCAACAGGAATTAAAGCTTACATGCCAGATAATGAGTGCTTATTGTTGATTAATCGATCAGGTAATCCTAAGAATAAAGGTTTGGTTATGCCTAATGGTATTGGAATTGTTGATAGTGATTACTTCAATAATGCTGGTAATGAAGGAGAAATTTTTTTTCAAGTAATTAATCTCAAATCTGAAGATGCCATAATAAAAAAAGGTGATCGGATTGGTCAAGGAATTTTTACTAATTTTTTTAAAATTGCCCATGATGAAGCACAAGGAATAAGAATCGGTGGTTTCGGTTCTTCAGGAGAATAGATGGCCAAATCTAAGTCAAAAGCAATTTATGTATGTGATAATTGTGGTTATGAATCTGCGGTGCAGTATGGTGTTTGTCCGAACTGTCACGAATTTAATACAATGCAGCCTTTAATTAAAAAGGAAGTTAAATCTAATAAAAAATTATTTCAAAATCAATCAGTTTTAAAACCACAATCAATTGATGAAATTTCCATTGATGATTTATCACGAATTAAAACAGGTGTAACTGAGTTTGATCGAGTTCTGGGTGGAGGAGTGGTACCGGGATCCTTGGTATTAATATCGGGCGATCCAGGTATTGGAAAATCAACAATTTTATTACAAATTGCCAGTAAAATCGTGCAGCAAGAAAAAAAGGTTCTTTATATTTCGGGTGAGGAGAGTGCATCGCAAATTAAGCGTCGTGCTACTAGATTAGGAGTAAAAGGGAAAAAATTAATCATTTTATCTACAAGTGATTTTGATCAAGTAGAGTCGTTATTAAATGAAATTAAACCTGATATTTTAATTGTTGATTCAATTCAAACCATGGAATTAGCAGATGTTGATGGTGCTACTGGTAGTGTTTCTGTAGTTCGTGAATTAACCAGCCGCTTAATGAAGATTGCTAAAAGTCAAAATATTACCACTTTTATTGTTGGTCATATTACTAAAGATGGTTCAATTGCAGGACCAAAAATTCTTGAACATATGGTAGATACCGTAATTTATATTGAAGGTGATAAATTTCACTTTTATCGAATTATGCATACAGTCAAAAATCGTTTTGGTTCAACTGATGAAATTGGCCTTTTTGAAATGCATGAAAATGGATTAAAAGAAGTATCAAATCCATCAGAAATGTTTTTACAAGAACGTTTAAAGGGAACAAGTGGATCTGCTGTAGTAGTTTCAATGGAAGGCAGTCGTCCAATTTTAGTAGAAATTCAAGCGTTATTGACTCCTACACTTTTTGGTAATGCTAGACGTACTGCTACTGGAATTGATTATAATCGTGTTTCATTGATTATGGCTGTTTTAGAAAAACGAGCAAATATTTTACTGCAAAATCAAGATGCATACATTAAAGTAACAGGTGGAGTGAAATTAGATGAACCGGCGATTGACTTAGCTTGTGCCATGGCAATTGCTTCAAGTTTTAAGAATCAAGAAATACCTGCAACTGATTGTTTTATTGGGGAATTAGGTCTTTCTGGTGAGGCTCGTAGTGTAAATCGAATTGAATTGAGAATTAGTGAAGCTGAAAAGTTAGGTTTTAAGAGAATTTTTGTTCCAACTAATAATTTAAAAAATTACCACGAAAAAAGCAAAATTGAGATTGTTGGCGTTAAAACTATTGGTGAAACAATTAAAAAAGCCCTGAAATAAACGTGTAAGGATGATAAGTGATATTATAAATATTGATTTTAATTGATGGAGGAACTAATTTTGGTAGCGCAAAAAATTAGAGTACGTTATGCACCTAGTCCAACTGGACACTTACATATTGGTAATGCCCGTACCGCATTATTTAATTATTTATTTGCTCGAAGTACTGGTGGTACTTTTGTTATTCGAATTGAGGATACAGATTTAAAACGTAATGTAGCCGATGGTGAAACATCCCAGTTATCAAATTTATCCTGGTTAGGTATTGATTGGGATGAAGGGCCTGATATTGGTGGCGATTATGGCCCATACCGTCAATCAGAACGTAATGAGATTTATCATGAATATATTAAAAAATTATTAGAAAATAATTCGGCTTATGAATCGTATTTAACTGAAGATGAATTAACTACAATGCGTGAACGTCAACAGGCAGCAGGTATTATGCCTCATTATGAGTATGAATATGAAGGAATGTCAGAGCATGAAATTGCTGAAGTTCAAGCTAGAAAAAAAGCTGAAGGGTTAAAGCCGGTTATTAGGTTAAGATTGCCTAAAAATCATCTTTATCAGTTTGATGATATGGTGAAAGGTAAGATTGAATTTAATAGTGATACATTGGGTGGTGATTTTGTCATTATGAAAGAAAACGGACAACCCACTTATAATTTTGCAGTAGTAATTGATGATCACTTAATGAAAATGACTCATATTTTGAGAGGTGATGATCATATTGCCAATACTCCAAAACAATTAGCAGTTTATGAAGCTTTTGGCTGGGAACCTCCAAAATTTGGCCATATGTCTTTAATTATCAATCAAGAAACTGGTAAAAAATTAAGTAAGCGTGATGAAAGTATTCTTCAATTTATCGAACAATATCGTAGTTTTGGATACTTACCAGAGGCAATGTTTAATTTTATTACTTTACTTGGTTGGTCGCCAGTTGGTGAAGAAGAAATTTTTACTAAAAAGCAATTTATTAAACAATTTGATCCTAAACGCTTGAGTCGTTCTCCAGCAAAATTCGATCAGAAAAAACTTGAATGGATTAATAATAAATATGTTAAGGCAGCTCCTTTAAGTCGAATTGCTCATATGAGTTTACAAACTTTAATTGAAAATGGCCGAATAACGGAAGATCCGGATCAAGAAAAAATTGCTTGGGTTCGTTCTTTAGTTGATTTATTTAAGGATCAAATGAGTTATACTCATCAAATATTGGAACTTTCTGATCAATTTTTCCGAGATATTCCCGAATTAGATGAAGGTGAAAAAGCAGAACTAAAAGATGATTTAGCTCCAGTGGTGATTAAGGCGTTTTATGATAAAATTAAAAATCTAATGCCATTTACATCAGTGAACATCAATCACGTAATTCAAGAAGTACGTGCAGAAACTAATGCTAAAGGCCGTAAGCTTTTTATGCCGATTAGAATTGCAGCTACTCGTCAGATGCATGGCCCCTATTTAACTGATGAATTGGAAGTTTTAGGTAAGTCAAAGGTACTGAAGCATATTGACCAAACTTTAAAAGAAATTTCTTAGAGGAAAATTATTGCTAAAAGTTTATAATACCCTAACGCGAAAAAAAGAAATATTTACCCCATTATTTCCTCCTAATGTCACAATGTATGTTTGTGGTCCAACAGTTTATAATTATATCCATATTGGTAATGCACGTTCAGCTGTAGCTTTTGATACAATTAGACGCTATTTAATCTACTCCGGTTATAAGGTAAGATTTGTATCAAATTTTACCGATGTTGATGATAAAATGATTCGAAGAGCAGCCAAAGAGAAAATTAGTGTTAAAGAATTAGCTGATCGTTACATTGGTTTCTACAATGATGAAATTCAAAAACTTAATGTTATGCCTGCAACAGTTCAACCTCGTGCTACAAGTTATATTTCTAAAATTATTGAGTTTATTAAGCATTTAATTAATTCAGGATATGCTTATCAAAGTGGAGGAGATGTTTATTTTCATACCCGTAAATTTGTAAGTTATGGAAAACTGTCAGATCAAAGTTTAGATGAATTGATGGTGGGAGCAAGTGAGCATACAAATGAGCTTGAACAAAAGCGTAAAAAAGACCCATTAGATTTTGCTCTTTGGAAAGGTCGGGTAGATGATGAAATATATTGGAATTCTCCCTTTGGTCCAGGAAGACCCGGTTGGCATATTGAATGTTCAGTGATGGCTATATCTGAATTAGGAAATACAATTGATATTCATGGTGGTGGGGAAGATTTGAAATTTCCTCATCATGAAAATGAAAGAGCACAAAGTGAAGCTGAAACGGGAGAAAAATTCGTCAAATATTGGTTACATAATGCCTTTGTTACAGTTAATGACGCTGAAAAAATGAGTAAATCCGCTGGTAATTTTTTAACCCTGCATGAAGCGTTAAAAAAATATGAGCCAAATTTTTTACGCTTTTTTTTAGTGCAAACTAATTATCGTAAACCTTTACCTTATGGTATGGAACAAATTGTTCAAGCACGGCGAAATTATCAAAGAATCATGAATGGCATCTATAATTTAAATCAAGCAATAGAATCGGCATCTACAGATGAAAAATCTTCAAATATAACTAAACAAATTCAGCAATTTGAGCATCAATTTAAAAAAGCTATGGACGATGATTTTAACGTTCAAAATGCATTAACGGTTATTTTTGATTATTTAAAATGGCTAAATAAAAGTGTTATAGGAATAGTTAAAAATTATAATAATTTAAAAGAAATTAAAAAAAATTTGATTATTTGGTTACAGATTTTGGGGATTAAAGAACTTAAAACTGATGAAATTACGGATCCAGAAGTTATATCATTGATTAACCAACGTGATGCTGCACGAAAATCAAAAAATTTCGCTCTTAGTGATAAATTGCGTGATGAACTAATACAAAAAGGTATTTCTATTGAAGACACTGGTAAAGGAACTAAGTATCGCAAAAAATGACAAATTTGAATCAAATGAATGGTTTGACCTTAGCTTATTTAGGCGATGCTGTAATTGAAGAAAGAGTTCGCTTTTATCTAGTTACTAATTACCAAGTAAAAGTAAATGAACTTTATCATTTATCTCAGGGCTATGTTTCGGCTAAAGCTCAAGCAGCATTTTGGGAATTGATGAGTTCCAGAAATATCCTAACTTCTAATGAACTAGCAGCATTTAAACTGGGTAGAAATGCAAAGAGTCATACCCATGCTAAAAATACCAATATTGTAGTCTATCGTATATCTACAGGTTTTGAAGCCCTTTTTGGCTATTTAAAAATTCAAGGACAAGATGAGCGAATAAATCAATTGATGACTTTTTGCTTTAAAAATCATGACCATGTTAAAATAGTACAATAGGGTGGCGTTATAGTGGCAGAAAAAGATCAATTAACATCAAAAGATCAGATTTACGGAAGACATGCAGTGATAAATGCTTTAAAACAGATACCTGCTAATAAAATTAATCAGTTATTGGTTCAAAAAGATTTGAAAGGTGATTATTTTACTGATTTAATTCGAATTGCTAATGAAAAGAAAATTTTAATTAAATTTGTACCTAAAATTAAACTTGATAAACTAACTGACCAACATTCTCATCAGGGGGTTGTTTTAGATAGTGCTCCTTTTGGTTATGCAAAGTTGGCTGATTTGAAAGAGGCAAATTTTCTATTAATTTTGGATAATATTATGGATCCGCATAATTTTGGGTCATTAATAAGGACCGCTGATGCTGCTGGAGTAGAAGGAATTATTATTCCCCAAAGACGTAGTGTACAAGTCAATAATTTTGTTTGGAAAGCTTCAACTGGAGCATTATCATTTATGCCAATAGTTCGAGTAGTTAATTTAAGTTCAGCAATTAAAAAACTAAAATCTTTAGGCTTTTGGTTTTTTGGTGCCGATATGAATGGAACAAATTGGTTAGATTGGCAAGTAAATGGTAAAATTTGTTTAATTGTTGGGAATGAAGGAAAAGGCATATCTTCTGGGATAAGAAAACAAGTGGATGAATTCATTGAAATACCAATGGTTGGCCATGTTAGTAGTCTCAACGCTAGTGTTGCTGGTGGCGCATTATTAATGTTGGCCTCTTCTAAACGGCAATTAAAATAACTTAAAGATAGTTTATATTAATTATGAAAAATCTAAAAGAAGATCTTAAAAGATTTAACATCCTTTTGAAAAATATTGATCGTAAAAGTGTTTTGCATGCCTTTGATCTGGGCTTACAAATTACTCGAAAAGTAGTTTTAAATCTATTAGCTTGGGGAATTTTGGCTTTTGGTCTTCTTTTTGGCATTGGAATGGGTTATGTTGCTTCAATTATTAGTCATGAGGACATTCCAACTGTTGGGGAGATGGATAAATTAATTCATGATGTTAACCAAAGTTCAATTCTTTATTATGCAGATAAATCAACTTTAGGCGAAATTAAATCAAATATTGTGAGTTATAAAGTGAAATCTAAGGATATTTCCCCTTGGGTAAAAAAAGCTATTGTTGCTTCTGAGGACGAAGATTTTTATCAGCATCATGGAATAATGCCACGTGCTGTAATCCGAGCGGCTTTAGCGGATGTTTCTGGAATCGGAACTCGTAATGGGGGATCGACTATTACACAGCAACTAGTTAAAATGCAAATTTTATCATCTGAAACTACTTTTAAGCGTAAGGCTACAGAAATTTTTCTAGCATTACGCGTTAATAAATTTTTTACTAAAGATGATGTTTTAACTTCTTATTTAAACACTGCTCCTTTTGGAAGAAATAATAAGGGAGAAAATATTAGCGGTATTGGAGCTGCTAGTCTTGGTATTTTTGGTAAATCACCTCGTGATTTATCTATCGCTCAATCGGCATTTATTGTTGGTTTAGTTCAAAGTCCTTATGCCTATACTCCTTTTGATTTAAATGGTAAGGTTAATCAAAGTACTGTAAAATTTGGGTTAAAACGCAGTAAAATTGTACTTTTTAGAATGTATCGCGATGGTAAATTAACCGAAAAGCAATATCGACAAGCTATAAATGAAAATTTAAGAAGTGCTTTTTTACCTGCTGCTAATTCTAATTATCATGTTGTTAATTCAGGCTATGCTTACAATGCTGTACGTGAGGAAGCTCAAAATATTTTAGCAGAAACCTTAATGAAAGATGATGATATTAATCCGGAAGCAACAAAAGACATAATTTATCAGCGTTATCTATCAATGGCTAAATTAAAATTATCTCAAAATGGATATAAAGTTTATTCAACGCTTAATCAAAAAATTAATCATAATCTAAATGAAGTTTTAGTTAATACTCATGATCTTTTTAGTGAAACTCATACAGATGAAATTTATGATCAGGAAAAAAATAATTTTGTTGAGTTAAAAGAACCAGTTCAAAACGGCACCGTTATTTTAAATAATAGTAATGGTGCAATTTTAGGATTCACTGGAGGAGTTGACTTTGCGGTTAATGAATTTAATCATGCTTTTAATAATCGTCGTTCACCCGGTTCTTCAATAAAGCCATTATTGGTTTATGGTCCAGCAATTGATCAGGGTATTATTGGTTCACAATCAGTGATTGCTGACTTTCCTGCTAAATATGGTAATTATGCACCAAGTGATTATGATCAGACTTTTCAAAATCGTTTTGTTTCTGCTACTGAAGCTCTAGCTCAATCTTATAATGTTGCGACAGTTAATTTGTATCAAGAACTTCTTGGTAAAAATAGTAATTTTGGTAAAAATTATTTAGATAAAATGAATCTAAAACTCACTAATTCTGAATATAACGAATTAGGAATTTCTCTAGGAGGACTGAAAAATGGCTTCTCACCATTACAATTAGCAGCAGCTTATGCAACTTTTGCTAATGATGGTGAATATAAAAAGCCTTTTTTAATAGATAAAATTTTAGATCCAACTGGTAGAATAATTTATGAGCATAAATTAAAGTCCCAAAGGGTATTTTCTAATTCTACCGCCTATATTTTGCGAAAAATGTTAGGGGATGTAGTTACAGAAGGTACAGCGGAATATTTGAGTAATAATCTTGAATTTGATGCTAATAAATTATACGGCAAAACGGGAACCAGTAATGATAATCATGATTATTGGTTTACTGGTTCGACTCCGGGAATAACAGTTTCTTCTTGGATTGGATATGATAATCTTTATGGTCATTCTTATAATTTATCTGAGGCTGATTCTAAATCTAATTTAAGACTAGTTGCTAGGGTTTTAAACAATATATATGAAAAAGAACCTAGTGTATTAAAACTGGGTGAAAATAAAAATAAACCGAATAATGTTAAGGAATATACAGTTCTTAAAAGTACAAGTACTTTTCCGGGAACATTAAATACTGGTTCTAGTAATCTTACGATAAGAGGTAATCAAGTAACTAGCCTTTATGCTCAAGGTAGCCCCCATAATTTAACTTCTGATTTTGGTATCGGAGGATATGCTAGTGATTATCGCTTATTTTGGTCTAATTACTTTGGTCAAAGAAATGGTTATGGAATTGTTTCTAGGGTTACTAAAAATATGACCTATGATAACAGTAATCCTACAGTTTATTTTACTTATTATGAACCTCCACGTCCTCAATACACTCAAGCTGTAGAGTATAACAATTATTATCAACAAACATATAATAATGATAGTTCAAATAATTTTAATAATAATAGTAGTATTACAAATTATCCTGAACAATCTGGAAATAGTAATGTTTACTCGAATACCCAAAATTCTAACCCGGGTAACCAAATTAATAATTCAAATGATAACAGCAACACTGGACAGGGTTATGAAGATAATTCAAATGATAACAACAACATTGGACAAGGTTATGAAGATAATTCAAATCAAAGTCAATCGAATGGTCAGTAATTTAATAAGAATTGCCATTGATTTTTTATAATTCAGTTATTATATATTTTTATACATGATTTCTTGTTATTTATTACTTAAATAATAAGAAATCATTATAATTTATGGGATAAAATAAAATTATGTAAGAAACGAAATAGAAACAAGGACTCAATTAAAAAGTGAGGTAAAAAAATTATATTGGGGCAAATGGATTGATGCGATTAAATTAAATTTAATTCCAATAATTTTTAAAGTTATATTTGTTTTGATTTTATTAATTTTTATGCTAAATATCTTAATAAATTTGAATGACAGTTCTCAAGTAAAAAGCCTTGAGGAACTTAGGTTCCTCAGGGCTTTTTATTTTTAAATACGGGTTGTTCCTCGATGAATAATATCATAATCAAGATAAATGTTTTTTTCCTTTACTTCTTCATTATTCATAATTTTAGTTAGAATTCGCATTGCAACAGCACCAATATCATAGGTCGGTTGTGTGATAGAGGATATCATTGGTCGACCATATTTAGTAACAATTGTATTATTACTACTAATAATTTGAAAATCATTAGGAATTTTCTTTCCTAAATTAAATCCTTTGTTCAAAAGAAGTAATGCTGTTTCATCATTATCAACTATTGCAGCAGTAGCACCACTTTCATAAATATTATTATAAATAGAACTGTTAACACTATCACTATTATGATTTTCAAAAATTAAATTTTTATCAAATTTAATATCATTTTCTTTGAGTGCATCACGATAACCTGGAATCCGATATTCGGCATTAATTGGAAAATTTGCGTTGTCAACTACTAAAGCAACTTTTTGCTTTTGCTTCAAAAAGAAATTAGTTGCATCATGAGTAGCTTTGCGATAATTAATATTAACACTAGGAGTATTTTGATTATCAACTGTTCCCGCAAGGACAACCGCAGTTTCACTCTCTTTAATTACATTTTGGAAGTGTTCAGTTTGATTTCTACCCATATAAATTATTCCATCGACTTGTTTTGCTAATAAATTATCAATAATTTTATTTTGCTTTTCCGTATCTTCATTTGAGTTAGACAAAATAATATTATAATTATACATCATTGCAATATCATCAATTCCTACAGCCAAATTTGCAAAATAAGAATTGGTTAAATCAGGAATAATTACACCGATAGTTGTTGTTTTTTTACTAGCTAATCCTTGAGCTACCGCATTAGGATGGTAATTTAAATCATGAATAACTTTTAAAACGCGTTCCTTTGTTTCTTTTTTGACTTTTGGATTGTTATTCATTACTCGACTTACGGTTGCCATTGAAACATGTGCTGCATTTGCTACATCATAAATTGTTACTTTTGATTGCATTATATTCTATCTCCTAATCTTATGTAAAAATGTAATATTTTTCATTGTACATGATTTTTAAAATAAAATAAAACGTTTCCAAGTAAATAATAAAATTTTTTTAAAAATAATTCAAAATTATCTCAAAAATTTATTTGCTATTAAAATAAAAGTTATGAAAAAAACAACTTATATTATTAGTGCTAAAAGAACTACTATAGGGAAAAAAGGAAAAAGTTTACAAAATGTTTCTGTTCATGAACTTGGAAAAAGTATAATTCAAAAATTTCCACCAACTTATACTGTAGCTAATTCTTTAATTATGGGAACAGTTTTACAAACGGGTCTTGGAGCAAATATTGCTCGTCAAGTTGCACTGTCTTCTGGCTTAGGCGTGGAATCTACTGCCCAAACTGTTAATATGGTTTGTGGCTCGGGATTATATGCAGTTCATTTGGCTTCACAAAAGCTGCAATTAAATGAGGCTAATGTAGTGATTGCCGGTGGAGCAGAAAGTATGTCTCAGGCTCCAAATTATGGTCAAGAAAATAAATCAACTTTGTTAAATGATGCTTTGATTGATCCTTTTAGACACTATCATATGGGAATTACTGCTGAAAACGTTGCTCAAAAATATCAAATATCAAGAAAAGATCAAGATGAATTTGCGGTAAATTCGCATCTTAAATCAGATAATGCTTGGAAAAAGGGATATTTTGATTCTGAAGTTGTATTTATTAATAATTTAGTTAAAGATGAAAGTATTAGGCCAGATACTAGTGAAAAACAATTAGCAACTTTAAAACCAGTGTTTTTACCTAATGGAACAGTTACTGCAGGTAATGCTGCTCCTTTAAGTGATGGGGCAAGCTTTTTATTAATGGCTAATCAAAATGGTATAAACGAATATTCCTTACATCCTATGGCTCAAATTATTGATTATCAAGAAGTTGGTTTTAAGCCAGAATTAATGGGTTATGCTCCCTATTTTGCTATAAAAAAATTACTCCAAAAAAATAAGTTACAAATAAGTGATATTGATCTTTTTGAAATTAATGAAGCTTTTGCTGCTCAGTGTATTGCAGTGGCTAGGGATCTTAACATCCCGATGGAAAAATTAAACATAAATGGTGGTAGTCTTGCTTTAGGTCACCCTTTGGGAGCTAGTGGTGCAAGAATACTTACAACTTTAGTTCATAATTTAAAACGAAAAAATTTAGAATTTGGCATTGCTTCTCTATGTATTGGTGGAGGAATGGCATGCGCAGTTTTGGTACATAATCAATGAAAAAATTTTATCAGTTAGGGATTCAGGAACGTTGGCAAAATTTAGTTAATGAAGGATTAGTCATACCAAATATTGCTCAAAATTTAACAAGATCTTTTAACTTAAATGAAAAACAATTATCTATTTTTACCGAAAATGTTATTTCACAATTTCATTTACCTGTTGGTTTAGTTAAAGGATTAAAAGTCAATGGTAAAAAGTATTTAATACCAATTGCAACTTATGAACCCTCAGTTGTTGCAGCTTTAAATAAAGCGACTCATTATGTTAATGAAAATAAAGGAATCATTGTAACTGGAGAAAAACTTCCAGTTTCAGGTCAAATTTTTATTAATTGTAAAGACAAAATGACGGTAAATTTAAAACGGTTACGTTTAAAAGAAACTGAATTAAAACAAATTGGTGAATCGGCCGTCCCTAATTTAGTTAAACGGGGTGGTGGTATTAAAAGATTGACTTTTAATGCTTTTGGGGAATTATTAGTAGTTACTGTAATTACTGATACAGGAGAAGCGATGGGTGCTAACTTGGTTGATACAATTGTTGAAAAATTAGCGCCCGTTATCTCAAAAATAACTGGCGGAGAAATAATAAGTGCAATTCTTTCAAATTTACCTTCTGGAGAACCTTTTAAAGCACAAGCTAAGATCCCTATAGATACTATAGGAATTGATGCTGCTAAAAAAATAGAACAATTATCTAATATTAGTCGATTTAATTTACCTAGAGCTACTACAAATAATAAGGGAGTAATGAACGGTTTAATTGGGGCGGTAGTTGCTACTGGAAATGATGATCGAGCAGTGAATGCTGCAATGAACGCCTATTTGATTGAAAACCAGCAATACTCATTAACCTTTTGGAAAATATTAAAAGGTAATCTTGTCGGTACTTTTAAAGGATATCTGCCTATTGGGACAGTAGGTGGTGCAATTTCAACCCATCCCGATGCCAGAAATTTTTTGTCGTTGTTAAAGATTAATAATTCAACAGAATTGAGTCATGTTTTAATGGCTGTGGGTTTATCAAGTAATTTTTCGGCTTTATTAGCTTTGGTTACAAATGGGATACAAGAAGGTCATATGCGTTTACAGGCTAAATCTATTGCTTTAAATGCGGGTGTTGGTTTAGATAGTATTAATCGTGTAGTTGCAGAAATGATTCGTATAAAAAAATTTGATACTTTAACAGCACGTAAAATTAATGAAAATATAAAAAAGGGGTTAACTTAATGATTGGAATTAGTAAAATTACTGGGTACTTTCCTCAAAGATACGTTAAAATGAAGGATTTAGCGGTAGCTCGTTGTGAAGATCCACAAAAATATTTGATTGGATTAGGACAAGAAAAAATGGCTGTAGTTGGTGGTAATGAGGATGGTGTATCTTTAGGTTTAAATGCTGTTAAACGTCTTATTAAGGATTTAGATGATCGAGAAAAATCTCAGATTAAAATGGTAATCTGGGCTACTGAAAGTAGTACTGATGAATCTAAAGCTGCATCATTAAATTTGATTGATACATTACAATTACCAAATAATGGTCGTTATTTTGAAATTAAGGAAGCTTGTTATGGGGGAACAGCGGCTTTAACACTAGCTTTTGCACAAGTTGCTCTTCATCCTGAAACAAAAATAATTGTAGTTACTAGTGATATTGCACGATATGGTTTAAAAACTAAAGGTGAAGTTACTCAAGGTGCAGGTAGTATTGCAATGATGGTGGAAGATAGCTCAAATATTGTTTTATCGCCTTTTGGTCAATCCGCTTATTATGCAAAAAATATTGCAGATTTTTATCGTCCACAGGGACAAAATGCAGCAATTGTTCAAGGCCAACTTTCTAATCAAAGTTATTTAAATTTCTTTTATCAGGTTTTTCAAGATTTTTTTAAAAAGCAAGATTTAGTACCAGAAGAAATAAAGCTTATTAATTTTCATTTACCATATACTAAAATTGGACTAAAAGGTTTAGAAAAAGTAAAAGACCAAGTATCATTATCAACATATGAGGAATGGGTCAAATTATTTAATCAGGGTAAAGCCCTAAATGCAGAAATTGGCAATATTTATACAGGTTCTTTATATTTAAATTTAATTTCAAATATGCTTCAAGGAAATTTTAGTAGTGGCGACTTGTTAGGAATGTACAGTTATGGTTCTGGTGCCCAGGGTGAATTTTATGTTTTAAAAGTACAGCAACTATGGAAAATGCCGGAAATTGAAGATTTATTTATAAATCGAAAAGCAATTTCAGTAGAAGAATATGAAAATCTATATCGAGAAACTACCTCTAATTTAAATCAAACATTTAATTCTGAGGGAATCAGACATGGTGACTTTTATTTGAAGTTTATCAAAAATGGTGAAAGGTTTTATGAGCAAGCTTAAAATAAAAAATATCTAGAAAAAAAAACTTGTCAAAAGACAAGTTTTTTTAAAAAAATTATTTTTAATTAATTACACGAACAGTAATTGTTTGTCTACCAAATTGAATAGCTTGAGCATTAGGCATCGCAATATCTAATTGATTTGGATTAGCTGCTGCAAAACCACCGGTATCTCTAACAACATAATTCTTAGTAGTACCATCTCTAAAAGTGATTTGTAATTTAGTACCACGAGGAAATACATTTAAATTAGCAGCAACTGTATCATATCCAAAAGTATAATTTCCTAAAACTCGGGGATCATATGCAGTGGCGACCATCACTCGAGAAGGTGATTGAACAGCTGGATTAGATTGTTGAGGATAAGATTGTTGCTGATGGATAATTGGTTGATTCCAGCTCATGTAATCAGCTTGAACCCATTGTCCATTACCAACTTGAATGAATCTACGCCCATTAGAAGTGGTAACTTGTCGGAATACTCTCCAACCAGAACCATGAGGCAAGTATTTCTGAGTTAATGCTGGATAATTTGCTGGTCTAGAAAAAACAGCAATACTTGCATTATTTTTATAGTTTACATACATTGTTCCACTTAAAGCAGAGCTAGCAATAATTTCTGGTTGATTTTGGCTCATATAATTAGCCTGAACCCATTGGTTTTCACCAACTTTAATATAACTTTTACCATTAGAAGTGGTAACTTGTTGGAATACTTTCCAAGCAGTTCCATGTTTTAAATATTGACCATTTGGTTTAGGAAGATTTGCAGGTGCTTCATAAACAGCAATACTTGCATTAGGTTCATAATTTACGTACATTGTTCCTCCTAAATTAGAAGCTGTACTAATTTCAGGTTGCTTACGGGACATGTAAGTTGCTTGAACCCATTGATTTTTACCTACCTGATAATACCATTTACCGCCAACAAGAGCTTGTCTTGATACTTTCCAAGCAGAACCATGAGGTAAAGTTTGACCTGTTGGCTTTGGTAAAACTGCTGGCTTTTCATAAACAGCAATTGCATAGCCAGGAATGTAATTAACGAAAAAATCTCCGCTTTGAGCTGAATATTGAATTTCATCACTTTTAAAAGTTACGGCTTGAACTTTATCTGGAGTTAAATTGGTAAGAGAGCCTTTTGTAACTCCTGAAACTGATATAAATGCGATTAGTGAAATGATTGTTTTATTAACTTTCAAAAATTTCTCCTTTATCGTTTTTTTGCATAGACCAAGGGTATAACGCAACTATTCTAAAAACAATTAAAAACGATATAAGGAAAAGTTTTTGTAATTTAACTGATGGTTGATGTAACGTCTGTGAAATAATGTAATATTAAATTTTAACTTTTATAGCAGATAATAAATCACGTTCATTATTAACAATTTTACCGTTTAGTTTGATTAAACCTATTACATATAAATTAATGTAAAAGAATTGATTTTCAGCAATGTCTTGTAAGGCTTTAATTTTTTGTGAATTTGTTGCCCCTAGCTGGCGAGTATCACTGTAAAATCCAATAATTGGAATACTGTTAGCATAAGCTACACCAATTTCAGCTGCAACTCCGGCATCTAAGTTTACACCATCAAGAATTGCAACCATCAAATCAGATTCAAGTAGTTTTTCAGTATCGCCTTTAGCAATCATTTTCGAATCTGCATATAGATTTTTATCATTAATTGTTTGGTTTTCTTGTGGTAAATATAAATCAATTGTTGAATTAATGCTTCTAATCTTTTGTGCTAATGTAGCATTAAAATTTTGGTCTGCTTGGCTGAAAAGGCCATTAGCAAAATATATTTTCATTTTTTACTTCTTTCTTTGGAGAGATTGATGAAAAAACATCATGCTACATGCTATCATGTAAAAGATTAAGATTCAAAAGTAGAGGGGTAATATGGTCGAAAAAAAAGATATTAATCGAAAAGATAAAACAAGAGTAAATAATAGTACAATTAAAATGTTATCTTGGCTTATTATTGGATTATGCACAATTTTTCTAATTATTGGGTTTAATCTTCATCGTAATGTTTATTTACCAATTCTTGTAATGGTTTTAGTTTCAACAGTTTCTTTATTTAATATAGAACGGTCAGATTTAAAAAAATTAGATTTTTATAATATTTACTTTGCTGCTTTTATTGATATTGTGGCTTTTATTCTTTACTTTTTGCAATCAATGGGTAAGATTTAATGCCTTTAATTACTAAAATTGTTCAGAATAAAAAGGAAGGTCGGTATGACCTTTATTTAGATGGGCATTTTTTTTTGACAGTTAGTGAAGATGTTATTGTTAATGATCAGTTAATTAAAGGAAAAGAAATTTCCAAGGATCAAATTGCTGAATTAAATAATAAGCAACGGTTTGCAGAACTTTATCAAATTGCCCTTAATAAATTAAGTTATTCTATGAAAACGGTTGGAGAAATGCGTCAAATTCTTAAAAAGACTGATGCTCCTTCAGAGCTTATTAATCAGATTATTATTAAATGTCAAAAACAGGGATATTTGAATGATAAGAAATTTATTGATCTTTATTTTACAGAATTATTAAAAACAACTAATTATGGTCCAAAAATGATGCATCAAAAAATGAAACAAAAGTTTTTATCTTCCAATTTAATTATTTTAACTTTGGGTAATTTTTCGGAAAATGAGCAAAGAAAACGAATTAAAAAGATATTATCTAAATCTTTAGTTAAAAAACAGATACGCGGATCAGCGAACAAGTTTTTAGAAAAGCAAAAACTTAAATTGATGCGCTTGGGTTATGACTTAGATTTGATAAATCAAGTTGTTTCTGAAATGGATTTTTCAGTAGTTAGAGTTGCAGAAAATGATCAACTAATTAAAGAAGGACAAAGATTATGGCAAAGGTATAAAAATTTGGATCCGTATGCTCGTAAAAACAAAGTAAAATTAACCTTATATCGTCATGGGTATCAAGGAGATAAAATCAACGATTTCTTGGCAAGTTTCAATCTTTAAAATAATTTTACTATTAAATTGAATAACTTATTGCCTTTATTTATGAGAATATTATGTAGTAAGAAAATCAACATGCGGATGTATTTAATGAAGAAAAATTGTTGGCAATTAGGATTTCAATTAATAACTCGGATATTACTATGTGGTTTTTTACTCTTTTTTTCATTAACTTTAGTAGCGCATTTTCATAAACCACTACATACATTTGAAAAAACCAATGTTAATCCTATTAAGGATCAAAATGTGTTAATTTTTGGTGATTCCGTTTCTTATGGAGAAACAAAGAGAAATACAATTAGTGAATTTAGTTATTTGCCTTTAGTTACAAAATATCTTAAAGCTAAAAGTGTTAAAAATTTATCTGTCCCCGGTTCGGGAATAATGGTTAATCATGAGGAAGGGTATACTTGGGAAAATATTTTAGCAACGATCAAAAGCCATTCGCAAGCAGTGAGAAAAGCTAATATTATAATTATAGCTGCTGGACGTAATGATACTGTTATTCCTAATCTTCATGACTATCAATTAAAGATTAATCTACAAAATGATATAGACTTAATAAAAAAATTAAATCCTCAAGCTGTTATCTACGGTATTTTACCTTGGGATGGATTAGCTTTTGATTCTAATAGAAAAATAAGTGATTATCATATAATACATAGTAATAACAGTTTTACTTTAACTCAGGTGGCTGATGTTTTAGCTGAAGTATATCGTTCAAATAAGATTTACTTTTTTGATCCACGAAAATCAACGGAAGAGTGGCAACATCCTGTGGCTAATCAATTTGGTGATGGGCTTACTCATCCCAGTGACTTAACTTTCAAAAAAATGGCTTCAACTATAATTAACTGGTTTACTTTTGGTAATGTAATTAAAATTAATAAAGAGATAGTTGTTTTACCTAATGTAAAATTATATGTAACTCCTTATGATGGTTTAGTTAAGGATAAAAAATATACTAAAATTAATCATTATCGAACTAAAATGTATTGTACTAACAATATTCAATACAATGGAAAATATTTAGCTACTGTTTATCATAGTAAAAGGGATGCAAAAAAATCTAGAAATCCCTATTATGTTCATTTAAGTAACATTAATATGCGCAAATAAGTAAATTCAAATATTATTTGCACAATGAGAATTATTGATCTGATCGATAGTGATTTACTAAATATTTTGTTAGTTATAATAACTAAGTTTTTGATTAACTTATTTGTGAATAACCTAATAATATTTTTATGTTCATTTGTAACTGGATGATTATGATATAATTTAAATGAATTTAAAACTTGAAAGTATAGGTCGCATTCAATGGGATTACCTAAAGAAGGTGATTATATCGCTATCCAAAGTTTTAAGCACAACGGTCTTTTACATCGAACTTGGAAAGAATCAATGGTTCTAAAGGCAAACCAGGATTTACTGATAGGAGGTAATAATCACACTTTAGTTACAGAATCAGATCGTCATCGATGGGTGACTCATGAACCAGCCATTATTTATTTTCATCGTCATTATTGGTTTAATATTATTGCGATGATTCGTGAGACAGGAGTGGTTTATTATTGTAATCTTGCTTCACCTTATTTGATTGATTTAGAAGCACTCAAGTATATTGATTATGATCTTGATGTAAAAGTATTTGCTAATGGTGAAAAGAGGTTACTTGACCTCAATGAGTACGAAGAAAATAAAAAAAGGTGGCATTATTCAGTACAAATTGATAAGACCTTAAAATATAATATCCGTATCTTGGTTAACTGGATTAACCTTCAGTTAGGTCCGTTTTCCAAAGAATTTATTGATATTTGGTACCGACGCTACTTAGAATTGCTTCAAAAATAAGTGATAGTCGATATGATTAATAAAAAATAATAATACTCTTACTTAGAGCATTATTTTTTTTTATTTGGAAACCTATTATTTGCTATAAGAGATTATGAGCATTATAAAAATAAATATTCAATAAATTCATTTATTTAGATTTAAATAAATGAATTTATTGCAAGCTGATCATAAAATAATTGTAGAACTTACTAGCTTAAGTAGGTGTCTAAATTCAAATAAAATAGTAATTAGACGGGTACTTTAGATTAAAATTTTTGGATACATGTGTATTGTTTTAATAAAATCAATTTACAAGTTAAATTAAAAATGTTATTTTTAAGTGGTAACTACCAGTTAAAAAATGAATTTTAGGAGGTGATTACATTTAATTCAGCAGGCAGTTTATCTAATCAAATTTATTGTGAAATACGTAATAAAATTTTGCATGAAAAAGTTTCAGGGGATGCTTTGGCTTCTGAACGAGAGCTAATGAAAAAATTTAATGTTAGTCGTACAACAGTCAGGCAAGCGCTAACAAGATTGGAATTAGCAGGATTAATTACTCGAATTCATGGTAAAGGAACATTTGTTTCACGACAAAAAGGCTATTCAATTGATTTAGCTGATGAATACAGTTTTACTGATCATATGAAACAGTTAGGCATAAAGCCCGTTTCTAAATTACTTTCTTTGAAAAAAACGAAAACTATGATTGCTGGAAAAGTTGATTTATATTGGCAATTAAAAAGATTAAGATTGGCTAATAAAAAACCTGAATTATATGAAACAACTTATCTGCCATTATCTTTTTTCCCAGAATTAGTAATAGAAGAATTAGAGTCAAACTCTCTATATGATTTGATTAAAAATAAATTTAAAATTCAATTAATGATGGCACATGAATCTTGCACGGCACGCTTAATAAATTCAACTGAAGCTCACTATTTAAAATTAAAAGTTGGACAACCATGCTTAGGATTATTGAGAAGCACTTACGATAATCATAATCATCTAATTGAATATACTAGCTCTGCTGCTAATCCATACGATTTTTCTTATAAAACTATACATGTCTTTAATAAATAATTTTTTGACTTTTAATATTAAAAGGTGGAGGAACAATGTTTAATAAAAATGATTCTGAATTAAAAACAAAGGGTGCTGTTATAACTACTCGTGAAATTCAACAGCAACCAGAATTATGGGAAGAAACTTTAAAAAATTATCAAAAAAGTCAAGTAAAAATAGAAGATTTTTTAAATCGCGTAAAATCTCAAAAAGAAAGTGATCTAATTAAAGTTATCTTCACTGGTGCCGGAACTTCAGCTTATGTTGGTGATACAGTAGTACCTTATCTAAATCAATTTGGAGATAAAAATAATTTTGAATTTGAAGCAATACCTACGACTGATATTGTTTCTTATCCTGAGGCTTTCCTTGATCCTGATCGCTTAACAATACTAGTTTCCTTTGCTCGCAGTGGTAATAGTCCTGAAAGTGTTGCAGCAGTAGATATCTGTGAAAAATTTATTAAAAATCTTTATCAAGTAACAATTACTTGTGCACCATCAGGAAAATTAGCTCAAAAAGCAGAAAAAGAAGCAAATAATTTCTTGTTGTTACAACCAGCTAAATCAGAAGATCAAGGTTTTGCAATGACTGGCAGTTTTAGTTGTATGACTTTATCTACTCTATTAATGTTTGGCCAAGCTTCTGTCGATCAAAAAGAAACATGGGTAAAATTAATTGTTCAAGCAGGGAAAGAAGTTGTGAATCGAGAAAAAGAGATCCAAAAAATTAGTAGTTTAGATTATGATCGAGTAGGCTATCTTGGGTCAGGATCTTTATCGGGTTTAACTCGTGAGGCTCAGTTAAAAATTTTGGAATTGACTGCCGGAAAAGTTGCGACTATTTTTGATTCTTCAATGGGTTTCAGGCATGGGCCTAAATCTTTCGTTAATGAAAGAACCGTAATGTTTGATTTTATTTCACATAACTCCTATACTCAACAATACGATTTTGATATTCTTGAAGAGATGGCTGGTGATCAAATTGCTGCTGGAATTTATGCAATTGGAACTAGAAGTGATGCTAGTAAATTTAAAACAGGTTTCTTCTTTGATACTGATTTAAGTAGTTTACCTGACGCTTATGCAGCATTACCATATGTAATGGTTGCTCAAACTTTTGCTTTATTAACTTCGATTAAAGTTGGGAATACTCCAGATACTCCTTCACCTACAGGAACAGTTAATCGTGTAGTTAAAGGGGTTACGATCCATCAATTTAATGATTAAAATAATAATAGGAGAAACAGAATGACATATTATATTCATGCTGATAAATTCTTTTTAGAGAATACAACAGAAGAAGGCGGTTATCTTGAAGTTCAAGATGATGGAAAATTTGGCTTTTACTATCCAGAAGATGAAAAACCTGATGGTAAAATAGTCGAATATCCCAATAAATGGATTGCTCCAGGATTGGTTGATACCCATGTTCATGGTTCTTTAAAAGAAGATGTGATGAAAAGTGATTGGTCAGGAATTGATCGATTATCACAGGGATTTTTACGCTCAGGAGTTACTAGCTGGTTACCTACAACATATACTGCAGGGGCTGATACTTTAACTAAGATCTGTAAGATGTTTGGGGCCCATCATGGTGAAGAAACCGGAGCTAAAATTCAAGGATTACATTTCGAAGGTCCCTACTTTACTGCAGAGCATGCAGGAGCTGAAAATCCTAAATATCTTCTTGACCCTAATTTGGAACAATTTAATCAGTGGCGCAAAGAGTCTGATGGTATTTTGAATAAAATTTCTTTAGCGCCTGAAAGAAAAGGCTCTAAAAAATTTATTCGTGAAGTAGTGAAAGAAGGAGTAGTAGTTTCTTTAGGACATTCAAGTGCTAACTTTAGTCAAGCAAAAGCTGGGATTGAAGCTGGTGCAACAATGTTTACACATACTTTTAATGGGATGCCTGATCCAGCTCACCATGATTCTTCTATTTCTAATGCAGCAATGGCTTTAAACAATGTTACAGATGAATTAATTTGTGATGGGCATCATGTTCAAAAAGAAATGGTAAAAGCCTTGATTGACCTTAAAGGTCCTGAACATATTGCTTTAATTACTGATTGTATGGAAGCTGGTATGATGCCAGATGGGGATTATATGTTAGGTGAATTACCCGTTTATGTGAGAGATGGAATGGCAAGACTTAAGGGATCTAATAACTTAGCTGGAAGTATTTTACAACTTAATGTTGCAGTAAAAAATCTAGTTGATTGGAATATTGCAACTCCAGAAGAAGCGATTATGATGGCTTCATATGTTCCTGCTAAAAGTGCTAATATTTTAGATAAATGCGGATCAATTGCACCTGATAAATCAGCGGACTTTTTAGTTTTAAATTCTGACATGACTTTAAGTGAAACTTATTTAAACGGAAAATCTCGTTACCGAGTCTAATAACTTTTAACTTTTATAGATTAGGCTGTAATCAGTATTCTTTAAAGTAATAAATGCTAATGGAATTGAATTTAATCTAAATTTGATTCCCATTAGCATTTTTTTAGATAAATAATTTTTAAGCACTAGCTGTTAATTTGTTATAATCTTGTAGTAATTAGCCATAAAAGAGAAATTATTTTTCTAAATTATAGTTTAATATTAAAAAATTATTGGTATACATACTATTTTAGATAGATTATAGCAAGGTTGATCGTTGTGCTTTTAAATTAATTATTTTTATTAATTTGATTTTTAATCGTTACTTCCATGATCTTCTATTACTGCTAGACTTGGTGGAATTATATTTCCAATTAAAAGCGAGATAAATAATATGATAAAACAAATACCGTTAAAATAAATTACAATAGTATTATAATTTATCACTTTTTGAATATTAATAATAGCAAAATAGCTAATTATAATATCGACAATTAAAAATCCAGCTTTAGCAGGTATTTTAATTTTTCGAGGTTTAAGTGAAAAACTGTGACACCAAATCTTATATAAATTTTTTATAGGGTAGTTCATTAGGATTCTTATGAAATACATAAATATTCCGAATGCTAATGCAGCCAAAGTTTGTCGCCAAAATGAATTATGATGTAAAGTAATTGCCAAAAAAATTCCTGCGAATAATAAAACTGCGCAACAGTAGGGAATGACTAGCATCAATAAAGTTTTGAAAAATAAACGGATTTTCATTTGATTCTCTTTCATGTCAATATTGTATTATAATTATAATTCATAAGATACTTTAAGGAACCCTATGTTTACAAAAATTAAAAATTCTCCATTATTATTTTGGTCTTTAGAAACACTAATTTTAGTAAGTATCGTATTTATTTTTACGAAAATAAGCTTTATATTTTCACCAATAATTAAGTTTATTTCAATTATTTTTGTTCCAATTTTAGTTGCAGGATTTTTAAGTTTTTTACTAAATCCAGTAGTTAAATGGTTAGTCAAAAATCACATACCTAAATCATTAAGTATTACTTTTTCATTATTACTTTTGATTGGAGTTATTGCGTCTTTAATTATTGCAATTGTTCCTAATGTTGTTGAGCAAGCTACCCAAATTTTTAGCCATCTACCTAAACTTATTGTTGAAGCCCAAAAGGGGTATCATCAATTTCTACAAAATGAATTTGTGCAAAAGTATCATTTATATGACGGCTTTAATAAATTTGATTTAGGAAAAGTGATTAATGGAGTTGTAAATTTTGTTTCTACTAGTGGGGTACAAGTAGTTACTAATATTGGCGGGGTAATGTTTACAATTTTTTCGATACCTGTAATTTTAGTTTATTTCTTAATTGACGGAAATAAGTTTGTTGGTAGCGTGACTCGTATTTTTCCTAAATCAATTCGTAAATATATTAGTGATTTACTTTATAAAATGGGAAACACAATTCAATTATATTTATATGGACAATTGATGGAAGGCTTGTTTGTTGGTGTTGCTATTTTTATTGGATATTCAATAATTAGAATGCCATACACTTTTTTACTTGGATTTATTGCTGGAATTTTTACTTTAGTTCCTTATATTGGATCTATGTTAGCAATTATTCCTGCCTTGCTTATTGCGATGACTATTTCTTTTAAAGAAGTATTAGCAGTAATATTAGTAGTTATTATCGTTTCTCAAATTGATGGAAATTTTGTTTATCCTCATCTAATTGCTCGTAACCTCAAAATTCATCCTTTAACCATTATCTTGTTATTGTATGTTGCAAGTAATTTGTTTGGCTTTATGGGTACCGTTTTAGTTGTTCCGACTTACGGAATTCTAAAAACTTTGGTTACTTATGTTTACCATACCTTTAAAAAGACCAATTTCAAAAAGGGTTCTCGGCAACTATCACTTTTTAAAAAAAATCAAGGAGTTTAAATGAAAGCTTCTACTGAAGCCATAATCGGACAGTTAATTTTAATTTTAGTTTTAACAATTATTAATGCAATCTTTTCGGCGGCGGAGTTAGCAGTAGTATCAGTTAATAAAGCTAAACTAGCTTCAGGCCCTCAAGATAAGAAAACAAAAGCTTTGCTGAAAATTGTTGATGATTCCAGTGATTTTTTAGCAATTATTCAAGTGGGGATTACTTTTGCTGGCTTTCTTTCTTCAGCTAGTGCTGCTACTGGATTAGCAGAATATGTTCAAGTAATTTTTGGTAACGTTAGTTGGGCTCATGAAGCTTCTATCATAATTGTTACATTACTTTTATCATTTTTTAGTTTAGTTTTTGGAGAGCTGTATCCTAAACAATTAGCAGTTCGAAATACTGAAGGGGTAGCTAGAGCATTTGTACTGCCTATTTCTTTTGTTGGCCATATTTTTAGACCTTTTGTATGGTTGCTATCTGCTACAACTAATGCCTTATTAAAAATTACTGGACAATATAATAAAAAAGAAAATGAAGTTTTAACTCGTGAAGAAATGATAAATCTAATAGAAAGTGGTCGTCAAAGTGGTACTTTGGCTTCTGATGAATTTAATATGATGGAAGGAGTTTTTAGCCTTCAATCTAAAATGGCGCGAGAAATTATGACTCCTCGTACAGATACTTTTATGATAAATTTGTTAGATGAACCAAGAAAAAATGTAGATTTAATTGTTCATAAAATTTATTCAAGAGTACCAGTTTATCAAAATAATCGAGATGATATTGTAGGAATTATTACCGTGAGATCATTATTAGATTATGGATTTCAAAATGGTTTTAACAATTTAGACATTGCTAAATTGATGATTAAGCCATATTTTGCACCAGAAACTATTAGAATAGATAAACTTTTAAATAAGTTACGAGAGGCTCGGCAACAAATGGCTATTTTATTGGATGAATACGGTGGAGTCACCGGTATTTTAACAATTGAAGACTTAGTAGAAGAAATTGTTGGAGAAATTAATGATGAGACTGATTCAGCCGATGCGGTTTATCGACAAATTGATAAAAATCATTATTTAGTCAAAGGAATTATGCCATTGGATGATTTTAATGAACTTTTTAAAGTTAATTTTTCTGATGATGAAGTTGATACTATTGCGGGCTATATCATTAAAAAGTTGGGGCGTATTCCGCGTAATGCTCAACATTTAACAGTTACCGAAGATAATCTAAAAATAACTACAGGATGGGTTAATGGTTCACGGTTAATTAATTTGCAAGTTGAAAAAACATCTTCTAAAAAAGAAATATAAGAATATAAATATAGAAAAGAGATATGAAAATTAAAAAAAATTTAAATAATGAAGTTAAGAAGAGACGTACTTTTGCGATAATTTCCCATCCTGATGCCGGGAAAACAACGATTACAGAACAATTTTTATTAGCAGGTAATGTAATTAGGACTGCTGGAACCGTTAAAGGGAAAAAAACAGGAAAATTTGCTCAATCAGATTGGATGGAAATTGAAAAAAAGCGTGGGATTTCGGTTACAAGTACTGTATTAGAGTTTAATTATTGTGGTTGTAAAATAAATTTATTGGATACACCGGGACATGAAGACTTTTCGGAGGATACTTATCGAACACTTTCAGCAGTTGATTCAGCAGTTATGGTAATTGATGCAGCTAAAGGAATTGAAGCACAAACTAAAAAACTATTCAAAGTAACTAAAGAGCGTGGAATTCCTTTATTTACCTTCATAAACAAACTTGATCGTGAAGGTAAAGAACCAATGGACTTAGTTGATGAAATTGAAAATACCCTGGGGATTGAGGGTTACCCAATGAATTGGCCTATTGGTATGGGTAAAAATTTTCGAGGAATTTATAATATTACAAAAAATCGTTTGGAATTAAATTTACCGCAAAACAAGATTGAAATGGTACCTTTAACTAAAGCAAAAAATGATCAACGTTTTAAAGAAGCTATTTATCAAGAAGCTTTTGCAGATGTAAGTTTATTAAAAGAGGCGGGTAATAAGTTTGATTCTGCTAAAGTAGCAGTAGGTGAGCAGACTCCAATTTTTTTTGGGTCAGCTTTGACTAATTTTGGTGTAAAAACATTTTTAGATGAATTTATACAATTGGCTCCTAGTCCATCAGTGCATCAAGATCTTGCTAAACAAAATATAGATCCTAATGATTCTGAATTTTCAGCATTTGTTTTTAAAATTCAAGCTAATATGAATCCACATCACCGCGATCGAATTGCATTTATTAGAATCTGTTCAGGTGAATTTACTAAAGGTATTGAAGTTAAAAATGAACGTAGTGGTAAATTTTTAAAATTAAATTCATCAACGATAAATCAAACAGGTAGTAATGATCAAGTTGAAGCTGCAATTGCCGGTGATATTATTGGCTTATTTGATAATGGAAATTATCAAATTGGCGATACAATTCATACTGGCAAAAAAGAACTAGTCTATCCACCATTACCTACGTTTACTCCTGAATTGTTTTGTCGTGTACGTGCTAAAAATGTAATGAAACAAAAATCTTATCACAAAGGAGTCAATCAATTAGTTTCTGAAGGATCGGTGCAATTATTTAAAGAGGTTTCTACCGGTGATTATATTTTAGGTGCAGTTGGTCAGCTGCAATTTGAAGTTTTTACTTTCCGAATGATTAATGAATATAATAGTGAAGTAGAATTAATTCCTATGGGTAAAAGAATCGCTCGGTGGTTAGATGGGTCTAAAGCAGAAGAATATGACTCTTCAAGCCGTAATCTGTTAGTACAAGATATTCATAATGATTATCTTTTCCTATTTGAAAATAATTTTGCTTTAAGTTGGTATCAAGATAAACATCCGAAAATTAAATTAATTAAAAAACTTTAACCAATAAATATTAAAAAAAAAGATAAAAATCTTTATGATTTTTATCTTTTTTATTTTAAAAGAGTTGGTTGAAGAATTAAATCTGAGCTGATATTTCAACCAATCCCTTGCTTTTTACAATAGTATAATTTTCTCGTGATTTCTCATTCAAAAGTTCATTAATAACTTGAATAATTTCTGATCCTTGAACATTACGACCTTTGTTTTCTAAGACTATTTCAATAATTTGTGGCCGTTCGGTATAAACTACCATTGTACGGCCTAAAGAATAAACTTTAATTAACTTAGCATCAGTATTAAGTAGTTGGCTCTCCACTAATTGAGAATAGGAATTGGTTGTATTTATTAGTTTCATGATCGAGTTCTCCAACAACATTTTCTAATTTTTTGTTTTTTTGCTACTTTCAGTTTTATTTATTGTATTAACTACAATGTTACCGTTATTTACTCTTACTTCAATTTCGGTATTTTGAGGATGATCTAAATAAAAATCAGCGACTTTATCTTCAATCTGTTCTTGAATGACCCGTCTTAGAGGACGTGCTCCCATTTTTGGATTGTAACCAAGGTCGACAATTTTTTCTTTTGCAGGATCGGTTACATGAATTGAAATACCATGCGTATTAATTTCAGCATTAGTCTGAGTTAGCATTAAATCAACAATTTTTAGTAAATCTTTTTTACTTAAACTCTTGAATTCAACAATGTCATCAAAGCGATTTAAAAATTCTGGTTTAAAGTAATCAGAAAGTTGAGTTAAAATCGAATGGGTAGTTCCAGATTTTGTTGCTCCAAATCCCACACTTGCTTCAGCAATACCTTGACCTGCATTAGAAGTCATAATAATGATTGTATCTTTAAAACTAACAGTTCGCCCTTGAGAATCAGTTAACCTACCATCGTCTAAAATTTGTAAAAACATATTGAGAACATCAGGATGGGCTTTTTCAACTTCATCTAATAAAATTAAACTATATGGATTACGTCGTACTTGTTCAGTTAATTGGCCAGCTTCTTCATATCCAACATATCCTGGAGGTGAGCCAATTAATTTTGATACTGAAAATTTCTCCATATATTCGGACATATCAAAACGAATCATTGATTCGGTGGTTCCAAATAATGCTTTAGCAAGTTGTCTAGCTAATTCAGTTTTTCCAACTCCGGTTGGTCCAACAAAAAGGAAAGAGCCAATAGGACGCCCATTCTTATTAAAGCCAATACGGTTACGGCGAATAGCTCGAGCAACTTTATCAACGGCCTCATCCTGACCAATTATATTTTTCTTAAGATCAGAAGCTAAATCTTTTAGTTGTTGTTGCTCTTTTGTTTGAAGATCACCTACTGGTATATTTGTCATTCGCTCAACAATTTTTTCAATATCTTTTTCAGTTATTTCTGGGCGTTGCTGTAATTTATCAGTATCAGATTTTTGAGCTTTTTTAAGTTTATTTTCTTGATCACGATAATAAGCCGCTTTTTCATAATCTTCCTCATGTAAAGCTTGACTCTTTTTATCTTCCACTTCTTTAATTTGATTTTCAATAACTTGAGGATCGATAACGTCAATTAATAAATTTTTTTGGGAGCCACTTTCATCCATTAAATCTATTGCTTTATCTGGCAAAAATCGATCCTGAATGTAACGATTCGATAAAGTAACTGCTGCTTTAATTGCTTCATGAGTATAATGAACATGATGATAATCTTCGTATCTTTTTTGTAACCCTTCTAGGATCTTGATAGATTCTTCAACGCTAGGTTCATTTACTTTAACTGCTTGTAATCGACGAGCTAAAGCTGAATCTTTTTCGATTGTTCTATATTCATTTGATGTAGTTGCACCGACAATCTGTAAATCTCCTCTGGATAAAGCTGGTTTTAAAACATTGCCAGCATCCATTCCTCCTTCAGCATTTCCGGCTCCAACTATTTCATGAATTTCATCAATGAATAAAATAATAGAACGATTACGGTTAAGTTCATCAATTAATTGTTGCATTCGTTGTTCAAACTGCCCCCGAATGCCAGTACCTTGCACCAAAGAAACTACATCTAAACGAACAATACGTCGATTTTGCAATTTTTGTGGTACTTTACCTTCAGCAATTCTTTCTGCTAATCCTTCAACTACAGCAGTTTTTCCTACACCAGCTTCTCCAATTAAAACAGGATTATTCTTCGTTCTTCGATTCAAAATTTCAATGACACGAGAGATTTCCTGATCACGACCAATAACAGGATCAATTTTGCCATTACGAGCTTGTTCAGTTAAATCCACACCAAATTTTCCCAAAAAACTGCTTAACTGATTGTTGTTAGTGTTAGTTCCTTGGGCAGCGGTAGTATTATTCTCCATTCCACTGGGTTCTTGTATATTAGAATTAGTTGCCGCTTCTTTAAAAAAGTTTTCTAAAATATTATTAGGATCAAAACTTCTATTATTTGCCGTATCTCGAATTTGCTGTTCTTTAAGTTGCTGATAGCAAATTTGGCAAAGGTCTAATTCCTTCTTTTGACCATTTTCATTGGCAAAAAGATGAATTGTCGCGGGTCGTTGCTTACAATTTTGACAAATCATATTCAATTGCGACTCCTTTCATAAGAGATCAAAAAAGTTTGACCTTTCTTGACATTACTAGTATATAACTTATATTAAAAAAAAAAAGCTTTTTTTGAAGAAAAATATAGGCTTTTTAGCAAAAAAAGTTAACAAATTATTAACTATCTATAACTTTCAAATACTAAATAATTAATTTTAAAAATTGTTATAGCATTTTGGACTCCCATTATATAATAATATTGAGTATTATATCAAAAAAGGTAATTAAATTTGTTTAATTCTAATTAGAAATGAGGCATAATTTTTGAAAGATTATCAAAAATTAATTAATGAATTATTAGCAGATCCGCAAAAAGAAATTTTAATTAAACATGATCAATTTTTGCCTTTTCATCAGGCTTGGTTAGCTAATCCTCATCATGGTGAAATTGTTGGTAAAGCTTTAAAAGGGGGCAATATAATTTATCATTATGTACCTAAAAAATAAAAGTGCCAATTTAGGGCAAGATTGAGAAGTTTAATTCATGACTTCTTCGCTTTTAAGTCAACTTTTTACTATTGTTTATTTTAGAAAAAAATGGTACCCTTTTCCATTGTAGGGGGTTAAACCCTAAACGTAAATTTGTAAATTAAAAGGAGTATATAAAAAATGGCATCGAAAGATTTTCATATTATTGCAGAAACAGGTATTCATGCACGTCCTGCAACAATTTTAGTTCAAACTGCTAGTAATTTTAAAGCTGATATTAAATTAGAGTATAAAGGTAAATCAGTTAATTTGAAATCAATTATGGGTGTAATGTCACTTGGTGTTGGCCAAGGTGCTGATGTTACCATTTCTGCTGAAGGTGATGATGCGGATGAAGCAATGAAATCAATTACTGAAACTATGACTAAAGAGGGATTATCAGAATAGTGAGTGAACATCTTAAGGGGATTGCTGCTAGCGATGGCGTAGCAGTTGCCAAAGCATACTTACTTGTACAACCCGATCTTAGTTTTACTAAAAAATCAGTTGATGATTATAAAAAAGAACAAAGTCGTCTTGATGAAGCTTTAAAGCAATCCCAAAATGAATTAGAAAAAATAAAGAATCATGCTGAAAAAACACTTGGATCCGATGAAGCTCAAGTATTCGAAGCACATATTATGATTTTAAATGATCCTGACTTTATTGGAGCAATCAAGCAAGAAATTGAGGATCAAAAAGAAAACGCTGAAGCTGCTCTTTCTAATATTTCTAATAATTTCATTGCCACCTTTGAAGCAATGAAAGATAACGATTATATGAAGGAACGGGCTGCTGATATTAGGGATGTTACTAAACGAGTAATGAGTCATTTATTAAAAGTAACTTTACCAGATCCAACAATGATTAATGAAGAAGTAGTTATTGTTGCTGAAGACTTATCTCCTAGTGATACTGCTCAACTTAATCGTAAATATGTCAAGGCATTTGTAACTGATGTTGGTGGTCGTACGGCTCATTCAGCTATTATGGCTCGTTCTTTGGAAATTCCAGCTGTAGTTGGTACTGATACAGCAACTAAAGTCACTCAAACTAAAGGTGATGTTAAAATTGCAGTTAATGGGATTACTGGAGATGTAGTTATTGATCCTACTTCCGAAGAGGTTGCTGAATTTGAGCAAGCTGGTAAAGATTTTGCTATTCAAAAAGATGAATGGTCAAAATTAAAAAATGAATCTACGATAACAGCTGATGGTAAACATTTTATTCTAGCAGCTAATATTGGCACACCTAAGGATTTAACTGGTGTTAAGGAAAATGGCGCGGAAGCAATTGGTTTATATCGAACTGAATTTTTATATATGGATTCCGCTGAATTACCAACTGAAGAAGATCAATTTAAAGCCTATCGTGAAGTTTTAGAATCAATGGATGGTAAACAAGTTGTTGTAAGGACAATGGATATAGGTGGAGATAAACATTTACCGTACTTACCATTACCAGAAGAACAGAATCCATTTTTAGGTTATCGAGCAATTAGAATTAGCTTAGATCGTGAAGACATTTTTAGAACTCAGTTGCGAGCTTTAATTCGTGCATCGTATTATGGCAAATTAGGGATTATGTTTCCAATGATTGCTACGGTCAATGAGTTTAAGAAGGCAAGAGCTATTTATCAAGACGAGTATGATAAATTAAAAGCCGCTGGGACTCCGGTTAGCGATGAAATTGAAGTGGGTATGATGATGGAAATTCCCGCGGCAGCAGTTTTAGCTGATAAATTTGCAAAAATTGCTGATTTCTTCAGTATCGGGACTAATGATTTGATTCAATATTCAATGGCAGCTGATCGAGGAAATGATCGAGTTTCATATTTATATCAACCATATAATCCAGCAATTTTACGTTTAGTTAAAAATATTATTGATTCAGCTCACAATGAAGGAAAATGGGTTGGTATGTGTGGTGAAGCAGCAGGTGATCCGATTATGGATTGTATCTTAATTGGATTAGGTTTGGATGAATATTCAATGTCTGCAACTTCAATTTTAAAGATTCGCTCATTGATGAAGAAAATTGATTCAAGTAAAGTTAAAGAATTAGCTGAAAAAGCTGTTACTGAAAGTGTTACTAATGAAGATAATATTCAGCTGGTGAAAAAGTATATTAATCTTTAACAAGAAACAAATTAACTAATTATAGTTAGTTTGTTTTTTACTATAAAAAAATAACTTAGAAGTAGTTTTATAGTTTTAAATGACCTTTTTTTGTCAGGATAAACTGGAATAAACTAAATCTAAGTTATTTTTTCGGTTATAATGTAGCTTAATTAGTATTTAGATTCGAGGAATGATAATGCCGCAAAAAGTCTCAGATAGTCCCATGATGAGACAATATCGAGAAATGAAGAAAAAGTATTCGAATGAATTTTTATTTTTTCGTGTTGGAGATTTTTATGAGATGTTTTATGATGATGCCGTCAAAGGATCTCAAATTTTAGAATTAACTTTAACTTCGCGTTCTAAAAGTGCTGATGATCAAATTCCAATGTGTGGAGTTCCACATCACGCAATTGATAAGTATTTAGCTCAATTAACTGAGATGGGTTATAAAGTTGCTATTTGTGATCAAATGGAAGATCCGAAACTATCCACTGGACCAACAGTTAAACGGCAAGTTACACGAGTAGTTACTCCCGGTACTTTTTCTAATGAAGAAGATTTAAGTGAAAATAATTATTTGTCCGCTTTAATAATTGGAAACCCTGAGTGCGGGTTAGCTTATGCTGATTTAGCAACAGGAGAAGTTAAATATGCTCAATTTAATAATCTAAATGCTGCAATTTTTGAGATTTTAGGATTAAATTCAAAAGAAGTTGTTGTTAATCAAAAGGATTTTTCTAGATTAGAAAAGCAATTACAGCAATATCAAGTTACCATTTCACCAATTTCAGATTATAATTCTAATAAAAATGTGGCAGCGGCTTCATTAGATTTGTTGATGAATTATATTAAATCAACGCAAATGCGTTCACTTTCTAATTTAAGTGATCCGCAATATTATAAGCCTCAGGAATTTTTACTTATAGATTACTCGTCTAAACAAAATTTGGAGTTAACTCATTCTTTACGTGAAGGAAAGAAATATGGATCTTTATTTTGGGCTTTGGATCATACTTCAACTACAATGGGTTCTCGGATGCTTCGAAATTGGATTGAACGTCCATTAATGGATCAAGTAGAAATTATTTATCGGCAAAAATTAGTATCAGCTCTTTTAGATGAATATGTAATACGTCATGATTTAAAAAACTCTTTAAAAAAAGTTTATGATTTAGAACACCTAAGTTCTAAAATTGCTTTTGGTAATATTAATGCACGTGAAATGACTATGCTTAAAAAAGCCTTACAAGAAATCCCAGTGATAAAGGAAACTTTAAAATTAGCAAATTCATCAAAATTACAAGATTACGGACAAGAGCTGAATCCTTTAAACGAAATATCTCAAACTATCAATAATGCTATTAAAGAAAATGCACCAATTTTAATTACTGAAGGGGATATTATTTGTGATAATTATAATGATCAATTAGACAAATATCGAGAAAGTCTTAATGGTGGAAGACAATGGATTGCGCGAATGGAAGCGCAAGAAAAACAACGTACGGGAATTAATAATCTGAAAGTGGGATATAATCGCGTTTTTGGATATTATATTGAAGTTTCTAAAGTGAATCAAAATAAGGTTCCAAATAATTATCAGCGTAAACAAACTTTAGCTAACGCTGAGCGTTATATTACACCAGAATTAAAGGAACAAGAAAATTTAATTTTAAATGCCCGTGATAATTCAGCAAAATTAGAATACGAAATTTTTAATAATATACGTGATCAAGTTAAGGAACATCTTTTTGAAATTCAGAAATTAGCTAGCCAAGTTGCAAAACTTGATGTTTTGAATAATTTTGCCGAAAATGCTGAAAAAAATGATTATGTTTGTCCTGAGCTTACTACTGAACGTGATATTGATTTAATTCAATCACGTCATCCAGTGGTGGAGCAATCCAATAAATTGTCAGATTTTGTACCAAATGATGTTATTATGCCTCCTGATAATGAAATTACGATTATTACAGGTCCTAATATGTCTGGTAAAAGTACTTATTTAAGGCAATTGGCATTAATTGTGATTATGACCCAAATCGGTAGTTTTGTACCAGCTAAAAAAGCTAAATTACCACTTTTTGATCAAATTTTTACTAGAATTGGTGCTAGTGATAATTTACTTACTGGTGAAAGTACATTTATGATAGAAATGAAGGAAGCTAACCGAGCATTACAAGAATCCACTAAAAATAGCTTGATTTTAATGGATGAAATTGGTCGAGGCACTGCTACCTATGATGGAATGGCCATTGCAATGTCAATTATTAAGTATATTAGCGAACAAGTGCATGCTAAGACTCTTTTTTCTACGCACTACCATGAATTAACTCAATTAGCCTCTCAAATGAAAAATTTAAATAATAAACATGTTGGTGCAGTTTTAAAAAAAGGAAAATTGATCTTTATTCATCAAATGATGGATGGCCCTTCTGACCGTTCATACGGAGTTCATGTGGCTCAACTAGCAGGATTACCTTCTAAGGTGATTAAAGATGCTTTTCATTATTTAAAGGAATTTGAAAAAGCAGTTGCGATTAATCCAATGGCAAATTCTAATTATAGTCAGGAAAATTTATTTTATTCGGAGGAGAACAATAATTATGAAGAATTGATCTCCTTGAAGAAATTAGCCCAGAATATACAGAAAATTGACCTTAATTCTTTAACTCCATTAGAAGCTTTAAATATGATTGCTAATTGGCAAAAAGAGGTAAATCAATTAAATGATGAATAAAATTCACATTTTATCTGATAAGATGATTAATGTAATTGCTGCTGGGGAAGTTATAGAACGTCCGGCTTCAGTAGTAAAAGAATTGATTGAAAATGCGATAGATGCGCAAGCACATGACATCCGTATTTATGTTAAACATGCAGGCGTTGAGGAAATTAAAGTAATAGATGATGGTATTGGCATTCCATCTGATGAAATGGCACTAGCAATTAAAGCACATTCTACTAGTAAGGTATCACGTGCTAGTGATATTTTTAAATTGCGTACAATGGGTTTTCGCGGTGAGGCGTTAGCTAGTATTACTGAGGTATCAAAATTTAAGATAGAATCTCAAACAGCTGGTTCTTTAGGTAAGCTAATTTCTGGCGCTGGTGGGCAGATCACAGTCGAAAAAGATATAAGTAAAAATCAAGGGACATCAGTTACAATTAGTGATCTGTTTTTTAATACTCCGGTTCGGTTAAAATATCTAAAAACTATTTCCACAGAATTACGTCATATTACAGAAATTGTTCAGCGAATTGCCATGAGTCAACCCAGTATTTCTTTCAGCCTGTATGCAAATGGTAAGGAAATTTTACGTACGGCTGGGAAAAATAATTTTCGGCAAACGGTTGCAGGAATTTATGGAATCGAAGTTTCCCGAAATCTAATAGAGATTTCGGGGAAAGATGATGATTTTTTGATTAATGGGTTGATTTCTATGCCGAGTTATACTCGAGCTAATCGGCGAAATATCAATTTTAGTGTAAATGGACGTGCTGTTAAAAGCCTTGAATTAACACGTTATTTATTAGAAGGTTATCAGACTAAGCTAATGGTTGAGCGATTTCCAACTGCAATAATTTTAATCAAGCTAGATCCCCAATTAATTGATGTAAATATTCATCCCGCTAAACAACAATTAAAAATTTCTAAAATAAATCAATTAGGTAATTTAATTGAAAAAACTGTTAGTAGCAGTCTAGCTAAACTTGATTTGATTCCTGAAGTTAAAACGCAAGAGAAAGATTACAGGGACATAATTGATCCGGCAGTGGAAATGCAGCAGCATTTTGAATCATTAAGCCATGAAACTGTTAATTACTTTACGCAGCAAAAAGTTTCACATACTAGTAAAGTTGAAGAAGAATCTTTGAAATCTTCTGAACCTAAAGTCAAGTTTGAAGTTAGTACACCTGAACTTACTGAATTTGGCGATATTCCGTTAGTAACTCCTCAGAATCAGATTCAGATTCAAAAGTGGGATCAATTTTATGCTCAAGAGAAAAAGTTACCATCGTTTGAAAGTAATGAAACAACATCTGGGCAGAAACAAGAAATAAATAATCTTTTTGTCAATCAGTCTGGTAAAAATCGTTTTCCTAAGCTTGAATATGTTGGTCAAGTTCAAGGAACTTATTTAATTGGTAATGCTGGTGATGGTTTTTATTTAATTGATCAACATGCTGCTCAGGAAAGAATTAACTTTGAATACTATCGACAAAAGCTAGGTGAAGAAACTCACAATGAACAAAAACTTTTAGTACCACTAGTTTTGGAATACTCACAAAGTGACTATATTGAAATTAAAGAAAAATCTGGATTATTGAAGCAATTAGGATTAGAGTTAGCAGATTTCGGTGGAAGTAGTTTTATTATTGATTGTTATCCTTCATGGATTAAAACTGATCAAGTTAAAGATACTATAAAAGAAATGATTGATTTTGTTTTAGCTGATCGTAAATTAAGCTTAAGCGATTTTCGTTTAAAAACTGCTAAAATGATTAGCTGCAAACAGGCAATTAAGGCTCATCAATTTTTAGCTGATGCTGAAGCAAAAAAGTTAATTACTAATTTGGCTAATTGTAAAAATCCATTTAACTGTCCTCATGGGCGTCCGGTATTGGTCCAAATTTCAAATCAAGATTTAGCGCGGATGTTTAAACGAACTCAAGATCCCCATTTACATGATTTAGGTTTAAGTATAGATTAAATTCTAAAAATAAAATAAGGCTGGAAAAAAATGTTACATATTTTACAAGCAGTAATAATCGGTATAATCGAAGGATTTACCGAATTTTTACCCATTAGTTCTACAGGGCATATTGTTTTAGCAGAAAATTTAATGAGAATTCCAACAAAAGTTAATCCACTCGTTAAACCAGTCCCTTTTGATGCTAATTTTTGGACCATGTTTAGTTATGTAATTCAACTTGGAGCGATTTTTGCAATAATTTTTATTTATTTTCATCGCTTAAATCCTTTTTCATCAAAAAAAAGCGTAATTCAGAAACGTCAAACTTGGCAATTATGGTTTTATGTAATTGTAGGAATAATTCCTTCAGTAGTATTTGGCTTATTACTGAATGATTGGATGGATGAACACTTAATGAATTGGCAAGTAGTAGCTACTACTTTGATTATTTATGGGGTTATTTTTATTATTTTTGAAAATTGGAACCATGGTCGTCAAATTAAGCGCCGTAAATTAAGTCAAATGAATTATCAGTTAGCTTTTGCTATTGGTTTATTCCAAGTGTTAAGTTTAGTTCCTGGTACTTCACGTTCTGGAGCAACAATTTTGGGAGGATTAGTTTTAGGTATGAGTCGTTTTGCTGCTACAGAATTTTCATTCTTTTTGGCAATTCCAACTATGTTTGGTGTAACTTTATTGAAGCTTGTTAAATTCTTTGCTCGCGGAGCAATTATGAGTGGTTTAGAATGGGTTACTTTATTGGTTGGGTTTAGTGTCTCATTAATTGTTGCATGGTTTGCTGTAGCTTTTTTACTTAATTATTTAAAAAGACATGATTTTAAAGCATTTGGTTGGTATCGAATTATTTTAGGTATTATCATTATTATTGCTGGTGCTAGTTTTCATTTGATTTAATAAAAAGTGTTATGATTAAGGAGAACAAATGTTTGCATTTTTAGATGGGCAAATTGATCAAATTGAGCCAAGTGGAGTGATTCTTTTAGTTCATGGAATTGGTTTTCGTTTAAAAGTTGGTAATCCGTATCAATTTAAAATTGGGGATACGGTACGCTTTTATACACATTTAGTAGTCAGTGATACTGAATTGATTTTGTATGGTTTTAGTGATTTTAATGAACTTATACTTTTTGAAAAACTTTTAAAAGTTTCAGGAATTGGTCCTAAAAGTGCTCATGTAATTGTTGCATCTAAAGATGCCAAAAAATTAAGTGAGGCTGTTGAAAACAATGATATAAAAATGCTTACTCGTTTTCCTGGAGTCGGAAAACGAACAGCTCAACAGATTATTTTAGATTTGAAGGGTAAATTAGATAATGTTAATTCCTTACAAACACAAGTTGTTTTGGATCCAGAAATCAACCAAAATTTACGTGATGCAAAAGACGCATTAATGGCTTTAGGTTATACTGAAAAAGAAGTAAACAAAGTTGTTAAGTTACTGTTTAAAGAACAAAAAGAGTTAAGTACGCAAGAATACTTAAAGAAGGGTTTAAACATTTTAACGGAAAGGTAAGATGGATCAAGATCAAAAAGATATATTAAATAGTTCGATAGTTGATGCTTCTGAAGAAGTGGTAAATGATTCAATTCGTCCACAAACTCTGGCAGCTTATATTGGTCAAACTAAAGTAAAATCTGAATTAGAAGTTTATATCAAAGCTGCTAAAATGCGTCAAGAAGCCATGGATCATGTTCTCTTTTATGGCCCTCCAGGTTTAGGTAAGACGACTTTAGCCAATATCATTGCTCATGAATTAAAAGCTAATATTAAATCAACAAGTGGTCCGGCAATTGAAAAAGCTGGTGATTTAGTTTCAATAATTTCTTCTCTTGAACCAGGGGATGTTTTATTTATTGATGAAATTCATCGTATTCCTCGAGCTGTTGAAGAAGTTTTATATAGTGTTATGGAGGATTATTATTTAGATATTAACTTGAATGGACAGGAAGGGACGCGTATGGTCCATTTAGATGTACCTCCATTTACATTGGTTGGAGCGACAACAAGAGCTGGTATGCTTACCCCACCTTTACGTGATCGTTTTGGAATTTCTGAACATTTAGATTTTTATCAAACAGATGAATTGCAAGAAATTATTCAACGTTCGGCACGTATTCTTTCGTATAATATTTCAGAAGCTGGGGCTCATGAAATTGCTTTACGTTCAAGAGGTACTCCAAGAATTGCAAATCGACTTTTACGTCGAATTCGTGATTTTGCTCAAGTGGAGAATATACCTCAAATTAATCAAAGCATTGCAGATAAAGCTCTCAAAAAATTACAAGTTGATTCGTGTGGATTAGATGCTTTAGATCGCAAAATTCTGGAATTAATGGTTGATCTTTATCAAGGAAGAGCAGTTGGTATTAGAACCATTGCGGCTAATTTGGGTGAAAAGAGTGAAACTATTGAAGAAATTTATGAACCCTATTTGTTACAAATAGGGTTCATTTCTAGGACGCCTTCAGGTCGAGTTATTACTCAACGTGGCCGTGATCACTTAAAAAAAGTTAAGAAAGAAGAAAATTTTGAATAGTGAAATTAATTTATTATCAACTAATAGTTATGATTATCATTTACCAAAAGAGTTGATTGCGCAAACTCCAATTGAAAAGCGTTCTGATTCTCGATTATTAGTTTTAAATCGAGAAAATGGACAATTGAAAGATGATCATTTTTATCATATTATGAATTATCTTAATTCCGGTGATACTATTGTTTTAAATGATTCGAAAGTTATGCCAGCTCGTTTAATTGGTGAAAAGATAGATACACATGGTCACATTGAACTTTTACTTTTAAAAAATGTGAAGGGAGATCAATGGAAAGTTTTAGCTAAACCGGCTCGTCGTTTACATGAAGAAACTGAGATTTCTTTCGGAGATGGTCGATTAAAAGCACAAGTTATTCAAGAACTTGGAGAAGGTGAATTTTTAGTTATATTTTCTTATAAAGGTATTTTTTTAGAAATTCTAAATCAATTGGGGGAAATGCCGTTACCACCTTATATTAAGGAAAAATTAACAAACAAAGATCGTTATCAGACTGTTTATGCAAAAAATTGGGGTTCTGCTGCTGCTCCGACTGCTGGATTACATTGGACTAAGGATTTATTAAAGCAGGTTCAGAAAAAAGGAGTTAATTTAGCCTATTTAACTTTACATGTTGGTTTGGGAACCTTTCGCCCTGTGAACTCAGATAATGTTAAAGAACATCATATGCATAGTGAATATTATATTTTAAATGAAAAAACTGCAAAATTAATTAATGAAACTAAAGCACAAGGCCATCGTATCATTGCAAATGGAACTACCGTGGTAAGAACATTAGAAACTATTGCACGTAATAATCATGGAAAAATTATGCCAACAAGTGGGTATACTGATATTTTTATTTATCCTGGTTTTAACTGGCAAGCAGTGGATGCTTTAATTACTAATTTTCATTTACCTAAGTCTACTTTAGTGATGTTAGTTTCTTCATTTGCATCTCGAGAACAAATTTTAAATGCTTATCAACATGCAATAAAACAAAAATATCGCTTTTTTAGTTTTGGCGATGCTATGTTTATTGAATAGACGGGTAAATAAAGATGAATTGGCCAATTAAATATCATTTAGAAAAAAAAGATGACCGTACATTAGCTCGGGCAGGTACGATTGAAACAACAAGAGGAACATATCAAACTCCTATGTTTATGCCAGTAGGAACTCAGGCTACTGTTAAATCAATGTCGAATCAAGATCTTAAATCGCTTGGAGCAGGTATTATTTTAGTCAACACATATCATATGTGGGTAAGGCCGGGTGAACAAATAGTTAAGCATGCTGGTGGTCTACATTCTTTCATGAATTGGGACCAACCAATACTAACTGATTCTGGTGGCTTTCAAGCCTTTTCTTTAGCTGACTTGCGTAATTTTACCGAAAAAGGAATTAAATTTCATAATCACCTTAATGGTGATCAAATGTTCATGTCTCCTGAAGTTTCAATTCAAATACAAAATGATTTAGATTCAGATATTATGATGAGTTTAGATGTGCTTGAACCTTTTTATAGCAGTTATGATCAAATGAAATTAGCAATTGAACGTACAAGTCGTTGGGCTGAAAGAGGATTAAATCAACATCTAAAGACAGGAAAACCTGATCAAGGATTATTTGGAATTGTTCAAGGCGGAGGTTATCGTGATTTAAGAATTCAGAGTGCTAAAGATTTAGTTTCATTAGATTTTGCAGGTTATTCCATTGGTGGTTTATCTGTTGGTGAGCCAAAGGTAGAAATGAATAAAGTTTTAAATTATACTACACCTTTATTACCGGAAAATAAGCCGCGTTATTTGATGGGAGTTGGAACAGCTGATTCTTTAATTGATGGTGTTATTCGAGGTGTTGATATTTTTGATTGTGTTCTACCAACTCGAATTGCTCGAAACGGAACTGCAATGACTCACCAAGGACGTATTATTATAAAGAATGCTCTGTACAAAGAAGATTTTACGCCTTTAGATCCAGAGTGTAAGTGCGATACTTGTCAAAATTATTCAAGAGCATATTTAAGAAGTTTGTTTAGTAATCATGAAATTTTAGGAATTAGATTAATTAGTTATCATAATTTGTATTTTTTAACCCATCTAATGCAACAGATTAGACAAGCTATTTTCGATAATAATCTGTTAGAATTTAGAGAAGAGTTCTTTGAAAAATATGGCTTTAATAAAAAGAACGCTAAAAATTTTTAAATTTTAGAAAAAGAAATGAGGTTTATAATTTGATTGTAAATTTAATGGCCCAGCAAGGTAATGCAGGAGCTAATATGGTACAGATGATACTTTTGTTTGTTGTTTTTTTTGGCGCAATGTACTTTATTAGCATTCGACCGCAAAAGAAAAGGATGGCAGCTCAACAGGAAAAGCTTTCAAAAGTTAAGAAGGGTGATTCTGTGATTATTAGAAGTGGGTTGCACGGTAAAGTTGATTCTGTGAATCAAGAAAAAAGGATTTTTGTTTTAGATGCTAATGGAATTTTACTTACTTTTGAATTAGGAGCAATTTTACAAATCGTTAGTGAAAATAAAAATGTTAGTTCTGAACATTTAAATACTAAAGATGATACGGATACGGCTGAAACTCAAGAGGTAAAGAATACTTCTTCAGAGACTAAAAAAAACAAAGAAGAAGCATCAATATCTACTTCGTCTAACGCCGATAAGAATGAAGATACCCCTAAAATAGATCAACAAAATCAAGAAAAATAGTTATCAGAAATGAGATCCAATTTTGGAAAAAGAAAATAATGCTTTATTTATTATTTTTGGTGGTTCTGGCGATTTAGCTAAAAGGAAATTATATCCCGCCTTGTTTCGATTATTTTTAAGTGGATCATTAAAAACAAACTTTGCAGTAATCGGAACTTCTCGTCGAGAATGGCCAGATGATTATTACCAAAATATTGTATATATGGCAATTAAAAATGTTGGTAAAGCTGGCGATGATGTAAGACGTAAATTTATTAAGCATTTTTTTTATCAAGCAAATGATGTGACGGATCTTAATCATTTTCAAATTTTAAAGAAGCGATCACAATCTATTGCAGATAAATGGCAAATTACTGGAGCTTGGATTTATTATTTGGCAATGTCACCTAATTTCTTCGGTACTATAGCTGAAAATTTAGCAAAATCTAATTTTTTAGATTCTAATCATCCCAATCGTTTAGTAATCGAGAAACCTTTTGGTCATAGTTTATCTAGTGCTCAGAAATTAAATCGATCGATACAAAAGGCATTTTCTGAAAATGATATTTATCGAATTGACCATTATTTAGGTAAAGAAATTGTTCAAAATATATTGCCTTTGCGTTTTAGTAATCCCTTAATTAAAGGAATTTGGAATCAAAAATTTATTAGTAATTTTCAGATTACTCTTGCTGAGAGAGTAGGAGTTGAACAACGTGCAGGGTATTATGAAGAAGCTGGTGCTTTGCGAGATATGTTTCAAAATCATATTGCTCAGTTAATTTCACTTTTGATTATGGATGAACCTGCAAGTTTACAGACAAAAGATTTAGTTCGAAGTAAAGCTCAAGCTTTATCGAATATTCAAGAATTAGATTATAAAAATATTTCTAACAATTTTGTTCGTGGTCAATATACAGTTGGTTCTGGTTTTAAAGGTTATCGTGAAGAAGAAGGAGTAGCTGCTGATTCTCAAATTGAAACTTATGTAGCTGGAAAATTGAGTCCACTTGCCGGCCCTTTAAAGGGAGTTCCAATATATTTTCGTACTGGGAAACGTCTTAAGCAGAAGGTAACAAGGATTGATGTAGTTTTTAAAGAATCCACAAACAATATCTATCAAAGCAAGACAATATCAGATATTCCTAATGTTTTGACAATTTTAGTTGATCCTATATCAGGATTTAAGTTAAATTATCAATCCAAAGCGATTGGTGATCGTCAAGATTTGCAAAAATTTTCTTTAAGGCGAGAATTTAATGTTACTGAACGTCAAAAAATGCCTGAAGCTTATCAACGTCTTTTTCATGATGTATTGAATGGAGATAAGACTAATTTTGTTCAGTGGAATCAATTGTGTGCTTCTTGGAGGATTACTGATCAAGTAATTGATTGTTGGAATAAGCAGCAAATACCTACTGATTTCTTTTATCCGGCTGGTTCAATGGGACCGAAAGCAGCAGATAGTTTGTTAGCTAAAGATCATCATTTTTGGGTTTTTCGTGGATAATAAATAGAAGAAGGTTTAGTAATGAATGACCAAGTAGAACAAATTATTAAAGAGATTAAAGCACATTACAAAATCATTGTTTTACGTCATCAATCACCAGATCCTGATGCTCTAGGATCACAGCTTGGATTAGCAAGTATCTTACATGCTTCTTTTCCAGCAAAAATAATTAAAGTTGGTGGAAAAAATAATGGTTCTTTGAGTTGGATAGGTAAAATGGATCAATTAACTGATGAGGATTTTAAAGATGCATTAGTTATTGTTACGGATACAGCAAATACACCCAGAATTGATGATCAGCGCTATAATTCAGGTCATAGTTTAATTAAAATTGATCATCATCCTGATGATGATCATTATGGATTTTTAAATTTCGTTTTTCCAAAATCTTCAAGTACCTGTGAAGTTTTATGGAATTTAGTCGAACAATCAAATGGACAGTTAAAGATTAACGATGATGCTGCTCGTTATTTATATATTGGTTTAGTTGGAGATACAGGTCGTTTTCTTTATTCAAATACTTCTGCTAACACTTTTAAAGTAGCTGCTGATTTATTAACGTATAAATTTAATGCCAATAAAATTTCAGAACGATTAAGTGAAATTACTTTAGCTCAGGGACGTTTACAAGGATATGTTTTAGATCATCTTACTATTAGTAAGAGTGGTGCAGCAATGGCGATTATTTACTTAGACACATTAAGAGAATTTGGTTTAAATATGGATCAAGCCCATACAATTGTTGGAGTTCCAGGACTTTTGAATAATGTTAAAGCATGGGTCGTTTTTGTACAAAAACGTGATTTGAGTTTTAGAGTACATCTAAGGTCTAAGGAAGTTCCAATCAATGAAATTGCTAAAGAACATCATGGTGGAGGTCATAATTTGGCTTCGGGTGCTGATGCTGAAGATGAACGTGAATTAGAAAAAATTTATAAAGAATTGGAAAGAGCGGTAGAAAGTTATAAATAATAAAAATTCATTTGCTAATTTTAAATTTAAACCTGAATTATTAACTGTAATTACTAAATTAGGTTTTAAAAAGCCAACTAAAGTTCAAGAAAAAATTTTTTCAAGCGCTTTAAAAAGAGAAAACGTAATTGGTGTATCTGAAACGGGTAGTGGGAAAAGCCACGCCTTTTTATTGCCTATCTTTAATAATCTAAATTTAAATAAAAAAAAAATTCAGGCAATAATTGTTTTACCTAGTCGGGAATTAGCTGAACAACTTTATCAGATGTCGCAAGAAATTAATAATTTTTTATCAGAATCCTTCAAGATTCAGCTCTTAATTGGTGGTAAAGATATAAAAGAATTACAAAAGAAAGTTTGTCATAATCAGCCGCAAATAATAGTAGGGACACCGGGAAGAATTGTCAGCCTTCTTTCAGAAATTAAAGCAAACATGGCTGATTTTGTAACTTTAGTTATTGATGAAGCAGATATGACTTTAGATTTAGGTAATGCTTCAGATTTACAGCTTATTTTGGAAAGCATGCCAATACATTCTCAATTTATGTTTTTTTCGGCGACAATAAATGAACAGTTACAAGCATTAATTAAAAAATATTTACATAGTTCAATAACCATTAAGCAAACTAATTCACATCAAATAATTAATAAAAATGTAACTAATTACTTGATTGATCCACATAATTTAAGTCATGAAGAGTTAATTTACCGTTTAATCACCCGACAACCGGAGTATTTGGTTTTTATTTTTGCTAACACTAAAAAACGTGTAGAAGAAATTTATCATTTTTTACATGATAAAGGCTTAAAAGTTGCTCAAATGCATGGAGATCTTCCAAGTCGTAGGCGTCATCAAGTTATGAAACGAATACTTAACTTAGACTTTAATTTTGTCGTTACTACTGATTTGGCTGCAAGAGGTATTGATATTCCGGGAATTTCTTTAGTAATTAATGACGATATTCCAAATAATTTAGAATACTTCGTTCATCGAGTTGGTCGAACTGCTAGAATGGGGAACAAAGGTTTAGCAATTACGGTAATTAGTCGACATGATCAAAAAGTTCAAAAATTACAAGAAAAAGGAATTAAATTTCAGGAAGTACGTTTATTTAATGGGCAATTTCAAAAAATTGCATTACGTAAAAAGCGACAAGAACGTCAAAAAAATTATTATTCAAAACAGCAAAGTATGGTGGTTATCCCCAAACGGATGAAGAAAGTAAAACCTGGGTATAAACGGCGCATTAAATCTTTTAAAAAAAGACAAATTAATAGGAAGCTGAAAAAATGACAAAAGAAAGGGATCTACTTAATGCAAATGGTTGGAATAGCCTTGATTTGAATCGACAAAAAAAAGTTTTGCAACAAATTCTTCGCTATTTTGTAAGTCCTTTAAGCGAAGTTCAAAATTTAGAAGTAGTAGAACATCGCTTTAAAAATGAATTATATCAAATTTGGCAAGTTGTTATTGATGGATTACGCTATATTTTTATTCCCGGTAAAGAACATTTCCAAACTTCATATAATTGGGAATATTTTGTCAAAATGAATCAGCTACTTTTTAACCATAATAAAAAAAAAGAATTGGCTGAAGCTAATAATTTTTTTAAGTATGCTAAAAATTATACGATTAATAACCATGTTAAAAAAAGAATTGATCCATTTTTAGTATCAATAAAAGCAATTCCAATTGAAGGAATACCAGTAGGTTATTATAATTTATATGATGGGCGTCAAATTATACCCCAAAAATACTTGGATAAAAATGGACAAGAATTAAATAAATTATTTAAAACTCATAAATCTACTAACCATTTCATGTTAATGGAAAATTCATTAGAAAAAGAAGCTATGATCTTGCAAAAAAGCTTAACGTTACCAGGCCAACTAATGGAAAAATTTTCTAAAAAAGGTGTAAATTTTATTAGTGCGGATGAATATTATTATTTAAAAGGTAGTTCTAAAGCAACCTTCTTTCCTTGGGGTGATAGTTTAAATCCTCATGATATTGACCGTTTGTTTTATCTACCCAACCTTTTTGGTTTAAAAATTGAAAAAAATGATAATCGCTATTTGATTACTGATAATCCATTTCGATATTTAGAAGGACCAGTGCTTTCTGAAGGCATTTTGACTAAATATTTAAAATATGCAAGTTTTTTTGATAGTGGTTTTATTCCGGATTTTGATTATTTTAAAAAACCCATTTCTCAATGGCAAATGGAATATCGTCCAGTCATTAGAATAAAAATTGATTAGGTAAGAGGTAAATTTTGAAAAATTTGACAAGTACACAAGTCCGAAAAATGTTCTTAGATTTTTTTAAGTCTAAAGGTCATGAGATTGAACCTAGTTCTTCTTTGATTCCTAGAGATGATCCTTCTTTACTTTGGATTAACTCTGGAGTTGCTACAATGAAGAAATATTTTGATGGTAGTATTGTTCCATTAAACCCACGAATGGCTAGTTCACAAAAAAGTATACGAACAAATGACATTGAAAATGTTGGTAAAACTGCTCGGCACTTAACTTTTTTTGAAATGTTAGGAAACTTTTCAGTTGGTGACTATTTCAAAAAAGAAGCAATTTCTTGGGCTTGGGAGCTCTTGACTAGTCAACAATGGTTCGCATTTGATCCTCAAAAACTATATGTTACGGTTTATCCAAAAGATCATGATACTCGTAGCTTGTGGGAAAAAAATGGAGTAAAAGTTGATCACATTTATTTAAATGATGATAATTTTTGGGATATCGGTGGAGGACCTTCTGGCCCGGATACTGAAATTTTTTATGATCGAGGTCAAGAATTTAATGATGTAAGCGAAGATGATCCTGAAAATTATCCAGGTGGTGAAAACGCCCGATATTTAGAAATATGGAATATTGTTTTTTCTGAGTTTAATCATTTACCAGACGGTTCTTATGTTGAACAGCCACACAAAAATATTGATACTGGGATGGGATTAGAACGAGTAGTTTCAGTATTTCAAAATGCTCCAACCAATTATGAAACAGATTTATTTTTGCCAATCATTCATCAAATTGAAAAATATACTGTAAAGAAGTACGGTGATGCTAAACAAAGTGATAGTGCTTTTAAAATAATTGCAGATCATGTTCGTACATTAACTTTCGCAATTAGTGATGGAGCTATACCGTCAAATTCAGGGAGAGGGTATGTTTTAAGACGTTTATTACGCCGAGCAGTACTAAATGGTCATCGGTTAGGAATTAAAACACACTTTTTAGCAAATTTAGTACCAATAGTTGCAAATAATATGAAGGGATACTATCCTGAATTGAGTCAGAATCAGTCTAAAATTCAAACTGTTGTTAATCAAGAGGAAGCAAAATTTTCGGCCACTTTAAATGAAGGTTTGAAACTTTTAAATTCGGTTATCTATTCTTCAAAGGTTCAAAATAAAAAAATTATTTCAGGTGTAGATGTTTTCAAATTGTTTGATACTTATGGCTTTCCTGTTGAATTGACAGCAGAGTATGCTGGAGAACAAGGTATTAAAATTGACCAAAATGGTTATAAACAAGAAATGGCTAAACAAAAGTTGCGGGCTCGTAAAGCACGAGGGACTCAGGTATCTATGGGTAGTCAAAATAAAAATCTTTTAGATTACCAAAAACCAAGTGTTTATTTAGGGTATACGCAATTGGATGTTGCTAGCTGTAAGTTAGAGCTTTTATTAAGTAATAATAAAAAAGCTAATTTTGTTAAAGATGGTTCAGCAATCGCTATTTTTGATAAAACACCTTTTTACGGTGAGCGTGGAGGACAAGTTGGTGATACCGGATGGATTTATGATCAAGATCAAAAGCTTATTGCTAAAGTCACAGATACCAAACATGCTCCAAATGACCAAAATATGCACTTTTTAAAAGTATTTGAAACCATTAAAGTTGGTGAAAGTTACCATTTAAAAGTTGATGCAGTTCGTAATGAAAGAATCAAACGTAATCATACCGCTACTCATTTATTAGATGAGGCTCTGAGGGATGTTTTAGGAGAGAGTAGCCATCAAGCTGGTTCTTTGGTTGCACCTGATTATCTTAGATTTGATTTTACTAGTGATAATAAGCTTAATGATGAACAATTAATTCAAGTTGAAAAAATTGTTAACGAAAAAATTTTTGCTAATTTACCTGTTACTAAAGAAGAAATGTCTTATCAAAAAGCAATTGATCAAGGCGCTGTGGCACTTTTCTCAGAAAAGTACGGTAATGTTGTACGAGTTGTAAAGATTGGCAGTTATTCTACTCAACTTTGTGGTGGAGATCATGTTGACCATACATCGGAAATAGGAATGTTTAAAATTATTGAATCAACTGGAATTGGATCCGGTGTTAGAAGAATTGTTGCTTTAACAGGTGACTGTCTTTATGAAAGCTTACTTACTCAAGATGAGCAAGTTCACCATTTGCTTAAAGAAATAGGTGTTTCAAAAGTAGCAGATGGTATAGAAAAAGTACAAAATTTAAGTCAGCATCTTAAGAAAACTGAAAAAGAGTTGGCAAGCATTGAAGAACAATTAGCTATTAAAGAAGCACAAAGTCTTTTTAAGAATGTTCAAAAAGTGGGAAATATTTCTTATATTGCAGGCGTTTTACCAGGTTTAAGTACAAAAGAATTACGTGAGGTTTCTGACCAATGGCGTAATCAAAAAATCTCAGACCTTTTAATTTTAGCTAGCAATAAAAATGGTAAAGCTGCTTTCTTAGTTGCTTTTGCTAAAGATAAAGCAACTAAGACATTTAATTCAAAAGAATTAATTAATAAATTTGCTCAAATTTTTGATGGTCATGGTGGAGGCAATATGTTATTAGCGGTTGCTGGAGGTAAAGCTTCTTCTAAAATCAAAGATGCAATAGAACAAGTTTCAAAAATTATTGCAAATTTTAATTAAATGCATATAATCTTTGGGGTTAATTTTTAAAAAGAGAGGTAAATTTATTGATCGATCTTGAAACCTGGTTAAAAAAAAATAATGCATTCATGGCTATATTGGGTTTCTATTTACGACGCCGTCCTTGGCGTTTTTGGATTTTAATACCAATACTTTGGTGGCGTTTGTTACTTTTAGTTAAATATTATACTGAGCCAATATACCAAGAAAAAGTTTGGAATTTGATTCTAAAAAGTCCTTTGTCAGTTAAAACATGGAAGAAAATGAGTCCGCACTACACTAGTGTTCTTCCTTTTTTTAATCCAGAAATAGTGATAGGGAGAATTCCAGAGAAATTACTGTCTATATTGGTTGGCCCTCAAATTAAAGTTAGTGGACTACCAATTGATCTGAATGGCAAACCAATTGACAAAATTAATTCTTTGAATATAACTTTAGCGGAAATATCCACTCATCTACATGTGATTATCTCACCACATTTTTATCGAGCTTACGGTCGAAAATTACTTAATAAACGTAAATCAATGATTTATTCAGGCGGTAGATTATATCATAATTATGCTAACTACCAGTTAAAATCTATATTAGTTAATTTACGGGACATTGTAATTTTAGGGGTTGCTGCTTTATTTATCACAATTATTGGAATAATGATCGGTACTAACCGTTTTAATTTACTAATGGCTCAAGATGTTATCAATAATACTAAATTGTTATTTTTCAATTGGTTACCCGTATGGCTTCTTTTTCTGATAGCATGGACTTTATTGGATAATGTTGGTTGGGCAATGATTTTGGGTAGCATTATTCCCCTTGCAATTGCTATCGTCAACTTCTTTATGTTTAAATATCGTAATTATCCGTTTTCATTTTCAGATATATTCTTAGCTAGTGAAGCAAAGAATATGGGTACACGATACAGTTATTTACTTCCTTATAAACATATATTAGCAATCTTTATTTTTATAGTATTTTCATTAATTATAGCAAAAGTTTTAAAAAGTGTAGATAATGGTAAAATTCGTCGAATAATTTTTGCTTTATTTTTGGGATTTACCGGCATTTTTACTTTAACTCATGTTTATCAAAACGATAATTTTTATACTAATATAAAAAAAATAACTCATGGTAATATGTGGAGTTTTCCTAATCGATATGCCACAAACGGAATTTATTTTTCATTTTTGAATACAACTAATAAGGGTGGTTTAGATAAACCAAAAGGTTACAACAAAGCAGAAGCTTTAGAAACTTTAAAGGAGTATTCTTATAAGAATATACCTAAAGATAAAAGAGTTAATTTTATTACTATCCAATTAGAGGCTTATAATGATTTTAGTAAATGGTCAAATATTCAAATAGATCCATCAGTTTATTCTGATTTAAATAAAATTAAAGAAAAGGGTATGTCGGGAAACTTGACGACGACAATTTTTGGCGGTGGTACAATTGACACTGAAAGAAAAATGCTAACAGGTTACCCGAGTATTGAAACAATTAATCATCGGATGAACTCTTTTGTAGATTATTTTAATGAGCAAGATTATGACACCTTAGCACTTCATCCTGGATATGGTTGGTTTTATAATCGTCAAAATGTGGATTTATATTTAGGATTTAATAATTTTTTGTATAAAGAAAATTATTATGATAAAAATGTTGATGGAAATTTTATTGTTCCTGACAGTAAGGTTTTTCCTGATTTATTAAAACATTTTGAAAAAGTAACCAAAAAAGGCCATAAATTGTTTAATCAAACTGTAACTTACCAAAACCATGGACCTTATGCGACTACATTTAATGGAAAACCTTTAGTTAAATGGCAAAAAGGGTATAATAAGCAAGATTATGCAATTATTAACAATTATTTAACTGGGATTAAAGAAACAAATCAAGCTTTATTAAAGTTAGTAGAAAGGCTGGATAAATCTAAAGAACCTGTTGTGTTAGCTTTTTGGGGTGATCACAATCCTTGGGGTGGTTCAAATAATAGTACTTATAAAATGTTAGGAATTAATCTTAATTATCGCTCTAGTCAAGGATTCCATAATTATTTTGACACCCCTTATGTAATGTGGGCAAACTCTGCTGCTAAGAAAATGATGGAAACAGATTTTAATGGAATCGGTCCAAATATTTCTCCAATGTACATTTTGCCAACAATGTTTGAGCATATTGGTATTAAAGGAAGTTCCTATATGCAGATGTTATTAAAAATGAAAAATGATGTCCAAGTGTTTGGATATGAAGCTTATATTCATCAAGATAAGTTACTACGTAAATTACCAAGCTCTTTACAAAAAGAAGTAGATCAATTAGAAAAAGTAGTTTATTATTTGAAAACCAATCCAGTTAAAAGCCAAGAAAAATGGAGTAAATAATTTTATATATTAATCCCAATAATTAAATAATTTTGGGATTTTTATTATGATAAATTTTCTTTAAAAAAGCTGAATCTTGTTTGTTTTAATTAATTAATGACAAAAAGTGGTAGGATAAATAGATACAGTTTTTCGGAAAGAGAAGTAAATTAATGCTACCAATATTTTTGATTATTTGTAAGATGATTAATTAGTATAACAGTAATTCATGCTACACAATAATTATTAAATTATTTGTCTACCAAATTAACATTAAAATATATTTTTTTATATTATGTAATTATTAGAATGATTATTGACTTTTGAATTTTTGATATGTGATGCTAATGTAATTTTGTTGTAGTGCGGTAACTACGGAACTTTGATATCGTTAATTGTTATTCCAATTCTAATGACTGTAATTTAATTTATTAGATAGGAGTGAAAATGTGAAAGATAATGTTCAGTCAAAACGAAATTTAGTAGTTTTAACCATTGGTGTATTTATTGTTTCAATGAGCTTAAGTGAGGTGACTCCATTTTTATCTTTATACATTGCTGGTATGGGTCATTTTACTAAAAGTAGCCTAGGAATTTATAGTGGAATAGCATATGCAGCCGCTTTTTTTGCTATGGCAATCTCCTCTCCTTTTTGGGGAAAACTTGCAGATCGGTCAGGACGCAGGGTAATGCTAATTAGAGCTGCTTTAGGGATGTGTATTGCTTTTACTTTGATGGGTATGGCCACTAATATTTGGGAAATGATTATTTTAAGGCTTTTTCAAGGTTTTTTTGGAGGTTATGTTAGTAATGCTAATGCTTTAATTGCAGCAAATACTCCTAAAGAAAATGTTGGAAGAGCTTTAGGAATTATAGTTACTGGGTCAACTGCAGGTGGATTTTTAGGACCATTGTTAGGTGGTGTTTTCGCTTCTATATTTAGTTTACGTCATACTTTCTTTATTACGGGTTTAGGCTTATTTTTAGTTTTCCTAATTACGATTTTCTTTATTAAAGAAAAATTTAAACCACGTAAAAAGGAAGAATTAACCTCGGGTAAAGAATTTTTAGCTAAAATGGCTAATCGCAAGTTAATAATTAGCTTATTTATTACTACAATGGTGATTCAAATGATAAATCTTTCAATTAATCCCATCGTTTCGTTATATGTAAAGCAATTAATGAGTAATAAAGGCAATATTGCTTTAATGGCAGGAATTGTTTCTGCAGCACCTGGGATAGCTACTGCCTTAACAGCGCCAATTTTTGGTCGTATTGGTGATCAAATAGGTGCGGAAAAAATGCTTTTATTTGGTTTTAGTGTTGCTTTCTTTATTCAACTGGGTACAAGTTTTGTTACTACGATTTTCATGCTTATAGTTATGCGCTTTCTAATTGGTTTTAGTAATGCTACAATGTTACCTTCAGTTAATTCTTTATTAACGAGATATACTAGGCAAGATGATATTAGTAGAGTATTTGCATATAATCAAAGTTTTATGTCTTTAGGAGCTATGATTGGTCCTCTAATAGGTTCATTCATTTCTGGTGTTTTTGATTATCGTGGAATCTTTTTAGCTAGTGCTTTTTTAGTTTTAATTAATATTTTAATTAATTTGTTTAGCCAAAAAGAAGTAAATAAATCTTAAGAAGAGTAATAAATCTGCTACAATTAGATAGGAAAAACTGGTAGGAGCTTCAATAAATTTGAAATTTAAAACTAGAATTACAAGAATTGGTAATCAGGCATTGAACAAAGATGACCAAATGGTAGTTTTATTTGGTGATAACGTTACTGGTGAAATTGCTCGTGTTTCGATGAGTCAAAAGTTTGTCGTTCCTGAGCTGCAACAGAAATTTGAACTTAAAATTGGTCAAACTGTGCTCATTGGATCACAATTATTAAATGTTAATTATGTTGGATCGTTAGTAGAAGAAAATATGAGAACAATTTGTCATATTAATTTGTTTTTTGGCAAGCAAAATGGTCATTTAGCTAGTGCAGTTTATTTAGACGGTAATTTAAAACCTGAAGAATTTCAGGTTGGTAATATTATTACTTTTAATAATGAATAAAATACCTTCCCAAAAGTTAAATTCAATAAACCAACAAAAGAAATCATGGTTTTATCGTCGCTTTTTAAATAATAAATTTACCATTATCTTAATTAATGTAATTTTATTTTTAATTGCGATTTTCCTATTAATTCAGGTACGAGGGATATTTAATCCTATTCGCCAATTTATTTTGGCCATTTTTGTCCCAGTTTTAATTTCTGGATTACTTTTTTACTTACTTAATCCAATAGTTGAATTTTTTCAAAAAAAATTTCACATTAAAAAAGTAATTACTATTGTTGCACTATTTATTATTATATTCTTAATTTTATTGTTTTTAATTTTTTATATAATACCAATGATTGTGAGTCAAGTAGTAGCTTTAGGTTCAAGTATTCCACATTATTATCAAATTTTTGCTAACTGGGTTACCAATAGATTTGATTCTCACATGGTAAAAGGAATATCAGATAATGTTTATCAGTATTTGGGTAATTACTTTAAATCATCTTCTTCACAAATAGCTCATTTAGTTCAAGAAGTTTTAAGAAATTTAACAGGTATTTTAGGTAAAATAGCTTCAGCACTAGTAAATATAGTTACGGTTCCCTTTATTCTTTTCTTTATGTTAAAAGATGGTCCTAAGTTAAAAAGATCTGTTGGAAATATAATTCCAGTTAAATATCGATTAGGTGCCATTAAAATTTTGGAAGATATCAATCAACAGGTATCTCTTTACATTCGTGGACAACTGACTGTTGCTTTTTTTGTCGCTATTATTTTTATAATTGGCTATACAATTATTGGCTTAAAATACGGTCTGCTTTTAGGAATTTTGGCTGGAATTTTTAATGTTATTCCTTTCTTTGGATCTTGGCTTTCTGAAATTCCTACCATAATCGTTGCTTTTTTTGTTTCGCCAGTAATGGTTGTAAAAGTACTGATTGTTTTTATAATTGAGTGGTTGATTGAAAGCCAATTAATTTCTCCACTTGTAATGAGTGCTAGCATGAAAATGCACCCGGTAACTACACTTTTAGTTCTTTTAACTGCTGGTAATTTATTAGGGTTATTTGGAGTTATTTTTGGAATTCCCATTTACGCAGTAATAAAGATTATAGTTAGTCGAATCTTTAATTGGTATAAAGTTCATAGTGGTGCATATGAAGAAATTGAAGGAAAGGATGTAACAACTCATAATGACTAATCATATTGTATTATTTGCTCCTGAAATTCCATCTAATACTGGTAATATTGCTCGAACATGTGCTGGAACAGGAACTCACTTAGATTTAATTCGTCCTTTGGGTTTTTCGACTGATGAAAAGCATTTAAAAAGAGCGGGGTTAGATTATTGGAAATCAGTAAAAATTACTTATCACGATTCTTTAGAAGAATTTATGACTAATTTTCCGAGCAAGGCACATCTTTTTTTAGTTACCAAGTTTGCAAGCAAAGTTTATACAGAAGTTAATTATCCGACAGATCAAGATAATTATTTAATGTTTGGTAGAGAAACTAAAGGGTTACCTGAAAAATTTCTACGATCTAATTCTCAAAAATGTATCCGAATACCGATGACAGATCAAATTAGAGCTTTAAATTTAGCAAATAGCGTTGCAATTGTTTTATTTGAAGTTTTAAGACAACATCATTTTGATGGTCTTGAACGAGTTCACCACTATGCTCATGATAAATTAAAGTAAAATCGAGGTTATTATTATGCATTTAAAAAGACAACCAATTTTTGTTCAAGCTTTTCATTATGATCTTTCTCAACGCAAAAGTTCTCAAACAAGTGGAATTGGAGTTCAACTACATAAGCTAAATTTGGAAGAAATTAAAAAAAATATATCAGTTAAAGTTCCTGAAACAGATTCTGTTATTGAAGTTATAGTGCCCTTTGATTTTGTTCCTCCACAACAAAATTTTGCAATTTCAGGTTTAATGAAACAACTTGTATGGATAGAAGGCTTTTCTGGAATTGAAAGTGAATTACCTTCTGAAGCTATAAAAAAGCTATCACGTCCAATTATTGAATTGATTGAAACTTTAACTTATGAAGTGACTACACTGGTTTTGGATCACGGGGTTAACTTAAATTTTATTGCAAAAGCTGGAAAAAGTGAAAATACTGATTCCCTTTAATAATCAAATTAAAATGATAATTAATAAACAGGATAGATGGCCAAAAAAATAACAAAAAGAAAAAATCAAAAAAAAGTAAACTATGCAGTAAACATTAGCGGAATAATTTTAATTTTAATTGGAATTTTCGGTATTACTCAAAAAATAAGTGGCCCTTTTGGAGTATTAATGGCTAATATTGCCCGTTTTTTTGTTGGTGATATTTTTTTTATTTTTGATTTATTGTTAATTTTAAGTGGAAGTTATTTATTTATTAAAGGCCATTTTCCAAAGATAAAATTTAAAAAAATAATTGGTTCTTTACTTGTTTTCATTGGAATAATGCAATTTTTAGGAGCAATTATTTTTCCTTTAAATCATATTAATAGTGATTTTTTATCAATTACATTTAATCACATTAAAGATAATTTTTCTCACGGATCTTTAAAAAATTCGACCTTTATTGGTATGTTGGGGGCTTTAATTTATAGCGGATCTTATCATTTTTTTTCATGGATTGGTACATATTTAGTCAGTATAATTTTTTTAATTTGGGGTTCTATTATCTTGCTAGATATTCCTTTTCAAAGAATAGTTAATTTTTGTCAAGATTTAGGAAAATTTTTTTATGATTTGTTTGATCATACGCCAATAGTTAATTCATCAGATAAAAAAGTAAAAAGTACTTCTTCTAAAAATACTGAATCTGATATATCTCCTGATCCATTAGCCAATACTTTAATGCAATTACCTTCTAAACAAAATTTATCTAAATCAACCTCATCAATAGATAATGAGGAACAGAATTTAGAGGAAATTTATTCTAAAACCATTAATTCTCATTACTCTAATTATCAATTGCCTTCAATTAAACAGTTAAGTCCCACAAAATCAATTAAAGGAGGTTTAACTAAAGAAGAACTTAGAGACAAAGAAGAAAAAATTGTTGACACTTTTGCTGAATTTAAAATAGCAGTTCAAGTTACTGGAGCAAGTATTGGCAGTTCAGTTACCCAAATCGAAATCGAACCACCTCACGGTGTAAAAATTAGTCGTATTTTAGGCTTAAGTGATAATTTAGCTTTGGCTTTAGCTAATCCCGATATTCGGATTGAAGCACCTATTCCAGGAAAATCGCGAATTGGGATAGAAGTTCCCAACTCTAATCCAACCCCAGTTTATTTTAGGGATACTTGGGAAGAGTTCTCTCAAATAAAAAATACTCAAAATATTTTAGAAGTTCCTTTAGGCAGAGATATTAAGGGTGATATAGTAGCGATGAATTTAATTAAAATGCCTCATTTATTAATTGCAGGATCAACTGGTTCTGGAAAATCAGTATCAATTAATGAGATTTTGACTAGTGTTTTAATGATGGCTCGTCCAGATCAGGTTCAATTAATTTTGGTTGATCCTAAAAAAGTTGAATTAAATGTTTATAATGATATTCCTCATTTAATAACTCCAGTTGTTACGGATCCTAAAAAAGCAGCAGGTGCTTTAAATCAAGCGGTTATAGAAATGGATCGACGTTATGAATTATTTAAAGAAACTGGATCTCGTAATATTAATGAATATAATAAAAATAAACTTAAGTCTGATGATGCTCAGGGCTTTTTGCCATATATTTTGATTGTAATAGATGAATTGTCTGACTTAATGATGGTAGCAGGAGCAAAAGTAGAATCAGCAGTTATTCGCTTAGCGCAATTGGCTCGTGCTGCTGGTATTCATATGATTATTGCTACTCAACGACCATCAGTAGACGTAATAACAGGGTTGATTAAAGCAAATATACCATCACGGATAGCTTTTGCTGTGTCGAGTGGTGTAGATTCACGAACAATTTTAGATGCAAATGGTGCAGAAAAATTAATTGGTCATGGAGATATGTTATTTCATCCAATGGGAGCATCTAATCCTATTAGATTGCAAGGTGCTTATATTTCTACAGATGATGTCGAATCTATTATTAAATTTGTTAAAAAGCAAGGAAGGCCAAAATATGATAATAAATTTGATGTTTCAATTGATGAAATAGATGAAGTTAAAGAATCTCATAATAGTCAAGATGAACTTTTTGAGGATGCGTTAAAGATTGTTTATGAAAAACAGGCTGCAAGTTCCTCTATGTTACAACGTTATTTCAAAATTGGTTACAATCGAGCGGCTTCTCTAATTGATGAAATGGAGCAAGAAGGATTAATTGGTCCTAAAAATGGATCTAAGCCTCGTGAAGTTTTTTTAACAAAAATTGATAGTTATTTTTACCAAAAGAAATCAAATTTTTCAGATAATAATTTAATGAAGGAGCCAAAGTCGGCAAATGAGAATAAGTAATCATGCAAACAATTAGAATTAAAAAAGGCGTTAATTTTTATCTTAACGAAAGAGATAAATTTAATACGGCTATTTTTCAAGTTGATCTAGTTTTCCCTACAAATGCTCAGTATTTTGCTGATCTGAATTTACTTAGTGGTCTGTTAAAAAAGCATTCCACAAAATTTAAGCTACATCAGCAAATTATCGACTTTTTAGAAAAACATTACGGGGCAAATTTAGATATTGATTATGACTTTTTTGGAACAACAGCTGATTTTTCTTTTACATTGAGTTTTGTTCATCCACGTTTATTAAAAGATTCACAATATCGTTTTTCAGATTTAATTAATTTCTTACAGGAAATTATTTTTGATCAAAATGATCGGGTTCAAGAATTTTTTGAAAACGAAAAAAAGTATTGTAAAAATATTTTAAAAGATAATTTAACTGATCCTCAAACTTTAATTTTTTATCAAGCTTTACCTCATTATATTTCTTCAAATCAAATGAATGTTCCTTTAAGTGGAACTTTTACGCAATTAAATTCAGTTAAATTAGACCAAGTGTATGATCTTTGGCAACATCTTCTACAAACTTCTTGTATTAATATTTATTATGATGGTTTTACTTTAACTTCGGAAAATCATCGTGTCATTCAAAACTTTTTAGACCGTTTTTTTCCACGAGTAGGGTGGGATTTAAGTAATCCTTACTACGTTGAAACTAAACCTTCCCAAGCTTTAATCGAGGAACAAAGGACTACTTTTAAAGAAAGCATTCTTTTACAGCAATATTACCTTAATGGACATGCTCGTTATCGTGGGGAACATTACGGAGCATGGTTACTCTTTAACCAAATATTTGGTGGAGATTCTGAATCATTTTTATTTCAGGAAATTCGTGAAAAATGTCAATTATCATATGAAGTTTATAGTAGTTTAAGTTTTGGTTTAAATTGTTTTTATGTTTATGCCACACTTAATGAAAACCAATTTGAATTAGTGGATCAAAAAATTGAAGATACTTTTAAAAAAATAAAAGAGAATGCGTATAAAACTGATATTTTGAAAAATGCGAAGGAAGCTATAAAAAACTTATTACTTTATCAAAATGATGGTCGATTGTTTGATTTGGAACAGCAAAAGATGAAATTTATTGTTCCTAATTATATAAATAATGAGGACTTGATCAAAGAAATTCAGATGGTTACTCCTGAGGATTTAATATCTTGTTGTGAACAGATTCATCCAGGAATAAAAATGTGGTATCGGGGAATTTAAAATGAATTTTGCATCAGAAAATCGTTTTACAATAAAAAAATTAAAAAATGGTTTAACTATCAAATTAATTGAGAAACCAAATTTTAAAGTTTTTAATGTTCAATTAATTGTTCATTTTGGCTCAAGTAATATAAAGTTTAGAAATAACTCAATTCCCGCTGGAACTGCACATTTAATGGAGCATCTTTTATTTCATAAAAAAGATTACGAAATTGATTCACTTTTTTCTCAATTAGGCATTAATGTAAATGCTTATACTACCTATAACTCTACGGACTTTTTTTATACATGTTTGAAAAGAGATCGTAATTATTTTCAACGGAGTCTTGAATTTCTTTTTGATTTAGTTTGTAACCCTTATTTTTCTTCTGAGATTATTTTTAAAGAAATTAGTATTATTGAATCAGAAATGAAAATCACTGATGATGATTCTGAAGCTCAATTGTATAGTAAACTTTTAGCTCAATTATATCCTGGAACTCCTTTAGAAACGGATATTTTAGGCACTACTCAATCTTTAAAACAAATAAGCTCAAAATTATTACAAGAAGTTTATGATAGTTTTTATCAACCTGAGAATATGGTTTTATATGTTTGTGGGCCTATTACAATGGAGCAACTTTTAGACTGTGTTGAAAAATTTAATTTAATTGAATCTCCCAAAAATAAATTTGATATTGATCAGTATTATTTTAAAAAAGTGCCTAATATTTTAAATTTTCCTCATCATAAATTAGTGAAACTTTTTTATGGTTGGTCCTTACCTCAACAGTATTTAAGTTATCAAGAAGCCTTGTCTTTTTCTCTTTATTTAGAAAATATGTTAGGTAAACGCAGCTATTTCTTTCATAAAATGTATAATCAAGGTATTATTAATGATGACTTTTACTATGATTTTGTTGTTGAAAAAAATTTTACTTTAATTTATTTTTCTTGTTTGACAGAATTGCCAAAAGAGGTTATTTATAATACAGAAATGACTTTACTAAGTCATTTAGTGTCCACCGAAAAATTTGCTATTACAATTAAAAATTTTATTGGAAAGTATATTCAATCATTTGACTCAATTAATGAAATAGCTGCTTGGGAAAATGATGGTAAATATAATTTGGAAGATGCAATAAGTTCTTTAGACTTTGTTAAGAAGCTAAGGGTGGACCAGGTAAAAGAAACTGCTACAAAAGTTTTTTCTGATTATCAACTTGGATATACATGGAAATTAATTTCTTAAAAAATTGATTATTATTTCTTTCAAGTTAAGTGTTTAAATAAGCAATATGTTAAAATAATTCAAAATAGATTGTTGGAGAAGCTGTGGATAATATTGGAAAAGTACTTCGGCAAGCTCGTATCGATCAAGGAATGACGATTGATGACTTGCAAAAGAAGACAAGAATTCAAAAAAGATATCTTATTGCTATTGAAAATGGTGATTTTGATCAATTACCAGGACAATTTTACGTCCGTGCTTTTATTAAGCAATATGGCGAAAATGTTGGAATAGATACGGAATCATATTTTAAGACGGTAGAAAAAACTGAGCAATCTGACGACTCAGTAAAACAAGTGAAGGAGGAAGAGGAACAAACTCCTAGTAATTTAAATGCAGAAAATAGGAGTTCTTATTTGACGAGACAGCAACCAGAAAATCGTTGGCATTCTTTAATACCACAAATTTTGGTAATTGCAGCAGTTATTTTGGTTGTTTTTATAGTTTGGCTTTTTTATAAACGTGCTAATCCTAGTCCTTCAGGTATTTCGGAAAAAGGAAAAGTTACGAGTGTTAAAAGTAGTTCAGTTTCTCAAATGCGCAGTAGTAAAAGCACTAGTTCTAAAAAGGCATCTAGCAGTAAGTCAAGTGTGGTGTCTCAAAGCAAAAGTGTTTCTAGTTCAAAGTCATCAGAAAAAGAGCCTACTCAAAGTGTTGCTTTAAAATCTCAGTCTGGATCAAATTATACTTTTGAAATTACGGGATTAAAAGCTTCCGGAAATAAATTAATTCTTAGTGCAGTTAATAGTAATGCTTGGGATAAAGTAATTGTTGATGGAGCAACTTTATACAGTGGTTTGTTGTCTGCTGGTCAAAGTACTACGGTTAGTTTACCTGATGGAGCTCAAATTATTACAATGACTTTAGGAGCTACAGCTAATTCTAAAGTAACGATTAATGATCAAATAGTTGATTTTTCAGCAATTACAACACCTGGGGTATCAAATTTAACTTTTAACATTGTGAAAAAATAGAAAGATGTTTTCAATCCGATGAATTTACCAAATAAATTAACTCTTTTACGAATTATTCTCATTCCCTTTTATACAGTTCTTTTATGTTTACCAATTCCTAATAAAATTATTTTATTAGGAACTTCAATACAAATAACTTATCTCATTGCAACGGTTATTTTTATAGTTGCTTCTTTTACAGATTATTTAGATGGTCAAATTGCTCGAAAAAATAATTTAGTAACAAACTTTGGTAAGTTTGCTGATCCACTTGCAGATAAATTATTAGTTTTAACAGCCTTTATTTTTTTAGCTGTTGATAAAATAATTCCTGCTTGGGCATTAGCAATTATTATTTGGCGAGAATTAGCAGTAACTGGTTTGCGCCTCTTATTGGCTGACCATGGTGAAGTAGTAGCTGCTGCAATGCCGGGTAAAATCAAAACTTTTTCTCAAATGATTTCAATAATTTTTTTGAATTTAAATAATGTTGGTTTTGCTTCAGTGAATATTCCATTTGCGCAAATTGTATTTTATATTTCATTATTTTTTGCTGTTTATTCTGGAGCAGATTACTTTTATAAAAATTGGAGTATTTTTGAAAATTCAATTTAAAATTTATTGTAATTAAAAATAATTTTTAGAGTTAAAAATGGATCTGAATTCTTTATTTTATATTCAGATCCATTTTTATTTTATTTATACAAAATAGAAGGCTTTTTATGGTTAATCACTGAAGATTATATTTATAAATTAAAATAACTAAAACATTTAAGAGTTTTTATAATTTTTAACTTTTCTTGGGAGGGGGGAAGTGGGGACTGAGGACTCATTTTCAATAATAATTTTCTCGCTTTCATTTACATTTTGATTAATAGCAACATTTTTATCATGAGGTGTTCTAATCCATTTACCTTGTTGACGCCAATTTAGTAAACCCCAGAATTGGTCTAATAAATATGTCCAACTATAATATGGCAGGCCTAAAAAAATAAAGGTAAATATTTTCTTTTGTGGTGCATCAAAAATAGTAGTAAATAAAGGCAGTAAAATAAATTGATAGATTCCTAAAACAATAGTGAATCGATTATAGGGAATTATCATTTTTATTAATTTAGTAAATAAAAATAAACTTCCTTGATTACCTACTAAGTTAAATAAAATATTATAAATAATTGCTAATAAAAAAATGAAGTATTCAATAACTTGTCCCATACTGAATAAATACAGTATTTGATCAATATTGCTAAAATTTCCACTCTTAAAGAAATGAATTAGGAGTTTATAGAAATTAGTAAAGCAAACGTACCAATGTCCTTTTGCCCAACGATAACGCTGAACCATGGCGATTTTTAACTTATCTGGTTTTTCATCATAAATTTGGGCAAAATGATTCCACAAAATTCGACCATGATCTTCTACAATTTGAATTTCCATTTCAAGATCTTCAGTTAAAGATTTGTATTTAAATCCTCCATTCCAAATTAACCAATCAATTCTAACAGCAAAACCAGTACCTCCAATAGAAGCAGGTAAATGGAGGCGCGATTTTGCTAATTGAAAAAAACGATTTGTTGTCCAATAATTAATTGCATAACCAGCAGATAGAATGCTATTCCAGTTTTTAACGCCTAAATATGTTTGAATTGCTTCCGGTTTATCATGAGTAAGCCATTGAGAATTAATTTCGCGTAGAATATTTTTGTCAACATGATTATCTGCATCCAAAATAAATAAAAGATCATATTTTTTTAATAATTTATTAAACCCTAGAGCTCGTAATGCATATTGAATTCCACCTGGTTTACCAACTCCTTCCCTTGGAAATTTTTTTTCAATAGTATTGATATGTGCAATTTTATGTTCATCACAAATTTCTCCGGTGCGATCTGTAGAATTGTCGTTAACTACTACTATTTTATAAAGATTAGGATCATATTCTAGATTTTTTAAATCCTCTAATGTATTACCAATTACTGCTTCTTCGTTATGGGCTGCAATTAAAATTAAAAAACGAGCTTGATCTGGCTGGATTTGATAATCTCTTTTCGGCTTTTTAAATCCAAAAACTGAGAGGAGAATAAGATAAATAAATTGTATTAGAACCAAATAACCAAAAAATTTTAAGAACCATTCAATTGGATGTTTTAAAAAAGAAAAAGCAGGAATGAAAATAGAAAAAGTAACTATTAACAGTATAAAAATAAAAAAGAGATGAAATTTGCGAACCAATTTTCCTATTTTAATCATATTAATATTGTAACCTGTTTCCACTCTTAACTATTATTTTTTTCAAATTTTTGTGTCATTATAATTACAAAAAAAATTTTAAACCTTTGATATGGTAGAATACTTTTCAATAGGAGACAACCTTATGGGAAAAAAAATAAAAACTTTCTTAATTCTAAGTTTAATTTTCAGTTTATTTTGTTCAATATCTGATTCAATTAATATAGTCAATGCCGAAACTAATCAAAGTGAAGAAATTAAAAATAATCAAGAAAAAATTGACGTTTATTATCAATCAGGAAATCAAAAAATTAATTTAATCTTCCATTCAATTATATTGAGAGATCAGCTTAGTTCAGAAGACAAGAAACTTTTTACCATTGATCTGAGCAATTTTAATAAGGATTTAGCTCAAATTAATAACTTTATTAATTCACCTAATGGTTTGATTACTAGGATTAAGATAAAAAGTAATAAAAAAGAAATTAAGATTAAGAAAATAATTCCCTTATTAGATGAAACTAATTTAGAGCAAACGAAATTCACAACAGGTTTCAATTATCAAGTACTAGTTTATTTAAACAATTGGAAAAAAGTTTCTTTTTCACTACCAATTTCTATAAATAGACAATCGATTAAACTTGATGATGCGCCATTTTTAAATTATCAACCAACATTTTTAATTAATCCAACAATTAAAGCGAGCAAAAATGGTTATAGTTTGGTTAGAGGTATATCTGCTGATTCGATAAATTCTTCGCAGGAAATTATGCCGGTTTCTTTAAATGATTGGAGAATAACGTCTAACGATAGCTTTATAAAAGATAAATGCTTTTTAGATATAGAAAAGCCCGGAATTTATCAAATAGATTATGAAATTGTAAATTCAAAATCTAAAAAGGTTATTTCATTTTCTCGAAAAATTACAGTTTTAAGTGATGATCAAAGTGAGGATAAGGATAATTTTACGCCTTTACAACAAACAGAATTAATACCAATTAACCGTTTAGGTTATGTTAATTACGTCCCTAATTATGGTGTTCGCGTCTTTGATGATTATGGTGATGAAGCCACGGCTACCGGTGATTATATTGATACTGGTTCACAATGGATGATTTTATATACAGCTTTTGACACTCATGGAAGAGAATGGTACTGTATTGGAACTAATCAATGGGTACAAGCTGCGTATATAGTTTTTGAACCGAATAAATTATTACAGTCTTTGAATTTTAATGCACGGGTAAAAGAAAAAAATGGTACGAGGCTTTATTTAGGCTATGGTAAATTAGCAGTTTATTCAGGTAGAATTTTAGCTCAAAATTCTGATTGGAAAATATTCGGTGAAGTGAAATCAGATGGTGTATTTTGGTATAATTTAGGAGGTAATCAATGGGTTGAGGCAACTAAATGTCAGAAAATTCCTAAATAATTACTTAATATTAATTGTTATTTTAATAATTTTAAAAGGAGAATTTAAATGAGAACAAATAATAAAATTGTTGGTGGAACTGGAGATTTTCAAAATAGCGGTGAAACTTCTTTGAAAGATAATTTATATTTAAATGTTAATGGTAAATGGTTGGAAACAGCTGAAATTCCAGCTGATCGACCAAGTACTGGTGGCTTTTCTGACTTAAGGGATGAAGTTGACAATAAATTACAAAAGGATTTAGCTAAATTTACTCAAGAACAAGAAGATATTACTGATCCTTATTTGAAAGAAGCGGTTAAGCTTTATCAGTTAGCTCATGATTATGATCGAAGGAACCAAGAGGGAATTAATCCAGCTCTTTCAAAATATAAATTTTATAAAAATTTAAAGGATTTAGATGATATTAGAACTAACATCAAGCAGCTTGTCCTTGACGGAAGTTTTGCGTTAACTTTTTGGGTTTCGCCAAATATGAAGGATACAGCACATAATTTACTGTATGTTGGTGCACCTGCTTTATTTTTACCAGATAAGCAATATTATGGGACACCCAGTGAAAAAGCATTAATCCCTGTTTTGCAAAAAATGAGTGAACAAGTTTTAACTGCATATGGTGAGAGTGAAGGATCAGCAAAGCAAATTATTCAAAATGCCATTGATTTTGATAAAATGTTAGTACCATTAGTTATGTCTAGTGAAGAGAAAGCTGATTATACTACGCAATATAATCCAGTTGATTTTGAGCAATTTAAGTCGGATACTGCATACTTTAATTTAGCTCAAGTAATTACTGAATTAGGTGAAACTACCCCTAAGATAGTAAGTTATACGGAACCACGTTATATTGAACAGCTGTCTAAAATTATTAGTGAAACTAATTTTGCTAAATTTCATGATTGGATGTTATTAAACAATGCAATTTCGATGACTCCTTACTTATCAGATGAGTTAAGAATTATGGGTGGTATATTTAGTCGTGCTTTAAATGGAACAAAAGAAGCTAGTAATCAAGATAAAAGTGCTTATCAAATAACTAACAGTATTTTTAGTGAAATTTTAGGCATTTATTATGGCGACAAATATTTTGGTAAAAAAGCCCGAGAAGATGTAAAAACTATGGTTAAAGCTATGGTTAAAGTTTATAAAAAACGTTTACAAAATAATACTTGGCTTTCAGATAAAACAATAAAAAAAGCTGTTGCTAAATTAGACGCAATGAAATTAAAAATTGGTTATCCTGATCAACCACGTGAACTTTATCAAGAACTGAAAGTTGATTCAAAAGCATCTTTATATCAAAATATTGCTAAATTTTCAGAAATTTTAGTTCGAGACAATTTTAAAGATTTAAGCCGTCCAGTTGATCGTACGCGTTGGGACATGCCAGGAAATCTAGTAAATGCTTGTTATGATCCCCATGTCAATGACATTACTTTTCCAGCAGCAATTTTACAAAAGCCATTTTATTCATTAGAACAGTCAACTTCACAAAATTATGGTGGAATTGGTGCCGTTATTGCTCATGAAATTTCACATGGTTTTGATAATAATGGGGCAAAATTTGATGAATCAGGTAACATGAATAATTGGTGGACAAAAGAAGATTATCATGAATTTAAAAAGCGCTGTCAGGGTATGATTAATGAATTAGACGGTGTTAAATTTGGATCAGGTAAAGTTAATGGTAAATTGGTTGTAAGTGAAAGTGTTGCTGATCAAGGAGGATTAAGTTGTGCATTGGAAGCAGCTAAGCAAGATCCTAATGTTGATTTAGTAGAATTCTTCAAAAATTGGGCTCGAATTTGGCAAACTAAGAGTTCATCAGCTTTTATAGAAATGTTATTAACTAATGATGTTCATGCTCCAGCACCATTGAGAGCCAATGTCCAAGCTCAAAATATCGATGAATTTTATACAACTTTTAATGTTACTGAGGGTGATGGAATGTGGTTGCCTAAATCTGAACGAGTAGCAATTTGGTAAAATAAGTAAGTTACGTAACTATGGGCGATTTAAAACAAAATCGCTTTTTTTATTAATAAGTTGAATGTTAAGTTTTGATTAATTTAAACTTTGGTGAAATAACTCGACATTTATTTAATTTATGGTAAAATAAACCTTAGATTATTTTGTGAGGATATTTATGCGCGTTTTCCAAATATTGTTAATTATTGACTCGATTTTGATTGTTATTGCAGTAATGCTCCAACCTCAAAAGCAACAAGATGCTTTAAGTGCTTTATCTGGTGGTGGTAGTGACTTATATAGTGCTAAAAAGTCACGTGGATTTGAAGCGTTTATGGAGAAAGTAACATGGATCTTGGGAATCATCTTCTTTGTTTTATCCATGATTTTAGTATATATGTCTTCCCATTAAAACTTTTTATTATAGAAAGTAAGGGAAGTAGGGACGGGTGATTCGATTTATTTGAGTCACCCGTTTTTATTTCCTCAGAGATTTATGAACGAAAAACAATTATTAACTAAACTAAAAAAATTAAAAAATTATAATGAACAGAAAATTATTAACTTAAATGATTTTGGTGATTCAAGTCGATCAATTGTATATTCACTTAAACATCTTTCTCAGCAGCATAGAATATTTCTTCTAGATTTAGATCATGTAGTTTTTAATGAAGATGCAAGAGACTTAGTTGGAATTTTTAAAGGAACAGATAAAGGCTTTGGATTTGTGGATTTACCAGAAATTGAGTTATCAGTTTTTATTCCTCCAAGTAAGACTCATTTTGCTTTAAACGGTGATGAAGTAAAGGTTATATTAACAAATTCCGCTGATTTGGAAGCACATCGAGGTGCTTCAGGTTATGTAACCCAAATTAAAGAACATAAAAAAACTGAAATCATTGGTGAGTATTTAGCAACCACTAATTTTAAGAGATTAAGTGAAGGTTATGAAGGTTATTTACGCCCATTAGATAGTAAATTAAGTAAGATACCCTTATATTTAAAAGATAATTCTTCAAATTTAAAATTACATGATATTGTTGTTGCTAAAATTACTGATTATCCTTCCCGTAGTCATCCTGATGCTTTATTAGGAATAAAAAAAGAAGTTTTAGGTAATAAAGATGCTCCAGGTGTTGATGTTTTAAGTGTTTTAAAAACTTATGATTTACCTTTAGAATTTCCAGAAAATGTTAAAATACAATCTGAAAAAATTCCGGAAGAAGTACAAGATATTGATCGAGTGGGACGAAAGGATTTAACTGCTGAAACTGTAGTTACCATTGATGGTGATGATTCAAAGGATTTTGATGATGCAGTTGGGTTAAAAATTTTACCGAATGGTAATTATTTGTTAGGTGTACATATTGCAGATGTTGCAAGTTATGTTAAAGAAGGATCTCCTTTAGATCAAGAAGCATATAAACGTGGAACAAGTACCTATTTAGTAGGTGAAGTAGTGCCCATGTTACCTTTTAAACTATCTAATGGTATTTGCTCTTTAAATCCAGGTGTGGACCGATTAACTATGACATGTGAAATGGAAATTGATTCTCAAGGAAAAACGGTCAATCATTATATTTTTCCATCAATAATTAGGTCTAAAGGTCGTTTAACGTACAATTTAGTTAATGCTACTTTTGCAAATGAAGATGTACCTGAAATTTATCAAAAGCTTCGAACAACATTGGAAAACATGAAATCTCTTCACAAGATTTTAAATCGAATGCGTTCTAAGAGAGGTGCAATTGAATTTGAAGAGCATGAACCGGAGATCATTCTTGATAAAGAAGGACGCCCAGTTGATATCAAGATTAGAGAACGAAAAGATGCTGAAAAAATGATTGAATCTTTCATGTTAGCAGCTAATGAAACAGTAGCTAAAGCTTATTTTGATCGACATTTGCCTTTTATTTATCGTGTTCATGAAGTTCCTGATGCTGATAAACTAAGCGACTTCTTAACGTTTGCTAATACAATTGGTTATCAAAGACCTAATAATGTGGATCCAAAGTCTCCCAAAGTTATGCAATCTATTTTGGAACAAGCCAAGGGTACTAAAGATGAAGAAATTGTTATAACCAAAATGTTACGTTCAATGAAGCAGGCACATTATGCTCGGGAACCTTTGGGGCATTATGGGATTGGAGCAAAGTATTACACACATTTTACTTCTCCTATAAGACGTTATCCTGATTTAATTTCTCATAGATTAATTCATTATTATTTAGCTCAAAACACTTCAGATCAAACTGAGACAACTAAAATAGTTAATAAAATTGATGATATTGCGGAACAATCTTCAATACGAGAACGTGTTTCTGTTGATGTGGAGCGGGATGTATTAGATTTAAAAAAAGCTGAATTTATGGAAGATAAAATTGGTGAGGAATTTGATGGCGTTATTGGATCAGCAGTTAGTTTTGGACTTTTTATTACTTTACCAAATACAGTTGAAGGATTAGTTCATATTTCTACTTTAAAAGATGATTACTATAATTTTTCTGAAGATTTATTAGCTTTAGTGGGTGAAAAGAAACGAAAAATGTATCGCGTTGGACAACCTGTTAGAGTTAAATTGGTTAATGTAAATGTTGAATTACATCAGATTGACTTTGTCTTAACGGAAGATACTCAAAGTGAAATTGCTCCTGAATTTATGGGAGTAAGTGATTTTACACATCAAGAAGGACGGCACTTTATTAATGTCGATGAAAAAAAATAAAAGTAACAACAATGTATTAGCTAGTAATCGCCGAGCAAATCATCTTTATATAATTAGTGACACTGTAGAAGCAGGGATTGCGCTACAAGGTACAGAAATAAAATCGGTAAGAGCAGGAAAAATTAATTTACGTGATGGTTATATATCGATAAAAGAAGGGCAAGCTACATTAAATAATGTTCACATTAGTGAGTATGAACAAGGAAATATTTATAATCATGATCCTGTGAGGCCTCGTCGTTTATTACTTCATAAAAAAGAAATTTCTCGTTTAAATAAGGAAACAGTTGCGATTGGAATGACAATTGTACCATTAAAAGTTTATTTAAAGCATGGTTTTGCTAAAGTTTTAATTGGTGTTGCTAAAGGTAAAAAAAATTATGATAAAAGAGAGAGCCTTAAACGGAAAGAAATAAATAGGGAAATCAAACGTAATTTTAAGTTTAGTCAAATTCATTAAATGTTTAATTATATTAAAAAGCCAGAAATTATTAATTTCTGGCTTTAAAAGTTAAAGTAAATCTTGAATAAAATAAAAATCATCATCCTCGTCAGTATTGGAAATGCTATAACCATTAGTTTCAATTTGTAAAATACGAGTTGAACCATTAAAAGATTCATTTTGATTAATAAGTGATTGAAGTTTTGACATTTTGTCACGGGTTCCATAAGTAATAATTGATGGCCCAGAACCTGAAAGATAGGTTCCATGAATTCCAATTGTATGAGCTAATTTACGAATTTTGTCTAATTCTGGTACAAGTTTTTTACGAAAAGGCTCATGAATTAAATCCATTTCCATCATTCGAAAAACTGTTCGATAATCCTGATTATATAAAGCAGTGATCATCATTAAAGATGCTGAATTGGTCCGAATTCCATTCCAAAATGGAATAGTATCTGGCAGTATATTACGAGAAATTTTTGTTGAAAGCTTTCGATGAGGAATAAACGTTAAAGCGTTCCAAGAAGGAATTGGAAGTTTTTCACAAATTAGTTCTTTCCGTTTATGGAAATACATTGCGCTTGTTATTCCGCCATAAATAATTGGGGCAACACTATCAGGGTGTCCTTCAATTTCTACAGCTTTATTAAGTATATCTTCATCAGACATTTTTAAATTGCTAATTAAATTGGCCATTACAATACCGGCAATTAGAGCACTTGATGAAGAACCTAATCCTCGAGCTATTGGAATATCTGAGTGAATAATCAGATGGTGAGGTTTTAAATTCTGATCTATATTTAATGCTGATTTGACAATATAGTTATGTTTATCAGTGGGCATATATTTGCCATTATTATGCTCAACAACCCATTCATCTGTTTCCTCGCCAATCTCGAGAGTCAAGTAAAGATTTAAAGCTATTCCTAATGTATCAAAACCTGGGCCAAGGTTTGAACTACAAGCCGGAACTTTAATTTTATACATAATTGATATTTTCCTAACACTTAAAATTTGCTGTACTTTTTATCGGGAAAAATAATGTTTAAAAAGTAATAGCTGAAAAATTTTTTTGAGATGTCAAAAATGTTACAAAAACAAAAATAATATTAATTTTTAATGGTTTATGAACATTTTTTGATAAACTGAGACCATTAAAGAGAGGTACATGGTAAGATATGTTTAAACTGGAATAAATTAAACTAAAAGCTGTTAATTAGAAATGTAATTAATTGAAAATATTTAGATTTTAGTTTAGAAAAAGTTAATAGCTAGTACCAATAATGCCCGAGTTTAATTGTATTGCTAATTGTTTTTCCTGATAAATCTAATGTATCAAAAGAAACTTAAAAAGACAATAATAAACCGGGATATTCTAACTTTTTTAGATTTTTTTAAAAGGAATTATAATTTTAAGTATTAATTTTATTTTAGTTTAGATTAAAATATAAATAAATTTTGAGATGTTTCAGTGAGGTGGCAGATGAGTAGTTTTGATAGTACGATGCATTTTGAATTTCCAGAAAGTGATGCAAAAAATGTAAAAGAAACTTTGAAATCGGTTTATCAATCATTAGAAGAAAAAGGTTATAATCCGATATATCAAATTGTCGGCTATCTTTTATCGGGAGATCCGGCTTATATTCCAAGGCATAATGATGCTCGTAATTTGATTCGTAAACATGAACGAGATGAAATTATTGAAGTATTGGTTCGTAGTTATTTGAAAGATAATCATATTCAATGAAAAGATATCTTGGACTAGATTTGGGTACAAAAACTCTAGGTGTTGCTTATAGTGATTTAATGGGATTTACTGCGCAAAGTTTAGAAATAATTTCAATTGATTCAGCGAATAATAATTTTGGATTGAAACGTCTAAAGGAAATTGTTAAAGAATATCAAATTGATGAATTTGTTCTTGGTTATCCTAAAAATATGAATAATACAGTTGGTGTACGAGCAAAAGCTTCAGAAGATTTTAAAAAAAAGCTTGAAAGTAAATTTAAACTCCCTGTACATTTAGTTGATGAACGTTTATCAACGGTTGCGGCAAACCGTGTTTTGGTTAAAGAAGCTGATGTCTCTAGACGAAAGCGGAAAAAAGCGGTTGATAAATTGGCAGCTTCTTTTATTTTACAAACATATTTAGATCGTAATTACAAGTTAGGTGAAAAAAATGACTGAAGAAAATAATTATAAAGAATTAGGGGAAAATTTACCCCAAAATGATGACAATTTCCGAAAAATTGTTTTAATGGATGATAAAGGAAATAAAATTGAATATACTGTTCTTTTTGCCTTTGATTCCGAGGATTATGGTAAATCATACGTTCTAGTTTATCCAACAGCCGATGAGGAAAAAGGAGTAATTAACGTTGAAGCGTATTCCTATACTCTAGATCCTGAGGGTAGTGGTAAGTTTGGTGACTTAACCGCTATTGAAAATGATGAGGAGATGGATATGATAGAAGAAGTTCTAAATACATTTCTAGATGATGAAAATCTAAATCAAGGTTAGACTTAATAGTGGGTAGTTTAATAATCATTGGGTGGATATTTTATTCTGTTTATTTTGCCGTTAAAAGGGGATTTAAATTAGAAATTAGCGTTTTTCTGGGATATCTTCTTGCCGGGTATTTGGCATTTTTTATTTATCCCTTTTTTTGGCGTACATTTTCACTGTATATTCCTTATGTCTCAGTTACGAATGAAAAGCCTTTATACTTTTATTCTCAAGTCAATGTTTTCAAAATTGAAGAATCTTTTTATAAGATTGTTTCCTTTATGATTTTTTATTTCAGTTTTTGCATGTTAATTCGATTTTTAGAAGTTTTTATCAAGGGCTTTCAATTAGTCCCTACTTCTAAGTTTTATCAAATTTGTGCGGGTATCATGGGATTAATTACGGCAATGTTTGGAATTTATTTAATTTTAAGCGTTTTGGCAATGTTGCCGTTAAAAGGATTGCAAAATTCTTTGTCCCACTCATTTTTAGTCAATTTTATTTTAAAAGGACCAATGGGTTGGATATTTAACCGCTTTTGGTTTTAGATGGAGCATAGTATTTTAATTGAATAAAAAAGTTTTAGAGATTTTAGAATTTGCAAAAATTAAGCAACAAATCGCAGGTTATGCTATAACTGATCCTGCTAAATCAAAAATTAATCGATTAATTCCTCAAAAAGAGCAGCAAATTGTCCAATCAGCAATAAATCAAACCACAGATGCAGTAAATATTTTACGACTTTTTGGCGGTTTTCCAATTGCCAAGGTTGCAAATGTTATTCCTATAATTAATCGTATTAAAAAGCAAAGTATTCCTTCAGGAAGAGAATTAGCACAGATTTTGTTAGTTTTGCGAATTTCTAACAATTTAATTGAATTTACTGCTAATTTAAAAGAAAGAAAAATAGATTTAATTTTTTTTAATGATTTTTTGGATCATGTTCAAGTTAATCAAGGACTTTTAGCACGACTTAATCGTTCCGTAGATGAAGAAGGAAATATTCTTGATCGTGCTAGCAGTGAATTATTTAAGATTCGTCAGAGGATTAATAGTCTAAAAAATGAGCAAAAAAAATGTTTAGAACAGATTATTCATGGTCCAGAAGCTAAATATTTAAGTGAACCACTAATTACAATTCGTGATAATCGTCAAGTATTACCAGTAAAGGCTGAAAATAAAGTTCATTTTGGGGGAATAGTTCATGATCAAAGTGCTACAGGGCAAACTTTATTCATTGAACCGCAAGTTATTTTAAACTTAAATAACGAATTACAGATATCATTTCATCAAGAAAAAGCAGAAATTCAAAGAATTTTAAGTGAAATATCTCAAGATGTGTTTGAAGAATCAAATTCTTTAATTTTTAATGCACGTTTAATCTACGATTTAGACTTTGCTCAAGCAAAAGCACTATATGCAAAACAAATAAACGCTACTTTACCGATAATTTCTCAAAATCAGGAAATTAAGCTTAAGGCAGCTTTTCACCCATTAATTGATTTCAAAAAAGTTGTAAAAAATGATTTTTTATTGGGTGGAAAAAATTTTCAAATGGTAATTACCGGACCTAATACGGGTGGAAAAACCATTACTTTAAAAACTGTTGGTTTGATTCAGATCATGGGACAATCTGGTCTTTATATTCCTGCTAATGAAGGAAGTGAAATCACTATATTTTCTGATATTTTAGCAGATATTGGAGACGAACAATCAATTGAGCAAAATCTTTCAACTTTTTCCTCCCATATGAGAAATATTGTAAATATTTTAAAAGATTGCAGTAAAGATTCATTAATTTTATTTGATGAAATTGGAGCTGGGACTGATCCAGAAGAGGGAGCTAGTTTAGCTATTAGTATTTTAAAATATTTAAAAAAAATTGGATCATTTGTTATTGCAACTACACATTATCCTGAATTGAAACTGTATGCATATAATACGAAAGAAGTTGAGAATGCTAGTATGGAGTTTAATTTGGATACATTATCTCCCACTTATCATTTATTAATTGGAGTACCAGGTCGTTCCAATGCTTTTGCTATTTCAGAACGTTTGGGTTTAAATTTAAATATTATAAAAAATGCTGAGGAGTTAATGGATAATGATACTGTTGGAATTAATGAAATGCTAGATAATTTAGAAAATGATCGAAAACAGCTTCAATTAAATAAAGCAGAAATTATTAAACAAAAAGAACGATTAACACAGATACAAACACAGTTAGACTTAGCTAAAGAACAGTTAATGCATCAACAAGACAAAATAATAAGTCAAGCTCACCAAAAAGCTTCTCAAATTGTAACTCATGCAGAAAAAGAGACACAGCGAATAATAAATAATTTACAGCGACAAGGTAAAAGTAACACTTTGAGTCCTAATACAATTATTAATGCAAAAACTAAAATGAAAGCACTAAAAAATCCGCTATTAAAAAATAATCCTATTTTAAAAAAAGTAAAAGCGGACAAAGAATTAAAAAAAGGGGATACAGTTTATTTGCCAAACTATGAAAAAAACGGTGTCTTACTTAAAAAAATGAGTAATAATTCATGGCTAGTACAAATAGGTATTCTCAAAATGACCGTGTCAACTGATCAATTAGAAAAAGCCAAAACAAGTAATGATACTTTTTTTAAACCTAAAATTAAAAACAAGATAAAATCGGGTTTAAAGAGAAATAGTGAAATACCAAGTGGTCGTTTAGACTTAAGAGGGAAACGTTATGATGAAGCACAAAGTGAATTGGATCATTTTATCGATGCCAGTCTTTTATCTAATTATCCTTCAGTAATTATCATTCACGGTTTTGGTACAGGAACAATTCGTAATTTAGTACATGAAACATTAAAAAATAATCCACGAGTTGCCAATTTTCATTATGCTCCAGCAAATGAAGGCGGTCATGGTGCTACTATAGTTAATTTTCAATGATCTTACTAATTGAATCTAAAAATTAGAATTTTTTATATCTAAAACTAAAAATAGGTTATACATAATAAAGCGATTAGTGTAACCTATTTTTTATTTAATGATAATTTTAAGGAAAAGTAATAAACACAGTAAATTTTTTAAGATATATTATTGTAAATTATAGGAAAATACAATAATAAATAAGATTTAAATCTTATTTATGTACGATGGACTTTTATTAATATTACTCCATTACAAATCATTTGTAGTAAAACTATGTAATTTTTTTATACATAAAATTTAACTTTTAGTTTTATAAAAAGATAATTATTCTAATAATCCAACTCTTTTAAAAATTTCGTCAACATGCCTCAGATGATAATGGTAATCAAAAGCCTCACCAATTTCTGAACTGCTTAAATGAGTATTAATTATTGGATCTTTTTCAACTAATGGTCTAAATTGCTTTTCTTCATCCCATGCTTTAGCTGTTAGCGGTTGAACTAAATCATAAGCCTGTTCTCGGGTAAGTCCTTTGTTAATTAATTTAAGCATTACTCTTTGACTATAAATAAGGCCATAGGTTAAATTCATATTTTCCATCATTCTTTTTGGAAAAACGGTTAAGTTTTTTAAAATATTATTAAAGCGATTAAGCATGTAATCTAAAAGTGTAGTTGCATCGGGTAAAATAATTCTTTCAGCAGATGAATGAGAGATGTCACGCTCGTGCCAAAGGATTATATTTTCATAAGCTGTTTGAACTTGTCCACGCAAAACTCTTGCTAAACCACAAATATTTTCTGAACCAATAGGATTTCTTTTATGCGGCATTGCTGAAGAGCCTTTTTGCCCTTTGTAAAAGTGTTCTTCGACTTCATGAATTTCAGATCGTTGTAAACTTCTAATTTCAGTTGCAAATTCTTCAAGGCTAGTACCAATTAAAGCAATGGTAGCAATATAATTAGCATGTAAATCTCTTGGTAAAATTTGACTGGTTATTTCTTGAGCTCGTAAACCTAATTTTTGACAAACATACTTTTCAATAAATGGTTGAACATTTGCAAATGTACCTACAGCTCCACTAATTTTACCAGCTTCGATTTCTTTGGATACATTTTTGAAGCGTTTCTGATTTCGTTTCATTTCCGAATACCATCGTGCAAGCTTTAAGCCAAATGTAATTGGCTCAGCTTGAACTCCGTGAGTTCGTCCAATCATTACTGTATCTTTATATTTTAATGCTTGAGTTTTTATTGTATTTAAAAACTGTTTTATATCATTATTTAAAATAGAATTTGCTTGTTTGAGTCGATATCCTTGAGCAGTATCGACAATATCAGTACTTGTTACTCCGTAGTGAATCCACTTACTTTCTTCACCTAGGCTTTCAGAAACATTTCGAGTAAATGCAACAACATCATGATGAGTAGTTGTCTCAATTTCAGCAATTCTTTTTTCATCAAATTTAGCATTTTTCTTAATTTTCAAAAGGTCAGATTTTGGAATTTTTCCCAATTTTTCCCATGCTTCATCAACCGCAATTTCAACTTTGAGCCATGATTGATATTGATTTTTTTTTGACCAAATTTGGATCATTTCTGGACGGCTATATCGCTTTAACATTTTTTGTAATTTTTTCATCAGCTTTCTACAGTTTAATTTAACTCTATCATAAAAATTGAAGATGGGGGGTAATTAATTTTTTACTTAAAATAATTATTTATAACTTGATTTATTTTTATAAATTGATATATTGGGCTTTGTGCTGAGTATTGTTCTCAGTAATTTAACGGATGAGGTGAGAAAATGTCGTCAATTGTTGTCGTTGGAAGTCAATGGGGAGATGAAGGAAAAGGAAAAATTACCGATTTCTTGAGTCATGATGCTGACGTAGTTGCTCGTTATCAAGGTGGGGATAATGCAGGCCATACTATTGTTTTTAATCACGAAACTTTTAAATTACGCCTGATTCCATCAGGCATTTTTTATGCAAATAAGATTAGTGTAATTGGCAATGGAGTGGTTTTGAATCCAAAATCTCTTGTGAATGAGTTAAAATATTTGCATAATCGAGGAGTTTCAACCGATAATTTAAAAATTTCAAATCGAGCTCATATTATATTGCCTTATCATATTTTAATTGATCAATTACAAGAATCTACAAAAGTTAATAAAATAGGAACGACAAATAAAGGAATTGGTCCAGCTTATATGGATAAAGCTGAACGAATAGGTATTCGAGTTGCTGATCTATTAGAAAAAGAAACATTTGCTGAAAAATTAAAACAAAATTTAACAGAGAAAAACCGTTTGATATCAAAAATGTACGATCAAGAACCATTAAAGTTTTCTGATATTTTTAGTGAATATTACGAATATGGCCAGATTTTAAAGCCATATGTTACTGACACTTCAGTAATAATTAATGAAGCGTTAGATCAAAATAAACATGTATTATTTGAAGGAGCTCAAGGTGTAATGTTGGATATCGATCATGGTACTTATCCTTTTGTAACTTCTTCTAATCCAGTAGCTGGTGGTGTCACTATTGGTAGTGGTGTTGGTCCTTGGCGGATTAATGAAGTTATTGGAGTTTGTAAAGCTTATACTTCGAGAGTTGGTGAAGGTCCTTTTCCTACAGAATTAAATGATTCAACGGGAGATTTTATTAGAGAAACGGGCCACGAATATGGTACGGTCACAAAGCGTCCACGAAGGATTGGGTGGTTTGACAGTGTTGTTATGCGTCATGCTAAACGGGTCTCCGGGCTAAGTCATTTATCTTTAAATTGTTTAGATGTTTTAACCGGCCTGAAAACTATTAAAATTGCTAAGGCATATAAATTAAATGGCAAAATTATTTATAATTATCCAGCAAGTTTACATGAAATTGAACAATGCAAACCCATTTATGATGAACTTCCTGGTTGGAATGAAGATATTACTCATATTAAAGACTTTTCAGATTTACCATTAAACGCTCAAAATTATGTTAAAAAAATTTCTGAGTTAGTCGGTGTTAACTTGGCAACTTTTTCAGTAGGTCCTGATCGGGTGCAAACTCATGTTTTAGTTGATATATGGCATGAATTAGACAATAAATCATAAATCTTAAAGGAGGGTTGGTCTTTGATTCCAACTGAAGTATTTGATTACGAAGATATTCAATTAATTCCCAATAAATGTATTATTTCTAGTCGTTCTGAAGCTGACACTTCGGTAAAATTTGGTCCAATGGTTTTTAAAATTCCGGTAGTTCCAGCAAATATGGAGACTGTAATTAGTGAATCTTTGGCAGTCTGGTTAGCTCAAAATCAATATTTTTACATTATGCATCGTTTTAAACCGGAAAACCGACATAATTTTGTTAAAATGATGCATCAAAAGAAGCTCTATGCTTCAATTAGTTTAGGAGTAAAACCTGAGGAGCATAATTTTGTTGATGAATTAGCAAATGCTGGAGATGTTCCTGAATACGCTACAATTGATATTGCTCATGGACATGCTGATTCTGTAATTAAGATGATTAAACATCTTCACCAAGCTTTACCTAATACTTTTGTAATTGCTGGTAATGTTGGTACTCCAGAAGCAGTACGTGAATTAGAAAATGCAGGTGCAGATGCTACTAAAGTTGGAATAGGTCCAGGAAAAGCTTGTATCACTAAATTAAAAACTGGTTTTGGAACTGGAGGGTGGCAACTAGCCGCCGTACGTCTTTGTTCCAAAGCTGCACAGAAACCAATCATTGCGGATGGTGGAATTCGTTATAATGGAGATATTGCAAAATCTATAAGATTTGGTGCAACTTTAGTTATGGTGGGTTCTTTGTTGGCGGGGCATGAAGAGTCGCCTGGTAATAAATTAGTATTTGACGGAAAAACTTATAAACAATATTGGGGTTCAGCATCAGAAAGACAAAAAGGAGCTTATCGTAATGTTGAAGGCAAGCAAATGCTAGTTCCATATCGAGGAAAAATATCTAATAGTCTTTTGGAAATACAACAAGACTTACAATCAGCAATTTCTTATGCCGGAGGGCGTAAATTAACTGATATTCGTTATGTTGATTATGTTATTGTTAAAAACTCAGTTACTAATGGTGATCATTATTAGTAAAAAAGCTTAGGATTTCAAATCCTAAGCTTTTTTAGTGTGAATTATTTTTTAAATTATTCTGGTATTTTTTTAACTTTTTTAAAGCCCAGGCATAATGACTGGCCCCACTATCTATAAAATAACTCCCTAATGTATTATTTTCAGCCCAAGGATAAATATTTTTTGTAAAAAGTTCTTGATTTGAAAAAGTATTAATAAGTTCGATCATTGCTTGGTGACTCTCTGCTAACAATTCTCGAGCTTTTTTAAAAGAAGTATTTTGATATTTTTCCCAAATTTTTTGATTTAATTCACCATAGTTTTGCCAATTGTAACCTTTAGGTAAGAATGATTTTGATTGTCCCTTTTGATTATCAAAAATCCAATTTAATAACATTTCTTGCCATTCATAAAGATGAGTTAAGACATCTCTAATATTTTTATCTCGATACCAATCAGCGGGGTCGTTACTATTTAATTGAAAATTAAAGGGGGCTGTTTGTTCTTCAGGACTAAGGCTATTAATAATATTGTTGATCTTTTCGTAATTCTCGTTAGTAAATTTAATTAACTCTTTTTTATTAATTTTATTTTCCATTGCCGTTTTCCTTTATTATATTAATATAAAATTACAATTAATTATATTTTAATATATTTTTTTAAAAAATAAATAGAAATATATTAAAAAGAGGCAATGCATTAACACAAAATGGTATATTAAAATATGTCTAATAATTCTAAATACTAGGGAATTATTGTGGTTTTAAAAGTAGTTTACAGAGGCAAAAGAGCTTAAATAGTTATTGCTTAACTTTTTTCACTTGATTAAAAAAAAATTAGATTTAATTAATCAATTTCACATAGATATTGGCTTAAAAATAAAGGAGTTCAATAATTAGTTAAACTTTTTAAATTTAGCTATCATAGGTGAGAATTGAAGGAAAAAATTAAGTTAATTTAAAGTATATACTATACAAAGTAAAAGATTGAAACTTAAGTTTAGTCTGTATATCCGTTAGGATGTTTTTGTTTAAATGCCCAAGCAGTTTTAATAATTTCAGTAATGTCATTATATTGAGGACGCCAGTGTAAAATTTCTTTTGCTTTAGTAGAATCAGCAATTAATGAATCAGGATCACCTGGTCTGCGAGGAGCAATTTTTACCTTAAAATTAATTTCTGTAGCTTTTTTAGCAGCTTCAACAATTTGTTTTACTGAAAAACCAGAAGCAGATCCTAAATTAAAAGCTGTTGACTTTCCACCTTGTTCAAGATATTTTAAAGCTAATAAATGGGCTTCAACTAAATCTTCGACATGTACATAATCTCTAATGTTAAATCCATCTGCAGTGTGATAATCATTACCAAACATTTCTATATAAGGCCTTTGTCCTGCGGCTGCTTGTAAAATAATCGGTATTAAGTGCGTTTCAGGGTGATGATCTTCACCAATACTACCGTCAGCTTTACTACCTGCTACATTAAAGTATCTTAAAGCAACCCATTTGATGTCGTAAGCTTTACCAGCCCAATAAATTTGATGTTCCATTTCAAGTTTTGATTCGCCATAAGGATTAATCGGGTTTTGAAGATCAGTTTCTTTAATTGGACAATGTTTAGGAATGCCATATGTTGCAGCTGTGGAGGAAAAAATAATTTTATTTACATTATTTTGTTGCATTGCTTTTAAGATATTAGTCATTCCAATTGTATTATTATCAAAATATTTTAGTGGGTTTTTCATTGATTCTGGTACGATTGAAAAAGCAGCAAAATGGAATACAGCGCTAATTTTGTTTTCTTTAAAAACTTTATTTAATGCTTCAGTATCACGAATATCAATCTGGTAAAACGGAATAGATTCTGGTATAGCTGAACGATGTCCAGTTACTAAATTATCAACTACAATTACTTCTTTTTGTTTATTTTTTAATAAATCAACCATATGGGAACCGATATAACCGGCTCCACCTAAAACTAAAATTGCCAAATTATCACCTCATATTATTTATGTTAATAATTGTATTACTTTTAAATCTTTTAAAAAAGGATTTTGGTTAACTCGTGAAGATTTATAAATTCTACTCTTCTGCTAACATAATGAACTGTTTTTATTATGCAGTGTGTTTATCGTTAAAAAATTATGAAGTTCATTAATTTTATTATAAATTATTTATTTAAAATAATTATCGGTCGCAGATTTTATAAACCCTAATATTGTAAAATATAATCAAAATTATCTGCTTATTAATGATTCTACTGTTAAATTTATTGCATCTAAATAAACTAATTTTTTATAAATATTT
>CALYPJ010000002.1 GCA_945273735.1 uncultured Lactobacillaceae bacterium
CATGAAGATCCAGATAATTTTGATTTTGTAAAACCAATTCCGTTTCTTTAGTATTAATCTAGATAAAACAAAAAAAACGCAATTTTGCGTTTTTTTGTTTTTAATTATTTATCTAATTAATTTTGATCCAAGGTCCAAGCCATTTATCATTAGTTGCATCATATAAACGCTTATAAACGTAACCTTTAACCAATTTATAGCGATATTCAATAATTGGTCGCCGTGGCTCGATTCTTGGAGTGTCAGTTGCAAAAGTTGTTTCTGCATTAACAGTTGCGCTATTAACAGCGAAAGGTGTAACTAAAGCAAATAGTAATAAAAACTTGGTAAGTTTTTTTCTCATAATTGTTTTATCTCCTTATTTTTTTATCTTCATAGGTAAACTTTTAAAAGATGAATCTTTCTTTAATTTTGTAAAATCTTTTATTTTACCTAGATTTTTTCCTTTAACAATTAAATAGTAAGTTTCTTTATCTTTTAAGATAAAAGCTTCGTTTTGACCTTTTTTTAAATTCAAAGTTCCTTCGGTCAACTTGGTTTTATCGTGGTACGGCTCAAAGATAACTGAAGTAATAATTAATGGTAAAAGCACAAGTAAAATTTTCAAAACCCAGGAAGTTTGTTTGACCGGGTATTCTTCTAATAAAAAGTTAATTCTTCTGGTTAAAGTATTTTCTTGAAAAAGCACAAAATTAGATAAATTAGAATTTTTATAAATCTCTTTTTGAAGCTTAGAATGAAACGTAAAATTCTTTAATTGCTTAGCTACTTTAATTAAGCATTCGGTATAATCGAAATAGATTTTACTATTTTTGTTTTTAATCATTTGATAATCAATATTAATTTCGATTATTGAATTAACTTCCCGTCGGAACAAATAAATTAAAGGATACCACCAGTAAATACAAACTAGAATTTCAATGACATATTTTTTAAAATTATCATGGCGCCGAATATGTTCAAGTTCATGACCGACAATAAATCTTTGATCATCAACACTTAACTTTAAATTTGAAAAGACAATACCAGGTCTAATTACGCCAAATGTATATGGAGAATTTGGTAATTTAGAATAATACAGTTTGATTTTTTGGGGGATCATTTCTCTTACACTTGGATCAAGATAATTTTCTGGCAACTTAACAAGAGAATGCGTAAAGTTTCTTAAGAGATACTTGTTTTTAAAAAAATGGAGTAATGAAATTATACTTCCACAAATCCAAATCGCTAGTAAAATTTTACCAAGTGTTAATTTTAAAGAAGTATTTATCAGATCAATTTTACCCACAGAGTAAATTGCAGGTAGAATGTATTGAGATGCGATCGTTTGTGTATTTGCAAATTCAAAAGGTAACAATAACCGTAATGTAATAATAAAACTAAAAATCGATAAAAAGTCAATTCTGAACTGCTTGTACGTTAATTTATGTGATAAAAATAGCCTAAGTAATATAATTAATACCGAAGCTAGACATAGTGATATAAGTAACGAGGCAATTGAAAATTTCATTTGACTAATTATAAATTACGATACAATAATTCTGGGAATCTTCTAGTTTAAATTTACTAGAAGAATTAATCATATGTTGTTGCTTCATCTATATCCTCTATGCCCTCGCTTGTATTAATAAAATGGGAAATTAAAAATTCTAAATATTCATGTGGAATAAGTGAATAGTAATATTCTTCGGCAGTAATTATTGGTTCATATAGCTGTATTAAAACTGATCCCTTTTTAGTTTCTTGTACAGTAATCAGCCCTTTATCTAAAAGACTATTTAAAATATAGTTGATTCTATTTCTCTTATATTTTAATAAAAAGTGGCCTATTGCTTTGATTGAAGATGGCTGATTAATTGTCCATAAAATATTCATTACTTGCCTCTCATTGTAAGTTAATTTTATTACAAAAAAAACCTCCTATCTTATTTTTATATTTATTATAGCAAAAAATCATAAAGAATACATTTATTTTTTAAAAAAATATCTTTTTTAGACTAATTTTTAATAATTAAAAATAATTTAAAGGCAAAAATGAATATTAAAAAAATATTTTATTGGTATTAATTACAAAAAATAATATTTTTTATAATTAGGCGTTTTGTGTAAAAGAACTGTGAATACTTGGTTTTTATTTTATTTCTTTTGTTAATGCAATAATCTGATTTACGGTTTGGTCAAGGTAGTTAATTGTATTAAGTAAAGGCTGATCACTATTGATATCTACTCCAGCGGTTGCAGCGGCAGCAACAGGGTCTTTACTGTTACCTAATTTCAAAAAGTCAAGCCATTTTTCGATCGCTGGCTGGCCAAATTTTTTAATATTTAAAAATGCCTGGGTAGCAATAGTTAAACTTGCTGAATAAGTATAACTGTAAAGGCCCATATAATAATGCGATTGTCGCATCCAAGTTAATTCACTACCAGGATTTAATTCTAAAGCATCACCAAAAAATTCTGAATAAACTTGTTTAGTAATTTCATTTAATTTATCGGCATTAAAGCTCTTACCAGCATCAATTAAACGATAAACTTCACGTTGATAAGCTGCTTCTAGTAAGTGAGTAATAAAATTATGAAAATATGTATTAGTTAACATTTTAGATAAAGCAAAACGCTTCTGCCGTGGATCGGTAGCTTTATTTTCCAGAGAGTAAGTCAATAAAAGCTCATTAAAAGTTGAAGGCGCTTCAATTAAATAAGTTGAAGGTTCTGTCTCTAAAACTGGATGATTTTGGGTACAAAGAATTCCTTGTCCGGCATGTCCTAATTCATGAATTAAAGTATAAACATCAGCTAATCCGTCTTGCCAGGTTAATAAGATATAAGGGTGAGTTTCATATGGCTGCAAACAGAATCCGCCAGTTTCTTTTCCTTGATTTTGAGCAAAATCAACCCAACGTTCTTCAAATGCTGGCATGATCATCTTTTGATAATCATCTCCCAGGATTGCTATAGCATCCTTAATGAATTTTTTGGAATCAGCAATACTTACTTTGGGTGCATATTTCGGATCTAAATCAATTAAGCGATCTGCAAAGGTCATTTTATCTAATCCGCGTTCTTGAGCAACAAATTTTAAGTATTTTTGCATTATGGGACCAAATTTTTCTATGATCAGATCAATTTGGCGATTAAATAAAGATCTGTCAACCTCTTGATCAAATAGGAGGTAATCGATCACTGAATCAAAGCCATGTAAATCGGCTAATCTTTTTTCATTAGAGACTTGAGCCAGATAATTTGCAGCAGCAGCATTTTGATGATGAGATAATTCTTCAGAAAATTTAGCAAAAGCATTGCGTCTAATTTTTGGATCAGGATCATAAGAATAGCGATCTTCATAAAGACTGAAAGATAAAGGATAGGTTTGACCATTGGCTGAAAATTGAGAAAAGTGAAGGTCTGCCGAACGAATCTGTCCGTAGATATTACTGTATGAATTAAAAGTAGGTTCTAATTTGGTAAGAACATGTTCAACTTCAGGACTTAAAGCAATTTTTTTATACTTTTTAATTTTTCTCAGATAACCAGTAAATTGAGGTAAATCTTTTTGAAGTTGTTTTATTTCTTCAGTTGTTAAGGCTAATAAATCATCTTCAACAAATTTAGTTTGAGCGGAAAATTCAGAAGAAAAATTGTCGCTTTGAAAAGTAATTTGCTTATTCTCGGCGTTAGTTAAGTCAGTGGTACTAATCAAAAAGCCATAATTAATTAAAGGAAGTAAATCCTCCAATAATTTATCGTAATCCTTTAAAAGTTGCCCAATTTGACTTAAATTTAACTTTTTATTTTGGTACATTTCGCAAAAATGCTGCACCTGCTTTTTAGAATCTGCTAAACGTTTTTGAAAGTCTTCGTTATCTTTACAGAGTGGAGTTAGATCCCACGTTTCTTTTGGATCTACCAATTCACGTGGCGGCACACTTGTATTTTTATTCATTATAATTTCTCCTTTTTAACAGTATTATACCTAAATTTATATTGAAATACGATTCTGGGTAGTTAAAATTTTAAAAATGAGAAAAACTAAATTTTATTCTGTAAGATGAAAATGCTTAAAAATTATTATAAAATTAAATCAAAAATACTTAAATGATATTTTTTTAAAGCATTTAAGTAATTGGTATTTCCAAAAATTATATCTTATAGAATCAGTTAAAAACTAAAAAAAATTTTCTTTTTCAAAACATTTGTTCTAAAATATATTAATTAATAATACTTAGATAATTGAGGAAAAATATGGGACAGAGATTTAATGACCACCGCCGCCGTGAAATCTTAAATAAAATTAATTCTTATGTTGAAGATTATAATTATCCACCTTCGATTCGAGAAATTTCGCAGATGATGAATGTTGTTTCTTCAAGTACAGCAGCAACTTATGTTGATCGGCTAATTAATGATGGCTATTTAAGGAAACATAACAGTCGTTCTCGCTCTTTAGAAATTACTTCAAAAGGTAAAAAAATGATTGGTAAAGATAAAAACGAAGCTACCGGTTTAATGATTCCAATGGTAGGAACTGTTGCTGCCGGACAACCAATTACGGCTGAAGAAGAAATTGAAGGCTACTTTCCTTTACCAAATAACATTAGCTATGCTCCGGATGAACTTTTTATGCTTAAAGTTCAAGGAAATTCAATGATCGATATTGGAATTAATGATGGCGATGAGATTATCGTGCATCGACAAACAACTGCTGAAAACGGTCAAATTGTGGTCGCTATGACTGAGGATAATGAAGCAACAGTAAAAAGATTTTACCGCGAAAAGAGTTATATTCGTCTCCATCCAGAAAATGCGACAATGGATGATTTAATTTATGATCAGGTAACTATCCTTGGTTTGGTAATAAGTCTTTACCGACCAGTTTTAGTTTAATTAATTATTGTTTAAAAGAAATGGATATCCATTTCTTTTTTTTGTGTTATATTTTAAAAAAAGGAAGAGAAATGGATCAATATTCAACTAATCAAGACGTCAAACAAGCACGACAAATTATCGATCAAATTATTCATGAAGTTTCTAAAGTTATTATTGGTAAAAGCGAAGTGATTCGAATGGCTTTAGCGACGATGTTGGCTTCAGGGCATGTTTTATTTGATGATATTCCTGGAGTGGGTAAAACAACATTAGTTCGTGCAATGGCAACAGCCTTGGGATTGGATTTTAAACGGATTCAATTTACTCCCGATTTAATGCCAGCGGATATTTTAGGAACCTCAGTTTTTGATCAGGGGAATCAAAAATTTGTTTTTCATCGGGGACCAATTTTTACTGATATAGTTTTGGCGGATGAGATTAATCGAGCTACTCCTCGTACTCAATCCGCCTTATTGGAAGCAATGTCTGATTTATCAGTAACTGTGGATAATCAGCGATTTGATTTAGATTCAGATTTTTGGGTGTTAGGAACACAAAATCCTTTATCTTTTGAGGGAACATACCCTTTGCCGGAAGCCCAGCTTGATCGTTTTTTAATGTGTTTACGTATTGGATATCCTGAATTTAATGATGAAATTAATCTAATGTATCAGTCAAATAGGTCTAATAAAATGGCTCAAATTCATCAAGTTGTTGATCGGAAAGAAATTCGATATTTAAAACAATTAGTCTCTGAGGTTCATTTGGCCAAAAATGTAGCTAGTTATATTTTAAATTTAGTTACTGCTACTCGCAATGATCCAGCCATAAAACTAGGGATTAGCCCAAGAGGAACTATGGCCTTAGTTCAAGTAGCTAAAGCTTATGCGGTAACAGTAGGGGAAGATTATGTAAGTCCAGAATTAGTTCAACAGGTTTTAATTCCAGTTTTTTGCCATCGATTGGTTTTATCTGATGCAGAAGTCAGCTCTCTACAACCTGAAGTCATATTGGAGGATCTAGTCTCTCAAGTTGCCGTCCCGGTTCGCTAAAATGCATTATAAATTCATTAGTTATTTACATAATTTAGCAACCTTTTGGATTGCTATTCTTTTATTAATTTTTGGGTGGCTTTTTAATAATCAAACTGGATGGGGTATTTTTTATGCAATAATTTGTTTTTTCTTCATCGAATTAATTCAGCTAATATTACCTTTACATTCTTTGAATTTTAAGATAAAAGAGCAGTTAGTGCATCCTGACGATTTGGATACCACTTTTAAAATACGTTTGTGGACCAAATCTTGGTTTTTAATTCCGCATTTAAAAGTACAGTTATATTATCAGCAACGTTTAAAAGGTGAAGGAGAAATTAATAACCATAATTTTCATAAAGCTGTTGAGGTACCTTTAATAATTTTTAACTTGCCACGAGGATATTATCCTCAAATTAAATTGCAATTTATCGCAAATGATTATTTTCAAATTTGGGAAAAATGTTATCTTTTGAAGGCTTCAACGGCAATTTATGTCTTGCCTTATAATTGGCATGAAGCAGGACAAAAGTTAAATCGGGCATTATTACATTTTTTAAAATGTCATTTGCCGCAACAAGATTTTATAAGTTATGACTTTAAAGAATACCGTTCTTATCAGGATCATGATAGTTTAAGGGCGATTGATTGGAAAAAAACTGCAAAAACCGGCAAATTATTAGTGAGGGAAAATTACCCGGATGTGGAACAACAAAATGTTTTAATCTTTTGGGGAGAAGCCGGTGATAATTTTGAAGCAACTTTAAGTTTGTTCTATTCCCTGATAAAAGTGATGAATTTTCATTATTTTTCTGAAATTATTTTTTTAGGAAAAAAAGATTTTTATGGAAAAGTAATGAATGACCAATGGGCAGCTTTAGTTCAACCTTTCGCTGATCGTCAAAATTTTACTAAATTAAATCATTTAAGACGAAGTCAAATCTTTTTGTTTACGCCCTTTAATTCTCTTACTTTGAAGCATACCCTATCTTATGTTAGAAAATTTAATCGAGTTATTTGTCTGACGTATCGAACTCCCCATCTAGTATCAATTAGTACTGAAAAAATTAGCCAAAATATTGAACTGTGAAGTGAAAAATATCAATGAGAAATAACGTTAAGGCTTTATTTTTTTTAACAATTTCAACTCTTTTAATTCTGATTTGTGCGGTTCCCGGTTTTGTAAAAATTAATTTATCAACTTCCGTGATTGGTTATCAACGCAGTGTTTTGACAATTACTGCTTGCTTGACTTTGAATAGCCTGATTTTTTATTTTTGTGCTTGCAAAAAAGGATGGTGGGGTATAGGAGGCGTAATTTTAGCATTAGGAGGGGAGTTTGGAGTTTTATATGTTTTATTTCCAAATCAAGAATCTGGTCAGTGGTTCAGTCATTTCTTTCAAATAATTGGCCAAGAATTAAATAACCTTAGTCATTTTAATTTTGTTGTGATCCCCCAAGAATTAGCTACTTTTATTGCTTTGAGCTTAGTTAATTTGACCCTATGGATTAGTATTTACCATCAAGTTTGGTATTTGTCTTTTCCCTTGATTTTAGTTTATTTACTTTCACTTTCAGTTTTTGATAGTCATAATTATTTGAAACCAGCTATTTTAGCAATGACTATTTTTGGCATTGAAGTCTTTGCAGTGAGCAATGAATCTATTTTAAAAGCTTCTATTAAAAGTAGTCTGAAATTATGGCTTTTAGCTGGAGGAATTTTACTAATCTCGGTAGGTATTGGTATTGTATTTCAACAATATTTTGTTCAAATGGTGCATGTAATTGATATACCAGGGATTAAAGTTCGCAATCGCTTAAATACATTAGGCTTTTATCAAGCCCTTAATAATCAAAGTGTGGGAGTTAATTATACTGGAAAGAAATCTGGTTTTTCTTTAAATAGTCGAGAATTAGGAGGGCCGGTTTTAGATAATCAGCAGTTAATTTATCAAATTTGGGAAAAGCAACCAAATTATTTACGATTGGATGTAAAGCATGATTATACTGGTCGAGGTTTTAGTGATCGGGTTGAGTTAGGTAAATCCTTAAAACAAAACACCATGATGCTTAATGATTTAAATTTAGCACCGTCACCATCGTCTTCGACATTAAAAATTATTTTTGCAGACAATCAAAAAAATTTGAAAAATCAAATGATTCCACAAATATATGGTAAAACTGAATTTAAATTCAAAGAACAAAAGATTAATTCATTGACATATAACCCCGAAAATGCCCTTTTACAATACAACAATAATCAAGATCAAGTTAATCAATTAGTTTTTCAAGTTCGTAATTATCTTTTTAGTTCTGCTAAATTACAAGAAGCTAAATTATCTGAGATTCCATTAACAGTTAAAGAGAAAAATACTAAACTGCCCAAACAACTTCCTCCCCGAATTAAAAATTTAGCAAAAAAGTTAACTAAAAATCAAGAATCACAGCTAAATAAAGTTTTGGCTATTGAAAAATATTTAAAAACTAACCCTAGATTTACTTATACGCGTCTTGATGCGCCACATACCCCAAAAGGTCATGATTTTGTTGATTACTTCTTATTTGAATCTCCTGAAGGTTATTGTGATCATTTTGCAGCAGCGATGTTAGTCCTGTTAAGAGCGTTAAATATTCCAACGCGTTATGCGGAAGGTTATGCTCCCGGGAATTATAAACAAAAAATTGGGGAACTAAACGGGTATGAAATTCGAAGTAATAATGCTCATAGTTGGCCAGAAGTTTATTTTGCGAAAATTGGCTGGGTTCCTTTTGAACCAACTCCAGGTTTTAAACACAATGCAGGAAATCTTAAATCCCCAATAATTTCTGAAACTATTCCGCAAACTTCAAATACAAGTTCTAAAGTTAATCAGAGTTCAAGTAATAACCAAAAAATTGCTTCAAAATCAAGTACCGCTTCCTCAAAAAAAGTAAGTTTGAAGAAAAGCAAGCCTAAAGCTAAAAATTTTCCCCAAAAATCAAAAGTAAAACAAGAAAGTTATTGGCAAAAAGTACTGATTGGAAGTTTTTTGACTTTAGGCTTGGTGTTAGGATTTTGGCAACGTCGAAGACTAAGATGGCTATTTTATCTAATTCTTTTAAAATTAGGGGTAAATTCTTGTCAGATTTATCGTTTAATTTTAAATCAAGTTGAACATCAATTGCCTCGTCAAAAGGGTGAACCTTTAAAAGTTTATGCTTTCAAAATAGTTAAATATTTTCCAAAATGGGGAGAACAATTTATTGCTTTAACGCAAAATTATGAGGCCCAAGTTTATGGTAAACAAGTTAGTGATCAGCGTTTTAAGCAGCAAATAGAGCAACTTTTACAAAAGCTTGTAAAATATGCAAATAAAAAAGCTGTTTCTTAACAGCTTTTTTTGAACCGGAAATTAATCAGTAGGTTCTTCATGATTTAACACTTGTTGCCATTTTAACCAAACTTCATGGGGATAAAATTTTGCAGCAGCTTCGTAAGCTCGAGAGCTTAATGTTTTTTGTAAAAATGGATCTTTTAAAATATTAATTAGCGTCTTGGCCATCTGTTTCACGTCACCTTCTTTGATGAGGTAACCATGTTCGCCATCACCAACAACATCTGGATCAAAGTATTTTATGTTGTAGGTAACAATTGGAACACCGTGGTTGATAGCTTCAACCATTGATAAGGGTGAACCTTCAACACGAGAAGTACTAGCTAAGCAAATTGAATGATCATAAACTTCAGAAATATTTTGTGTATACCCGCGTAAACGAACCACATTTTGTAAAGCAAAGCGATTAATTGCAATTAAAATTTTGTTAACTTCAAAGTCGTTCATTGCGTATCCCCAGATATCAAGTTTGGCATCAGGAACTTCTTTATGTACAAGATTGAAAACACGAACTAAATCTTCTAGTCTTTTCTCTTCAGAAATTCGCGAAACGGCAATGATTGTTTTATGATCTCTTTGGTCAAAGGGGGCGTATTTAATCTTAGGATCAGCAATTCCCACTGGGACATGATAAATTTTGGTATCCGTACTAGTAAAGCGCTTTTGAACATCCACTTGTTGAGTATGAGTTGGCACAATAATTCCATCAAATAAACCAACATGACGTAAACCATATTCATAGTTTTCGTTAAGACGAGAATGCATTACATCGTGAGTATTAGCAACATGAGAGCTATGGATAATCATATATTTGTAAGCAGGAGTTTGCATTGTAGCTAAAGAATGAGTTAATTCCATTCGATCGGAAAAGAAATTATTAACCTTTTTGCCTTTACCATAAAGAAGATTAACGTCGTCTAAAAATTTGCATTGAAATTCATCAACATTATTTAAAATGGTAGTTTTACCTTGATATTTAACGGTAATTTTGTCAACGGTTGGCACGTTGCGGGGATATACGTTTTTAATTTCTACAACAATATTTCCATTTAAATCGAAAAATTGTTCACAAATAGAACGTTGCTTTTCATCAATATAATTACGAGAAGATAAGAAGCCGCGTTCATCATAGTAATCATATTTTTTAAATGTATGGCCATCGGGTTCTAGATAAACAAAAGAGGTAATTTGTTGGTTTTTAGGATTAACTTGAATTATATAATTACAGTTTTTTTGTTTATCGTGAACTTGATAACCATAATCTGTACGATTAGTTCCCAAAAAAATAACCTGGTATTGATCGTTATTTTCATATTGATCGATACCATTTTTAATTTTAGCTACATCTTTAGCTCCTTGATAAAAATCGAAAGCGTTTAAGTGCCAATCATTAGGAATATTAATATCTTTAAGTACCGAGTGGGTGTTAGTCCAATGTTTCACTGTTAAAATCATTGCTTCCCCGCCTTCTTCATGAAAAAGGTTCAGTCGTTTAATTTGGGCATGTTCGATTCCCGACATACTTTCGGAAATATTATTGGTAATAAAGAAATTCATTTTTACTCCTTATTTTTATTTTTTCATTAGAAATAATCTTTTATATTTTAGCCTATTCCATAAGTTGAGAAAATCAACTTCCAATAATAATTAACTAACTTTATTCAAGGATTCTAAATATTAGTTTAAAAACTTTCTGCTGGTAAAGGGTCAATTAAAGTGTCCCAATTTTTTTCCGGTAGCTTTCTGTTTAAAATAATTTTTAATAGTCTTTTAGCTAAATTACCATTTCGGGTTAAGATTGGACCGTGAAAGTAAGTACCAAAGACATTTTGATAAATAACTCCTTCACTTTGATCTTCACCATTATTGCCGTGCCCAGAAATAACTTCTCCTAGGGGTTGTTCACCAGTACCTAAAAAAGTACGTCCTTGGTGATTTTCAAAGCCATGGTAAATTTCCTGAGTTTTGGCATTTTTAATTGTAATATTACCGATAAAACGAGAATTAGCTTGATTAACAGTATAGTGAGGTAAAACCCCTAATCCAGAAATTTTTTCACCGTTGGACATAACAAAATATTGTCCCAACATTTGATATCCGCCACAAACTGCTAACATGGGGCCACCATTTTCAATATATTCTTGCATAATAGATGCTTTTTGACGAAAATCCGGAGCCAAGACTTTTTCTTCAAAATCTTGACCGCCTCCAAATAGCATAAAGTCATATTCATCAGCTACTAAAGGATCACCTAAAGAAACTACTTTATCGTTAACAACGATTCCCAACATTTTGGCATAATAGCGTAAAGCAACGATATTGCCATAGTCCCCATAGGTGTTCATGATATTACCGTAAAGATGAGCAATTTGAATTGTTAAGCTCATTAAAAGCCTCCTTTAAGATAGCCACTCTTAGCTAATTGTTCACGCAATTGTAGCATTGCAGTATAAGTTGCAGCTAAGTAAATTTTTTTGGTTGGTAAGTTAGATAAATGGTTAACTAATTTAGTAAGGTCGGGTTCAATATCTTGAGCTAGAAAGCCACCCATTTTTAGACGTACATGAATATCACGATATCTTTCCCCTCCAACGATTACTTTTTTTATTGGTGCTTGATGTAATTTTTCGAAGTCGGCATCCCAAATCCAAGAGGTATCTATCCCATCAGCATAATTGGCATTTAATAGAACGCCTAAAGAAAAAGGATCTTTTTCAGTTAACATTAAATCAATTATGGCATTTGCGCCAACTGGATTTTTAATCAGAACAATAGTTAATTCTTTACCTTTAATATTGATAGCTTCTTGCCGACCAAAAATTTGCTGATTTTGTTCAAAAGTTCGTTGAACTGTTTCGGGTTTAATTCCTAATTCACAAGCTAAAGCATAAGCAGCTAAAGCATTATAAATATTGTATAATCCCCCAATTTCAATTCGAAAAGGCTTATGATCGATTTCAAATTCAGATTCCTTAGGAGTTAAATTATTAATTTTGGTAACAGCATAATTTAATGGGGGACGTTTAAAGTTGTCAGTAATTGAATAATATGCTCCTAAATTAGCATAAGTTAAAAATCGGTAATGTAGAATACTATGGTCAGTAGGTGATAAAACTCCGTCAGTATTACTAGGTGCCTGTCGGTTTTCATCTTTGTTTGTTAAGTCAAATCCGTAGTAAATTTGGCGATTTTGAGGTTTATTGCGTTGAAAGATTGGTGAATCACCATTAACAATTATGGTGGCTTGTGGAACTTTTTTAATACCTGCTAAAATTTTGTCATAAGTTGTATAAATTTCGCCATAGCGATCCATTTGATCCCGAAAAATATTAGTTAAAACGATAAATTCAGGTTTTAATGCTGCTGATACTTGGGCCATATTAGCCTCATCTACTTCTAAGATAGCAACATTTTTTTGATTTTTAGATTTGTTAGATTGTTGCATAATTAAAGTATTGACGATTCCCTGAATCATGTTAGATCCAGAAGAATTAGTCACGACTTTAAAACCAGCAGTACGCATAATTTTAGTGCAAAGAGCGGTCGTTAGAGTTTTCCCATTAGTTCCAGTTACTAGAATAGTGGTATTTTTTTCATTAAGATTTTGCAGTAAATTTGGGTCAATCTTTAAAGCAATTTTTCCTGGAAAAGCGGTAGCACTTCGGTGTAAAATTTTTTTTAAAATAAAATAACTGGTTTTAGCAACAAAAATTGCTAGATGAGTTCTCAATTTCATAAGTATTCCTCAAGTTTATTTTAGTAAAAGACAATAGTTTTTTATTTAGTAAATCTATTATAAATTAAAATTTACAAAGTAAAGTTATTAAAATTTAAAGATTATCTTTAATCATGTACGTTTGTCTCTTGACGTTTGGGGTGCTTTTAGTTAAGCTATTAGTCGTGCGCGGGATTAGTGTAATGGATCGCACGTAGGATTCCGGTTCCTGAAATCTGGGTTCGACTCCCAGGTCCCGCATTTTTAATAGACTTTAATTGTTTTACGGTGTTTTTCATAAAATGGCAGTTAACATTTTTGAGTTAACTGTCATTTTTATTCTTAAAATTAGATATTACATTAAAATAATAAAAAATTTTATTATTATTTTATAGTATAAAATAATTTCTAATATTTAGAGTCTTTACTATTATTTTATTCACTTTTTCAAGTTTAATTGCAAGTTTATAAATTTAGGGAGTGTATTTGCGAAAAATGATTCATAAATTTTCGTTTTTTTGTATATTTTACTTGTAATTTAACACAAAATCTTTTACAATTTTCCAAATAGCTGAAGGGAGAAGTTAATGCAGAAAAAGTTATCAAGAATCTTAGGGATTTTAGGCTCGGTTTTATTGTTGAGTCCCCCCTTAGTTCAGGTACAAACGGCTGGAGCAGTAACAACTGATTCTCCCATAAAATCAGTTGCTACTGGGGAAAAGCAATTAGAAAACAAGTTACGAAGTGCATCAAGTAAACGTAAAGAGCAAATAAATCAAAAATATTTTAACGCAGTTAAAGATCAATTGGCAGCGCGAGGTGCTGATGTTAGTAATTTGAATTTAGAACAAGTTAAAGATCAACCAGTTAAAGTGATTGTCGAACTAAAATCGCAACCGGCTTTTAAGGAAAATATTACCCCTACTGGTTCAAATACTTCGGTTCAACAAATTGATCAAGCAAGTAATCAAGTAATTAATCAACAAAGTGAAACAAAAAAACAAGTTGAAAATATTACTGGAACTAAGGTTCGCCGTAAATATGGTTATTTATTTAACGGCTTTTCGATTATGGCAAAACCAAGTCAAATTGCACAAATTAAAAAAGTAACCGGCGTTAAAAATGTTAGTATAGCGAAGGTTTACTATCCGCAAGATAATTCAGCGAATGAATTAGCTAATGTTCAAAAAGTTTGGGAATCAAATCATTTGAAAGGTGAAGGAATGGTAATCGCCATTCTTGATACTGGGATTGATCCAACCCATAAAGATTTACGAATTTCTGATCCTAGTAAAGAAAAAATTAGCGTTAATCAAGGGAATAATTTAGCTAAAACTTTAGGTTATGGTAAAGCTTGCAATGATAAAGTGCCGTTTGCTTATAACTATGCTGATGGTACTGACCAAACTATCTGGGATACAGGTACTACAATGCACGGAATGCATGTTGCAGGAATTGCAGCTGCGAATGGCGAAGGCGATGATCCAATTAAAGCTGCCAAAGGGGTCGCTCCGGAAGCTCAATTGTTAGATTTAAAAGTTTTTAGTAATACATCTAGTGGTGCAACTTCTGATGATTTAATTAGTGCAATTGAAGATTCTGTAAAACTTGGTGCTGATATTATGAATATGTCTCTGGGATCAACTGCTGGAGATGTTGATTCAAAAGATCCGGAACAGATTGCAATAGTTAATGCCACTAGACAAGGAGTTATTCCTGTTATTTCTGCTGGAAATTCAGGGCTATCTAATTCTGCTAAAGGCGATAATGTACCTTTTTATAAAGCTCCTGATACGGCTACAGTGGGATCTCCAGGAGTATCACCTGAAGCCATTACCGTTGCTTCTGCTGAAAATAGTACATTAATTACTAATGTAACTAAAATCGTTGATGATAAAAATCAAGATATTATTGGTCACTCTATTGTAGGTCAGCTATCAAAAACAGCAAAATTTGAAGATGTTTCTGGTCATGCCTTTTATATAGCTAAAAATGGCAAGGATGGTTTACCTGGAATTGGTAATCCAGAAGACTTTGATGCTGGAGTAAAGGATAAAATTGCGGTTGTTGCCCGTGGCGCTATCGCTTTTACTGCTAAACAAAAAAATGCTAAAGCTGCTGGAGCTGTAGGATTGGTAATTATAGATAACAATCCTAATAATAGTAATCAAGGTTTTGCTTGGCTCGAAGATTTTCCTACATTAGGGGTTACTACTAGTGATGGTAAGGATTTGATTAAGGTAATCGCAGCTACACCAGATAAAACTTATAAAATTACAGTTAGCAAACAACAAGTGCCAAACAAAGATCAAGGTAAGATGTCAACGTTTACTTCTTTTGGTCCAAACTCTAATCTTTCATTTAAACCTGATGTAACGGCACCTGGAGGCCAAATCTGGTCAATGGCTAATGGAGATAAATACCAGAATATGAGTGGAACTTCAATGGCTGCACCATTTATTGCTGGTGCTACAGCAATTATGGTAGAAAGTTTGCAAAAAGAAGGGATTCAACTTAATAAAGATCAACTAACAAAATTTGCAAAGATTAGTTTAATGAATACAGCCAAACCAATGCTAAATCTTTCTGACAATGGTAATGTCGTTTCTCCACGTCAGCAAGGATCAGGGATGATTCAATTGGATAAAGCAGTGGATAATCGTGTTACTGCAACTACTCCTGAAGGTGATGCTGCTTTTTCATTAAAAGAAATCGGTGCAAGTACCCAAATGATAGTAACTTTGAATAATCGAAGTAACAAAGAAATTAAGTATACATTTAATAATCATGGTGGTCCTTGGACTTCCAGTGATGAATTAAATAAAGCAATTGGTGAAGTACAAATTGCAGGTGCTAGTTTAACCACGGATAAAGGATCAATTACGGTTCCAGCGAATGGTAGCGTCAATGTTACAGTTAACTTATCATTACCAATGAATTTAGAAAAACAAAAATTTGTTGAAGGCTATATTGGTTTTGATAGTGAGACTGCCCCTAATCTGGTAGTTCCTTACTTAGGTTTCTATGGTAACTGGGATCAAGTTCAAACTATTGATAAACCTGCTTTTGAAGACGAGTCTGTTTTTGGTGGCGGATACTTCCAAGATAAAGATGGTAATATTTTAGGAAGTGATTTGCCAGCAGATCAGCGAGGGGATCAAAACAATGCTCCTGATTTTAGTTCAGATACAAATAGATTAAAAAGTTATATTAAACCGGATACCGTAGCTATTTCACCTAATGATGATGGCCATCAGGATGATGCTTATCCAACTTACTATTTATTAAAAAATTGTCGAAATCCATTATTTGAAGTTTTCAATGAACAAGGCAAATCTGTAAAAGTTTTGTATAAGGATACTTATCTTCGTAAATCATTCTATGACGCTAATGGGGGAAGTTTTACTACAGTTAGTGATACGCAACTAGGTTGGAATGGCAAAGCATGGGATAAAGCTAAAGGTAAGGAATTACCAGTTACTGATGGTGTTTATACTTATCGCTTTAAAGTTGGTGGTGAACTTAATAATGAAACTACCCAAAGTCAGGATTTAAAAATTAGAGTAGATACCCAAAAGCCAAAAATTGGAGAGATTAAGTTAACTAAGGATGGCAATGACTATTATTTAAAATTTAATCTCAGCGATGAAAATAGTGGATTAGAGAACATGGGTACAGTTGAGGTATCAGTTAATGGTATAAGTCATGAATATAATTTAAATGATCCAGATGGTAAGCCTTTATCAACAAAGCCTTTTACTATTAAATTAGTTCCTGAGCAAAGTGCTAATCTACAAGCCGGAAAGAATTTAGTGGAAGTTGGTGTCTTGGATAATGCAGCTAATTTTGGATATCAAGAATCTCATTTAGTAGCCCCTGGAAAATCTGAACGTGGTTTAATTTTATATAACATTCAAAATGGAATGACAATTTCATCTACAACACCAGATGTTGATGCTAAAAATAATTTCATTACGGTAAAAGGATCATACGATCATGACTTTTATCTTAATGGTCAACCAATCGAGGTCGATAAAGATGGAATGTTTAGTGCTAAAGTCCTTATTCCTAAAGATGGAGTCTTCCGATTTTCAGATGATCCTAAAGGATTTCAACTAATTAATAACTTCAGTACTGTAATTGCAATGAAGGTTGCTCCATTAGTAATTAAGGATGCTAATCAAACTATTAGAACTGATCAAAAAAATTATGAATTAGCTGGTACTGTCGATCCAGCAATTGAAAAGATTCTAATCAAAGGTCCACAGAAAAATGTTGAAGTACAGAAAATAGACTTTGAAAAAGACCATTCATTTAAGGTAGGACTTGACTTAGTATATGGGGTTAATGAATTTACAATAACGGCAAAAGATAAAGATGGTAATGTTACGGATCCAATCAAAGTAACCATAATTACAAGTTATGATGATAATCCTGGTAAACAAGTAATCTTTGATGATGATGAAATTGACATTGGTGAAAACAAATTAATTAATACAGAAACTAAAGGTTTTAATCCAAAAGATGGTAGTTATACTATTACTGGACATTTAAAGAAGCCTGTAGCGACTTTCAAAATTGCGGGAGAAAATGTTGATTATAATCCTTATAATCTTAAATTCAGTAAAAAAGTCAAGTTGCCAGCTAATGGTTATAAATCAATTTGGGTCTATGTGGCTGATGAAAAGGGAAAGGCTCTAGTAGACGGTTCAATTCATTTCTCGATTGATACGACATTACCAACATTGGAATTGGAAAATAGTGATAGTTGGAAGATTGATGAAAAAGGTGATTATCATCTTAGTACTCTCCAGAGACCTTTTGTAATTAAAGGGACTGCTAGTGATAATTATTCAGGATTTAAGGTATTCATTAATAATAATCTTGTTGCAGTTACTCCAATGCAAGAAGTATTTACAGTTCAAAATGGCTTTCCTGTAGATTTTGCATATGAAGTTATTCCAGCTCCAGGAATTAATCAATATGAAGTAACATTAGTTGATATGGCAGGAAATAGGGTTACTAAACGGTTAATTGTTAATTATTTAGGTACCGAGTAATCTACTTTAATTCTTTAAAAATCGTCTTCTATGCTTAGAGGACGATTTTTTTCGATAATTTATTTCATATTTAATATAAAAAATATAGGAAAATAATGTTTAATAAAGAACAGCAACAACTAATCAATCTAATTTATCATTATTTAGCACCGGGATCTCAAGTTGTTGCAGTTAACTATTCGGGAAATAAAAATAGCATTTATTTGTTAATTAAATTACCATCAAGCAAAAAAATGTTAAATTGGGTCACCTTACGTGTAGGTAATCATCCTAGTTGGTTAGATGATTCTTATCAATTAAAAATAACTTGGCCCATAAATGGTAAGAATTCTCAATTAGAATTGGAAAGTAAACTAGGGTTGCAGAATTTACAAAAATATTCCTATCAGTTAAGTAATTTTGAATTAGCAGTACTAAAGCAAAGTCTAATTTTAAATCATGCAGGATTAATTTGGCTTTTACGTATGTCAGAAACGATGGCCCAATCTCATAAAAACAAGAGTTTTAGTTTGATTAAAGATTTTTCCAAATTATCACTGTTTCTTGGATGGCGCAATAATTATAATCATTTTTTATTGCCAATAAATTGCCCTCAATTTTTAAGGACACTATTAGAATTATTTGGGAAAAATTTTTGGTTTGGACAATTTTCAAGTAAACAGATGTTGAAACTTTTGCCAACTCAACAATGGTTGGATCCAGTTTTTCAAATAGAAAATCGTAAATTTAGTTGGCAAAAAGAAATTGCACAAAATTTAGGTTTGAATTTTTTAGAAAAAACAGCTTATGCGATTAAACAAGTTGAATAATTTTTTTTGGTAAGAAAATAAAAAAAGTCTTAATTTAGATTAAGACTTTTTTTTCTTAGAATAATTTTATTCTTGAATAAGATTTTTAGTAGTTCCAGTTGTTAAAACATCATGGAAATTTTCGTAGCTAATTTGAATCATATCAATTAAGGCTTTTTTAGTATATGAACCAATGTGAGGTGTAATTAACACTCTTGGGTAAAGATTTATTAATTCCTGTAGTTGAGGATCATTAATTTTTGTCACTTTTTGCCCGAAATAATCTTTTTCGTGAGTAATTACGTCAGTAGCAAATCCTCCCAATTGCTTTTTCTTAATTGCGGAAATAATATCAGAAGTTTTAACAATTTCAGCTCGAGCGGTATTAACTAGAAGTGCTGTTGGTTTCATTAAAGAAATTAATTCAGAATTGATAAATTGATCATTTTTCCCTGGAAAATAAGGAACATGTAAAGAAATAATATCAGATTGGGCAAATAAATCCTCTTGTTTAACAAATTTAACTATTTTTTTGGCTTCAGCTGATTGATAGACATCATAACCTAAAACAGTTGATCCTAAAGCTTTATAGTTTTTGGCTTCAGTTAGCCCAATATGGCCAGTACCGACAATCCCAATTGTTAAATCCGGAATTTCCAAACTAAATTCTTCTGGAGTTATCCGGAAGTCCATGTTTTTACTGTTAAAGGTTGCTAAACTAACATGTCGTTGTAAAGAAAGGCCTAAGGTAAAAGCTAAATCAGCAACTGCGTGAGGTGAATAAGCAGGTACTCGAGCGACAAGTTGGTGATTTTTATGAGCGGCGGCTAAGTCAATATGATTATAACCGACAGTTCGTGTAAAAACGTATTTAATACCCCATTTCTTCATTTGATCTAAGTTGGTTTTATCTGCAACGCAGTTAGCCCGCAGTAAAACTCCATCCATTCCTTTAGTAGTCTCAATATTATCATGGCTAAGTAATTCTGGAATTAATTTCAATTCATAATGATTTTTATTTAATTCATTAAAATAGGGAATTTCGGTATTTCTAACTCCATAAGCTACAATTTTAAAACTCATTTTTTATCATCCTTTTAAAATAATCCTGCTGTACCAATAAAAGTAATTACAATAATCCAAATTGGAATCATCACGACAGAACCTAAAGTTGAAAGAAAAGAAGCGTTGGAAGTCATTACTGCTTCGCGATCAAAACCAATTGCATAAGAAGAAACCACGGCAGCAGTAGGCGTTGCCATCATAATGGTCATGGTTGCTAAAGCAGTTAAATCGATTGGCATGATATTAACTACTTTTAAAATTATTAGTAAACCGAAGGTGATTAAAGGTACGATTAAAGTTTTCATAAATGTGTAGTACCAAGAGATTTTACTACTTGTGGCTTCTTTAACACTAATTTCACCTAAAGTAGAACCAATTGCTAACCAAGCTAAAGGTGAGGCCAGGCTTGCAAGGTATGAAAGTGGTTTATAGATCCAAGGTGCAGTAACGTCAATTCGATAAAATGCTACATTTACCATGGTTTTAGTAGTGGGACTAATCCCACTAATCTTGGGCATATACGGCTGAATAATCCAAAGAATTAAACCGCAGAAAGTAGCCAGTACTACGGGATTTAAGAACATTTGTTTAATATTTTTTTTATCCATTTTTAAACCGCTCATTACAATATAAGCGTAAGAATAAAGGAAAATTCGATAACCAATATTGAAAATTGAAGCATACATTGCACCTTTTTGGCCATAAATAGCAGCTACAATTGGAATACCAAAAAATGTTGTCGAACCAAATGTGGTTAAAACACTTAGAACTGTTCGTTTACTTTTGTCATATTTTATATAGAACCAAGGCGTAACAAAAATTAAAATAATATAAATTAATATTCCGAAAATTAAGACGTTAATTCCATGTCTTAAGGTTTTTTGATCAATAGGTACCATAAAAGAGTTAAAGGCTAAAGCAGGTAGTGAAACCGTTAAAACAACTTTGGTCATTATTTTGCCAAATTTATTATCAAATATCCCTTTTTTTCGCAAAATAAAACCTAAAAGAATAATAAACAATGTTGAAGATATTGCGCTAATAATATCCATATTGGTGAAAGTTGCCTTTAGAACCGTCGCTAACTTCATATTTTTCTCCTTAAATCACAAATTGCTTATATTATATTTGAATGATAATTAAAGAGCAATAATAATGTTAGACAATAATAATAAGCCTATGAAGCAAATTTGCATTACTTAAATTTAAAAATAAAAATATTACCGTATTATTTTTAATTAAAATTGAACTAACTAATTAAAAAACAATATTAAAAATTAAATTAAATTAAAAAAGTAATAAGACTTCATTTTAAATAAAATTTTCTTAAATTTAGAATTAAGCTTCTAGCAAATATTAGGGATTAGTGGTATTATTTTGATGGTCGATAGGGCTAAAGGTACCTATCGCTTAAGCATTGGCTTAATAGCATTTTTGTTATTTAAAGGGCCTTTAGACCCTATATAAGATAAATTCCTAAGGAGGAACTGTTAAAGTATGACAGTAAAAATTGGTATTAACGGATTTGGACGTATTGGTCGTTTAGCTTTTCGCAGAATTTTAGAACTTGGTGATAAAAGTAACGATATTGAAGTTGTAGCGATTAACGATCTTACTTCACCTGCTCTTTTAGCTCACTTGTTGAAATATGATTCAACTCATGGAACCTTACAAGCAGACGTTAGTGCAACGGATGATAGTATTGTCGTAAATGGTAAAAATTATCGGGTTTATGCCGAACCAGATGCAAGCAAATTACCATGGGTAAAAAATGATGGTGTTGATTTTGTTCTTGAATGTACTGGATTCTATACTTCAGCTGAAAAATCACAAGCACATTTGGATGCTGGAGCAAAACGTGTTTTAATTTCTGCACCTGCAGGTAAAATTAAGACAATCGTTTATGGCGTAAACGATGATCAATTAAATAGTGATGATCGAATTGTTTCTGCTGGTTCATGTACAACTAACTGTTTAGCTCCAATGGTTAATGCCATTGATAAAGAATTTGGAATTAAAGTTGGAACAATGACTACAATTCATGCCTTTACTTCAACTCAAATGATTCTTGACGGTCCTGTTCGTGGTGGTAACAAGCGTGGAGCTCGTACTGCTTCTAATAATACAATTCCTCATTCAACTGGTGCTGCTAAAGCTATTGGTTTGGTTTGCCCTTCAGTTGATGGTAAATTGCAAGGACATGCTCAACGTGTTCCTGTTGTTGATGGTTCATTAACAGAATTAGTTTCAATCTTGAATAAAGGTAACGTCACTGCAGATCAAGTTAATGAAGCTATTCATAAATATGCAAACGAAAATAACGATTCATTTGGTTGGAATGCTGATGAAATTGTTTCTTCTGATATTATCAATGATACTCATGGTTCAGTATTTGATCCAACTCAAACAGAAGTTACAACTAGTCCAGATGGTTCTCAATTAGTAAAGACAGTTGCTTGGTATGATAACGAGTACGGCTTTACTTGCCAAATGGTACGGACACTTCTCAAGTTTGCTACTCTTTAATAGAGTAATGATGAAGACGGGTAGTTTATTTGGCTATTCGTCTTTTTTTATGGATAAGGAGAAAAAGATATGGCAAAATTAACAGTCAAAGATGTTGATTTAAAAGATAAAAAAGTTTTAATGCGGGTAGATTTTAATGTCCCTATTAAAAATGGTGTAATTGGTAATGATAATCGAATTGTTGCTGCTTTGCCAACTATTAAATATGTAATTGAACAAGGTGGTAAATTAATTTTACTTTCTCATTTAGGTAGAATTAAAACTGATGAAGATAAAAAAGAACTAAGCTTAGCTCCAGTTGCTAAACGTCTTAGTGAACTATTAGATAAACCAGTTAAGTTTGTGCCTGTAAATGAAGGTAAAGAGTTAGAAGATGCGATTAATCAATTAAATGATGGCGACGTTTTACTAATGGAAAATACTCGTTTCCAAGATATTGATAATGATTTTGGTAAAAGAGAAAGTGGTAATGATCCTAAGTTAGGTGAATATTGGGCTAGCTTGGGCGATGTTTTTGTAAATGATGCATTTGGTACAGCTCACCGTTCTCATGCTTCAAATGTGGGAATTGCTCAAGCAATGCAAAAAGCTGGTAAACCAGTTGCTGCGGGCTTCTTAATGGAAAAAGAAATTAAGTTTTTAGGTGATGCTGTTGATAATCCAGTCCATCCATTCGTTACTATTTTAGGTGGTGCAAAAGTATCAGATAAAATTGGCGTTATTAATAATTTAATTCCTAAATCTGATTATATTTTGATTGGTGGCGGTATGGCTTATACATTCTTAGCTGCTAAAGGTCACAAAATTGGTAAATCATTATTTGAAGCTGATAAAGTAGATTTAGCAAATGAATTATTACAAAAAGCTGGTGATAAAATTGTTTTACCAGTTGATAATGTTGTTGCTTCTGAATTTTCTAATAGTGTTCCAACTAAAGTTGTTGAAGGTGATATTAGTGATGATGAAATGGGCTTAGATATTGGCCCTAAATCTATTAAATTATTTATTAGCAAATTACAAGGTGCTAAAACCGTTGTCTGGAACGGACCAATGGGTGCTTTTGAAATGAGTAACTTTGCTGAAGGTACTTTAGAAATTGGACGTGCATTAGGTAAATTACAAGGTGCTACAACAATTATTGGTGGTGGTGATTCCACTGCAGCAGCTTTCCAATTAGGAATTGCTGATCAAATCACTCATATTTCTACCGGTGGTGGTGCATCTTTGGAATACCTGGAGGGTAAAACCTTGCCAGGAGTTGCTGCAATTTCAGATAAATAGGAGGCTATGTTTTGCGAATTCCTTTAATCGCTGGGAACTGGAAAATGTTTAAGAATCCAGATCAAACCCGTTCATTTGTTAAACAAGTTAAAGATCAATTACCTGATGCTAAGCAAGTTGAAACTGTAATTGCTGCGCCAGCTGTAGATCTTGAAGCACTAATTAATTCTGCTCAAGGCAGTTTCTTAAAACCTGCTGCGGAGAACTGTTATTTTGAAGATGAAGGAGCTTTTACCGGTGAAACCAGTCCTAAAGTTCTTGCAGAAATGGGTGTAAAGTATGTTGTTATTGGTCATTCGGAACGTCGGGAATATTTCCACGAAACGGGTGAAGATGTTAATAAAAAAGCCCATCAAATTTTTAAAAATGGCATGATTCCAATTATTTGCGTTGGTGAAAGTTTAGAAATTAGAGAAAAAGGCGAAACTCAAAGTTGGGTAGAAAATCAGGTAAAAGAAGCTATTAAAGATTTGGATGCTGATCAAGTATCTAATTTAGTAATTGCCTATGAGCCAATTTGGGCAATCGGGACTGGTAAAACTGCTACCGCTGATCAAGCTGAGGAAGTTTGTGCTCATATCCGTCAAGTTATTGCCAATCTCTATCAAGAAGAAGTTGCAGAACAAACTCGTGTTCTTTATGGTGGTTCAGTTAAACCAAATAATGTTAAAGAATTAATGGCTAAGTCAAATATTGATGGTGGTTTAGTTGGTGGTGCTTCTTTGGAGCCAGAAAGCTTTTTACAATTAGCTCATTATCAGGATTAGTATTTTATTTTGCTAACTGATTAGTTACAATAAAGATGTTAAATCAATAAAGGAGATTTAAATTAATGTCAATTATTTCAGATATACTTGCTCGTGAAATTCTCGATTCTCGTGGCAATCCAACAGTAGAAGTTGAAGTTTATACCGAAGCCGGTGGCTTTGGTCGTGCTGATGTTCCATCAGGTGCTTCTACAGGTGAACATGAGGCTGTCGAATTAAGAGACGGTGATGCTAGCCGAATGGGTGGTCAAGGAGTTTTGACCGCTGTAAATAATGTTAATACTAAAATTACTGATGCAATCGTTGGAATGGAAGTAACTGATCAACGTGCAATTGATCAAGCAATGATCAATCTTGATGGTACTCCAAACAAAGGTAAATTGGGAGCTAATGCTATTTTGGGCGTCTCTTTAGCTGCAGCTCGTGCTGCTGCTGATGAATTAGGCCAACCATTATATGAATATTTGGGTGGACCTAATGGTCATGTTTTACCTACACCAATGATGAATGTTATTAATGGTGGTAAGCACGCTTCAAATAATGTTGATTTTCAAGAATTCATGATTATGCCAATTGGTGCTAAATCGGTTCGTGAAGCAATTAGAATGGGTGCAGAAACTTTTCATGCTTTACAAAAGATTTTAAAGAGTCGTGGTGACATGACTACTGTTGGTGATGAAGGTGGTTTTGCCCCTAACTTGAAAAATAATGAAGAACCATTTGAGGTTTTAGTTGAAGCAATTAAGACAGCTGGTTATAATCCAAGTACAGCTGGTAATCCAGGAGACATTGCTTTGGCTTGTGATTGTGCTGCTTCAGAATTTTACAACACTGATACGCATCAATACGAAACTAAAGCTGATGGTCGCTCGTATACTGCTTCAGAATTTACTGATTTATTAGAAGGGTTAGTTAATAAATACCCAATTATTTCTATTGAAGATCCTTTGGACGAAAATGAATGGGATGATTGGAAAATGTTAACTGATCGTTTAGGTAAAAAAGTTCAAATTGTTGGTGATGACTTATTTGTAACTAATACTTCTTACTTAAAGAAGGGTATCGATATGGGCGTAGCTAACGCAATTTTAATTAAAGTAAACCAAATCGGTACTTTAACTGAAACTTTTGAAGCTATTGAAATGGCTAAAGAAGCTGGATATACAGCTATTGTTTCTCACCGTTCAGGTGAAACTGAAGATACTACAATTGCTGATTTAGTTGTTGCAACTAATGCTGGCCAAATTAAGACTGGTTCAATGAGTAGAACTGATCGAATCGCTAAATATAATCAATTAATGAGAATTGAAGATCAATTAGAAGGTGCTGCTCAATATCGTGGAGTAAAATCTTTCTACAATATCAAAAAGCCTTAATTAATTTTTTAATTTTTAAAAAAAGCCCGGTCTTGATTTTGTTTCAAGATTGGGTTTTTTTATTTATAGATATTTTAAAATTTGAATTTAAAATAAATAATGTTGGATATGATTTAAAGTTGTATTATTAAGATATGAATGAATTATCAAAACTGACAACAAATAGCTCACAAACTGAGTTAATTAAAATGGGTCTTTTACTTCGGGAGCAAATCAATTTTGCTGAAATAGGACATTTCCATACAGTTAATCGTGATGTTGTACAAATTGATGAAAATGCACGAAAAGTTCTAGTACCTGAATTAATTCCTCAACGAATTGAACGAATGCGCGCTTCAACGTTTGCTTTTTTTCGCGGTTCTGCTAAATTAATGTCTTTAGATCTTTTGGAACAAAAAAATACAGGCATAAAAATTGTGATTTGTGGTGATGCTCATTTGGAAAATTTTGGTTTCTATGCTTCTCCTGAACGTAATCTTTTATTTGATTTGAATGATTTCGATGAAGCAGGATACAAAGATTGGGAATGGGATTTAAGACGTTTTTTGGTAAGTATTTTTTTGGCTGGAAGGATCAATGATTTTAAACAAAGTAAAATGCTCGACGTAGCAGTTAATGCTTGTCGTTCTTATCGTTATGGGTTAAAAGAAATGTTTGAAATGCCAGCTTTAAACCGATTTTATCGTCAAACTGAGTTTGAATCAGCTTTCAATCATTTAAAATTTAAAGAGAAAGACGTTAATCTTTTTCAGTCGATTGTAGCTAAAGCTCGAAATCGAACAGCAGAACAAGTGGTTGAGAAGTATACCCAAGTTGATGAAATGGGTAATTTAGCTTTTAATGAAGAACCACCAAGACGAATTCACATTAGTAAGGATCGTTACAATGATTTAATTCGGGGATTAAAGAGATATCTGTTAACAGTAAGGACAGATGTTGCAGTTTTATTATCGGAATATAAAATATTAGATATTGTACGTCATAGTGTTGGAATAGGTAGTTACGGAACTCTATGTTATTTGGTTTTATTACAACATAGTGATGGGACTCATTTGATTTTACAAATTAAAGAAGCTTTACCGACAATTGGTGAAACAAGTCGTGAAATTTTACATTTTCAAGCTAATCAAATAATTTCTGAAGGTCAGCGAATAACTGCTTCTCAAAAAATTCTTCAAAGTGCTTTTGATCCCTTTTTAGGTTATTTTAATTTAAATAATCAAAGTTTCTATGTTCGACAGTTTCGGGATATGAAAGAGTCGTTTGAACTTGATAAATTAAATGTTCGACAATTTGAACTATATTCAGAAATTTGTGGATATCTTTTAGCAGCAGCTCATGTCCAAAGTCCTTTAGCGGCATGTATTTATGGCTATGTTGGAGATAGTTCTGAATTTGATGAACAAATGGTAAGTTGGGCACAGGCTTATGCTGCTCAAGTGCAGATTGATTATACTCAATTTATGCAAGCTACAAATAAGTTTGTAAATAATAAAGAAAAAGTTAAAAAAAAGAAGAAATAGTTTGCGTAATCATTTATGAAAGAATATAATAGAACAAATGTTCTAAATGATAATTTTTGGATGGAGTATATATGGCAAAAGAAGTAGAAAAAGATAAACGTCAAGCAGCGCTTGATACCGCTTTAAAAAAAATTGAAAAGAATTTTGGTAAAGGTTCTGTTATGCGTATGGGTGAAAGTGCGAATCAAGAAATTGATACAGTTTCCAGTGGTTCTTTAGCCCTTGATGTAGCTCTAGGTGTTGGTGGTTTTCCGCGGGGTCGAGTTGTTGAAATTTACGGTGCTGAGAGCTCCGGGAAAACAACTTTAGCTCTTCAAGCAGTTGCCGAAGTTCAAAAATCTGGCGGGGTAGCAGCTTATATTGATGCTGAAAATGCTTTGGATCCCTACTATGCTGAAAATTTAGGAGTTAATACTGATGATTTACTTTTATCGCAACCAGATACAGGAGAACAAGGATTAGAAATTGCTGATGCATTGATAACTAGCGGTGCAATTGATTTAGTCGTTGTTGATTCGGTTGCAGCTTTAGTCCCTCGCGCAGAAATTGAAGGTGAAATTGGTGATTCTCATGTTGGTTTACAGGCTCGTTTAATGTCACAAGCTTTGCGTAAATTATCGGGATCTTTAAGTAAAACGAATACGATTGCTATTTTTATTAATCAAATTCGAGAAAAAGTAGGAATTTTATTTGGTAATCCTGAAACAACTCCTGGTGGTCGAGCATTAAAATTTTATGCCACAATTCGTCTTGAAGTTCGACGGGCAGAACAAATAAAAAACGGAGCTGAGGTTTTGGGAAACCGTACTAAAATTAAAGTCGTAAAAAATAAGGTTGCTCCACCATTTAAAACTGCTGAAGTTGATATGATTTATGGTGAAGGAATTTCTCAGACTGGTGAGTTAATTGATATGGGAGTAGATCAAAATCTTGTGGAAAAATCGGGTTCTTGGTACTCATATGATGGTGAACGTATTGGACAAGGTAAAGAAAATGCGAAAAAATATTTTAAAGAACATGATGATAAAAGACAAGCTTTAAATCTTAAACTTCGAGAAATTTATTTTCCTGATAGTACATCAAATAAAGATAATAAAAACAAAAAGGATAAAAAAGACAAAAAAGAAGTAAATCCCAATAATGATAATGTAGCCGGACAAGAGGAATTAATTTAAATAAAATTTAAATACTTGTGCTTGACACATCACCATTTTCTCCTTACTATTTAATTGGCTTATAAGAGCCAATATTTAAAAAGGAGCGATTGGTTATGGGATTAAACCTGCCGCCAGTCCTCGTTATTATATTCACTATTTTAGTTCCTTTGGTAATAGGCTTTGTTCTTGGAATTTTGGTTCATAATTATATAGTTAATCAAAATTTGAATGATGCTCGAAATAATGCTGAAGGAATTATTGACAACGCTAAGAAAGAAGCTGCAACTTTAAAAAAAGAGTTGCTCTTAAATAGCAAAGAAGAAAATAGCAGATATCGTTCTAAGATTGAAGATGAATTACACTCACGTCAAGTAGTAATTGTTGATCAAGAAAAGAGATTAAATACCCGGGAAGAAAAATTAGATCATCGAGATACGTTAATTGAAAAGAAAGAAAATCAACTTAATCAACAGTCAATTAACTTAGAAAATCAACGTCAAAAAGTTACTCAGTTACAAAATGAAGCTAAAAAGTTAGTTACTACGCAGCAAGATAAATTAAATGAAATTGCGCAATTGAGTGAAGATGAAGCAAAATCACAAATTTTAACAAAATTAAAAAAGCAATTAATTCATGAACGAGCTCAGATGGTTCGCGAGAGTGAAGCTCGTAGTAGAGTTGAAGCTAAACGAGTTGCTAAAGAAATTATTGTTCAAGCGATTGAAAGAAGTGCTGCTGATGTAGTAACTGATGTTACAGTAAGTGTTGTTAATTTACCTAATGAAGATATGAAAGGTCGAGTAATTGGGCGTGAAGGACGTAATATTAAAAGCTTTGAGGCTTTAACAGGTGTTGATTTAATAGTTGATGAAACTCCTGAAGCAGTAGTTTTAAGTAGTTTTGACCCGGTTCGCCGAGAAATTGCTAAAATTGCGCTTAAAAAGTTAATTGCTGATGGACGAATTCATCCGGGTAAAATTGAAGAAGCTGTAGGAAAAGCCCAAAAGGAATTTAATGATCATTTACGTGAATTAGGTGATCAAACAATTTATGATTTAGGGATTCAGGAGATGAATCCAGAATTAATTAAATTAGTTGGTCGATTACAGTATCGAACTAGCTATGGGCAAAATGTTTTAAGTCACTCCATTCAAGTAGCCTTAATTGCAGGAACCATGGCTGTGGAGTTAGGTGAAGATGAAACAATGGCGCGTCGTGCTGGACTACTACATGATATTGGTAAATCTATCGATCATGAAACTGAAGGGTCTCATGTTGAAATTGGAACTGAATTAGCTAAAAGATATCATGAGCCAAAAACGGTTATTAACGCTATTGCTAGTCATCATGGTGATGTTGAACCTGATTCAGTAATTGCAGTTTTGGTTAAAGCAGCAGATGCAATTTCTGCGGCACGACCAGGTGCACGTTCTGAATCATTGGAAAATTATATTCGAAGATTAGAAAAATTAGAAACCTTAGTTAATGAATTTCCTGGAGTTAAACAGAGCTACGCTATTCAAGCTGGAAGAGAAATTCGGGTTATGGTTTCACCACATAAAGTTAGTGATGATCAAACTGTTTTTTTGGCTCGAGATATAAAAAATAAAATAGAAAATAGTTTATCTTATCCAGGACATATAAAAGTGTCTGTTATACGTGAATTTAGGGCTGTAGATGTTGCTAGTTAAAGATGAAAAAAGTTATAAGACTTTCGTTTCATCTTTTTTTTGTTTAAAATGGGGTTAATAGTTAAGAGAGGTTAGGGCAGAATCATTTTTAAGACAATTTTTATGTTGTTTTGCACAGGATTAATCTCCTTGTGCATTACTCCTTTAATTCGAAAATTAGCATTTACACTTGGGGCAGTAGATAAACCTAATAAAAGAAGAGTTAATAAAAAAGCAATTCCGACAATAGGTGGTTTGGGTATTTTCATTGCTGTTAATATTTCAATGATGATCTTGCTACGATATAATTTTCCAACCCATACGTTATTTTCGGTTTTTATTGCAGAATGTATCATTATCTTAACTGGAATTATTGATGACATTGAAGAATTAAATCCTCGACAAAAAATGCTAGGAATTTTAATTGCTGCACTGATTGTTTATTATTTAGCTGGAATTCGGATGAATTCTTTAACTTTACCGTTTTTTGGTCGCATCAACTTTGGAATTATGAGTATGCCAATTACCATTTTTTGGATTATCGCGATTACCAATGCAGTTAACTTAATTGATGGATTAGATGGTTTAGCTACGGGAGTTTCTTTTATTGCATTGTGTACAATGGGGGTTATCGCTTATTTCTTTTTAAATATGCAAAATCCTAGTGTGGCAATTTCAATTTTTGTTTTAGCAGCGGCATTATTGGGATTTTTGCCATATAATTTTCATCCTGCTCGTATTTTTTTAGGTGATACAGGAGCTTTATTTATTGGGTTTATGATCGCTGTTCTTTCATTGCAAGGATTAAAAAATGTTACATTTTTAACGATTATTATTCCGGTAATTATTTTAGGTGTTCCAGTTACTGATACATTTTTTGCCATTATTCGTCGAATTTTAAATAAGCAACCAATTTCAAGAGCTGATAAACATCACTTACATCATCAATTGTTACAAATGGGCTTTAGTGTCCCTCAAACTGTATTTGCAATTTATGGAATAGCTTTGATTTTCTCTTTTATTGCCTTAATGTACCCTATTTCTTCCGTAGCTGCTAGTATTTTTTTGACTATTGCTGTTTTAATGGGTTTAGAACTATTTATTGAAGCAATAGGCCTTTTAGGTGAAAATCGACAACCATTTTTACATTTTTTGAAAGGTTTTGCTCAACGCCTCAACCGTAATCGAAATCGAAATCGAAAATAATTTTTAAAAACAAATAATATCTATTTTTTTGCGTAATTAGTTATTATGACTAATGAAGAATTATTATTTGGTAGACAATTGCTTAGCTTTCAATTGCCACTGCCATTACCTAAAAATTATTTAAGCTGGCCAGCAATGGTGATTCAAAATAAAACAGTAATTTGTAAACGTTGTAATAGCTTTTGGAATAAAACCGTGGTAAAAATGCCTGATGGTAATTTCTACTGTCCTAATTGTATTAGTCTAGGCCGAGTTACTAGTGATGAATTACTGTATCACTTGCCTGAAGGCAATTATTTTGAAAAGAATAGAGATTATCTCCATCTCCTTAATCCTCTTACTTCTGCGCAATTAGAAATTTCTGAGAAAATTACTGATATTATTGTTCGTCAATCGGCCATTTTACTATGGGCTGTTACTGGGGCAGGTAAAACTGAAATGATGTTTTTAAGTCTTAACTATGCTTTTAAGTTAGGAATGCGAGTTTGTTGGGCTGCTCCAAGGGTTGATGTGATTTTGGAATTAGCTCCACGGTTAAAAAAAGCTTTTCCAGATTTACCGTTTAGTGTACTCTATGGTCAAATGGAAGAACCATACAGTTATCGGCAATTTGTTTTATGTACTACACATCAACTATTGCGTTTTTTTCATGCTTTTGATGTTTTAATCATTGACGAAGTTGACTCTTTTCCTTATGTAAATAATTTAGGGCTAAATTTTGCAGCCAAGCAGGCAGTTAAGCCTCATAGTAGTCAAATTTATTTATCAGCTACTCCTCCAGACGACTTGCTCCAAGAGCTACCAATTTTATATTTAGCTAAAAGGTTTCATGGTCATCCGTTACCGGTTCCGCAGGTAGTTTATGTTGGAAACTGGCGTAAAGCTCTTCAGAAGAAAAGATTAGTACATCAAATCAAGCGAGAATTAAAAAGAGGACTATCTCACCATGAACGATATTTGATTTTTGTGAGTGAAATTAAATTATTAAATATTTTAGGAGCGGCTTTTCAAAAAGCTTTTCCATTAATTAAATGGACTAGCGTTCATGCCCAAGATCCTCAAAGAAAACAAAAAATAATGGACTTTAGGCAGAAAAATTATGATGTATTGTTTACTACAACAATTTTGGAAAGAGGGGTGACCATTAAAAAAATTAATGTCATTGTGATTGGTGCTGAAAGTCCAATTTTTAATTGGGCTACCTTGGTTCAAATTGCGGGACGTGCAGGTAGAGATTCAAAGTATTTTGCAGATCGGGTTATTTTTTATTACAGTTTCTATACTTCTGCAATTAAAAAAGCGGTCAATCAAATAAAACAATTAAATCAAAAGGCCGGATTTAATGAATCAATGTAATTTATGTCAAAAAAAAATATACCCGCAATTTCTTTTAGGTGATTTATTATCTTGGAAACCACTTTTTGATTTAACAATTTGTCATAAATGTTTGGCAAATTTTGAACAAATTAATGCTAGAAAAGCATGTGCACAATGTGGTCGTAGCCAAACAAACAACCGTTTTTGTTTGGATTGTCGGCGTTGGCGTATTAAATATCACGAGGATGTGATTATAAATCATTCTTTGTTTGTTTATAACCAAGCAATGCATGATTATTTTCATAATTTTAAAATGATTGGTGATTATCGATTACGTTTGGTATTTAAACAAATGATTGGTGATTTTTTGAGAAGTAAACATTATGATAGTTATATTTTTATTCCGACTTCATTAGATCACCTTAAAGCACGTCGATTTGATCCAGTCGTTGCATTATATGGTGATTTAATAAAACCAACGGTCAAAGTTCAATATATAGGAGATAGCATTGAACAATCACAAAAAAATCGCTGGGAAAGGTTAAAAAGATCTCAAAATTTTAGTTTATCATTCAGTGCAATTAAGAAATTGAGAAAAGTTAAACGAATTTTATTGCTTGACGATATTTATACGACGGGTGCAACTCTTTATTCTTTGCGTGAGACTTTAAGAAATTTGAACATTACTGCAAATTTGTTTAGTTTTACTTTGGCCAGGTAAATTCTTAAATAAATAATTATGAAAATTGCGAGATTTAATTTTATTTATTAGATATAATTAAGTTAGAACGAAGTAATGGTATGAAAGGAGCATTAAATATGTTTCGTTATAATATTCGTGGAGAAAATATCGAAGTTACTGACGCAATTAGTAATTATGTAAAAAAAAGATTGGATAAATTAAATAAGTATTTTGCAGAAGAATTAAAAAATAGTGAACCTAGTTGCAATGTTAATCTTAGAGTTTATCCCCAAAAACAAGCTAAAGCTGAGGTAACAATCTTAATTCATTCTTTAGTTTTACGTGCTGAACATACTTCGGATGATTTATATCAATGTATTGATTTTGTCTATGAGAAATTGGAACGACAAATTAGAAAATATAAAACTAGAATTAATCGTCGTAATCGAGCTAAAGGCTTTAAAGAGAAGAAATTGATTATTGATTCTCAACCTGATACTTTAGCAGATGAAGAAACTCCTGTTGTTCGAACGAAACGGCTTTCGTTAAAACCGATGGATGCTGAGGAAGCAATTTTACAGATGAATCTATTGGGACATGACTTTTTCATTTTTGAAGATTCACAAACTAACGGTACTAGTATAGTTTATCGCCGGCATGATAATAAATATGGCTTAATTGAGACTGATGAATAAAATTTAATAATTTACTTAATTAAAGGTGATCGATCAGACTTTGAGTAAAAGCTTGGTAAATCGCCTGTTTTATTAAATTACAATTAATAATTTACACCTTAATTTTGATTAAATTTTTTAAAAGTATGGACAATTTGAGGAATTCAGGAATAATGTTATCCTCTTTTTTCGCAAGAGTTCATTTTTATTTTAAAGAACTGTATAATATAAAACTGTATAATTCTAAACTAATTTTCGAGTTTGAAACGCACTATAAATGAATAATCCTATTTTTTTTAGGGAAGGTTAAATGATAAAAGAAAAAGATCCTACATTAAATAAAATTAAAGATCCTAAAATAAAAGAAAATACGAAAAAAGCCCATGAAGCTGGAACGATTGATATTAATAAACGTCCAGGTGCTTTTAATTTTCTTCGTCGTTGGGTTGAAAGTGATAAACGTGAAGTTAATCGAATGGGGAAAATTGCAGATAAAGTAATTTCCTATGAAGACGAATATAAAAAGCTATCTGATGATGAATTAAAAGCAAAAACTGAAGAATTTAAGAAACGCTATCAAAATGGAGAAACTCTTGATCAGCTTTTGCCAGAAGCTTTTGCTACTGTTCGAGAGGGTTCACGTAGAGTTTTAGGACTTTTCCCTTTTAGAGTCCAAATTATTGGTGGTATTGCTTTACATGAAGGAAATATTGCCGAAATGAAAACGGGGGAAGGTAAGACTTTAACGGCAACTATGCCTGTTTATTTGAATGCCTTAAGCGGTAAAGGGGTTCACGTAGTAACCGTTAACGAATATCTGTCTCAACGTGATGCGACAGAAATGGGAGAGCTTTATAACTGGCTTGGTTTAAGCGTAGGACTAAATTTAGCTAGTTTATCTTCTGAAGAAAAACGGGAAGCTTATGCCAAAGATATTACTTATTCAACTAATGCTGAACTAGGTTTTGATTATTTACGAGATAATATGGTTGTTTCTAAAGATCAAATGGTTCAAAGGGGGTTAAATTTTGCAGTAGTTGATGAAGTTGATTCAATTTTAATTGATGAAGCACGAACTCCTTTAATTATTTCAGGACAAGCTGAAAAATCAAATGCACTATATATTCGAGCAGATCGTTTTGTAAAAACTTTAAAGGATGAAGAAGATTATAAAATTGATTGGCCGACTAAAACAATTAGCTTAACAGAAAAAGGGATGCATAAAGCTGAAGACAATTTTGGCTTAGATAATTTATATGATCTTGAAAATACGGCATTAACTCACCATTTAGAAGAAGCGCTGCGAGCTAACTATATCATGTTGAAAGATATTGATTATGTTGTACAGGATGGTGAAATTCTAATAGTTGATCCTTTTACTGGTCGTGCAATGGAAGGGCGACGTTGGTCTGATGGTTTGCACCAAGCAGTTGAAGCCAAAGAAGGAGTTGAAATTCAAGATGAATCTCAAACTGTAGCAACTATTACTTATCAAAATTACTTCCGAATGTATGCAAAATTAGCTGGGATGACAGGTACGGCTAAAACTGAAGAAGAAGAATTTATTGAAATTTATAATATGCGAGTTATAGAAGTCCCTACTAATCGGCCAATGATTCGAGTTGATCGTCATGATATTTTGTATGCAACTTTACAAAATAAATTTGCGGCAGTGGTTAATGATATTATTGAACGTCATACTAAAGGACAACCAATTTTGGTAGGTACAGTTGCAGTTGAAACTTCAGAGTATTTATCTAAGCTTTTAACTGAAGCTCATGTGCCTCACGTAGTTTTAAATGCTAAGCCAGAAAATATTACTCGAGAATCAGAAATTATTATGAATGCGGGTCAAAAAGGTGCTGTAACTATTGCCACTAATATGGCTGGTCGTGGTACTGATATTAAATTAGGACCCGGAGTCAAAGAATTAGGTGGCTTGATGGTTTTAGGTACTGAGCGCCATGAATCTCGTCGAATTGATAATCAGTTAAGGGGACGTTCTGGACGGCAGGGTGATCCTGGAGAGTCGCAATTTTATCTTTCTTTGGAAGATGATTTAATGAAACGTTTTGGCTCAGAACGGATGAAAAAGCAGCTAAAAATGTTGCGAATTAATGATAATGATTTAGTATTGGAAAGTCGTATTTTTACCCGTCAAGTTGAAGCTGCTCAAAAACAAGTTGAAGGTCAAAACTATGATGCACGTAAACAGACTCTCCAGTATGATGATGTTATGAGAGAACAACGTGAGGTTATTTATAAACAACGGCGACAAGTTATTGATGAAGAAAATAGTCTCAAGTCTGTACTTTTTGGAATGGCCGAGCGCTCCATTAATCGAGTAGTCAATGTTCATACTCAAGGTGATGATAAAGAAAAATGGAATTTAGATAATATTGTTAATTATGCTCGTAATTCTTTAGTTTCAGAAGATGAAATTAGTGTTGAAAAAATACAAGGAAAGTCTGCTGATGAAATTAAAAAATATTTAATGGATTTTGTAGAACAAAATTATAAAGAAAAATCAGAACAATTAGTTGACTCGAAACAGATGTTAGAGTTTGAAAAAATTGTTATTTTACGAGTGGTTGATGATCGTTGGACTAATCACATTGATGAAATGGATCAATTGAGAAATTCAATTGGTTTGCGTGGTTATGGGCAAATGAATCCCTTAGTTGAATATCAAGAAGAAGGATATAACAGTTTTGAAATTATGATTGCTGACATTGAAGACGGGGTTACTCGGTTATTCATGAAAGCGGAAATTAGACAAAATGTAGCTTAATTAACTTAAAATTTAATCGCTCCGGCGATTTTTTCTATCTTTAGGAGATAAATGTGGAATTAGGAACAATAAAAAAAGAATTAGATCAAATAAGTAATAAAGTAAACCAATTTAGGAGGTCGCTTTGACCTACCTGACCTTGAAGCTCAAATTGCATTAAATGAGCATAAAATGACTGAAGCAGATTTCTGGTCTGATTCACAAAAAGCTCAAAATTTAATTAATGAAAATAATAAGCTGAAAGAAACTTATCAAAATTTTAAGAATTTAGCAGATAATTTAGAAGAACTACAAGTTTCTTATGATTTAATTGTTGAAGAACCTGATTCAGAAATACAAAAAGACTTAGAACTTGGATTAGGTAAGTTACAAGTTAATTTACAAGATTATGAAACTCAACAATTATTAAATGGTAAATATGATCATTTGAATGCTATTTTTGAAATCCATCCAGGAGCTGGAGGAACAGAATCGCAAGATTGGGGTGAAATGCTTTATCGAATGTATAATCGTTATGCTACAATCAGCGGTTTTGATTTTGAATTAATCGATTATGAAATAGGTGACGAAGCTGGTATTAAAAGCGCAACTTTTGTTTTAAAAGGAAATAATGCATATGGATTATGCAAATCCGAAAAAGGAGTACATCGCTTAGTTCGGATTTCTCCTTTTAACGCCCAAGGCAAGCGGCAGACATCATTTACTTCAGTTGACGTGATTCCTGAGATTGATGAATCAGTTAAGGTAGATTTACGCCCAGAAGATTTAAAAGTGGATGTTTATCGTTCTAGCGGTGCTGGGGGTCAACATATAAATAAAACTTCAAGTGCGGTAAGGATTACTCATTTACCAACAGGTTTAGTTGCTGCATCCCAGCAACAACGTTCGCAGTTTCAGAATCGAGAAACAGCTTTAACTATGTTAAAATCTAAACTTTATCAATTAGAACGAGAAAAAAAAGAAAAAGAAATGGCACAAATTAAAGGCGTTCAATTAGAAAATGCATGGGGATCTCAAATTCGTTCATATGTCTTCCACCCTTACAATTTAGTTAAAGATCACCGAACAAATTATGAAACTAGTGATGTTAACGCTGTAATGGATGGAAAAATTATGGGCTTTGTTACTGCTTATTTACAATGGAATATGAATCAAAATAAGGAAACAAAATAGTGATTGAATTAAAAAATGTAGTAAAAGAATACCCTAATGGGATTACCGCTTTGAAAGGTATTGATCTAACAATTGAGCAAGGAGAATTTGTCTATATCGTTGGAGCTTCAGGTTCAGGTAAATCAACTTTAATTAAAACTCTCTATCGTGAAGAAAAAATTACTTCAGGCATTATTAAAGTTAACGAGTATGATTTGGTAAGAATGAAAGATCGTCAAGTTCCATATTTACGTCGTGAACTGGGAGTTGTATTTCAAGATTATCGATTATTACCAAGACTTACTGCTTATGAAAATGTTGCTTATGCGATGGAAGTAATCGAAAAGAGACCAGAAGAAATAAAAAGCCGAGTAATTGAAGTTCTGGAAATGGTAGGGTTAAAGGATAAAATTCGCCGTTATCCTAGTGAACTTTCAGGTGGTGAGCAACAAAGAGTTGCTATTGCTCGGGCAATAACTAATAAGCCTTCTGTATTAATTGCTGATGAACCTACAGGAAATCTAGATCCTGATACTTCTAATGAAATTATGGAAATTATTGAACGTATTAATCAGCAAAATACGACGGTAATTATGGCAACTCATAATCAAAGTATCGTTAATAATTACGTTCACCGAGTGATCACCATTAAACATGGTCATCTAGTTAGTGATCAAGAAAAAGGGGCATACCGTTATGAAGCTTAGAACAATGTGGCGCCATATTATTGAGAGCCTTCGGAGTATTAAAAGAAATGGTTGGATGACTTTTGCCGCTGTAAGTGCAGTAACAGTTACTTTATTTATCGTAGGTGCTTTGTTCACAATAATTTTTAACGTTAATAATGTTTCAAAGCAAATTGAAAAAGATGTGAAAGTTCGGGTAGAAATTGATGTTAAAACTAGTAGAAATAAAGAAAACACTTTGCGCAAAGAAATTTCAAAAATTTCGGGAGTAAAAAAGGTTAGTTTTTCTAGTAAAAAGAACGAACTGGATAAAATTACTAAAACTTATAATTCCAATTTTAAAATGTTCTCTGGTGATGCTAATCCTTTAAGTGATGTCTTTATAGTTGAAACTACAAGTCCAAATAAAACTATTAAAGTAGCTAAAGAAATTCGTCAGCTTGATAATGTAAAAACAGCGCAATACGGTGGCGAACAAGCAAAAAGGTTATTTAAATTTATGAGTGAAGTACAGTTATGGGGTACTATTTGTATCGTAATCTTAATAGCAATTGCTCTGTTTTTAATTTCTAATGTTATTCGTCTAACCATTTTATCTCGTAAAAGTGAAATTGAAGCAATGCGTTTAGTAGGGGCAACCAGCTGGTATATCAGATGGCCATTTCTATTAGAAGGTGCTGAGACAGGAATTTTAGGTTCAATAATTCCTATTATTGTTATTAATTGGGGTTATTCAGTAGTTTATCAGCAAACAGTTAACGGTTTAATGAATGCTGGATATTCACTTTTTGCTCCAGGAATGTTCCTTTTCCAAATTGATTTACTCTTGATTGTTTTAGCTATTATTATTGGAAGTTTGGGCTCATTAGTTTCAATGAGGCGCTTCTTAAAAATTTAACTTTTTAATTCCCTAAAATTAGGTGAGGGTAATCGTGAAATTTAAGAAATTTTTGGTAACTTTAATCTTTCCCTTTTTAGCAGTATCTTTATGTGCTTGTGGCATTAAAATTAAAGGTAAACAAATGACTGTTGTTGGTTCCACTGCTTTGCAACCTTTAATTGAATCTGCTGCAGAAGAATATCTTAAAGACCATCAAGGGCTATTCATTAATGTTCAAGGCGGTGGTTCTGGTACGGGACTTTCAGAGATACAGCAGGGTGCGGTGTCAATGGGGATGAGTGACCTTTATGCGCAAGAAAAAAAAGGAATTAAAGCTGATACTCTTTTAGATCATCGCTTATTAGTTACAGGTATAGCACCAGTTGTAAATAAAAAAGTAAAAGTTAACAATCTTACATTTAAACAGTTACAGCAAATTTTTAGTGGGCAGATTACTAATTGGCATTCTATTACCGGCCAAGATTTACCGATTGTTATTGTTAATCGATCAAATGGCAGTGGTACACGTTTTAATTTTGAAAAGATAGTTTTAATGGGAAATAAACCCAAACCAGCTCAAGAGCAAGATTCAAGTGGGATGGCTTTATCAATTGTCAGTTCTACTCCTGGTGCTATCAGTTATGTTTCTTTTTCTTATTTAAAAGATACGGTTTTGCATCCCAAAGTGGATGGTGTTGCACCAACTCAAGATAATGTAAAGACTAATCGTTGGAAAATTTGGTCATATGAACATATTTACACGCAAAAAAACATGGATCAAACGACTAAAAATTTTCTAAAATTTCTTTATTCTCCTAAAGTATCTAAATTAATCTCAGCAATGAAATATATACCGACAAATGAAATGCAAGTACAAAGGGATTTCAACGGAAAAATTACTCCCACTAATGTAGAGGATAAATGATGGATCCAATTAAAGAGAGTTTACTGAAAACATCAAGAAAAGCGAAACAAGAAAAATTTGGTAAATTAGTTACTTTTTTGTGTATTCTTTTAATCATGGTAATGGTAGTTGCAATTATTTTATTTGTGAGTTTAAAAGGTATGGCTACTTTTGTAGTTAATCATGTCAGCCCTTTTGACTTTTTCTTTGGTGTTAATTGGAACCCTTCCGCAAAACCACCCCAGGTTGGAGCTTTACCAATGTTTCTTGGTTCATTTATCGTTACGATTTTAGCTGCATTAATTGCGACTCCCTTTGCTATAGGTGCTGCAACTTTTATGACGGAAATTGCCCCACGCACTGGTAAGAAAATTTTGCAGCCAGTAATGGAATTACTTGTAGGAATTCCATCAGTTGTATATGGTTTTGTGGGTTTAGCTGTGTTCGTTCCTATTACGCGTCATCTTTTTGGTGGAAGTGGTTTTGGCATTTTTACCGCAACTTTGGTTTTGTTTTTAATGGTTTTGCCAACAATTACTTCAATGACAACAGATGCTTTAAATTCAGTACCTCGTAATTACCGTGAATCTTCTTTGGCTTTAGGAGCTACTCAATTTCAAACCATTTATAAAGTTGTCTGGCGTGCTGCAACACCAGGAATTATGACAGCAGTTGTTTTTGGAATGTCAAGAGCTTTTGGTGAAGCTCTTGCAGTTCAAATGGTTATTGGTAATGCAGCTTTAATGCCAACGAGTTTAACAAGTCCGGCTGCTACATTAACTTCAATTTTAACAATGGGAATTGGTAATTCTGTTTCGGGTACTTTAGAAAATAATGCTATTTGGTCTTTGGCGTTATTACTTCTATTAATGTCATTAGTCTTTAATTCATTAGTCCGTTGGATTGGTAAAAGGAGTTCTTTGAAATGAATTATAAATATTCCAAAACTCGTCGCACCCAATTAATCGATCGCCTTGCTTACAAAGTATTTTATGTTATTGCGATTCTAATTGTCTTGATTCTAGCAGCCCTATTAATTTATATTTTGGTAACGGGATTACCTCATATTTCTTGGCACTTTTTGACTGGAAAATCTAAACCATTTCAAGCTGGTGGTGGTATTGGAATTCAGTTATTTAACTCTTTCTATTTATTAATTTTAACGATGTTAATTTCAGTTCCAATTTCATTGGGTGCAGGAATCTGGCTTTCAGAATATGCTAAAAAAAATCGTCTTACTAATTTAATTCGAACAACGATTGAAATATTAAGTTCCTTGCCATCAGTTGTTGTAGGGCTTTTTGGCTTTATTTTGTTTGTTTTACAATTTCACTTAGGCTTCTCTTTGCTCTCTGGAGCATTGGCATTAACAATTTTTAGTTTACCTTTACTGACGACAAATGTAGAAAATGCTTTACAAACGGTTCATTTTACTCAAAGAGAAGCCGGATTAGCATTAGGGCTTTCGCGAATTGAAACTGTTTTGAAAATTGTAGTTCCTGCTGCTTTACCAAATATTGTAACGGGTATGATTTTAGCAGCTGGTCGAGTATTTGGTGAAGCTGCCGCTTTAATTTATACTGCAGGACAAAGTGCTCCTGCAATTAATTTTAGTAATTGGAATATTTTTGACCTCTCTAGTTTTTTAAGTCCGTTTCGGCCAGCAGAAACTTTAGCGGTGCACATTTGGAAAGTTAATTCTGAAGGTTTGATTCCTGATGCAAGTTCAGTTTCTGCAGGGGCTTCAGCAGTATTAATTATTGCTGTACTACTATTTAATTTTATAGCACGTTATCTTAGTAATCGAATTTATCAGCATATGACGGGGGTTAAAAGTTGATTACTGATACAGAAACTTATATCCGTGATCTTAATAAAGAAGGAAATGAGATTGCCATTAGTACAGATGATTTACATGTGTGGTATGGTTCTCATGAAGCTATTCATGGAATATCATTAGCTTTTGAGCGCTTTAAAATATCTGCATTAATTGGAGCTTCTGGTTCTGGTAAATCGACTTACCTTCGTTCATTAAATCGGATGAATGATAATATTTATGGTACAAAAGTATTAGGTAAAATTTATTATCGTGGATTAAATATCAACTCAGATAAAATTGATGTTTATGAAATGCGTAAACATATTGGCATGGTTTTTCAACAGCCAAATCCATTTGCTAAATCAATTTATGATAATATTACTTTTGCATTAAAACAGCATGGTGAAAAAAACAAAGAAAAACTAGATGAAATTGTAGAAAAAACACTAAAACAAGCTGCACTTTGGGATCAAGTGAAAGATAAATTGGATACTAGTGCTCTAGCTTTATCAGGAGGCCAGGCTCAGCGACTTTGTATTGCACGTGCGATTGCAATGCAACCTGATATTTTGTTGATGGATGAACCAGCGAGTGCTTTGGATCCGGTTTCCACACAAGCAGTTGAGGACACAATGGTCCAATTAAAGGATAATTACACAATTATTATTGTGACCCATAATATGCAACAGGCGGCTCGGATTAGTGATTATACGGCTTTTTTTCATCAAGGCGATGTTTATGAGTATGATCAGACGAAAAATATTTTTCTTCATCCGCATATTAAATTAACTGATGATTATGTGTCAGGACATTTTGGTTAAAAGGATAGATAATGGCGCTTATTAAAACAACAAATTTAAATCTATATTATGGTAAATTTGAAGCACTTCATAGTATTTCGATAGAATTTGAAAAGCATCAGATATCAGCGCTAATTGGACCTTCAGGTTGTGGTAAATCAACTTATTTACGAACCTTGAATCGCATGAATGATTTAATTCCTAATGTGACAATTACAGGTAAAACCATAATTGGAAATACTGATATTTATGCTCCTAATACGGATGTAACTAAGTTACGAAAAAAAGTCGGAATGGTTTTTCAGCAGCCAAATCCCTTTCCTTTTTCAATTTATGAAAACGTTGTTTATGGCTTAAAATTAGCAGGATTAAAGGATAAAGAAAAGTTATCTGAAATTTGTGAGCAATCATTGAAAGAAGCAGCGGTTTGGGATGATGTTAAGGATAAACTAAATGATTCAGCATTAGGTTTATCCGGTGGTCAGCAGCAACGTGTTTGCATTGCTCGAGTGTTGGCAGTAAAACCAGAAATTATTTTACTAGATGAGCCAACAAGTGCTCTTGATCCCATTTCAACTAACAAAATTGAAGATACATTATTAAAAATGAAAGAGCATTATACGATGATTATGGTAACTCATAATATGCATCAAGCTTCACGGATTGCAGATATGACTGCATTCTTTTTACAAGGTAAATTAATTGAATTTGATAAAACATCAAAAATGTTTTTGAATCCACAAAAAAAAGAAACTCAGGATTATATTTCTGGGCGATTTGGCTAGAAAGGCTGGTATAATTTGCGACAAACTTTTGATCAAGAATTAGAGAAATTGAATGAAGAATTCACTCTAATGGGTAAGATGGTGGAAAACCAAATTGAAAATAGTATTGGTGCTTATCTTAACCAAGATTTAGATTTAGCAAATAAAGTGGTTGCTAAAGATTTAAAGGTTAATGAAGCTCAGATGTCATTAGAAAAAAAGAGTTTGGAATTAATTGCTTTACAACAGCCTGTAACTTCTGATTTAAGACTAATTGTTACAGTATTGAAAGCAAGTTCTGATTTGGAACGAATGGGTGATCATGCAGTTAGTGTAGCTAAATATCTTTTACGGCTCAAAAAAATTGAACGGATTGTTTCAATTGAAAAATTAATTGCTGAAATGGGACTCAATGTGGAAAAAATGCTTGATGAAGTGTTAAAGGCTTTTACTAAAGAAGATGAAGATCAAGCAATTAAAATAGCACGCTCTGATCAAAATATTAATGAAATTTCCTTAAGTGTATATAAGAGATGTCTTAAGAATATGAAGAAAAAAGCTGACACAATTGAGACAGATACAAATTATATGTTGGTTGCCAACACAATTGAACGAATGGGTGATTATGTTACTAATATCTGCGAATGGATTGTTTATCTGGTTAAAGGAAAACTAGTAGATTTAGACACTGATAATATGCTTTAAATCTACAAAGTGAAAATCAGCCTCTAGACTTATGTTAAATCTTTAGAAACCCTTCATAATATAAGAGTAAAGAAGTTGGAGGTTTATATATTCATGGACGAACGTAAAAGAATCATGGATTTAGTAAAAAAAGGGATTATCACTTCAGAAGAAGCAATTGTTTTATTGGAAAAATTAGGACAAGAAAACGCAGAAGAGGTTAACGAGGATAATTCTCAGACCTCTAACGAAAAAAATAATACTTATCGCAAACAAAATGATGCAAGTAGTGATTATATTGCTAATTTGAAAAAACGTATTAATCAAATTGAAGAACGATTAACGGTTTTAAATACTTTGGATGATTTTGAAAGATTGGATGATGATGAAGCCGTTGAACGTGATGAGTTAAATAAATCTTTATCTGAATTAAAATCTGAATTGGCTAAAGCAGAAATAGAAAAAAGAAATTATGAAAAATCTTTTAATAGTCAGAATAATAAATTTTTTGGATTTGATTCTAGTGATATAGAAGATGGAGCACGTGATTTTGCTTCAAAAATAAAAGATAGTGTTAAAAATTTTTCAGATAATTTTGAATTTAAAGATTTTAATATAAAAATTCCTAGTTTTGCTCGTACTAAGAAAATTGAAAATAGTTTTGAATATGACCCAGCAGAAGTTAATGTATTAAATTTAAAAAATTTTAATGGTAATGTCACAATTAAACAAGGTAATGATCAGAAAATTCATGAAATAGTAACCTATCGAGTTTACGGAAATATTCATAATAGTAGTCCTGAAGAGTTTTTTGAAGAAAATACCATAAATCAGTTAAACGGTGCAACTTTAAATATTAAATTACATCGGCGTATTGTAGCAGATATTCAGTTAATTTTTCCGCATGATTTCAAGTTAGCTAGTGCGCGTTTACGTTGTAAAAATGGCAGTTTTAAATTAAGTGATTTAGAGATCACGGATCTGATAATAGTTGCTACTAATGGCAGTATTACTTTTAATAACTTTAATGTAGATCATGCTGAAGTTAATAATGTTAATGGTTCAATTTCAGTGAATGATAGTTGGTTAAAAAGTGGAATCTTAAATACAACTAATGGTTCAATTCGTACTTACAATAGTTGTACTAACTTGGAAGTTTCTAATGTTAATGGCAGTATTATTTTAAGTAATATTAGTCCTAAAACTACTAATATTGATGCTCACTTGGTTAATGGTAATGTTAAAATTTCTATTCCTAAGGAATTGGGTTATAAAATTATAGCTGATACTAAAAATGGCAGTATTAATCATCGGTTAAGTGATGCTGATATTATAGAACACGATAAACACTATAAATCAGTTAAAATTAATCACAATGGCGATGGTGATGCTAAATTTCAAATTAGTACAATTTCTGGTTCAGTTTATTTAAAGGATAGTTCATTAGAAGGAGTTAATTAGTTATGTTTAGTTTATTAATATCCATTTTTATAGTAATTTTACTTTTGGGTATTATTTTTTCAATTGCCGGCTTTCTGTTTAGCTTTCTTTTTAAGTTCTTTGGTATTATTGTGATATGTGGTTTTGGTATTTGGCTAATTGACTTATTATCTAGCAGAAAGAAATTTAAACATCATTATCGTTATCGAAATGATTGGTATGTGGTTAATAAAAAAGATCGAAAAAATCGCCACCGTACGCATCATGATGAATGGAGTAATTTTTGAAACTGATTTATGACTAAGTTTATTTTGAGAACAGGAACTAATATACTAGTATTTTTGATTGCAGCATACCTTTTACCAGGTATGCTTTTTGTGCACTCGATTCAGGTTGGTGTAATAGCTGGATTCTTTTTAGCAATTGTTAATACTATTTTAAAACCTATTTTAAAATTTTTTTCCTTTCCTTTAACTATAATTACATTAGGAACATTTTTGTTATTTATTAATGCTGGATTATTAGAGCTAAGTACAACTTGGGTTAATCAAATGATGCATGGTGAATATATTACAATTAATGGTTTTGGAAGTGCTTTGGTTTTGGGCTTGATATTTTCTTTAGCAAATATGTTGGTTCAGGATTATTTTCAAAAATAGGTTGGTAGAATTCGGTATAATATTCTAAAAAGATAAGGAGTTGCTGATGACAGATGCAGTTAAAATTAGTGAAGTTGTAAAAAAGCTTAATTTTACAGTTAAATCAGGAATAGATTTTATTGAACGTCCAGTTAAAGTAAGTGATCTCTCTCGACCAGGTTTGGAATTAGCTGGATATTTTGATTACTATCCTAGCAATCGGATACAAGTTCTAGGTCGCACAGAAATTAGTTATATTGAATCTAACAGTCATTTAAATAGAATGGCAACATTTGAAGCAATGTGCAGTCAAGACACTCCTGCTTTTTTGGTGACTAGAGGATTACCAGTTCCACCAGAGTTAATGGCAATAGCTACATCTAATGGAATACCAGTGATTTCTAGTAAATTGGCAACAAGTCAAGTGTCTAGTATGTTGGAACAATATTTAAGTGATCGATTGGCTGAACGGATTTCAGTTCATGGTGTTTTTGTGGAAATCTATGGTTTAGGAGTTTTACTTACTGGTGAATCAGGTATCGGTAAAAGTGAAACAGCCCTAGAATTATTAAAACGTGGACATATTTTAATTGCTGATGATCGAGTTGAAATTCACCAATTAAATCAAACATCATTAATTGGAGAGCCTCCAGTAGTATTGAAACATCTTTTAGAAATTCGTGGGCTTGGCATTATTGATGTTATGAATCTTTTTGGAGTTGCTGCAGTCCGTGATCGAGCAGATATTAATTTAAAAGTTGAATTAGTTAACTGGAAAGATAATACGCGTTATGACCGTATCGGCACTCAAATTGAAACCGATAGTTTTTTAGGTATTAAGATCCCCCGGATAACAGTACCGGTAAAAGTTGGACGCGACGTTCCTGGTATTATTGAGGTTGCGGCAATGAATTATCGATCAAAATTGATGGGATTTGATGCTGCACTTAAATTTAAAAGAAATCTTAAACAATTAATTGCTAAAAATTCGGAGCAAGATAAGGCAAAAGAAACTCCTGAACAACTGGAAAGGGATCGTGAAGCTCAAAAAAAGCATCATGAGTTAAACCAAGATGGTAAATAATCAACTTTTATCAGCTTTGAATCCGATTTTTGGTAAATTTTTTGGTCTTGAAATACGGTGGTATGGCGTAATTATAACCTGTGGAATTATTATTGCTTTTTTGATGGCTTTAAAAGAAGGCAAAAAAGTAGGACTACCTGAAGATACTTTTTATGACATTTTGTTGTTAGCTGTACCCATAGCTCTCGTTGGTGCACGGATTTATTATGTAGTTTTTGATTGGAAAAACTATGCAGATGACTTCATGGCCATTTTTGATATTCGGCAAGGAGGTATTGCAATTTATGGTGGCTTAATCACAGGATTACTAGTTATTTATTTTTATTGTTATCATATGCACTTAAATATGTGGCAAATTCTTGATGTTATAACTCCCGGAGTGTTATTAGCTCAAGCAATTGGACGTTGGGGTAATTTTATGAATCAAGAAGCTCATGGTGGACCAACGACTCGTGCTTTTTTAGCTAATCTTCATTTGCCTAATTGGTTGATTAATCAGATGCAAATTAAAGGTGTTTATTATCAACCAACGTTTCTTTATGAGTCATTATGGAGTTTATTAGGAGTTATAATTTTGCTTGCATTAAGACATCGAAAACATTTTTTTAAACAAGGAGAAATTGCCTTAACCTATGTGATTTGGTATTCATTTGGACGTTTCTTTATTGAAGGCATGAGAACTGATTCATTAATGTGGGGTAATTTGCGAGTATCTCAAATATTGGCTTTAGTTTTAGTCATTGGTGCGATAATTTTAATTATTTATCGGCGTCGAAAAGGTACAATAGAATGGTATATTAACTAAAAGGAGATCATTAATGAGTAAAATTGCGGTATTAGGTACAGGTTCTTGGGGAACAGTTTTAGCTAATCTTTTAGTTGAAAATGGTCATGATGTTCAACTATGGGGACGAAATCAAGATATCGTTCAGGAAATTAACCGGGAACATACTAACCGGCATTATTTGCCGCATTTTCACCTGCACTCTCATCTCAAAGCGCAAACTGATATAGGTCAAGCGCTAGCTGCAGTCGAGCTAGTGCTTTTTGTTGTCCCAACTAATGCTATTAGAAATGTAGCAAACCAAGCTAAGCCTCATTTGAAGAAAATGACTGTTAAGCCACTTTTAGTTCATGCAGCTAAAGGAATTGAATTGAGTACTAAATTAAGAATATCTCAGGTATTAGACCAGTTATTACCAGTTAAAGAATTTGGAGAAGTTGTGGTGATTTCAGGGCCGTCACACGCTGAAGAAGTTGCTAAGAAAGAAATTACAATGTTGACGGCAGCATCCAAAAATTTAAAATCTGCGGAAAAAGTTCAACGGCTATTAGGTAATGATTACTTTCGACTTTATACTAATTCAGATGTAGTTGGTGTGGAAATTGGTGGGGCTTTGAAAAATATTATTGCTTTAGGTGCAGGAATAGCTAATGGTTTAGGATATGGTGATAATGCTAAAGCAGCTCTAATGACCCGAGGACTTGCTGAAATTAGTCGATTTGGCAGTAAATTAGGAGCTAACCCATTAACTTTTAGCGGTTTATCAGGTTTGGGTGATTTAATTGTAACTTGTACTAGTAATGACTCTCGTAACTGGCGTGCAGGTAATCAGTTAGGAAAGGGGAAGTCACTTGATCAAGTATTAGCGCAAATGGGACAAATTGTTGAAGGGGTTTATACTGATCAAGCGGTGCATTTTGCGGCTAAGGATTTGAATGTATCAATGCCAATTGTTGATGCACTTTATGAAATTTTATATGAAAATAATAATATAAAAACAGGTATAAAGAAATTAATGAATCGTGATTTAAAGCCCGAATTCCAATAGTTTTCTAAAACTTTGGCTAATGAATAAATGATGTTATAATGTAAATTGCTCTTACTTATAGTAAGCTTGTGAGGTAGAATAGATGACTGAAACTCAAAAATTTGATGTAATTATTATTGGTGCCGGTCCCGCTGGAATGACTACCGCGATTTATGCAGCTCGATCTAATCTAAAAGTATTACTTTTGGATCGAGGAATTTATGGTGGGCAAATGAATAATACAGCAGCAGTTGAAAATTATCCTGGTTATGTTAGTATTTTGGGTCCAGATTTAGCACAGAAAATGTATGAAGGTGTAAAAAAATTTCAAGTCGATTACCGTTATGGTACGGTAAACAGGGTAGAAATTCAAGGAATAAATAAAGAAGTGATTACTGATGAAGGAAATTTTATTGCTCCGGCTTTAGTAGTTGCCACTGGTGCTGAGCATCGAAAGATTGGAATTCCTGGTGAAGATGAATACAGCGGTCGCGGAGTTTCATATTGTGCAGTTTGTGATGGAAATTTCTTTAAAGATGAAGATATAGTTGTTATTGGTGGTGGTGACTCAGCAGTACAAGAAGGAACTTATCTGGCAAATTTGGGTCGTTCAGTAACCATAATTCATCGACGTGATCAATTAAGAGCTCAAAAAATTTTACAAGAACAAGCTTTTGCTAATTCTAAGATTAATTTTGTTTGGAATGCTGATGTCCAAACAATTGTTGGGGATGGTAATGCCGTATCTGGAGTTACTTATCAAGATAAAGTTACTAAAGAATTAAAGAAAGTTCCGGCTAAAGGGGTATTTATTTATGTGGGAGTAGTACCTTTAACTGAAGCATTTCAGAATTTAGGGATATTAGATGAAAATGGCTGGATTTTAAGTGATCCGGTAACAATGGCTACCAAAATTCCAGGAATTTATGGTATTGGTGATGCTAGAAAAAAAGATTTAAGACAAATTGCAAATGCAGTTGGTGAAGGAGCTACTGCTGGTAATGAAGTATTTAATTATCTGCAAACTTTAACAATTAGATCTGACAAATAGTCTTCGAATAAAAATAATATATTTTCTTGTGGGTTCAAGCTATAATTTATTTAGTTTAACTTAAAGTCGGGAGGAAAATATGGACTATCAAAAAGAATTTGAAAACTGGCTTAATTTTAAGGAATTGGATCCTGAATTAAAGAAACAGTTACTTAATATGTCAGAAAATGAGAAGCAGGAATCTTTTGGCTGCCCAATGGAATTTGGTACAGCAGGAATGCGGGGATTATTGGGTCCTGGAATTGGTCAAATGAATATTTATACTGTAAAGCAAGCTACTGAAGGTTTAGCTCGATTTATTCTTGACCAAGGATCAGAAGTTCAACAACAAGGTGTAGTAATTAGTTACGATTCAAGATATCATTCTCGTGAATTTGCTGAAAAATCGGCGGCGGTTTTAGGTCACCATCAAATTAAAGTTTACCTGTTTGATGATATTCGTCCAACTCCAGAACTTTCTTTTGCAATTAGAGAATTACATGCTTTTGCAGGAATCATGATTACTGCAAGTCATAATCCTAAAAAATATAATGGCTATAAGGTTTATGGTTCTGATGGAGCACAGATGTCTCCAGAACACGCAGCGATAGTCACTAAATACATTCGTCAAGTTACTGATCTTTTCCATATTCCAGAAGCATTTACTCATGAATTACGTGCTGCTAATTTATTAGAAATTATTGGTTATGACGTTGATGAGGCGTATTTGGCGCAGGTAAAAACGGTAAACGTTGATCAAAAATTAATTAAGTCTTGGGCTCCAAAAACTAAAATTGTTTATACGCCTTTATATGGGACAGGTAAAGTTATTGGTTATAAAGCTTTAAAAAACGAGGGATTTGGTAATTTTTATATGGTTGCTAATCAAGCAATTGCAGATCCAGAATTTCCTCAAACACCAAGACCAAATCCTGAATATGAAGAAACATTTGCAGCTGCTGAGAAAATTGGAGCACAAGTAAATGCGGATATTTTGGTTGCTTCTGATCCTGATGCTGATCGTTTAGGAGTAGAAATTAAATTTCTTGATGGTAAATATCATCAGTTGACTGGCAATCAGATAGCAGCTATTATTTTGAATTACTTGTTAACTGCTAAAAAGTTAAATCATGAATTACCTGAAGATGGAGCTATTATAGAGTCAATTGTTTCTAGCTTTTTACCACAGAAAATTGCAGCATCATTTGGTGTCAAAACATATCAAGTTGAGACTGGATTTAAGTTTATTGGCGAAAAAATTGAAGAATTTGCTCAGGAGCATAACGGGACATTCTTGTTTGGTTTTGAAGAAAGTTATGGATACTTGTTAAAGCCATTTGTTCGTGATAAGGATGCAATTCAAGCAATTACAATTATGGCGGAAATAGCGGCATATTATAAGTCAAAAAATCAAACTATTTATGATGGCTTACAGGAAATATTTGCCAAATATGGTTATTTTGTCGAAAAAACAGTATCGCAGGAGTTTTCTGGCTTGTCTGGTAAAGATAAAATGACATCTATTATGGATAAATTACGACGGACTAAAATTGTTAATTTTGGTCAATTTCCAGTTCAATTTGTTGAAGATTATGATCAAAATTTACGTAAAGAAATTACAACTGGTAAAGAAAGTTCACTAAATATGCCAAAATCTAATGTTTTAAGATATCTTTTACTTGATGGTTCTTGGATTGCAGTTCGTCCTTCCGGAACGGAACCTAAAATTAAATTTTATTTTGGAACTCAAGGTGAGAACCAGACTTTGGCAGATAAAAAATTAGCAACGCTCATTTCAGAGTTAAAAAAGTATCTAAAATAGAGGTAATTTTTTTGGGCTTACATCAATATTTAAGAAGTTTAAATGATTTAGAAAAAATTTATCGAGCTCCTGGATATTTTAAATTTGAACAACACTCCGTGGCAGCACATTCTTTTAGAGTAGCTGAAATAGCTCAATTACTTGGTGATTTGGAGAATCTTAACGGTAATCCAGTAAATTGGCGACAGCTATATGAAAAATCATTAAACCATGATTATACTGAACGTTTCATTGGAGATATAAAAACGCCAGTTAAATATGCATCGCATAGTTTAAGAGAAATGTTAGCTACTGTTGAATCTTCAATGGCAACTAATTTTATTGATCATGAAATTCCGGAAAACTTACGAAATACTTTTCGTCGTCGATTTGGAGAAGGTAAAGATGATACTCTAGAAGGTAAAATTCTTTCAGTTTCTGATAAGTTGGATTTACTTTATGAATCTTTTGGCGAAATTGAAAAAGGTAATCCTGAGGAAGTTTATTTTTCAATGTTTGAAGAAAGTTTAACAACTATCTTGAGGTTTCAAGAGCTTTATTCAGTACGTTATTTTATTAAAAAAATTCTTCCTGAAATGTTAGAAGAAGAATTTCTTTATCAGGATCGCTTAGCAACAATTGTTGATAACATTATGAATTCAACTGAAATTCATGACCTTTAATTATAATATTACCCTTTTAGTTTAAGCGAGACACCACATTGTCTCGCTTTATTTAGCGATGAGGCAAGAATAATGATCAAAAGAACGACAAATAATAAATTTGAACTAGTTACAAATTATCAACCAGCAGGTGATCAACCTCAGGCAATTAAGAAAATTACGGAAGACTTTTTAAAAGGAAACAAAGAAGAAATTCTTTGGGGTGCAACTGGAACTGGTAAAACTTTTACCATGTCAGAAATTATTGCTAATTTAAATCGTCCTACGTTAGTTTTGTCGCATAATAAAACCTTAGCAGGACAATTGTATGGGGAGTTTAAAGAATTTTTTCCCCATAATGCAGTAGAGTATTTTGTCAGTTATTATGATTATTATCAACCGGAAGCTTATGTTCCCTCAAGCGATACTTATATTGAAAAGGATGCTTCGATTAATGATGAAATTGATAAATTGCGCCATTCGGCAACAAGTGCTTTACTTGAACGTAATGATGTAATTGTAGTTGCTTCAGTTTCTAGTATTTTTGGGTTAGGAAATCCAATAGAGTATCGTGATCATTCAGTATCAATTCGTCCCGGAATGGAAATTTCTCGTAATAAATTATTAAAAGCACTCGTTGAAATCCAATATGAACGTAATGATATTGATTTTCAGCGGGGACGTTTTCGAGTACGAGGTGATGTAGTAGAAATTTTTCCAGCATCACAAGGAGAAAATGCAATTCGAGTTGAATTTTTTGGTGATGAAGTTGATCAAATTACAGAAGTAAATGCTTTAACTGGTGAAGTGATTGGTAAAAGAAATCATGTAGTAATTTTTCCTGCCACCCACTTTATGGTTAATGATAATCAAATGGATATAGCTTTAAGAGGGATTGAAAATGAGCTTGATCATCGATTAAAGCAACTACGTGATGATAATAAATTACTTGAAGCTCAACGCTTAGAGCAACGAACTCACTATGATATTGAGATGTTGCGGGAAATGGGATATACTTCCGGAATTGAAAATTATTCACGGCATATGGATGGCCGTAAACCAGGAGAACCTCCCTATACATTGTTAGACTTTTTTCCAAAAGATTTTTTAATTATGGTTGATGAATCTCATGTAACGATGCCTCAAATTCGGGGAATGTATAATGGTGATCGAGCTCGAAAGCAAACCTTAATTAATTATGGCTTTCGGTTGCCTTCAGCATTAGACAATCGACCTTTAAAGTTGCATGAATTTGAACAACATGTTAATCAAATTCTTTATGTTTCTGCGACCCCGGGTCCTTATGAACTGAGCCGTACTCAAAATATTACAGAGCAAATCATTCGACCTACGGGATTATTGGATCCCTTAATTGAAGTTCGGCCAATTATGGGGCAAATTGATGATTTAGTTGGAGAAATTAATCAGCGGGTAGCTAAAAATGAACGAGTATTTGTAACTACTTTGACTAAAAAAATGGCTGAAGATTTAACTGATTATTTAAAAAATCTTAATATTAAAGTACGATATTTGCATAGTGATGTTAAAACTTTGGAACGGACAGAAATCATTAGAGATTTAAGATTAGGTAAATTTGATGTTTTGGTTGGAATCAATCTTTTAAGAGAAGGTTTGGATGTCCCTGAAGTTTCATTAGTTGCAATTTTAGACGCAGATAAAGAAGGCTTTTTGCGTGCGGAACGTTCATTAATTCAAACAATTGGTCGAGCTTCTAGAAATGAGCATGGTGAAGTAATTATGTATGCTGATAAGATTACCGACTCAATGAAGGCAGCAATTAATGAAACTAAACGACGTCGTTCAATTCAAGAAAAGTATAATCAAGAGCATGGAATTACTCCCAAAACTATAATTAAACCAATCCGTGATAATATTTCCGCAATTGCTGAAGACAACAATAAAGATCAAATTACAACTGAAAATTTTGATTATAATAAATTGAATAAAAAAGAGCGTAAAGAAATTATTAATCGTTTAAAAAAACAGATGCAAGAAGCGGCTAAAAAGCTTGATTTTGAAACGGCCGCAGAATTGCGTGATACGATTTTAGAGTTAGAAGCACAAAAGTAGGGAGGATTTATGGCACATTGGGAACAAAAAGATATTATTATTCGAGGGGCACGAGAAAATAATTTAAAAAATGTGAATTTAAAGATTCCTAAAAATTCTTTAGTCGTGTTTACTGGACTTTCTGGATCTGGAAAAAGTTCACTAGCTTTTGACACTTTGTATGCTGAAGGCCGAAGACGTTATGTTGAAAGCTTGTCAAGTTATGCTCGACAATTTTTAGGCAAAATTGAAAAGCCTGATGTGGATAGTATTGATGGTCTTTCACCAGCAATATCAATAGATCAAAAAACTACTTCTAAAAATCCTCGTTCAACTGTTGGAACAGTAACTGAAATTAATGATTATTTAAGACTATTATGGGCTCGAGTAGGTCATCCAATTTGTCCAAATGATGGTACAGAAATTACTAGTCAATCAGTTGAACAAATGGTTAATCGAATTCTAAATTTACCAGAGGGTCAAAGAATTCAGATTTTAAGTCCAATGATACGCCAAAAAAGAGGTCAACATCAGAAAGTATTAGATCGAATCAAAAAAGAAGGCTATGTACGAGTAATGGTCGATGGTGAAACCCATGATATAGCTGATGAATTTAATTTGAATAAGAATAAAAAACATGATATTTCAGTTGTTGTTGATCGAATTGTAATTAAAGATGGGATTAAAAGTCGGCTTTTTGATTCAATGGAGTCGGCATTAAGACTAGCAGAAGGGTATGTCAATGTTGATGTAATTGGTTCAGATCCCTTAATTTTCTCTGAACACTACGCTTGTCCAATTTGTGGTTTTACTGTTGGTGAAATTGAACCACGACTTTTATCTTTTAATGCACCTTTTGGCGCTTGTGAAACGTGTGATGGTTTAGGCATTCAGTTACAAGTAGATCCTGATTTAGTGATTCCAGATCGACGCAAAACTATAAATGAAGGGGCAGTTGTTGCTTGGAATCCTATTACTAGTCGATATTATCCAGAAATGTTAAATCAAGCATGTGATTATTTTGGTGTTGATCGTAACGTTCCTTTTGAAAAATTACCAAAAAAAGATCAAGACTTGATTTTATATGGCTCACAGGGTAAAAAATTTCTATTTCATTTTGTTAATGAATTTGGCAAAGTTAGTGATGGCCAATATGTTTTTGAAGGAGTGATAAATAATATTAATCGGCGCTATCATGAAACTAATAGTGATTTTGTACGCTCAGTAATGTACCGTTATATGGATGAAATTGTTTGTGCTACTTGTCATGGGGCTCGCTTAAATCGTAAAGCTTTGGCTATTAAAATTATGGGTAAAAATATTGCTGAAATTTGTGATTTACCAATAAAAAATGAATTAAAATTCTTTCAAAGTTTAAAGCTTACAAAAAAAGAAATGACCATAGCTAAACCGATTTTAAAGGAAGTTATTGACCGTTTAACTTTCTTAATTAATGTTGGCTTGGATTATTTATCTTTAAGTCGCGCTGCTGGAACTCTATCAGGTGGAGAAGCTCAACGAATTCGTTTAGCAACTCAAATTGGTTCTAATTTATCTGGAGTTTTATATATTTTAGATGAACCGTCAATTGGTTTACATCAACGTGATAATGCTCGCTTAATTACTTCACTAAAGAAAATGCGAGATTTGGGTAATACTTTAGTAGTCGTTGAACATGATGAAGAAACAATGTTAGCTGCCGATTATTTAGTTGATATTGGTCCAGGAGCTGGTGATCAAGGTGGCCAAATCGTAGCCACTGGAACTCCAAAAGAAGTTGAAAAGAATCCTAATTCATTAACTGGGCAATACTTATCAGGGAAAAAATTTATCCCTTTACCTCAAAAACGTCGTAAAGGGGATGGAAAACAAGTTAAAATTACAGGGGCATGTGGTCATAACTTAAAAAATTTGACAGTAACGATCCCAAGAGGTGAATTAGTTTTAGTTACGGGAGTTTCCGGCTCGGGAAAATCGACTTTAATTAACGGAACTTTAAAACGGGCAATGCGTCAATATCTTCATCTTTCAACCTCAAAACCTGAGCCATTTAAGCGACTTTCGGGAATGAGTGGAATTGAAAAAATTATTAATATTGATCAAAGTCCTATTGGCCGAACCCCTCGTTCTAATCCAGCTACTTATACGGGTGTATTTGACGATATTCGAGAATTATTTTCCCAAACGAATGATGCTAAAGTAAGGGGATACAAAAAAGGAAGATTCAGTTTTAATACTAAAGGTGGACGTTGTGAAGCTTGCCATGGAGATGGAATTATAAAAATTGAAATGAATTTTCTTCCAGATGTTTTTGTAAAATGTGATGTTTGTCATGGACGCCGCTATAATTCTGAAACTTTAGAAGTAGAGTATAAAGGAAAAAGTATTTACGATGTTTTAGAAATGCGAGTAGAAGAAGCTTTAGAATTCTTTAAAAATCATCAAAAAATAAAAAGAAAGTTACAAACTATTGTAGATGTAGGTTTGGGATATTTAAAATTAGGACAAAGTGCCTTAGATTTATCGGGTGGAGAAGCTCAGCGAATGAAATTAGCTTCAGAGTTACAAAAAAGATCCAGTGGCCATAATTTTTATATATTAGATGAACCAACAACAGGTTTACATACTGACGATATTTCTCGCTTATTAAATGTCCTTAATCGCTTAGTTGATCAGGGTAATACAATAGTTATTATTGAGCATAATCTTGATGTAATTAAATCAGCAGATTATATTATTGATTTAGGACCTGAAGGTGGAGATAAAGGTGGTCAAATTGTTGCTAGTGGCACACCTGAAGAAGTAGCTAAATCACCTAAATCTTACACTGGTCATTATTTAGCCGAAATTTTGAAAAAGGAAAAAGTATGAAAGATGAGATTAAGGTAGTTATTGTTACAGGAATGAGTGGTGCTGGTAAGACAGTTGCTGCTCAATGTTTCGAAGATATGGGCTATTTTTGTGTTGATAATATGCCCCCTGCTTTATTTTCTAAGTTTTGGGAATTAATTATTAATAATTCGTCGATAAAAAAAATAGTTTTAGTTATTGATTTAAGATCTAATGTCTTTTTTGATCAAATGAGTTCTTTTTTGACGTTTATTTCGGAAAAGACCCATCAAGCTAAAATTATGTTTTTAGATGCAACAGATGATACACTTGTAGCCCGCTATAAAGAAACTCGTCGTAATCACCCTTTAGCTCCAGAGGGTAGATTAATGGATGGTATTAGACGTGAACGAGAATTGCTACGAGAAGTTAGAAAAAAGTCGCAAATTGTTATTGATACAACTAATTTAAAACCTACTGATTTACGTCATCAAATTTTTCACGATTTTAAAGATAATAAAGAAGAGCCATTTTTTATTGAAATTATTAGTTTCGGATATAAATATGGAATTCCTATTGATGCAGATGCAATTGTTGATGTTCGCTTTCTGCAAAATCCTTTTTATGTATCAAATTTAAAACCTCTAACCGGGTTAGATCAACCTGTTTATGATTATGTTATGAAACAACCAGAAATCAATGCTTTTTATCAACGACTATTGGCATTAGTTAAGAGTACGATACCGGGTTTTAAAAAACAAGGTAAACAAAATTTAACAATTGCAATTGGGTGTACTGGAGGGCAACATCGTTCAGTTGCAATTGCCAAACGGTTACATGATGATTTATCATTAAATTATTCGGTGGATTTGACTAATCGTGATTTTAAAAAAGAACAGCGAGAAGCATAAATGACAAGAGAAAATCGTATTGTACGTGTTATTAAAGGACGCCGCCCTAACATAGTTGTAATTGGTGGCGGTACAGGACTTCCGGTAGTTTTAAAAAATTTACGTAACTTAAATGCTAATCTTACTGCTATAGTTACGGTGTCAGATAACGGAGGTTCTTCTGGAATTATTCGTAATTATATGAATGTTGTTCCACCAGGAGATATTCGCAATGTATTAGTTTCATTATCAGATTTGTCTCAGGAAGAATTGGACATTTTTCAGTACCGCTTTCAGAGTAATGACTCATTTTTAGCAGGCCATGCAATTGGAAATCTAATTATTTCGGCTTTATCTGAAATGCGCGGTGGCATTTTTCCTGCTATTCAGGAATTATCCCAGATGATGAAAGTAGATGGTCATGTTTATCCAGCTAGCAATACGCCTTTAACCTTACATGCTGAATTTACTGATGGTAGTAGAGGTGTAGGTGAAACCGAAATTGTTGCTTCTAGTAAGCAAATAAAAAAAGTTTGGGTCAAAGAAATTAATTCCCAAGTTGAGCCTCATGCAGTTGATGCGGTTATTGATGCAATTATGAATGCTAAAGTTGTAGTATTAGGTCCGGGAAGTTTATTTACTAGTATTTTACCTAATTTAGTAATTTCAAATGTTGGAGACGCATTAATAAAAACTCCGGCACAAGTGGTTTATATTTGCAATTTAATGACGCAAAAAGGTGAAACAGAACATTTTACTGATGCAATGCATATTCAAGTGTTAAATGAACATCTACATCAAAATTTTATTGATACAATTTTGGTTAATAATGGTCATGTTCCTAAACGATATTTAATTCATCCTACAGGAGATGGGTATTTAGAACCAGTTAAAGATGATTTTGCAATGTTGCGTAGTTTAGGATTAAAAGTAATTATGGATAATTTTCTTGATTTCAGAGATGATGGGGTTTACCATAACGGACCTAAAATTGCTAAAGAAATTTTAAATTTATCTTTTTCAAATGATAATTAACGAGGTAATAGGTGTCTTTTGCTCAAGATGTTAAAAAAGAATTAACGGTATCTCCAATTGCTAATCCGGAAGCTAATAGTGAATTAATAGCACTCATTATTTTAACGGGATCAATTCATATTATTGATAAACACTTGGTTTTAGAATTAAAAACTGAAAATTCACCTACTTCTCGGAGAATTTATTTACTTTTTAAAAAAATTTTTAATTTTGAACCTACTGTGGTTATTACTCGAAAAAATAAACTACAAAAAAATCGTCAGTTCATTTTAAGAATTATTCATGAAGCAAATCAGGTTTTAACTAAATTTAGATTTTCCTTGGATGGTAATTTAACGCGAGCCGCTAGTATATTCACCAATAATAGTGAAAAAAAAGCTGGATTTTTACGAGGTGCTTTTTTAGCTACTGGTAGCGTTAATGATCCTAAACAATCTAGTTATCACTTAGAAATTGCAACTCAATATCGGGAACAAGCTCGACAAATTCAAACAATAATGAAGAAGTTGGACTTCAATGCGCGTATTACGGAACGTCGTAATGGTTTTATCGTTTATCTTAAAGAAGCTGAAAAAATTAGTGATTTTTTGCAGTTATTGGGTGCAACAGAATCAATGCTTTACTTTGAAGATGAACGGATTGTTCGAGATATGCGAAATTCTGTAAATCGCGTAGTGAATTGTGAAACGGCTAATATTAATAAGACGATTGCTGCAGCACAGCGTCAAATTGAAAATATTAAATTAATTTACCGTTTAAAAGGTGATGAAGATTTCCCAGAACAATGGCGTAGTGTGGCTGAGTTACGTCTCAAATATCCTACTGCTTCAACCGAAGAATTAAGTAAATTAATGAAAAACGAAATGGGTGAAAATGTCAGTAAATCAGGGGTTAATTATCGCTTACGTAAAATTAATAGTTATGCGCAACGTCTAATGGAAACTTAAAAATTGCTTAGCTTTGTTATGAACTAAGCAATTTTTTAGAATATACTATTTTGTATTAAATTGAATCGCCTTTTTAATTGCTCTAGCAACTCCAGCTTGATCATTTCTGGCGGTAATATAATTTGCAATTTTTTTAATGGAATCAACTGCATTTTCCATTGCTACTGAATATTTAGCGTACTGAATCATCGTTGTATCGTTAATATTATCACCTAAAGTCATAATTTCATTGGAACTGATTCCTTTTTTATCAGCATATTTTTTTAAAGCGATGCCTTTTTGAGCATGAATATCATTAATTTCAATATTAACCTTTGAACTAGAGGTTATAATAATTTGGGAATTAAATTCATTCAAAAGGGCTTCTTTTACAGAAATTAAATTATTGGGATGGTTAGAATCGAATGCAATAATTTTAAAAATGCTAATTGCAGGTCTAGCCAACAATTCATCGTAGTCTTTTACATACTGTATTTTCATCAGTTCTAATCTAGCAGAGGACAAGGCAATTGCAAGTTTGAATGGAGTATCAGGATTAAGATTAGTAATTAAGTTGGCAATATTATTAATTCGCTGAACTTTACTATTAGAGAAAATACCTTGATTTGTTACCATTTCAAAATATAATTTATATTTTCTTAGAGTGGAAATAATTTGATGGCTAATTCCAAGGTTTAATGGTAATTCAACTTGAACTTTTTCATTTTCATCAAAAACTTGTGCTCCATTTAAAGTTATATAAGCTGGATGAAGATGATATTTTTCTAATAAAGGAAGTGCTTCATGAATGCCACGACCTGTAGCAATCATGAACTCAATTCCAGCCTTTTGAGCTTCTTTTATTGCATTTATATTTTCTTCAGGAACAACTAGATCATTATTTAAAAGAGTTCCGTCCATATCGGAAGCAATTAGTTTAATCATAAAATTTCTCTCCTTTTCAGTCCAAATTTTAGCATAATAGCGTAAAATATACATTAATGATGAGAAAAACAAGTTCTAAAAAGAAACTAGAGATTATTGGTAATTCTTGGGATGAAATTTTAAATGAAGAAATTAATCAGCCCTATTTTGGTGAATTATTAAAATTTTTAAATAATGAAGAGAAAAAATATACGATTTATCCTTCTAAAGGTAGCATTTTTAATGCTTTTAAGTGGACACCAAAAGAAAGTGTAAAAGTTGTAATTGTTGGTCAAGATCCTTACCATGGTCCAAATCAAGCAATGGGAGCTAGTTTTTCAGTTCAACCAGCAGCCAAAGTCCCCCCTTCTTTAGTAAACATTTTTAAAGAATTACATAGTGATCTTGATTTACCAATTCCTAAAAATGGTGACTTGCATCGTTGGGGTCAACAAGGTGTTTTATTGCTAAATGCTGTTTTGACGGTACGTGATGGTGCAGCTAACTCTCATCAAGGTAAAGGATGGGAAAGGTTTACGGATAAAGTCATTAAACTTCTATCAGATCAGAAGCATATTGTTTTTATTCTTTGGGGAAATTATGCTAAAAAGAAGGCGGAGTTAGTTGACTCTGATCAAAATTTAATTATTGAGAGTTCACATCCAAGTCCGTTTTCTGCCAATTATGGTTTTTTCGGATCGCGTCCTTTTTCGCGCGCAAATAGCTATTTAACAAAAGTTAATAAAACACCAATTGATTGGGATTTGACAAAAGGAGAAAATAAATGAGTATTACGAGCGATTTAATAGACAAAATTAAAGGCAAAAATTTTCGTATTGTCTTTCCAGAAGCAACAGAAGAACGTAATCTTCATGCAATTGCGCAATTGAATCAAGAGGGATTAATAAAAACGATTCTGGTTGGAAAACAAGGTGATATTGAACAAGCCGCAAGTAAGTTACATATTGATTTAACAGAAAGCCAAATTATAGATCCGGAAAAAGATCCAAATTTTAATCAAATGGTTAGCGCTTTTGTATCTTGTCGTAACGGTAAAGTAACTATGGCTGAAGCTAATCAGATTTTAGTTGATCCAATTTATTATGGAACAATGTTGGTTCAGCAAAAACGAGCAGATGGATTAGTTTCTGGTGCAATTCATTCTACTGCAGATACAGTTCGTCCTGCATTACAAATTATTAAAACTAAACCAGGAATAAAACGAGTCAGCGGTGCTTTTATTATGGAAAAAGGTAATAAACGTTTATTTTTGGCTGACTGCGCAATTAATATTGATCCTGATGCACAAGCTTTAGCAGAAATTGCAATGGAATCACGAAGGACAGCAGAAATCTTTAATATCAATCCTTATGTTGCACTTTTAAGCTTTTCTACTAAGGGATCAGCCAAACACCCTTTTGTTGAAAAAGTTCAAGAAGCAACGCGATTAGTTCAAAAACTTGATCCAAAAGGATATTATGATGGTGAATTACAGTTTGATGCTGCAATGATTCCAGAAGTAGCTGAATTAAAAGCTCCTGGTTCTACGGTAGCAGGACACGCTAATGTTTTAATTTTTCCAAATCTTGAGTCTGGAAATATTGGATACAAAATCGTGCAAAGATTAGGAGGATACAAAGCTTTAGGCCCCATTTTGCAAGGACTTAATCGACCAATATCAGATTTATCAAGGGGATGCAGTAAAGAAGATATTGTTGAAATTGCAATTGTAACTGCAGCTTTAGCATTAATTGATTATGAAAATTAAGTTAAAAAGTTTAGTTGACACTCAAAATTTTGGCAGATTATTAGCTCATCAATTAGTTGGTGGGGAAATGATTTTTTTAATTGGAGATCTGGGAGCAGGGAAGACAACATTAACTCAACAAATTGCTTTAGGATTAGGAGTAAAAGAAATTGTTAATAGTCCAACTTTTATGTTAGTTAAAGAATATCACTCGGGCTCTTTGCCATTAATTCATCTAGATTTGTATCGGCTTAAAGAATTGTTTGTAGAAGATGAAGAGATGATTGATGAATATCTTGATGGGCATAATGTTGTTATTGTGGAATGGGGAGAACGGCTATTAATTGACTTTCCGCAAGCTTATCAGATTCGATTTGTTAACATTGATGGTGATAGTCGTACTATTGAGTTAAAGAACTTTCCTACTAAGTTATTGTCAAAAATAAAATCAGCTAATTTTTAGAATATTGAAATATTGAGTTAAAAAATTAAAAGTTTACATTGCATCTACAGTCTATTTAGATTTTCGAATTTTCTTATTCAAGTTACAATCAGAGATAAAATATATTTTAAATATTGGCCTGTAAAGTAAAAAATCAATGAATTAATTCATTGATTTTTTCTTTCATATAAAGATATCATGTATATTGCGATATAAAATAATAAAGCAATTTTTATTTTAAAAAAACTAAAAAATAGATATATTAATTACTTTAATTTAATATAGATAAAATTCATAGTTAGTGGATGTTGTCTTGATTAAATATGAATACATAAATTGATTTTTATAAATGTAAACGATAATTAAGGAGTAGCAGTAATTAAAGTCCAAGTAACAGTTGATTTCAATTTCTGAGAATTAATTCCATTATTTTTGATCCCTTTAACTGGAAAATTTAATGTTACACTTTGAGAATTCCCAAAATCAACTAACCATGAGCCTATAGCAGAGCTATTGCCGTTCTGACCAGTTATTATCGTGGCAGGTGGACTATCGGCAGTCATAACTGGTTGCGTTGCAATTACTGGATTTACTGATTTCCGCCAAGTTGCATCACTACTAGGAGTTCCAGTATCATCTATGCCTTTTAAAGTCATTTTGTTGGGATTGAAAGTCAGCTTTGGCTGAATTGCTGAATTTAATTCAGCGTTATTGCCATCAATAAATTTACTCAAAGAGGCTTCTAAACGCCAGTTCGTATTAGTCAAAGCTTGTGAATCAGTAATCACTAGAGCTCGTGCGATCGTACCATTAGAATTAATTAGATAATTTTGAATCGGATTACCTGTAATTGATTCTTTGTTGTCCAATTTATAATCTAAGTTTAAATTAGTTTGAGTGGGTGGTAAAACCGAATTAGCTAAAAAGTAATTATTTGATTGCTTTACTTGATTAACGCCAAAGTCAAAGTTAGGAACTGCTCTTAAACTAGTTTTTCCTAATTTTTGGAGATAGACATAATAATCGCCAGTATTATTCTCTGACAATTCACCAGAAGAAACTACCCCTTCCGTAAAAGCAACCGTAAATGACTGATCTTTATCTAAGGCTGGAATTGAATCAGTAGAAACAACTGCAGAGTCAATTACAGTATTTGGAGCTTCTATCGAAATTAGATCATCTTCATTAAAAGAATTAGCATTTTTCCATGTATTATAAGAATATCTATTTCGCCAATTTAAGCCATATTGAATTGGACCGTCAAAGTATACTCTGAAATCGGTTTTAATGGCATTATCTATAATGTTATTAGGAAAAGAAAAAGTGTTATTAGCTATATTAATTTCCGGACTAGCGTTTACCGCTTTATAAGTGTCATGGTTCCAATTAAGGGGATATTTATTATCGCTACTAAGATCTGACTTTTGGACAGAAATAATTTGCTTCTTATCATTTATTTCTATTCCGTCACTTGGGTTCCATCCACCACTAGGAAGATTCTTACCTGAGACATCAATATAATGAATATTAGCATTTAATAAGATATTAGGCTTAGAGGTAGAAGAAGCCGAAACGTAAACACTTGATCCTGGTCCTTTATGAATATCAACGCTATCTCCTGGAGAGGATGATTGAGGCCATCCATTAGAGTCATAAATTATTAATTCCGTATCTCTTAAGGAACCCATTTGTAATTTATAGCGCTTCGCACTTTTTTCAGTATAAGTTATATAGTGTTGAATAAGCCCATCAGGGGTAACATCAACAATTTCAGATATTGGGCTAGTATTACCATAAGATGTTTTACCTGTCACTGCAATTGCATTGCCGTACTTTGACTTTTTGGTATATTTGGCAGATGTAGAATCATTAATAGTATCTAAATTCAAGTTATAAAAATTTGGACCACTATCTAGACTAGGATAAGAGAAATTAACATAGTAAGATGTAGTACCTCCTCCTTGACCATAAACATAAGTATAACTCGTTATATTATTGGGATCGGTATTATCATAAACTTTAAAACTTGATAATGGACGTCCTTGAAGTATAGTTCTAGAGATAATTTTATAATTACGATGGTTTCGGATAAATTGCCAATTAACTTGGGAATTAACATCAGCAGGATCATTAAACTGGGTAATTTTAGTCCATCCTGATTTAATAAAATCAATTGACCCATCAGTATTATAGCTAGAAGCATAAAAAGAAGGGATTTGAGTGCCTAAAGGAAGATTTAAGTTTTGATTTATTTCTGGAGCACCTTGAACCTGATTAACTTTTAATATAAAAGCAAAAAAAAATAAAATAAGTTTCAAATACAATAATTTGAATTTTTTGTTTTTTAAAAAACTACTTATTAATATCATCATCATTGTATTATTTTAACAATATTCATTAATAAATTGCTTTTTAAAGATTAAAAATATTTTTATAAAAATTGAATTTTTAAATAAGATTAGTTCATTAAATAGATAATTTTTACTTAAATAATTGTAATTTTATTTATTAAATAAAAAATAAGAGTATTAAAATTATTTTTAATACTCTTAGATTAATCTAATGACGGTAGTCCTTTTAGGACCAGGGTGTGCTTGGTATATTTGAATCTCTTGTCCTGCCTGACCGACACAGAATGTAAAATCAACATTTGTTGCTACTCCCCAATTTCCTTTTTTATCCAGGGCAATAACAGAAATTTCACCAACTTTACCATAACGGCATTTTAATTTTTCAACAAAGGGATAAACGCTTTGATCACAGGCAATCTGTGGTGATTTATTTTGGGCCATTTGGCGTACAATTTCATAACTTAAACATCCTTTCATAATATCTTCTCCGAGCCCTGTAGCTGAAGCACCACCAATGGTACTATCAACATAAAAACCACTACCAGATAAAGGAGAATCTCCAATACGACCAGCTTTTTTCATAAATAAGCCAGAAGTAGAAGTTCCCACAGCCATCGAATGATTAATATCTAAGGTTACTGCTCCTACAGTATCGTGTCCATCGTAGGAAGTGAACTGAGGATTCTGTGTTTTACTTCGATTAATCCACTTTTCTTTTGCTTTTTTAGTTAACAGATTTTTTAATTCAAATCCCGCTTTTATGGCATATTTATTAGCACCATCACCAACTCTAAAACTGTTATAATGTTCGTGACTTAACTTGCGAGCTACAGAAATTGGGTGAAAAATATTTTGAGTTCCGGCGACTGCTCCTTGTGCTAATGTATCACCATCCATGAAAGCCGCATCAAGTTCAACTATGCCTTCTTCATTTGGTAATCCACCGTATCCTACTGAAATATAATCAGGATTAGCCTCTACATTTTTAATTAAAGTTTCTAGTGCATCTGCAGCAGTTCCATTTTGGCTTAGTAATTTTAAAGCTTCTTGACTACCATCACTAGCCATTTGCCAAGTTGCAATTGTTGCATACATAAATATCATCTACTTTCTTAATTTATAGTTGCTTTTCTATTCTACAATATAGATAAAAGTAAATACAAATTTAAGACGAATGAGTAAATATGAATTGTTGTTATTAGAAATAGTTTAGCGGGTTAGCTTGATTATATTTGGTTTAGGACTTGGTCTACTTTAATCATTAATTATGAATATTATAAAAAAACTATTATATTAGATTTAGAATGTAATTATATTGTTTTGTAAACTATTTTGATTTATGTTTAACTTCAGATTATGATTAATAAGGATTAGTATTAGTAATTGAATTATTATCTCAAATTAAAAAGAAATTGTAAGAATAAAAAAGAGGTTTTATTATATGGACTATTCATCATCAAAATATTTTAATTTAATGACAAAATATTTTAATGCAGCAAATTATATTTCAGTAGGGCAACTTTATCTTCTTGATAATCCATTGTTACATCGCCCAATAAAAGCAAATGATTTAAAAATTCATCCAATTGGTCATTGGGGAACTATTGCTGGACAAAATTATATCTATACTCATTTGAATCGGGTAATAAAAAAGTATAATTTAAACATGTTTTATATTGAAGGTCCAGGGCATGGAGGCCAAGTTATGGTTTCTAATTCATATTTAGATGGCAGTTATACTGAAATTTATCCAAAAATTACTCAAGATGAAAAAGGAATGAAGAGATTATTTAAACAATTTTCCTTTCCTGGGGGAATTGCCAGTCATGCTGCACCAGAGACACCTGGCTCAATTCACGAAGGTGGAGAGTTGGGTTATGCAATTTCTCATGGTACCGGAGCAATTTTAGATAATCCCGAAGTTATTGCTGCCGTAGTCGTTGGTGATGGAGAAGCTGAAACAGGGCCTTTGGCAACGTCATGGTTTTCAAATAACTTTATTAATCCTAAAAAAGATGGAGCCATTTTGCCTATTTTGAATTTAAATGGTTTCAAAATTTCTAATCCAACAATTTTATCACGTAAAAGCGACAAAGACTTAAGAAAATATTTTGAAGGAATGGGTTGGCAACCAATTTTTGTTAGCGGTAATGATCCTGAAAAATTAAATCCAATAATGGCTCGGGCGATGGATTGGGCAATTGAAGAAATTCAGCAAATTCAAAAAGCAGCCCGTTCCAATCAACTAAGTGAAGAAGCACATTGGCCAGTAATTATTTTTCGGTCTCCTAAAGGTTGGACCGGACCAAAAGTATGGGATCATAAACCAATTGAAGGATCTTTTAGATCTCATCAAATCCCAATTCCGGTGGATCGTCAACATCCAGAATATATACCAGATTTAACTAAGTGGTTAGAGTCATACCATCCTGAAGATTTGTTTGATGAGAAAGGGTCATTAAAAGCAGAAATTCAGCAAGTTATTCCTGATAATAAACATCGCATGGCAACCAATCCTATTACCAATGGGGGAATTAATCCCAAAGATTTAATATTACCAAACCCTGAATCTTATCAAATTAAGATAAATCAACCTGGTAGGGTAGAGAATCAAGATATGCTAGTTTGGTCGGCTTACTTACGTGATTTGATTCAAAAAAACCCTAATAACATGATGATTTTTGGTCCAGATGAAACTATGAGTAATCGACTTTATGATATCTTTGAAATAACTAGCCGACAATGGGAAGATCAGATAAAAGAACCTTATGATGAAGACCTAGCGGCGCAAGGTCGAATTATTGATTCGCAATTATCAGAACATCAAGCTGAAGGATTTTTGGAAGGATATACTTTAACTGGACGTCATGGTATTTTTGCTTCTTATGAGGCGTTTTTAAGAGTAGTAGATTCAATGTTAACGCAGTATTTTAAATGGATTCGTAAAGCAAAGGAATTGAGTTGGCGCTATAGTTATCCAGCTTTAAATATTGTAGCAACATCAACGAGTTTTCAACAGGATCATAATGGTTATACCCATCAAGATCCGGGAATCGTCACCCATTTAGCCGAAAAAAAGCCTGAATTTATTCGGGAGTACTTTCCAGCAGATGCAAATAGTCTATTAGCAATTGCTAATAAAACATTAAATGATCGTGATGTAATTAATCTTTATGTAACTTCAAAACAACCTAGACCACAATTTTATTCTTGGGATGAAGCTCAAGAATTAGCACAAAATGGTTTGAAAGTTATTGAGTGGGCTAGTAATGATCAAGGTCAAATCCCAGATATAATTTTTGCAGCAGCAGGTACAGAACCTAATATTGAAAGTTTAGCTGCTATTAATTTACTGCACGATGAATTTCCCGAATTGAAAATTCGATTTATTAATGTGGTTGATTTATTGAAATTGCAAATTCCTAAACGTGATCCTCGTGGTTTAAGTCAAGAAGAGTTTAATAAGTATTTTCCAGAAAGTGTTCCGATAATCTTTGCTTTTCATAGCTTTGAAGGAGTGATTCGTGATATTTTTTATGATCGATCAAAACACCCAGTGTCAGTTCACGGTTATCGTGAAGAAGGAGATATTACTACGCCATTTGATATGCGAGTAGTTAATGAATTAGACCGTTTTCACTTAGCTCAGGATGCCGTAAGTCAAGTAGGTGAAAAACTTGAGAGTGATAAGGTCAAATCTTTTAATCAAAAGTTAAATGAAATGTTAAAGAAACATCACGATTACATTCGAGAAGTGGGAGCAGATTTGCCAGAAATTCAAAATTGGGTCTTTCAACCTTTAAACTGACAACTATTAAGAATAAACAATTAATAAAAGCTAAGAGATAGAAAAACTCTTAGCTTTTAATTTTGATTAAAGATATAAGAAATAGTAAAAAAATGATAAACTATTATTTTATAATAAAATATAAAGTAATCAATGAGCCGAAATTTTCAGAATTTATTCAAAGTTAATTCATATTCTACTAACTTATAAAGGTAAGGTTGAATAATAGAGTTAGATTAAAGTTGAATTTTTCTGATGTTTTAGCTCTTTCTTTAATCTTACTTTAAGCTGTATTTTATTAAATAATAAAAATTAATTGAGAAGTAATAATGAAAAAAATTTTACAACATCCATATCTACTTTTTTCTTTGTTTTTTTCCTTGATTGCATTAATTGTGTTTGGATTACATTTACTTGGCGGAGGAACTTTAATTTGGGGTGGTGATGGAATTGCTCAACATTATCCTGCTCTTGTTAAATTTCATCAAGATTTACAAAATTTTATTTTTAGAGGTAAAGTTCCAGATTTGTGGCAATGGAATATAGGTCTGGGACAGGATTATATTCAAACTTTTTCCTACTATTTGTTAGGTGACCCGTTTGTTTATCCGATTGCATTTTTACCAGAATCATTTTTGCCGGATTATTATTCACTAATGATAATATTTCGGCTGTATTGTGCAGGTTTAGCTTTTATTTTTGCGGCTCGTTATTTTATAAAAGCTAGTAATTTTTCTTTGGCTTTAGGCGCAATTGTCTATGTTTTTTCAGGATATAGTGCTTATAGTAGTTTTTCTCACCCTTTTTTCCTTAATCCTTTAATTATATTTCCAATTTTAATCGTGTCTTTAAATAGATTATTAAAGGGGCGATCTACAATTCCTTTTATTTTGATGGTTGCATTAACACTTTGGGTTAATTTTTATTTTGCTTATATTTTGGCACTAGGTACAGTTATTTATTGGGTCATTGAATTAGTTTTTCAAAGAAATTATCGTAAATTTAGAAATGTTGTTAAAGTAATATTAGGAGCAATAACTGGCTTTTTGCTAAGTGCTGTCCTATTAGTTCCTTCAATTTACTTTCTCATGAATTCAGCGCGTACTGGTGGTCAAGTTGCTAATGGTTTGAAATTTTATCCTTTTTCTTATTACATAGCTTTACCAGGAACTTTATTAGTACCTCGTACAACGTCTGAATTTTGGTTACGTGGAGGGATTATGGGATTAGGACTTCTAGGAGCTCTTTTTGTTTGTTACCGGTTTAAACAATATCGAATTTTAAATTTAAGTTTTATAATTGCGGTAATTTGTTTACTTTTTCCGGTATTATGTGGAATTTTTAATGGATTTTCATCACCATCTAATAGATGGTTGTTGTTAATGCAATTACCATTAGGAATTGCATCGGTTATTTTAGTTGACCATTATAAAAGTTTAAATAAAATTGACTTTCGTATTTTTGTGATTTTTAGTGTAATTATAGGTATTTCTTTACTGTTAACTTCAGACTTTGGGAAGTATCATGGAGACCTTGGAATGTTAATATTTCAATTTATTATGTTTGTTGTTATCTTTTTGTTGGCTCAGAAGTATAATTTTAAAATTAAGAGTGTATTAGTTATTTTAACAATTTTTAATGCTGCTTCTATTTTTTTGAGTATTCAACCATATAGTGTTAAAGCAAATAACAAATTATACAGTAAAAATAATGTTCAACAGTTATTAGCTAACCAGCGAGGTTATCAAAAGGAAAACATCAGTGATTTTAATATGGATCTTCAAGATTCTAATAATGATAAATTGACATTTTCTCGATCTTATATTGATACCCAACTTCCGGGATATACCTATCATCCTAGTTTACCAATTTTAAGTTCAGTTAATTCTTTTGAAACTTATTGGTCTTTGGAAAATGATAATGTCTATCAATTTATGCACCAATTAGGTGTGAGTAATTCTATTCAAAATGATGTTACTGGTAATGGAGATTTAAGAGATGTTCTTTTAAATTATTTAGGGGTTAGTCAAATTTGGCTTAATCGAGATGCCAAAATTATTCCAGCTTCTTATCAAAATTATGATTCTAATATTTATAATGATCAAATATCTTACTTTTCAAACTCTGCTTTCCCTTTGTTTTACTTTCCTAAGCATCTAATTTCCAATAAATCATTTGCTGAGATGAATTCTAGCCAAAAAGAAGCAAGCCTTTTGGATTCGGTAGCTGTAAAAGGTGGGTATGAACATTCTTCTATGGCTAAAAAAGTTCAAGAAGTTCCTTTTTACAATCAATTTTTATATTTTTCTAATGGAGAAAATATAAAATTTTCTACCCAAACACCAGAACAATTAAAGCTGCTGACGCCTTCTGCGCAAGTAATTTTAATGATTTCAGCTAATCCAAAATTAAATAATCAAGAACTACATTTAGAATTTAATAATTTGAAATACCAGCCATTTAATTTTATGGAACTTTGGCAAGCTGACCAAACTGATTATACTGCTAAGCATAATAATAATTTACTCGAAGGAATAGATGATTCACAAAGTTATAATCCAATTTTTAATCAATATCGGTGGTTAGGGACGAATTATTTAAAATTTGGAAGAGTGAAGCCGGGATATAAAATTACCGCTAATTATGTTGATCAAGAAAATAGTTTTAAACAATTGTCTCCTAGACGACTTTCAGGTTACGAACTTCGACGGAATGTAACTTTAAATTTAGGACCTGCAGTTAAAACAAATCGGGAACAGTGGATTTTATTAAATACTGATGTATTAGGTCATTTCAGTTTTAATTTAAATTTATTTGCTGTTCCTACAGGTTCAAAAATTAAAAAAGCAACAAAACAAATTCGTCAGGTTAGCCATGAAAATTTAGATTTTAAATTAGGACATGATCGAATTCATTTGAAAGTAAGGAAACCAATAAAAAAGGTAGTAGCAACTACTATTCCTTATTCACCTGGATGGCGGGTTAATTATGGTGAAATCGTAAAAGTTAATGGTACTTTTATTGGGATTAAATTAGCAAAGGGTCATAAATATTATCAATTAAAATATCAAACACCTTTTTTAAATTTAGCAGCTAAACTTAGTATTGTAGGTATAATTGTTATTTTATTTTGGGGAGCATGGGAATTTTGGAAAAATAAGGCTAATAAAAAACTAATAAGTATTTGAACTTATAGTTTTTACTTTTTATCAATAAAAAATAAAGAAGGATTCAGAGTCTCACAATTGTATGAGACTCTGAATCCTTCTTTAGAACTTAGAAAACTTATTTTATTTACCGCGAACCATTCCTTTTAAAACATAATCACCAAAGTGTTCTTCTTGAATGAGTAAAATTTGCGCACAAGCAATAGCATCATCAATAGCACGATGATGATGCGGTAGTTGTATCTGTAAATAACGTGTCATAGCATCTAAAGAATGACGTCTAATTTCAGGATATAATTTTCGTGATGTGGTTACGGTATCAATACTTAAAACGGGGTCTAAATAAATATCGTAGTAGTGTGATGTAGCTCGTAAAACGCCTAAGTCAAAAGGTGCATTATGGGCAGCAACTAATTGATCAGGAGAAAAAAAGAACTTTAAATGGGGCCAAATCTGATCAAATGTTGGAGCGTTTTTTACATCTTCGTTAGAAATTCCATGAATTTTTTGTGTATCAGGAGTAATTGGAGTGGGTGGATGAATTAATGAGTAAAAAGAATTAACTATTTTACTATGCCTTACAACAGCTAATCCTAAAGAACAAGCACTATTACGATCACGGTTAGCGGTTTCGAAATCAATTGCTACAAAATTCATTACCATAAAGAATTACTCCGTTATTAAACTAACTGGACAATGATCTGATCCTAAATAATTATCTAAAATTTGGGCATCTTTAATTTTTGGCGCATGATTTTGTTGTTGATTTGGTTTAGAAACTAAAAAATAATCAATTCGCCACCCGGCGTTTGTCTTTCGGGCATGTCCACGATAACTCCACCATGAATACTTTCTTAATTCAGGATAAAGGCTTCTAAAAGTATCAATAAATCCAGAATTTAATAATTGGGTCATCTTTTGTCTTTCTTCGTTAGTAAATCCTGCATGATGATGATTCGTTTTGAAGTTCTTTAAATCTATTTCTTCATGAGCTACGTTAAGATCACCACAAATAATTACAGTTTTTTCTTGCTTTAATTTATTTACATAATTCCGAAAAGCATCTTCCCACTTCATTCGATAAGTTAATCTTTTTAGTTCAGCTCCCGAATTAGGGGTATAGCAGCAAATTAAATAAAAATTTTGATATTCCAAACAAATGATTCGCCCCTCATTATCAAACTCAGAAATATTCATTCCATAAGTTACGTCTAAAGGGGGGATTTTGGTAAAAACTGCTGTTCCTGAATAACCTTTACGTTGAGCATAGTTAAAATATTGTTCATAACCTGGAAGATCTAATTCAACTTGCCCCTTTTGCATTTTAATTTCTTGAAGGCAAACAAAATCTGCATTAAAACTCTTAAATTGTTTTAAAAAATCTTTTTTGAGGATAGCTCTTAAACCATTAATGTTCCAAGAAATAAATTTCATTTGGCTTGCTCCAATACTTTTTTATAAATTTGTTTTAATTGTAAACCAATTTTAGATAAATCGCGATCTTGAGCTACTTTAAAACCAGCAGAAGTTAAATTCGGTAATTTATGATTTAAAATTTTGATAATTTTATTTTTAAAATCATGATTATCTTTTCCTTTGTAGCAATTTTCTTGATCAACTAACCAATGATTATAGACTGGAATGTCGCGAATTAAGATAGGACATTTAGCTGCAAGAGCTTCTAAAACAACAATACCTTCAGTTTCCTCATATGATGGGAAAAAAAATAAATCGCAGTTTAAATATGCCCCCATTAAAACATCTCCTGAGATATATCCAGGAAAAATAACATTTTTAGGATGTTTACGTTTAATCAGTGTTTGAATATCATGCGTTAAGAGGTATTTGTAAGTATCACCAAACCAAATAAATTTATATTGAGGAAGTTCTTGAGCTATATTAACAAAATCAATTATTCCTTTTCTTTTAAAAGGTAAAGCAACGCAAATGATGGTTTTATCTTCAGGTGCTAATTTGAAATAATCACGAAATTTAGCAATTTTTTGTTTATCAGTTTGGTAATCTTTTATTCTAATGCCATTGGAAACGGGGAAGATAGGCACAGTTATCCCATATTTTAAAAGTAAAGATTTGGAGTAAGGAGTGGGGGTAATAATGCAGTTGGCTTTACTATATAAACTTATTAGTCTTTTTTTAAGAATTGGGGCAACCGCATTTGAGCCAAAATAAGAGTTACGAATATCTTCTTCCGTACTGTGAGCATGATAAATTACTGGTCGATTCAATTTTTTGGCATGAAAAATAACTTCTTTGCTTTTTATTCCTATAGTATTGATATGTAAAATATCATATTGGTCATGATAATCTAAAGTGTAGGGAACATTAGCATAGTCTAACGCTGCCATTTGATGTTTAAGTGCTGATCCAATTCCGGACTTTGAAATAAGATTAGCATTTTCAAAATATAAACAAACTTTCAAGGAATTTACTCTTTTCTTTCAAAATAATTGTATCTCATATAATTATTTACAAATTTTAATTATTTAAAAAATATTGCTAATAAACATAGCCTTTTAACGTAATTAATCAATAAAAAGGATAACAACTATGATTTTAACTTTACTATTTTTTCTTGGGGCAAGTTTTGGTTCATTTTTAACTTTAGTACTATTTCGAGTTCATCAAAAAATTTCGATAATAAGACCGCGGTCATTTTGTGATTGTTGTCACCATCCATTAAACATCAAAGATTTGATCCCGGTTATTAGCTATTTATTTTGTCGCGGTAAATGTCGATTCTGCAATTATAATTTTAGTTCACAATCATTTCAAATGGAATTCTATTTGGGACTATCATTAGTTAATTGGGGGTTAACCTTTGATTGGTTAGCGTTACTAATTGAAATAGTAATGGGTATTTGTTACTTAACTGATCTTCAAGAATTAAGGATTTACACAATTTGTCCTCTTATTTTAATAACTTGTATATTACCTTTTAGATTAGCTAATTTAATTAGCAGTTTATTTCTAACTACTATTTTATTTATGGTTAGTTTTTTAAAAAAAGGATTAGGAGTTGGAGATATTTTATTGCTTTTTCCTTTGTTTTTATTTTTAGGATTAACTATGAGTTTATTCTTTTTAATTCTTTCGTGTTCCTTAGTTATTATAATTTATTTATTAAGTCAACATTTTATTCAAAAAAAAATTCCTTTTGTTCCTTATTTATCTTGGGGTTTCTTATTCACTAACTTTTTAATAATTACTTTATCTTAGTAAGCGCTAGCATTATAATTAAATAAAATTAAAAATTGTGAGGATACTAATGATTAATTATTCCCCTAGTTTTTTGACTGAAATGATAGAATTAACTAATTTTAAAGTTGGAGTTACTTTGAAAGAATTAATAACTTTATGTCGGCAAGCTCGAGAGGGACATTTTCGTGAAATTTTGGTTAATTCTAGTCAGGTTCGTTTCTGTTCAGAACAATTAGAAGAAAGTTCAGTTTTAGTTGGAAGTTATGTCAGTTTTCCTTTAGGTCAAATGAGTATTCCAAGTAAAGCTTTTGAAGTAGAAGATGCCATTTCTAATGGTGCTAAGGAAGTAGCTTATTTGCCTAATTTGACGCAATTAAAAGCGGGAGATTTGACATATTTTTCTAATGAAATGGGAGTAGTTAAAGAAATTTGTGCTACTCGTGACATCGCCAGTACCCTAATTTTGGACGTTGAAGTGTTAACGGAAAAAGAGATTGAACTAGCTATCCAAGAAACCTTAAAAATTGCACCATCAATGATTCAAATAAACTCAGGTTACAATGATGAGTCGATTGACTTTAATACAATTAATTTAATTAAAAATTTAGTTCAAGATACGCTGCCTTTAAAAGTTGCTGCTGTACATTTTACAGCTAAAGAGTTAAAACAAATGAAAAAGCTCAAAATCAATTCTTTTGTAACACCTTCTATTAGCGAGGTAAAGCAAGTTTTAGCCAGTTTAAATTAAAAATAATAAGGATTCATTTATTAATTATGAATCCTTATTATTTTAGTTTTATTGAGAATAAGAGTTTAACTTTCATCTAGAGTCATTTTAGTAATATCAGTTGTGTGAATTTTTTGTTTGGTTAAAGATTCAATTTCTTTGAACAAAATACCTTCACGTACTCCTGATTGAGAAAAAATAATTTGAACGCTATCAATTCTTTGCATGATTAATCGTAAAGGAATCAGTCCACCAATTATAATTGCTGCTCGTTCTTTAGCTAATCCTTTGATATCTTGTCTTTCAGCTATAGTTAGATTTAGAAGTTGATAAATTATTTGGTCAGCCGTTTCCCGATCAAGATGATACCCATGAATTGGTAAACTGGTTTGCTGAAGTTGATTTCTTCTAATTTTTGCTAAAGTACGATTGGAACCACCAATAGCAATTATTGGAAAGTTAAGGGCTTGAGTTAACCAAGGAATGTTCATTAAAATATCAGAAATCTTTACTAAAGCTTGAAATAAAGAACTTGAACTTATAGGGTCACCATTTAAATAGTTCTCGGTGATATTGACAGCCCCAAATGGAATGCTAATGCATTCTTTCATTGATCCCATTTGAACTAAAATAATTTCGGTTGAAGCACCACCAGTATCAACGATAACCCCATTAGTTAATGGCAAGGTTCCAATTACACCATAATAATCATATTTAGCTTCCATTGTGCCACTGATTACTTTTAGTGGAAATCCCATTACTTTTTTAAATTGATCTAAGAATTCCTTTTGATTTTTAGCTTGCCGAACGGCTGCTGTAGCAATTGCGGTAACTTTTAAGTTAGGATATTGTTCATATACTTTTTTGAACTTATTTAAAGCTGTCATGGCTCTTTTAATTGCGGTAGGTTGTAAGATCTTTTTATTACCCATTCCTTCGGAAATTCGAACCATTGCTTGTTGCCGATCTAAAATTTTAAATTCACCATTTTCCTCATATTCAGTAATCGTGGTACGAATTGAATTAGAACCGAGGTCAAGAACCGCAATTTTTCCAGTCATTAAACTCTCCTTTAATTTTTCTCTTTTTCATGTTTTTCAGCATCAATTAAAAATTGTTCCTGAATTGGTGTGTATTTGCTTAAATTTTTGTTGGCCACTCGCCGTGTGTACTTTCCATTTGCATGTTTAGTATAACTTTGGGCTCGATCTGCCCACATTTTTTCAAAAATTTTATAAATTCGTTGTTTGAGGTCTTTATCTTCAATCGGAAAAAGGATTTCAATTCGTCGATCAAAATTGCGGGGCATTGCATCAGCTGAAGAAAGGTAGCACTTAAATTTCTCATTGTTTTTAAAAATATAAACACGAGAATGTTCCAGAAGACGTCCTACCACTGAATGAATATGTAAATCTGTACTGATTTGAGATAGATGGGGGATAGCTGTAGTTAAACCACGTACTAATAAATGTACTTTTACTCCTTGCATGCTGGCTTTATAAAGAGATTTAATTAACTTAGAATCGGAAAAAGAGTTACATTTCATCCAAATTTCAACTTTTTCGCCTTTTGCTGCCTTTTTAATTAGTCTTTTGGTTTCTTTTTGTAATTTATTTCTTAACATATTAGGCGCAATGTATAATTTATTTAATTTTTCGGGTAGCCCTTTTTTACCAGAAATGAATTGAAATATGCGCTTAATATCATCGGTATATTTCGTATTAGCAGTAAAGAAACTGAAATCAGTGTATCCCTTAGCTGAAATATCATTGTAATTACCAGTTGCTAAATGAGCAAATTTTTCTTTCTTTCCTTGTATTTCCTTAACTACGAGGGCCATTTTACCATGGATTTTTAAATTGGGAAAACTAGTATAAACTTTTACACCCATGCCCCGCAAATAGTCGGCTACTTGAATGTTATGTTCTTCGTCAAAGCGCGCTTTGACTTCAATTAAAGCTCCAACGTGTTTACCGTTTTTGGCTGCATCAGCAAGGGCTTTGACAATTGGAGAATTTTTAGATGTTCGATAAATGGTAATATAAATTTCTTTTACATTTGGATCAATGGCTGCTTGTTGAAAGAAATTAACAACTGCATCATAACTATCATAAGGGTGGTGCAACAAATAATCTTTTTGCCCAATTGCTGTAAAAATTTGATTACTTTCTAAAATATTTTCGTGGTATGCTTTGTGGGGTGTAAAGCATAAATTGGCAATTTTTAAATGTGGTGTTTCAACTAGGCTGGGTTTTATTAATTTGATAAAATCGTAATCCCAATCTCCTAAAATATGAAAAGTGTTTAACGGGTTTACAGAAAGAACAGAGGTAAGAATTTTTAAGGTTTTTCTTGGTGCATTTTTATCTAATGCTAAGAAAATCATTGGTGCTGAAGTACGTCTTTCTAATGCCACTTCAACTGCCTGTTCTGTATTTTTGCTTCCTTTAGGTAAATTTTGAATATCCATATCTTTTAAAATTCGATAGTGATAAATGTTTTGGGCAATGAAACGATTTTTAAACTTAGTTTGAATGATTTCTTGATAGTGAGCTTTAATAATTTGATCTAATAAAATAAATCGGTTGGGAGTTTGAGGCAAAGTTAATAAACGCTTTAAAGAAGGCATCTTAAAATGAGAAAAAATATGTTTTTGCTGATCTTGACGACTTACCATATCTACAATAAAATACATTTTGCCGTTTTCCATTTCAGGCCAAGGTATATCTTTAGGTAATAACTCTACTTCGATTAAGGGACTAATGGTAGAAATAAAATAATTATCTACAAATTTTTTTTCTTCATTTGTTAAATGTGAATAGTTTAATATTTCAATTCCAATTTCTTTAAATTGCTTTTTAAGTTTTAACCATATTTTACTTTGTCGCTTTAATTGTTTTTTTACTAGTTTTCGAACTTGGTTTAATTGAGTATTAGGTGCCATTCCAGATTTATCTGGATCAGTAGCGCCGGAATTTACTTCTCGAATTAGAGTGGCTACTCGGATCATATACCATTCATCTAAATTTGATTGAGTTATTTTTAAAAAGTTAGCTCGTTCTAAGAGAGGAATTAGAGGGTTTTCTGCCAAATCCATTATTCTCTGATTAAAAGCAAGCCAACTAATTTCTCGATTCATAAAATCATGTTGCTCTTTAAAATTTGTTTCCATTATTTCAGCTCCTACTTTAATCACAATTTAAACAGTTAAAAATAAACTTATGTCATAAATATCAGTTGCTTTTAGATTAACTATAGGTCATTTAAAAAACTAATATTTAATTTTTACTACAATCAAATAATAGGAATATTATTAGTTTCTAAAATAATTTTTATTTCATTATTATACAATAATACAATTTTCTAATTTAAAAATACGAAATTAAATTTTAAAATATAGCACTTTTAAATAATTTATTTGAAGTTATTAAACACTTTTAAATTGGGCTGCCTTGTATTATAATTTTAGTCAAATATAGTCAAGGAATATTTATGAGCCAGTCTAATAATTTGTCAGATATAATTGAACAATATATTAAGAGTATTTTGAATAAAAACTTTGAAGTTGAGTTGCGTCGTCAACAAATTGCTGATTATTTTAATGTTGTTCCATCGCAAATAAATTATGTAATTAAGACCCGTTTTGACTCCAAGCATGGCTATTATGTTGAAAGTAAACGTGGAGGCGGAGGGTATATACGCATCATTAAATTGCAGTTTGTTGATGATGGTGATTTACTAGAAAAAATAAAAACTGATGTTGGCTCAGTTTTAACATTAAATGATGCGTTAACTATTGTAAATCAATTAATTAGTGATAAGATTATTAACCCAATAACTGGTAAAATTATTATTGCTGCTATTGATCAAGATGCTTTAGGGCACTTAGATAAAGCTCAACAAAATAAATTACGAGCTCATATTTTTAAATCGATTTTAACTAAATTAGAATATGAAAATTAAATTACATATTATATAATTAAAGTTTATAACTGAATAGTAAATTTATTCCTCGATGAGGAGGTAATTATGGACAACTTATTTACTGATAGTGCCAGAATGGTATTAGAGTTGGCTCAGGAAAATGCCAAAATGTACGGACATTATGCGGTAGCTAGTGAACATATTCTTTTAGCTTTAGTAATTGAACCTGAGGGCATAGCTGGTAAAACTTTACGAAAATTAAATATTAACGAAGCAGATATACGCGAAGAAATTGATAGTTTAACTGGCTTTGGAACGGGAAATAGTAACTCTGATAATCAAAAAATGAGTTTAGGATATTCTCAACGAGCTAAAGAAATTCTCGCATATTCTGGAGATGAAGCTAAACGTCTTGGTGCATTAAAGATTGGTACTGAACATATTTTGTTGGGTGTTTTAAGGCAACAAGATGTTTTAGCAACCCGGATTTTAACTAATTTAGGATTAAATTTAAATAAAATTAGACAGATCTTACTTAAAAAGATGGGAATTAATGAAGATTCGTTTGCTTCAATGACACCTCGGCGTTCAATATCTGATTTATCAAGGAATAATGAATCTAATAAAAAAACACCTACATTGGATGGTTTATCCCGAGACTTAACTGAGTTAGCTAGGGAAAATAAAATTGATCCAGTAGTTGGACGTGATAAAGAAGTAAAAAGATTGATTCAAATATTATGTCGTCGAACGAAGAATAACCCGGTTTTAATTGGTGAGCCTGGGGTTGGTAAGACTGCTATTGCCGAAGGCTTAGCTCAAAAAATTGTTCGAGCAGAAGTACCTCAAGAAATGCTTGATGATCGACTAATGATGCTTGATATGGGTTCATTAGTTGCCGGAACAAAGTATCGTGGTGAATTTGAAAATCGTTTAAAAAAAGTCATTAAAGAAGTTACCAATAGTAAAAATGTTATTTTGTTTATTGATGAATTACATACCTTAATTGGAGCAGGTGGTGCTGAAGGCGCAATTGATGCTTCTAATATTTTGAAGCCAGCTTTAGCACGAGGTGAAGTTCAAATTATTGGAGCTACAACTTTAGACGAGTACCAGAAATATATTGAAAAAGATGCAGCTTTTGAACGACGTTTTGCTAAAATTGAAGTAATGGAACCAACTCAAAATCAAGCTAAACAGATTTTGCGTGGTTTAAGAGAACGATACGAAAAACATCACTCATTAAAAATCAGTGATGCGGCTATAGATGCAGCTGTTGAACTTTCTAGTCGCTATATTAGTGATCGCTTTTTACCAGATAAGGCCATTGATTTAATAGATGAAGCCTCGGCCAAAGTACATTTACAAACGGAAATGAATTTGCAAATTAGCAAGCAAAACAAAGAGTTAGCTGGGCTTGAATTTAAAAAGAATGATGCAATTAAAAATCAAGATTTTGAGAGAGCTGCGGCAATTAGTAAAGAAGAGTCTTCATTAAAGAATAAGATCAATCAAATTAAAACTGCTACTAATAAAGATAAAGAAGTAGTAGTTACTGTTGAAGATATTGCTGAAGTTGTTTCACAATGGACAAATATTCCAGTCACGCAATTAACAAAAACTGAATCTGAACGTTTAATTAATTTAGAGAAATTTCTCCACCAACGGGTTATCGGTCAAGATGATGCTGTTTCAGCAATTGCTCGAGCAATTCGTCGTAGTCGAAGTGGCCTGAAAGATCCGAATCGACCAATGGGTTCATTTATGTTTTTGGGTCCTACAGGTGTTGGTAAAACTGAATTAGCTAAGGCTTTAGCTGCAGCAATATTTGGCTCAGAGAGTAATATTATTCGAATTGATATGTCTGAATATATGGAGAAATTCACCGCAACGCGTTTAGTTGGTTCTCCTCCTGGTTATGTTGGATATGATGAAGGGGGACAGTTAACAGAACAAGTTCGAAATCATCCTTATTCCGTAGTATTGTTTGATGAAATTGAAAAAGCTCACCCAGATATTTTTAACTTACTGTTACAAGTTTTAGATGAAGGATTTTTAACGGATTCTCGTGGACGACATGTTGATTTTCGGAATACAATTATTATTATGACTTCTAATTTAGGTGCAACTTCACTGCGGGATGATCATGAAGTCGGTTTTGGGGCTCGTAATAATACTGTTGATAACGAAGCTATTGCTGGTCGGATTAGAGAAGTTGTTAAGAAAACATATCGTCCCGAATTCTTAAATCGGGTTGACGAAATTGTAATTTTTAAAGTTTTAACTGAAGATCAAGTTTATCAAATTGTAAAATTAATGGTTAAAGATTTTGAACAACGGTTGCATGCGCAAGGGATTACTTTGAAGATGACGCCATCTGCAGTTAAGTTAATTGCTAAATTAGGTTATAATCCCGAATATGGTGCACGTACCATTCGTCGCACTTTACAGACTAAATTAGAAGATGCGATGAGTGAGCAACTTCTATCGGGACAAATTCAACCGGGTGATACAGTAACTGTTGGTGCTCAAAAAGAAAAAATTAAGCTACATATAAAAAAAGCTACAGTTAAGAAAGTTAAGGTTAAAAATTGAGTTTAGATTCAACAATCTACTTTTCTACTACAGTACCTGCAAAAAAATTTGTAGGTACTCTTTTTGAATTAGGAATGGATGCATTAATTGTTGGAAATAACTATTTTGGATTACGTTTGCCAACAGATTTTGACTTACCAGAAATTAAAGATCTCTTAGAATTAGCCCGACAAAAGGGTAAAAAAATTATTGTTGCAGCTAATGCTATCTTGCATAATGATCAACTGCCAGAATATCGTGAATATTTAAGACAATTGGTTCAAGCAAAAGTTGATTACATTATGGTTGGAGATGCTGGTGCAGTAAACATTTTACAAAATAATTTTCCACAACAAAAGTTTATTTATTTTGGTGAAGTTTTAGATACTAATTCAGGTATGATGAATTTTTGGGGTAATGAAGGTGCATCATTTGTCCGTTTGGCTCGTGAATTGCCTTATGTTGAATTAAAGGAATTGATACCTAATTTAAGAGTAACTCCCATTATTCAATTATTTGGACCAATTTCAATTCAACAATCTGGAAGAAATTTGATTTATAATTATCTCGACTATGTTGGTAATACTAATGCATATTCTCAAAAAAAGGTTTATCAGCTAGCTTTACCTCAAAAACCTCAAGCAAGATATACTATGTTTGAAGATCACAATGGTACTCATATGTTTGCTCCAGAAGATTTAAATTTAATCTCTAAAATGCCTGAATTGTATGATTTAGGTATTCGAAATTTTACCTTTGATGGCCTATTTTATCAGGGCAAAAATTGGAATGATATTCTTAAAGAATTTAATCAAGCACGGCGGGTGTTGTTAAATTTTGACCAAACTTCATGGAATCATGTTATAGATAATTTGAAGGCTAAGTTACCTGTTAATCGGCAGTATTCAACAGGTTTTTATGATTATCAAATGGGGGATATTAAATAGTGAAAAAGCCAGAAGTATTAGTACCTGCAGGGACACCTGAAAAATTAAGAATAGCAATCGATTATGGTGCAGATGCCGTTTATATTGGTGGTGAACACTTGGGATTACGTTCGCGAGCGAGTAATTTTACATTGTCGGATATGCAAGCGGGTGTCGCTTATGCTCATGAACGCCATGCGAAAGTTTATTTGGCGGCTAACATTGTTTGTCATGAAAATGATTTAAATGGTGTCGTTGATTATTTGACTGCTGTAAGAGATTCTGGAGTTGATGCCTTGATTGTTTCTGATCCGGCAATTATTAGTGCAGTTTTAACAAAAGTTCCTAGATTACCTGTACATTTATCTACGCAAGCTTCTGCTGTAAATTATGAAGCTGTTAATTTTTGGGCAAAACATGGATTAGAGCGAATTGTTTTAGGGCGAGAAACTTCTCAACAAGAAATTAAGGAAATTAAAGCTCATACTGATGTTGAAATTGAAGCTTTTATTCAAGGAGCAATGTGCATCAGTTACTCTGGCCGCTGTGTAATGAGTAATTATATGAATAATCGTGATGCCAATCGTGGTGGATGTGCTCAGAATTGCCGCTTTCTCTATAACTTAATGGATGCAGATGGCAATTCTTTAAATGGGAAAGATCTTTTCACAATGTCAGCAGTTGATATGAGTTTGATTCCGGAAATAGGAGAAATGATTAGTACTGGGGTTGATAGTTTAAAGATTGAAGGAAGAATGAAAACTATTCATTATGTTTCCACCGTTGCTAATGTTTATCGAAATGCTGTAGATACTTATTGTGCTGATCCTGATAATTTTCAGGTTAATCCCTCTTGGATTGAAGAACTAGCTAAAATTTCTCAACGCAGAATGTCTTTTGGCTTCTTCAATGGTAAACCTACAAAAAATGATGAATTATTTTCGCATAAAAAGCCTGAATTAGGATATGAATTTATTGGTGAAGTAAAGGGACAAGAAACCGGACGTATAATTATTCAAGAAAGAAATAATTTTTCCGAGGGAGATGAATTAGAATTTTATGGTCCTCATTTTTTTCATTATTTCACTAAAGTGGTAGATTTACGTGATGAAGATGGTAATAAAATTGATCGGGCTAATCACGCAATGATGATTTGTTCCATTAAGTGTGATCAGGTATTACCACAAGAGACGATGATCAGAAAGAAAAAAGTAGCACGGGTAACAGTATAAAAACAGATTAACGGTGTTAAAAAAGGAAGTAAATTTTATTTCAATTTATTTAATCATTAAAAAAACTAGTAAATAAGCGAATTTGGTAAAAATAGGATGTTACTTATCAAGATTTAAGTTTATCTTTTCAACTATTTTTTATATGAAATTACTATAGAATTTTATTGATTAAATTTTAGCGTTCATAATAATTCAATTTTAATATTTTGGAGCTATTAAAAAAGCAAAACATCTTTTTCATTGTCGAAAATTATGCTTTGCTTAATTTGTTTATTTTTATTGCATTATTTTAATTGGCTGCAAAAAAATTTTGAAGATCATTTAAAACTTCTGGTTCAATATGACCAATACCAGCTTTAATTGCATGGATATGTTCGACTGAAATATGACTAGCAAAAGCTAAATCACTATCTGTCATATTATGATCTTTTTCAAATTTAATAATTTTTTCTACAATAGGTGATAAATCTTTCAATATTTTCTGCCCCCTACATCTTAATAATTTGAGTATATCAGATTTAATCCAAAATCGTAAAATAAAGTCTTAAGAGTGCCATAATGAATTTAAAATTAGAACAAAAGTATTGACAAGTTTACTAAAGAAATATACAATTTCATGAGTGTTTTTAGGATATTTTCAAAAAAACAAAACGCCTGGATGCGTGTACCAAGAAAATTAGAAAGGGAAATTTAAATATTTAATGCCAACAATAAATCAATTAGTACGTAAAGGTCGTAAATCAAAGACTAGTAAATCAAAATCACCAGCTTTGAATTTTGGCTATAACAGTATGACTAAGAATTTAACAAATAATCCTGCACCACAAAAACGAGGAGTTGCTACTCGTGTAGGTACTATGACTCCGAAAAAGCCAAACTCAGCTTTACGAAAATATGCTCGTGTTCGTTTATCAAATTTGATTGAAGTTACAGCTTATATTCCAGGAATTGGTCACAATTTGCAGGAACATAGTGTTGTTTTAATTCGTGGCGGTCGTGTTAAGGATTTACCGGGGGTACGTTATCATATTGTACGGGGAACTCTTGATACTGCTGGAGTTACGGATCGGAAACAAGGTCGTTCAAAATACGGCACTAAGCGTCCAAAAAAATAAATAAAATTTTATGAGATAGGAGTTAGATAGAATGCCAAGAAAAGGCACCATTGTTAAGCAGGATATATTAGCAGATCCAATTTATAATTCAAAATTAGTTTCACGCTTAATTAATCATATGATGAAAGATGGTAAACGGGGAAAGGCTCAAAATATTCTTTATCATGCTTTTGATATTATTCGTGAGCAAACTAAAAAAGATCCATTAGAAGTATTTCAAGATGCGATGAATAATGTTATGCCAGTTTTAGAGGTTAAAGCTCGTAGAATTGGTGGCTCTAATTATCAGGTTCCAATCGAAGTTAGACCTGAAAGAAGAACTACTTTGGCACTTCGTTGGATTGTTCAGTATTCACGTTTACGTAATGAACGTTCAATGGAAGAAAAGTTAGCCCATGAAATCATGGATGCTGCTAATAATACGGGGGCATCTGTTAAAAAACGCGAAGATACTCATCGTATGGCTGAAGCCAATCGAGCTTTTGCACAATATCGCTGGTAATTTGGTCAAAATTAATCAATATTTATTACTGTTTAGGGCAATCAGGTTACTTACTATGGCTAGGTAATCAGGTTGTATTTGTTATGAAGGAAATGAGGATTTAAAGAATAATGGCCGAAAAACGAGAATTTCCACTCGATAAAACAAGAAATATCGGTATTATGGCCCATATCGATGCAGGAAAAACTACTACTACTGAACGTATTCTTTTCTATACTGGTAAAATTCATAAAATTGGTGAAACTCATGAAGGAGCTTCCCAAATGGACTGGATGGAAGAAGAGCAAGAGCGTGGAATTACAATTACTTCTGCGGCAACAACTGCTCAATGGAAAGATTATCGAATTAACATTATTGATACTCCTGGGCACGTTGATTTCACAATTGAAGTTGAACGTTCTTTGAGAGTTCTTGATGGTGTAATTACGGTTTTAGATGCTCAATCGGGGGTAGAACCTCAAACAGAAAATGTCTGGCGTCAAGCTGCTAATTATAATGTTCCTAACATTGTTTTTGTAAATAAAATGGATAAAATTGGAGCAGATTTTGATTATTCAGTTCAGACTATTCATGAACGGTTACAAGCTAATGCTCATGCTATTCAAATTCCAATTGGGGCTGAAGATAACTTTACTGGAATTATAGATTTAGTTAATATGAAAGCTTATGTTTATGATGTTGATGAAATTGGTGATAAATGGGATACTGTGGAAATTCCAGCTGAGTATAAAGATAAAGCTCAAAAGATGCATGATGAATTAGTTGAAGCAGTTGCTGATGTTGATGATGACATCATGGAAAAATATCTTAACGGTGAAGATATTTCAATTGATGAATTAAAAGCTGGTATTCGTCGAGCAACTATTGATTTAAAATTCTTCCCAGTTTTAGTTGGTTCAGCATTTAAGAATAAAGGGGTTCAAATGCTTTTGGACGCCGTTATTGATTATTTACCTTCTCCACTTGAAGTTAAACCTTATGTTGCTCACGATCCTAAGACTGATGAAGAAGTAGAATTAACAGCTGGTGATGATCAACCTTTTGCTGCTTTAGCATTTAAAATTGCAACTGATCCTTTTGTTGGTCGTTTAACTTATATCCGAGTTTATACTGGTTCATTACCTTCAGGTTCTTATGTTTTAAATGCCACTAAAGATTCTCGTGAACGGGTTGGCCGTTTATTACAAATGCATGCTAATCACCGAACTGAAATTCCGGAAGTCTTTTCGGGAGATATTGCCGCAGCAATTGGGTTGAAAAATACTACAACTGGAGATTCATTAACTGATGTTAATCATCCACTGATTTTGGAATCAATGGTATTCCCAGATCCTGTAATTCAAGTTTCAATTGAACCTGATTCTAAAGAAGATCGTGATAAACTAGATGTTGCTTTGCAAAAATTGGCAGAGGAAGATCCAACCTTCAAAGCGGAAACTAATCCTGAAACTGGCCAGACTTTAATTGCTGGTATGGGCGAGTTACATTTGGATATCATGGTTGAAAGAATGCGACGAGAATTTAAAGTTGCCGCAAAAGTGGGTGAACCCCAAGTTGCTTATCGCGAAACCTTTACTAAACAAGCTTCAGCGCAAGGAAAATTTGTTCGTCAAAGCGGTGGTAAAGGGCAGTATGGTGATGTTTATATCGAATATACACCTAATGAAGAAGGCAAAGGTTTTGAATTTGAAAATGCCATTGTTGGAGGAGTTGTTCCAAGAGAATATATTCCAGCTGTAGAAGCAGGATTAAAGGAAGCAATGGCTAATGGAGTTTTAGCAGGATATCCATTAATTGATGTCAAAGCTAAACTTTATGATGGTTCTTATCATGAAGTTGACTCTTCAGAAGCGGCCTTCAAAGTAGCGGCATCAATCTCTTTGCATGAAGCTGCTAAAAAAGCTGGTGCCGTAATTTTGGAGCCAATTATGAAAGTTGAAGTAATTGTTCCAGAAGAATACTTAGGTGATATTATGGGCCAGATTACTGCACGTCGTGGTCGAGTGGAAGGAATGGAAGCTAGGGGTAATGCTCAAGTTGTCAATGGATTTGTTCCTTTAGCTGAAATGTTTGGTTATGCGACAACTTTACGTTCTGCAACTCAAGGTCGTGGAACCTTCACAATGACTTTTGATCATTACGAACCAGTTCCAAAATCTATTCAAGCTGAGATTATTAAGAAAAATGGTGGTAATTCATTAGGCGAAGAATAATCCCAAATGAGTTAATAAATAAAAAAAAGGCCGTTAGGCCTTTTTTTGTGTTCAGGTGTAAAAATAGAAATACTAATAAATAATGGGTTTTTTTTGATAGAATAGTTTTATGACAAAAAATAAAACTTTAATTGAAATTACGAATTTAACTATGGGCTTTGATCAACGTCTTCTGTTTAAGAACTTAAATATGACGATTGACAAAGGAGATTTTCTTTCAATTATTGGACCTAACGGTACCGGTAAAAGTACTTTTTTACATTTATTAATGAAGAAATTAACTCCTAAAGGAGGAAAAGTTACATATATTGGACCAAATTTTGGTCCAAAACAAATTGGATTTGTTCCCCAAACGCGTAACATTGCTGAAGATTATCCTTTGAATATTTTTAGCTTTGTTGGTTTACGTCTTTATGATAATTTAATTCCTTGGTTAACTCGAAAAGATAAAGAAAAGATTCAAGCAGCTTTGAAAAAAGTTCGCTTAACTGAAAAATCTGATAATTTATTATATAGCTCTTCCGGAGGTGAAAAACAGCGAGCTTACATTGCCCAAGCATTAATTACTAGACCTAAAATGATAATTCTTGATGAACCAACCAATGGTTTAGATGAACGTTCTAAAAATGAAGTAGTAGAAATTTTAAAAAATTTACAAGTTAAAGATCATGTTGCTGTTGTTTTGGTTTCTCATGATCCGGATGTAATAAGAAAAAATAGTACCAAAATATTACAATTAAATGGAGATGCGACGTTTGCTGTTGGTGATCAAACTTTAGTGGAGAAAAATAATGTTGAATTCTGAATTTATGTTAAATGCTTTTGTTGCGGGAACTTTAATTGCAGTAGTTTGTGGAGTAATGAGTATTTTTGTTTTAATTCGTAAACTACCTTTTTTAACTCATGTTATTTCCGAGATTGGCTTTTCTGGAGCTGCTTTTGGGATATTTGCGGGACTACCACCGATTACCGGAATGTTAATTTTTACAAGTTTAGCAGCTGTTTTAACTAGTGTAGGTGCTAATAAATTTTCTTCTAATGATTCTTTAGTAAGTGTAATTTCAGCATTATTTATGGGATCAGGGGCTTTGTTTTTAACATTGGCTCAAGGAAATGCCAGTTATGCAACTAGTTTAATGTTTGGTAGTATTACTGCGATTACTAAAGCAAATGTTCAGCAAATCATGATTGTTGCTGGACTCGTTTTAATAACTACAATTTTATTATTTCGACCGTTAAAATATGACTCTTTTGATCCCGTTGGTTCTCGTTATTCTAGTCTTAACTCTTATGTAATTTCGTTAATCTTTTTAATCATGACGGCTTTTACAGCTAGTGTTGCAGCTCAGATGGTTGGTGCTCTATTAATTTTTGTTTTGTTAACTTTACCAGCAGCAATTGCATTTTATTGGGGACGTAATTTCTTTGAATTAATTGTGATTAGTATATGTTGTGCTTTAATTGGAACATGGGGCGGATTATATTTAACTTATGTGACTAATCTTCCTGTGACATTTTTTATTACATTAATTGAATCAATTTTATTTTTTGGTACTTTACTCGCTAAGAAAGTACTTCAGTAAAATTAATTATAATTATAAAAAATGATCGAATATTCAGTAGGTAATTTAAAAGACTTAAATTTTACTTTTGAACTTTTAGGTGAAATTAGGTTATATTAATTTTAAAAAAGCTCAAGTATTTTTAAAATTACTTGAGCTTTTAAATTAATTATAAATTTTTTTACAAAAAACTGTTTTGTTCATTAAATAGTCTTTTAAACCTGATCCTAATCGTTTAATACCCTCAGTAATTTGTTGATCAGTAGATCCTGTAAAATTAAGTCGTGCCTGATTTAGGATATTTTTAGAGGCAAATAGATTCTTTGAAGGAACCAAAGTTACATTTTGTTTAGGAAGTAAATATGAATTTAAAAATTGATTCATATCATATTCATCTGGTAATTGAAGCCAGATAAAGAAGCCACCATCGGGGTTATTAAATTTTACAGAATCAGGCATGTAATTAATTAAAGCCTGATGCATTACCTCTTTTTTATGCCGATAAACTCGATGAATTTCAGAAATGTGTTGATTTAAGTCATTGTCTTCGAGGTATTGGTTCACTCCTTGTAAAATCAAATTGCTACTTTCAATATCACAACTATTTTTTAAAGCATTAAGATCTGATAAAATTTCTGGAGAGGTCACCAACCAACCTAAACGTATGCCAGGAGCAAGGATTTTACTAAAACTTCCCACATAAATTACTCGATTTTGCGTATCAAATTGCTTAATTAAAGGTAGTTGAGTGCCCGAATATCTTAAATCGCGATAAGCACCATCCTCGACGATCATTACATCATATCGGTTTGCTAATTTAACTAAGGCCTTTCTTTTAGCTACAGACATCACTGTACCAGTAGGGTTTTGAAAATCAGGAATGGTATAAATCATTTTTACTTCATGATGTTTTAGAACATGTTCTAAAACATCTAAATTAATTCCATCATTTTCTACAGGAATTTCATAAAAACTAGGTTCTACTGCATCAAAAGCCGCTAATGCGCCTACATAAGTTGGGCCTTCGACTATTAAACCATCTCCTGGATCAATTAATAATTGAGCGATAAGACTAAGAGCTTGTTGCGCTCCTTGAGTTAATAAAATTTCACTGGGTTGAGTTAGAAGTCCTTCTTTTTGCATTTTAGATGCTAATTTTTCGCGTAATGGCAGAAATTGTTTACCTGCGTATTGTAAAATTTGAGGGTCATCAGAAATAATTACTTTTTGAAGAGCATCAGCTAATTCCTGACGAGGAAATAGATTAGTGTCCGGCAAGCCACCAGCGAAAGAAATAGTTTGAGAATCACGAGTTTTAAAGATATCATTAAGTCCAGAGTTAATGGTTAAATCAGTACGACTAGAAAAATTCATAATTTGTGTGCTCCATAAAATTTATTAATTATATTTTAATGACGTTTAACCATGAAGTAAAACTCAACTATTTCATTTTAAGATGAATATAATTCATTTAAAGGAGGGATTATGACTAATTTTAGTTATCGGGTTTTTAGTACCGTAGTTAGTAAGGGTACATTTGTTCGAGCATCACAAAGTTTAAATGTAACCCCAAGTGCAGTAAGTCATAGCGTTAATCAATTAGAAAAAGATTTCGGTTTTCCTTTACTAATTCGAAATCGGACTGGCGTTGAATTAACCGAGGATGGTAAAGCATTACTACCAGTAATTCAAAGTATTTTAAATTTAGAAGATCAGTTACAACAACTTGTTGGTAATATTAACGGTAATAATCAAGGAAAGGTTCGAATTGGTGCTTTTTCTTCTGTATCGACAAATTGGTTACCCGGTATTATCCGTAAATTTAAAGAACAATTTCCTCAAATTGCAATTACTGTAATTCAAGGTAGCTTTAATCAAATTGTGGATCGAGTTAAGCAAGGGCAAATTGATATCGGTTTTGCTTCTTTGCCAGTGGTTGAAGAAGTATTTGTTGAGCCTTTAATTCGTGATCAAATTTATTGCGTTACTCCTAAAAATTTCATTCCAAGTAATCACGTATCAATTACTGATGCTGATGTGGCGCAACAAACTTTTATTTTGCAACAAATTGATTATGACCGTGATACTAAAAGAGCACTAGATCGTTATCATGTATCCCAAAATTCTTTGAACTATTCAATTGATGACCCTTCTATCTTAGCAATGGTAGAATCAGGATTAGGTTTAGGAGTTTTACCGCAGTTAGCTCTAAAACGGATGCAAGGAGAATTTAATGTTTATCCCTTTGAAGAAGCTTTTTATCGCACCTTATGTTTAGTTATTAATCCTACAACTTTAAAATCACCAGCTGTAGTTAAAATGAAAAAGGTTATTGAGCAATATTTATCGGAATTTTATAGTACAAAATATTTAGGACAATGATTAATTTTTATATTTAATGAATCAATATAAATTTTTAGAATAAAAAAATATAAAAAAGTATTTAGGTGAATTAAATTGTTGAGTGAAGAGTAAATTATTTTTTTTTTGACGCTAAAGTATATTTAAGATAATATATTTTTCGGAGGGAATTATGAAAAATAAAAAAAATAAAATTACTTTTCTTTTAACAATAATCTTATCATTAGTTTTAGTTTTAACGGGGTGTGGGCAGTCAAACAAAAAAGCTTTAACTAAATACTATGATCAGAAAATTAGTCGCAAGCAATATACTACAAATTTTGAGGTAAAGTTTGAACAATTTGATCTTCCTAATTCAGCTGAAACTGACAAAACGGTTGCTACTGCTTTACAAATCCTTAGAGGGGTTAATATTAAAGGTAAAGGCGACGTAGTTGATCAAGATAATAAAATCAATGTAACTATGAATTTAGCAGGGCGATCGTTACCTTATGTTTTAATTTTAAAAGATAATAAAATATATGCTGATTTTAGTTCACTTCTTAAATTTGTTAAGAATAATGCAATAGTTGACAAAAATAAACTTGAAGGTAAATATGTCGATATGAACTCCCTTATTAAATTCATTGATGAAAATCAAACTGCTTCTTCAAATGTAAATTTAAAAAAAGAATATGGAGAGCTTTTGAAGATTATTAGCTCATCAAAAATAGCACCAGCTCAATTTAAAGCTATTAAAGATACGATTGATCAATTACCTGAAAAAGAAATAACTAAAAAAGATGGAGTTATTACTGCGACTTTAGATAAAAAGGATCTCGTATACTACTACAAAGATTATTCAAAAGAGTTAAAAACAGCTTTAGGCTATGATTCTTCTTTTGGTAAAGCACTTAAATCTGATGCAGAGAAGATTTCTAATGCAAACGGTAGCTTTAATTATACAATTAACTTTAATCAAAAAAAATCTAGTTTTAATAATTATTTAGTAGTGAAGCCTAAAGAAGGCGGAAAGATAAAGCTAAATATCCGTTTAACTGATTCAGACTTTAACGGTGAAATTAAAAAACCAGCCGCTAGTTCAATATTACCAGCAAAGGACATTTTCCAACTTTTATTAATATTCATACTTTCTTAGAGCTTTAGTTTTTCTGATCTGAGACTAAAATACTTTTCAACATAAAAAAGCTTCCATATTACTGGAAAGCTAATTGGCTAATTACTTCTTTAAAATATCAATAATCTGATCATAGGTCTGTTTTTGCCAATTAAGATAAGTTAGTTGTTTAGGTTTCATTTCTGTAACTTGTAAAATTGGAATCTGATAATATTTTGCTGCTTGCTTCAGATTTTGAGTCGTATTGTTAACGACTTGAATATTTTCTACATAAAAGGCAACTTTATGATTTTTAAAATCGTTAATGACTTCCTGTGCTGATTTTACAGAAGGATCAGCGCTACTTTCAATTGCATGAGCAAAAGCTTTATTATTAACTCTAAATCCCAAGTTTTCTAAAGTATAATCTAACACTGGTTCGCTAACATCAACTAAATTATTAGTTTTTAGTTTTTTGATTTGAGACATTTTAGTTTCTAGAATTTTTAAAGAATTACGATAACTTTTTGCATTTTTTTTAAAATATGCAGCTTTTTCTGGCTTCATTTGACCTAGTTCAATTGCCAGTTTATCAATAAATTTCAACATTTTATAGTAGTCAAACCAAATGTGGGGATTGACTCCACGTTTAAGCCGAAGTACATCTTGCCCAATGTTCAGCCATTTTTGATTTTTAATAAGTGGATTAACCCAATCGTCGTATCCTAATCCCGTACTTATTACCAAGTCAGCTTCTGCTACATTTTCAGCAGTTTTAGTAGAAGGTTTGAAATCATGAGGATCAAGGTTAGGATTATCAACAATTGGTTGAGCTTTTCCTTGATTTCCTATTATCTTATTGGCAATTTCGGAGTAAATTGCCGTAGTAGTCATAATTTTTATTTGTTTTCGCTTAGTTGACTCAGATTTATTTTGTGAACTAAAAAGGATTAATCCAAGGCATAATCCGGCTAAAAGTAAACCTAGGATCATGATTTTAATTCGTCTTTTTTTCACTGACAACTCCTTATTAACTAATTTTTAATAAGTACTATGGCTTTTACTATATCGGTTTTATAGCAATAAATAAAGGGGTTGAATTATTTAAAAAAAAGTTTTAAAATGTTGAATAATTTACATAAATGAGTTAAAATAAATAACAAAATTAGAGACCCTGTTTTGATCTATTGTCCATTACAGTGCTTCCTACATATTTCAATTTTGAGTATGTGGGATTTTTTTTGCTTTGGAATCAAAAAAAATTGTTAAATTTTTTTAAAGATTAATAAGGCAAAGGGCTTTATTTTAAGAAATAAAAAGGAGTGAAGATATGGCTGGTCACAATGTCCATTATGGTAAACATCAAGTTCGTGAAAACTATTCCCGTATTAAAGATGTTTTAAAGTTACCTAATCTAATTGACATTCAAACAAAGTCATTTAAATGGCTGTTAGATGAAGGAATCAATGAAATGTTCCATGATGTGATGCCAATTGAGGACTTTAAGGGAATTTTAACTCTTGAATATAATGGTTATTCATTTAAGGAACCAAAATATTCGGTAAATGAAGCGCGTGAACGTGATACTAATTATTCATTACCAATGTATGTCAATTTACGATTGACTAATAATGAAACTGGAGAAATTAAAACTCAAGATGTTTTCTTTGGCGACTTTCCAATGATGACCAAAGAAGGTACTTTTATTATTAATGGTGCTGAACGAGTAATTGTTTCTCAATTAATGCGATCTCCTGGAGTTTATTTTAATAGTTCAGTAGATAAAAATAGCATTGTTAATTATGGGACAACAGTTATCCCTAATCGAGGTGCTTGGCTGGAATTTGAAAGTGACAGTAAAGAAATTGCTTATGCACGAATTGATCGAACCCGAAAAATTCCGATTACAGTTCTTTTAAGAGCTTTGGGGTTTGGTTCGGATAGTACTTTGGTAGATATTTTAGGTGATGATGATTCATTAAAGTTAACAATGGAAAAAGATGTTCATAAAAATTCTGAAGATTCTCGTACTGATGAGGCTTTAAAAGAAATTTATGAACGTTTACGTCCTGGTGAACCAAAAACTGCTGAAAGTTCTCGCTCCTTACTTTATGCTCGCTTCTTTGATCCTAAACGTTATGATTTAGCAGCTGTTGGGCGTTACAAAATTAATAAAAAACTTTCCTTAGAAAATCGATTGATAGGCTTAACATTGGCTGAAACTTTGGTTGATCCAGAGACAGGTGAAGTCGTTGCTAATAAGGGTACGAAAGTTGATCGCAAATTAATGGAGGGAGGAGTTAAAGGCGAAGCTGGCAGTGAAACTCCATTAAAGAAGTATCTACGGCGGATGGACTTTAAAACTCGTTCTTTTATCCCTTCTAGTGATGGAGTTTTACAAGATGAAGTCGTAGTTCAATCCATTAAAGTCTATGGCAAAAATGATCCTGATCAAGTTATTGAATTAATTGGTAATGCTAATATTCCTGAATCAGTTCATCAATTAACAGTAGCTGATATTATTGCTGCCGTTAATTACTTTCTTAATTTGCGTTATGGTGTTGGAACTACAGATGATATTGATCATTTGGGCAACCGACGAATCCGCTCAGTAGGTGAATTATTGCAAAATCAATTTAGAATTGGTTTAACTAGAATGGAGCGTGTTGTCCGTGAACGCATGTCAATTCAAGATCCGCTGACAGTTACTCCTCAGCAATTAGTTAATATTCGACCAGTAGTTGCAGCAATTAAAGAGTTCTTTGGTTCTTCTCAATTATCACAGTTTATGGATCAAACTAACCCACTTGGCGAATTAACTCATAAACGACGTTTGAGTGCTTTGGGACCAGGAGGTTTGACGCGAGATCGGGCAGGATATGAAGTACGTGATGTTCATTATACTCATTACGGTAGAATGTGTCCTATTGAAACTCCTGAAGGTCCGAATATTGGATTGATTAATAGTTTGGCTAGTTATGCGGTAATTAATAAATATGGCTTTATCGAAACCCCTTATCGACGGGTTAGTTGGAAAACTCATAAAGTTACTGATAAAATTGATTATTTGACTGCCGATGAGGAAGATAATTATACCATCGCTCAGGCTAATTCACCATTAAAAGCTGATGGAAGTTTCATTGAAAGTAACGTTTTAGCTAGACATAAAGATGATAATATTGAAACCACTCCAGAGCATGTTGATTATATGGATGTTTCTCCAAAACAAGTTGTTGCAGTAGCAACTGCTTGTATTCCGTTTTTGGAAAATGATGATTCAAATCGAGCTTTAATGGGAGCTAATATGCAACGACAAGCAGTACCTCTGATTCAACCACATGCTCCAATTGTAGGTACTGGAATGGAATATATTGCCGCTCATGATTCAGGTTTAGCATTGTTGGCGGAGCATAAAGGTACTGTTGAATATGTTGATGCTAATCAAATTCGAGTTCGTCGGGAAAACAATACCTTAGATACCTATAAATTAATGATTCATCGTCGTTCAAATGCTGGTAAAGACTACCATCAGCGCCCTATTGTTCGTAAGGGCGATAAAGTCGATAAAGGCGAAATTATTGCTGATGGTCCAGCAATGTCCAATGGTGAATTAGCTTTAGGGCAAAATCCATTAATTGCTTTTATGACTTGGAATATGTACAACTATGAAGATGCCGTTATTCTTTCTGAACGTTTAGTCAAAGATGATGTTTATACTTCTATCCATATTGAAGAGTATATTTCTGAATCTCGTGATACTAAATTGGGACCAGAGGAAGTTACTCGTGAAATTCCTAATGTCGGTGAAGATGCTTTGAAAGACTTAGATGAGCTAGGAGTAGTTCGTGTTGGTGCTGAAGTTCGTGAGGGTGATATTCTGGTTGGAAAAGTTACTCCCAAAGGAATGACCGAATTATCGGCAGAAGAAAGATTACTTCATGCTATTTTTGGCGAAAAATCACGTGAAGTTCGGGACACTTCATTAAGAGTTCCTCATGGTGGTGACGGTATTGTTCAAAAGGTTAAAATTTTTACTCGTGAAGCTGGTGATGAGTTACCACCAGGAGTAAATATGTTAGTTCGAGTCTTTGTTGCACAAAAACGAAAAATTCAAGTTGGCGATAAGATGGCTGGACGTCATGGAAATAAAGGTACAGTTTCGATTGTAGTTCCGGAAGAGGATATGCCGTATATGCCTGATGGTACACCAATTGATGTCCTTTTATCACCAATGGGCGTACCTTCACGAATGAATATTGGACAGGTATTAGAATTACATCTTGGATTAGCAGCTAAAAAATTGGGTGTTGATATTGCTACTCCCGTTTTTGACGGTGTAACCGATAAAGATTTGTGGAATATTGTTAAGAAGTCCGGAATGGATGCAGATGGTAAAACTTATCTATACGATGGCCGTACAGGAGAACCGTTTGAAAATCGAGTGTCAGTTGGAATTATGTATTATATGAAACTATCTCACATGGTCGATGATAAGATCCATGCTCGTTCGATTGGGCCATATTCTTTAGTAACGCAACAACCACTTGGAGGTAAAGCTCAATTTGGTGGTCAGCGTTTTGGTGAAATGGAAGTTTGGGCTTTGGAAGCTTATGGTGCAGCTCATACTTTACAAGAAATTTTAACTTATAAATCTGACGATGTTACTGGTCGAGTAAAAACTTTTGAGGCAATTGTTAAAGGTGAGAGTATTCCTTCCCCTAGTGTTCCGGAATCATTCAGAGTTTTGATCAAAGAATTGCAATCCTTAGGACTAGATATTAAAGTATTAGATTCTCAAAAACGTGAAATTGATTTGCGAGATATGGATGATGATGGTTCCAAAAATGTTGTAGTAGATGCATTACAAAAATATGCTGATGAAATTGCGGTTCAAAAAGCGATTTTGGAAAATGGGGATCATTCGAAGGCAGCTCCAATAAAAAGTGATGATGCAAAAGCTGCTAATGAATTGGAGAAAGCTTTGGGAGTTTCAGATGAAACTGAGAAAGGAGAGCAAAATAATTGATCGATGTTAATAAATTTGACAGTATGCAGATTGGGCTAGCTTCTCCCGATAAAATTAGAAGTTGGTCCTACGGCGAAGTCAAAAAACCAGAAACGATTAATTATCGAACTTTAAAACCTGAAAGAGATGGTTTGTTTGATGAGCGAATTTTTGGCCCTACTAAAGATTGGGAATGCGCTTGTGGTAAATACAAACGAATTCGCTATAAGGGAATTGTTTGTGATCGTTGTGGTGTAGAAGTTACTCGTTCAAAAGTTCGACGTGAACGGATGGGTCATATTGAATTAGCGGCTCCAGTTACTCATATTTGGTATTTTAAAGGAATTCCTTCTCGAATTGGATTAATTCTTGATGTTTCTCCACGAGTTTTAGAAGAAGTAATTTATTTTTCTGCTTATATTGTAATCGAACCAGGACAATCTAATCTTGAAGAAAAACAAATTTTAACTGAGAAAGAATATCGGGAAAAGCAAGCTGAATTTTATAAAGTAGTTACGGATCCTAAAGAAACAGACTTAAAAGTTGATCAAGTATTATCAGAGTCCGACTATGTGGCAGCTTTGAAAAAATTTGGAGTACATAGCTTTGAAAGTAAAGATGCCTTTATTGCCAAAATGGGTGCAGAAGGAATCAAAGATCTTTTAAAGAAAGTTGACCTAAAAAAATCTGTTACTGAATTAAAACAAGAATTAAAAGATGCAAGTGGTCAAAAGCGGGTTCGTGATATTAGAAGACTTGATATCTTGGAAGCTTTTCTTACTTCTGGTAACCGTCCAGAATGGGTGGTGATGGATGCAATTCCAGTTATTCCACCAGATTTAAGACCGATGGTACAGCTTGAGGGAGGACGTTTTGCTACAAGTGATTTAAATGATCTTTATCGTCGTGTAATTAATCGAAATAATCGTTTAAAAAAATTATTAGAAATTAATGCTCCACGAATTATTGTCCAAAATGAAAAACGAATGCTTCAGGAAGCTGTAGATGCTTTAATTGATAATGGGCGTCGTGGAAGACCTGTAACTGGACCAGGTAATCGACCATTGAAATCATTAAGCCATATGCTAAAAGGTAAACAAGGACGTTTTCGTCAAAATCTTTTGGGTAAAAGGGTTGACTATTCTGGCCGTTCAGTAATTGATGTTGGACCAACGCTGAAGTTTTCTCAATGTGGTTTACCAAGACCAATGGCATTAGAATTGTTTAAACCTTTTGTAATGAGAGAATTAGTCAAAAGAGAAATTGCAACTAATGTCAAAAGTGCCAAAAGAATGATAGAACGTCAAGATAACGAAGTTTGGGATGTTTTAGAAGATGTACTTAAAGAACGAACAGTTCTTTTAAATCGAGCACCAACTTTACACCGTTTGGGAATTCAAGCTTTTGAACCTGTTTTAGTTGATGGTAAATCAATTAGACTTCATCCTCTAGCTTGTGAAGCATATAATGCTGATTTTGATGGAGATCAGATGGCGGTTCATGTGCCTCTTTCTGATGAAGCTCAGGCAGAGTCAAGACTTTTAATGTTGGCGGCTCACCATATTTTGGCGCCAAAGGATGGTAAACCAATCGTTAGTCCTTCTCAAGATATAGTTTTAGGAAACTATTATCTTACTATTGAAGAGAGTGGTCGTGAAGGTGAAGGAACAATTTTTGAAGATACAAATGAAGCAATTATGTCATATCAATCGGGTTTTGTTCATTTACATACCCGGGTTGGAGTGGCCGTTTCTTCAATGCCTAAAAAGCCATTTACTGAAGAACAACGTTCTGAAATTATGCTAACGACCGTAGGTAAGTTAATTTTTAATAGCATTATGCCTGAAGACTTTCCTTACTTAAATGAACCAACTGATGATAATTTAGCTAATGGGACCCCAAGTAAGTATTTCTTGAAACAAGGTGAAAATATTAATGATATTTTGGCTACCCGGGAATTAGTTACCCCATTTAAAAAAGACTTTTTAAGCGACATTATTGCTCAAGTTTTTAAAGTTTACAAAGTTCAACGGACAACTGATCTTTTAGATGATATGAAAACGTTGGGATACACCGAATCTACCAATTCAGGATTAACTGTTGGGGTTGCTGATATTACTAACTTGAAAGATAAAAAGCGCGTAGTTGCTTCTGCCCATAAAAAAGTTGAAACGATTTCTAATCAGTTCAGACGAGGTCTAATTACTGAAGAAGAACGTCATGATCGTGTCATTGAAGTTTGGAATGATGCTAAAGAAATTATACAAAATAAATTAATTGATTCTTTTGACCCTAAGAATCCAATTTCAATGATGAGTGATTCTGGAGCTCGGGGGAATATTTCAAACTTTACTCAACTTGCAGGAATGAGAGGTTTAATGGCTGCGCCTAATGGCGGAATGATGGAAGTGCCAGTTACTTCTAACTTCCGTGAAGGGCTTAGTGTTTTGGAAATGTTTATGTCCACTCACGGTGCTCGTAAAGGAATGACAGATACAGCTCTAAAGACTGCTAACTCTGGATATTTAACTCGACGTTTAGTTGATGTAGCTCAAGATGTCATTGTTCGTGAGGACGATTGTGGTACCGATCAAGGAGTAGAAGTTGCTTCAATCATGGAAGGAACTGAAGTAATTGAACCATTATATGATCGAATTTTAGGTCGATATACAATGAAGTCAGTAAAAGATCCTAAAACAGGTGAAATTCTAGTTAAATCTAATCAGTTTTTAGATGAAGAAACCAGTCAAATGCTTTTAGATCATAATGTGGAAAAAGTTACAATTAGGTCATTATTTACTTGTAAAACTCGTCATGGAGTTTGCCGTAAATGTTATGGTCGTAACTTGGCGACAGGAACTGATGTTGAAGTGGGTGAAGCTGTTGGTACAGTAGCGGCTCAATCTATTGGTGAACCTGGAACACAGTTAACGATGCGTAACTTCCATACAGGTGGTGTTGCTGGTGGTGAAGATATTACCCAAGGGCTTCCCCGTGTTGAAGAAATTTTTGAGGCTCGTAATCCAAAAGGACAAGCAACGATTACTGAAGTTGCTGGAAAAATTATGGCAATTAACGAAGATCCTGCTACTCATACACGTGAAATAGTAGTTCAGAATAATGAGGAGGAAAAAACTTATACTATTCCTTATACAGCTAGTTTAGCTGTAGCTCAGGGTGATTTAGTTGAACGAGGTGATCGTTTAACTGGGGGATCTATTGATCCAAAGCATCTTTTAGAAACTAAAAATAAAGCAGCAACAGAAGCTTATTTATTAGCAGAGGTTCAAAAAGTCTATCGGATGCAAGGTGTAGATATTTCTGATAAGCATTTGGAAGTAATGGTTCGGCAAATGCTTCAAAAAGTTCGAGTAATGGATCCGGCAGATACTAGCATTTTGCCAGGGACCTTGATGGATATTGGTGATTTTGAAGATCAAAATGCAGCTACGATTAAATCAGGTAAAGTACCTGCCACAGCTCGACCAGTATTACTTGGAATTACTAAGGCAGCATTGGAAACTAATAGTTTCTTATCTGCGGCATCTTTCCAGGAAACTACGCGTGTTCTAACTGATACTTCAATTCGTGGCAAGAATGATCCATTAATTGGTTTGAAAGAAAATGTTATCATTGGTAAATTAATTCCTGCTGGAACAGGAATGAAGTGTTATCGGGATATGGAACCAATAGCTGATGTACCAGTAGAAGGCAAAGAACAAACTGTTACTGAATTAGAAAAGAAATATCAATCAGAAGAAAATTTATATGAACGTATAAAGAACGATAAAGCTCCAAATAATTACGAATAGTGGTACTTTAAAAGATCAGATTTAAGTAAAAAATCTGATCTTTTTATTTGAATAGTTAGGTTTATTAAATAAAAATAAAGGACAATGTGAATTGTCCTTTATTTTTACTTTAAAAAAGGTATAGTTTAAAAGTTGAAAATATTTTTATAACCTAATTATTTTAGAGATTTATTCTTTGGCATAAAAAGGCCATCGTTTTTATAGCGAGGTATTAAATGAATGTGACAATGCATTATTGATTGACCACCAAAATGGCCATTATTAATTAAGATATTATATCCGTCAGGGTGATATTTTCGATCTAAAAATAACTTTGCTTTTTTTAGTAGTTGATTTACAGCAATTAATTCAGCAGCTGATAAATCAAAGTAATTGCTATGATGTTCTTGAGAAATAATCAATAAATGACCAGGGTTAACTGGATTTATATCCCAAAATGCTGCTGCTAGTTGATTTTTTAAAATCCATTCATTTTTAGGCTTTTGGCAAAAAACACAATCATCTTTTTTCATAAAATTTATCATAGCAGAAACTTTACTAATTAATCAAAATGATTTTTACTAGGAATTACTATTAATTAAATTAGTTTGAGAATTATTTGAATTAGTATTAGGAATTAATTTTTCTTTGTTTACCCTTGCTCTTAAGGCCCAAAGAATTGAAGTTGTATCAATTAATTCTTGTAATAAAGCTCCAGCAATTACTGGAATTATACCGGTAGCACAGATTAGTTCTAAAATTGTACAAATGATAATTCCAATTAAAACTGACTGACGTGCAATTTTCATTGTATAGCGTGAAATATTAATGGCATTTAATAGTGTGTGAAGATCATTTTTTACAATAACTACATCAGCAGTTTGAGAAGCAGCACTAGCACTACTATTTCCCATTGCAATACCGACATCAGCTGCTGCAATTGCTGGGGCATCATTAACCCCATCGCCTACCATTATTAAAGGTCGTTGTTCACTTGGAGCATCTTTGATTAGGGTAATTTTATCTTGAGGTCGACATTGGGAAAAAACATTTGTTAACCCAACTTCTTGAGCAATTTTTTGAGCGGTTGCAGGTTGATCACCAGTGATCATTGCTAAGTGATTAATTCCAATTTTCTTTAAATCTTGGATTGTTTGTGGCGCTTCAGGACGTAACTGGTCTTGTAATAGAATATATCCTTGTACCTGATTATCAATTGCCAAAAAGACTTGCGAAGTATCAGTTAGCTGATGATATTTAATTTGTTCACTTTGCGAATTGGTTACAAATTCTAATTTTCCTATTCGATATAATTGATCATCTTTATTTGCTTCAATTCCTTGACCAGTAATTTCTTTGATATTTTCGAAACCCATTTGTTGAGTAGAATTTTGGGACTTTGCAGCAGCGACAATAGCTTTTCCCATAATATGATTAGAGTTAATTTCTAAATTATAAAAATAGTTCAATAATTTAGATTTTGAAAGGTGAGCAGTTGATACAATTTGAATGACATTCAATTTCCCTTTAGTTAAAGTACCAGTTTTATCAAAGTATGCTGCTTTAGCTTTAGCAAGTTTTTCTAACGAAGTACCACTTTTAAGAATAATACCATGCCGTGTAATACGACTCATTCCAGAAACAATAGCAACCGGAGCTGCTAAAATTAAAGGACAAGGAGAAGCTACAACTACGACCTGCACAAATCGGTTGGGATCTTTAGCAATAAAAGCTGCTGCAATTCCAATAATTAAGGAAATAATGGTAAAAGGTAGAGCATATTGATCTGCTAATCGTACAAAACGGGCGGGTTTCAAATTAGCATTTTTTACTAAATTAACCAAAGTTTGATATTGTGAATCTTTGGCTAATTTTTGAGTTTTTATGTAAATTGGACGGTCTGTGTTTACTGCTCCTGAAATTATGTTATCATCAATTTTTTGCTTGATTAGACGTGATTCACCCGTCATGCTTGATTCATCAAAGTCACTCTCCCCTTTGATTATAATTCCATCAATCGGAACTGTTTCACCAGGTTTAATTAATAGAGTAGCTCCAATTGGAACAGTATCAGCAAGTACATCTTTAATTTGAGATTTTTTAACAATATGAGCAGTTTTGGGGGAGTTATCCAAAAGTAAAGATAAATCGGCACTGGCTTTTTTACTAGCAAAATCTTCTAAAGAATCGCCACCCGTTAACATAATTAGAATAATTAAAGCCGCCCAATAATTTTTTGCAATTATTGTGGCTGTTATCGAGATTATGGCGAGTAAATCAACACCAAAATTACCACTTTTTAAAACTTTAATCATTTCAATTAGCATTGAAAAAGCAATTATTATTCCGGAGATGATAATTAAAAAATTAGCAATGTTAGATAATTTAAAACCAAAGTTTAAAATTAAAGCTACACTACCAATTCCTAAAACTATCCAAAATTTGTGCAAATTTGACAATTTTATTCCTCTTTTCTTAGAAACTATCTTAGAATGATTCTAAACATAAAGAAGAATAATTGCAAGTTAGCTATTTTTTGAGACAATAGAGTTATATTTAAAAAAAGTGAGGTAGTCGATGAAAACTGGGTCAAAAATTATTACTTTAAATAATGGATATCATTTATGGACGAATACTCAAGGAACTGGTGATATTCATCTTTTAGCTTTACATGGGGGTCCTGGTGGAACTCATGAGTATTGGGAAGATGCAGCAAAGCAGTTAGCCAAACGCGGACTTAAAGTTCAGGTTCATATGTACGATCAATTGGGGTCTTTTTATTCAGATCAGCCAGATTTTAGTGATCATAAGAACGCTGAAATTTTAACTTATGAATATTATATCGATGAAGTTGAAGAAGTTAGGCAAAAATTAGGACTTGATAATTTTTACCTCATTGGACAAAGTTGGGGTGGTGCCTTAGTACAATTGTATGGTTTAAAATATGGCGAACATTTAAAAGGAGCGATCATTTCCTCGATGATTGATAATACTCAAGAATATGTTGCTGCTGTCAATGCTCGCCGTGCGGAAATTTTGAGTCCTACACAATTAGCATATATGCAAAAAATTGAAGAACAAGGTAACTGGAGTGATGCACAATATCAAAAATATGTTGATATTTTAAATCAACAATTTGTCGATCGTCGGGAGCACCCAGCAATTAGTCATTTAATTGATACTATGGCAACTGATGTATACAATGCGTTTCAAGGTGATAATGAATTTGTAGTGACTGGCAAACTAAAAGATTTTGACCTTCGTGGAAAATTGAAGAACTTAACTATGCCAACATATTTAGTTTTTTCAGATCATGAAACAATGCCAGTTTCTGTAGCCAAAAGAATGGCACAAGAAATTCCCAATTCTCGGCTTTCAATTACGCCAAACTCTGGTCATCATGGAATGACTGATAATCCACAGTATTATTATGATCATTTATCACAATTTATTTCTGATGTAGAATCTGGGGAATTTTAGAAAACATCGTCCTGGGAGGATACAAGAGAATGGCAAAGCGAGTATTAGATTTTTCAGGTAGTGTAAATTTAAGAGAGATGGGAGGATATCAAACTCGATCAGGCCAGCATTTACGCTGGCATAAGTTGTTACGTTCTGGCGATTTAAGTAATCTTGATCAAAAAGGACAAGAACAACTAATTGCTTATGGCTTAAAATATGATTTGGATTTTCGTTCAGATTCTGAAGTTAAAAATTTTCCTGATCCAAGTTTAAAAGGAGTAAAATACGATCATTTACCAGTGTATGGTAATTCGCCTCAAACCCCTACCTTGCATTGGCGTCGATTTAAGGGCCGTTTGAAACATAAAGAAAAATTTCAAATGGCTTCCAATATTGGTGGTATCTATCAAAATGTTATTCTTAATTACCATAGTCAGCAGGCTTATGGCTCCATGTTTCATTATCTTTTAATTAATGATCAGCAGGATCAATCGGTTTTGTTTCATTGTTCAGCAGGTCAAGATCGTACTGGGATTGGAGCTGCTTTAATTGAAAAATTATTTGATTTACCAAATGAAACAATTACTGCTGATTATCTTTTATCTAATATGGTTTATTCATCTCGTCAAACTCAGGTAATTACCGATGACGAAGTAGATGATTATATAAATCAAATGAATTTGTCGGACGTTCAGGCCTATAATATTAATGCGATTTTTGACGCAATAGATTATTTTTATGGTGACTATGAACACTTTACTCGAGAAGCTTTAAAATTGAGTAATCAAGATATAGCGGATTTAAAAAAAATCTATCTAGATTAAATCAAAGAGTGCCTGAGTCAAACACTTTTTTAAATTATATATAATCTATATATTGTGTGTTTATGAATTTATATATCCTAAAAGTATCTATATTTTGGTATGATAGATACAGACAAAGGAGGCACTCTAGTGCTTGAACTTAACGAAAAGCAAAAAATACAATCAGAAACATTGAAAATTACAATAATTAAGCGTGATGGCCGAAAAACAGCTTTTGACCTCAATAAAATTAGACAGGCAATTATAAAAGCTGCTAAAAGCGTTCAAAAAAGCCTTAGTCCTATAGATTATCAAAATATTGAGAATGTGGTTGATGATGTAGAAGCTGAAATTAAATCACGTTTTCAAAAAGATGTAAAAATTTATGAGATTCAAAACATCGTTGAACATACTCTTTTGGCTCATCATCAATACGAAATAGCGCAAGCGTATATTTCTTATCGAACACAAAAAGATTTTGCGCGTAATCAAGCAACGGATATCAACTTTACAATTAATAAGCTTTTAAATAAAGATGAAAGCGTTGTTAACGAAAACGCAAATAAAGACAGTAATGTTTTTAATACGCAAAGAGATTTAACTGCTGGTACTGTTGCTAAGGCTATAGGCTTAAAGATGTTACCTCCACAAGTTGCTAATGCACACTTAAAAGGTGATATCCACTGGCATGATTTGGATTATACACCTTATGAGCCAATGACCAATTGTTGTTTAATTGATTTTAAAGAAATGTTAAATCATGGTTTTAAAATTGGTAATGCTGAGGTAGAACCACCACATTCAATTCAAGTTGCTACTGCTCAAATGGCTCAAATTATTGCTAATGTTGCATCTAGTCAATATGGAGGATGTTCTTCAGATCGAACTGATGAGGTTTTAGCTCCATTTGCAATGAAAAATTTTACTAAGCATCAAGCTGAGGCTAAAAAATGGATTGATGATCCTTGCAAGCAAGAAGATTATGCCAAAGAGCGTACTCGAAAAGATATTTACGATGCAATGCAAAGTTTAGAGTATGAAATTAATACATTATATTCTTCCAATGGGCAAACACCTTTTACTACGTTAGGTTTTGGTTTAGGTAAAAGTTGGGCTGAAAGAGAGATTCAAAAAGCTATTTTACAAGTACGAATTGACGGTTTAGGTACTGAACATCGAACAGCAATTTTTCCTAAACTTGTGTTCACTTTGAAGCGAGGTTTGAATTTAGAACCAGAAGATGTTAACTATGATATAAAACAACTAGCTTTAGAGTGTGCCACTAAAAGAATGTATCCAGATGTTGTTTCTTATGATATGATCGTTAAACTAACTGGTTCCTTTAAAGCTCCAATGGGATGTCGCTCATTTTTACAGGGTTGGAAAGATGAAAATGGTAAAGACGTTGAATCAGGACGGATGAACTTAGGTGTAGTAACGATTAACTTACCGCGAGTAGCTTTGGAATCGCAAGGTGACAAAAGTAAATTTTGGGCAATTTTAAAGGAACGAGTAGATATTTGTCGTGATGCTTTAGTTTATAAAGTTGAAAGAACGAAAGAAGCTGTGGTTCAAAACGCACCAATTCTTTATCGATATGGGGCTTTTGGTAAACGATTAAGTAGTACTGATCATGTTGATAAACTTTTTAAAAATAGTCGTGCAACTGTTTCTTTAGGGTATATCGGTTTATATGAAGTTGGTACAGTATTTTATGGTCCTAATTGGGAACCTAATCCCGAGGCTAAACAATTTACAATTGATGTAGTTAAATATTTACATGATCAGTGTGTCGATTGGGAAAAAGAATACGGATATCACTTTTCAGTTTATGGAACACCAGCGGAATCTTTGACTGATACTTTTTGCCGATTAGATAAGGAAAAATTCGGTAGTATACCAGATATTACGGATAAAGATTATTATACAAATAGTTTTCACTATGATGTTCGGAAAAAGCCAACACCTTTTGAAAAATTGAAATTCGAAAGTGCATATCCATATTATTCTAGTGGTGGTTTTATTCATTATTGTGAATATCCTAATTTGAAACAAAATCCTCGAGCTTTGGAAGCTGTTTGGGATTATGGTTATGACCTCGTTGGGTATTTAGGAACAAATACTCCGATTGATCAATGCTTTAAATGCGGTTTTAAAGGTGAGTTTAAAGCAACTGAAAGAGGCTTTAAGTGCCCGCAATGTGGTAATACAGATCCAGCAACTGTTGATGTGGTTAAGAGAACTTGTGGTTATTTAGGTAATCCTAATCAGCGACCTATGGTTCATGGTCGACATGAAGAAATTCGTCATCGGGTAAAACATTTAACTTTAAGTAATGATCATTTAGCTGGAGCTGATAGTTAAATAAGTGATTATTGGGTAGAAAATTAGCCTAGGAAGGAATTTGAATTTGTATGGCTAAAAAAGAAACTGACAATATTGACGAAGATTGTTTAGATTTGGGAATTAAGTTTAATTTACATCAAAAAAGTAAAAAAGTTTCTTCAAAAAGTACACCACGTTTGGATCAACGAAGTGTTGCGCGACAAATGAAACAAAAAAAATATGATCCTTATCATCCGCAAAAATGGCGGGCTAGTGACTACTCATTAGGTAAAATTGCTGATTATAAACCGTTTAATTTTGTGGATGGTGAAGGGGTTCGATGTTCTTTATATGTTTCAGGGTGTTTGTTTGCTTGTCCAGGATGTTATAATGTAGCAGCTCAAAATTTTGAATATGGTTATCCTTACAGTCAAGAATTGGAAGATCAAATTATAACTGATTTATCTCAAACTTATGTTGATGGGTTGACTCTTTTGGGAGGTGAACCTTTTTTAAATACGCAAGTCTGTTTAAAATTAGTAAAGCGAATTCGACAAGAATTTGGAAATAAGAAAACCATTTGGTCTTGGAGTGGCTACACTTGGGAAGAACTTTTATCAGGTAGTGATGATAAAAAAGAATTGCTTTCTTTAATTGATATTCTTGTTGATGGTCGTTTTATTATTAGTAAAAAAGATTTAACATTACAATTTAGGGGTAGTTCTAATCAAAAAATAATCGATGTAAAAAAGTCATTTAAGGAAGGGAAGATCCACATTTGGGATCGATTAATTAAATAATGAAAATACAAGTTTTAGGCTATTATGGAGGCTATCCCTATGCTGGTCATGGCACTAGTTCTTATTTAATCAGTGAGGGTGATTTTCATCTTTTACTGGATTGTGGTTCTGGGGCGTTAATGGCTTTGGAAAAGGTTTTTGATCCTTTACAGTTAGATGCAGTAATTATTAGTCATTATCATGCTGATCATCAAGCAGATATAGGAGTTTTGCAGTACTATTATCAATTAAAAACCGGAGACAAAAAAAAGTCTCCGTTACCTATTTATGGTCACAAGAAGGATTTTGAACATTTTAAAGCTTTAACCTTTGGTCAAATTACGCAGGGTATTGCTTATGATCCCACAAAAAAATTAGATTTGGGTCCTTTAGTTATTAGTTTTTGTCAAACGATACATCCAGTAGTTGCTTATGCAATGCGAATTGAATCTCAAATTGATGGAAAAGTGTTGAGCTATACTGCTGATACTCGTTATTTTTCTGATTTAACTAATTTTATAAAAAATAGTGATTTATTGATTGCTGATACTAATTTTTCGGCAAATAAAGTTGGCGAGCTTTGGCATATGACATCTACTCAATCTGCTAAGTTAGGATTAGAAGGTCATGTTAAATCATTACTTTTAAGTCATTTACCGCAGGAAGTTGATCATCAACAAATATTAAAAGAAGCTCAAAGCAAAGCTCCTCAATTATCGATTCTTCTAGCTCAGCAAAATTTGGAACTAGCAGTTTAATTTAACTTTAATTTTTTAATCAAAAATTCTATTAACTTGACGATTGAAGATGGTTGATGTAAGCTTTCTCAAAGTGGTAAATAACTGTTAGCACTGAAAACGGAGGAACTATTTCTCATGGAAATAGATCGAATAGATAAAAATAATATTCGGGTTTTTCTGGTACATAAAGATTTAGAGGAACGCGGAGTAACAATTTTAGACTTACTTGGTAATCAAATGCAGGTTGAAAAATTCTTTTATAGTATTCTAGAAGAAGTTGATACTGATCATAGTTTTTCAGGAACTCAGGCAGTTACTTTTCAAGTAATGCCTAACGAGGATGGATTAGAATTATTGATTAGCAAAACACCGCGAAACTATGAAAATAATATTAATTCTGAAATTAAAAAGAACAATATTTCAAATTCATCAGCATTTAATTTAGATGCTGCTGCTAGATCAACTAATGTTCCTCATGATCACGATTTATTGGATATAGGCACCCAAGAAGATATTATTGCCGGAATAAAGAAATATCGACAACAACGTTATTTGAGAGCATTAAAATCAGATGATTTGACTTATGTAGCTCGATTTGACTCAATTGAAGATTTGATAAATTTGGGTCATTTTATGACAATGAAGGTTAAATCGATATTATATACCTATAATGATAAATATTATGTAATGTTTTCACTTTATAAAAAAGATGCAAATCAAAAAAATTATATTAGCTTAGTTACTAGTGTTAATGAATATGGTAGCCCTTCAGATATTTCGTCAGAATTAATAATAGAACATGGTAAAGTTTTGATTAAGAATAATGTATTTCAAGTGTTAAACAATTACTTTTGAGTCAAAAAACATTTACCTTCTCGTAATTAATACGGGGAGGTATTTTTTTGCTAATAGGAATGGATCACCATAGAAAATTAATTTATTTGACGTCTGAAAATCAAGTTAAAAAAATAATAAATGAAAAAATTGAAATTTTTTGTCCGAATTGTCAAGAAAAATTAAAAATTTGTTGGGGAAATAAACGGCGTCCTTATTTTAAACACCAAGTTTTACCAAAACATTTAAGTAACGAATCTACTTTACATCAAAAAGGTAAGATGCTTTTAGCACAAGCTGGTTTAGCTATTAATGCTCAAGTTGAGATAGAAAAGAAAGTTATTCAACAAGAACAAGAACGTCGGGTTGATGTTTTTATGTATCCTCACTTAGCGTTGGAATTTCAATGTAGTCCTTTGACAGTTTCAGTTTTAAAAGCACGAAATGATTTTTATCGTCAACAGGGTTGGGCATCTTTATGGATACTGGGACCAAACTATTTAAAAAATAAAACTATTGCTCCAGCAGCTTTAAAATTTTTAAAATATCAAAAAAAATTAGGTTTTTATTTAATTTTTTTAAATGTTGATCGAAAAAAGATAATTGTTTATCATCACATAAGAAAATATGATTGGCAAAGGTATCATTGGATTACTGAAACGTGTAATAATGATCAATTATTTATTTATCCTTTTTCTCAATTTGTTACTTCACTACCTGTAATATCGATTAAAAAAACACAATTTCAATTAAAAAAAGAGTTACGAAGAAAGAATCGTCAACTTTTGAATTTGCAAGGTATTTGTTATGAAAAAGGATGCAATTTATTAGAATTACCCTCAAAACTGTTTGTAACTCAAGGCTTTTGGCCTATCATTGATTCAAAACTTGTATTAAATCTTTATAGTTTTTTTAAAATGCCATTGCCATCTCTAGATTTGGGGCAATTTCCGTTATTATAAGTTAATAGAAAAGAGAATAATTTATGATTAAAGATTGGAAAAGCTTTTTACTACCTTATGCCGTGGCGGTTGAAGAAATGAAAGTAAAACTTCGAGAATTACGAAAGCAATATTTGCAGTATGAGGAAGAATCACCAATTGAATTTGTTACCGGTAGGGTTAAACCCGTTGATTCGATTAAAGAAAAAATGCAGCGACGTCATATTGATGAACAACACATTGAAGAAGAAATGCAAGATATTGCTGGCCTAAGAATTATCGTACAATTTGTCGAAGATATCTATGAAGTTGTAGAATTAATTAGGCATCGGGAAGATATGACAATAGTGGAAGAACGCGACTATGTCAAGTATAATAAAGCTTCTGGTTACCGATCTTATCATATTGTTGTAGAGTACACCGTAGAATTAGTCAATGGACCGCATAAAATTCTTGCGGAAATTCAAGTGCGAACTATGTCAATGAACTTTTGGGCAACAATAGAACATAGCTTGAATTATAAATATCAAGGACAAGTTCCTCCCGATGTAGCAAAGCGACTAGAGAGTTCGGCAGAAGTGGCTTTTCAACTTGACCAGGAAATGTCAGAAATTCGTTCCGAATTGCGCCAAAATAATTCTCAGGAGTCAAAGAACAATTGAAAGTAGCAATTTATGCTAACCATCGTCCAAAAACTCGGACAGTAGTAAACAAACTAAAACATTTATTGAAAAATAGAAATATTTCTGTTATCACTCAAGGAAGGCCTGATGTTGTTATCTCAGTTGGTGGAGATGGTACTATTTTATCAGCGTTTCATCAATTTTTTCCTTATTTGAATCACGTTCGATTTGTGGGGGTTCATACCGGACATCTTGGCTTTTATACGGACTATCGCGAGTATGAAATGAAAGAATTGGTTGATTCTTTAAGTATTAATTCTGGAGAAACTGTAAGTTATCCAATTTTAAAAATTGAAGCTTATAAGAAGAACACGGTTCATCCATTTATGGTTTATCATGCTTTAAATGAATCAACAATCCGACGAGTAGTTTCAACTTTTACCTGCAATGTTTTTATTAAAGGAAATTTTTTTGAAAAATTTAGAGGAGATGGACTTTGTATTTCAACTCCTTCGGGATCAACTGCTTATAATAAATCTCTGGGAGGAGCGGTAATTCACCCAACGGTTCAAGCTTTACAATTAACTGAAATTGCTTCTTTAAATAACAGTATTTTCCGTACAATAGGGTCGCCAATGGTTTTGTCACCGCAAGAGTGGGTTGAAATTCATTTGCGAGATCCTAATGATATTTATGTGTCGGTAGATAATATGACAATGCATAACACAGGAGTTACTAGAATTAAATATCAAATTTCTTCGCAAAAAATTCATTTTGCTAAATATCGCCATATGCATTTTTGGGATCGCGTTGGGAACTCATTTATTTATCAGAAAAAAAGTCATGAAGATTAATAAATGATATAACTTAAACTAATGAAATTAACTTATAGAATAGATTTAGTACATGCAAATCAAAAAATATCCAAATATTTAAGAAGTCAGGGTATTTCTCGTAGAATTCTTAAAAGAATCAAATATAATGGTGGTGAATTTTTAGTAAATGGCCAACCTCATCATAGCGATTATCGTCTTCAACCTAATGATGAATTAATCATTACTATTCCTGATTTAGCTGGATCTGATAATATTGTAAAAGTTGATCAGCCAATATCAGTTATTTTTGAAGACGAATTTTACTTAGCAGTAAATAAACCTCCATATTTACCTTCTATCCCCAAACGTGGAGATAGTATTGACAATGTGGCAAGTCGTGTTAAAAATTATTTATTTCAAGAATACGGTCGCAATTTAGCAATTCATTTAATTACGCGTCTTGATAGTGATACTAGTGGTGTGATTTTATTTGCTAAAAATTCTCTAGCTCATAGTTTATTTTTTCAAAATAGTATAAAAAAATATGTTGATAAGGAATATTTTACAATAGTATCTGGACAAATTACCCATGATTTTTTGTTATTATTGCCTTTAAAACGATCACCAGAATTTTTTTTACGACGAGTAGTTGGTGATTATGGTAAGAGTTGTGCAACAGCAATTAAAGTTGAACAAATATATCAAGAGGCTACAGCTTTGAATGTTCGGATTTATACTGGGCGAACACATCAAATTCGTGCACACATGAGTGCTATTAATCATCCAATTTATGGTGATGAACTTTACGGTAGTGACCATCAACTAATTAATCGTCAAGCTTTACATTGTCAGTCTTTAACATTTCTTCATCCATTTACGCATGAATCAATAACAATTAAAGCAAATTTACCTAATGATTTGAAGCGGCTTTTACACAATTTTAGTTCCATGTAATTGCTTGGCCCCGGTTTTTTGAGCAATTAAATCACGATTTTTAGTATTGATTCCACCACCAGGGAGGATTTGTATTTCATCAGCTGCATTTTCAATATATTGTTTAATGGTTGTTAAATTATCTAAAATTGAGCTCTGAGGTAAACCACCATGAGTTAAAATTCGAGAAAATCCAAGATCTTTAAGTTGTTTTATTGTATTAAATTTGTTGCTTTTAACTTGATCAAAAGCCATATGCATTACAGTTTCCATTCCTCCTGCAGCGGCAACTAGTTGCTTGAGGGCACTTTGATCTATCTGCCCATTATTTGTTAAAGCACCAAAAACTACTGCGTCAGCTTCAAGTTTTTGAGCTTGAAAAATATCCTCCTCCATAATATTAATTTCTTGATCATTATAGACGAAGTTTCCACTTCGAGGACGAATGAGCACTGCTACTGAAACTTGGTGCTCATGGGCATATTCAATTCCATATTTCATAACTCCGTAGCTTACGGTTGTCCCACCAACCGTTAAATTATCGCAAAGTTCAATTCTTTGAACTCTTTTTTGAACAACTTCAGGTAAATTAGTTAAATTTTCAATACATGCTTCATATAGCATTTAATTAGCTCTCTTTCAATTAGGGTTTTTATAATTTTAATTTTAAATATCTTAAAAAGAAAGGTCAGAATTTAATCTATATTAAAAGAACCTATAATAAAATTAAAATGAGGTGAATTATTGCTAAATTAAATAAATTAAGATTATTAAATCAAGGCTTTGAATTTCTCAATCAGGAACCCTTAGAGCAGTTTACTTTACAAATGTTGTTAAAAAAATTAGCGATCAGCAGAACTAAATTTTATCAAATATATTTAACATATCCGGATTTTCTTCAGGATATTTTTGAATATTCATTAGAAAAAAACAATCCAATTAAAAATTCTTTTAGTATAACTAATTTAGTTTATCAAGATTTAGGTTTTATTATTAAGCAAGAAGTTGCATTTAGAAATTTATTGTTTATCAGCCGCCACCGAATTGATTTTCGTCAGTCATTTTTAGAAAAATCTTATTATCAGCGTCTTTATTTAATGACTAAGTTATACCCTCAGATTAATTTTTGGAAAAATAAAGAAATTATTTTGCAACTATATGTTGATTATGCTTTAAATATTTGTTTACCTTGGATTGAGCAAGGATCTTTGAATGATAATAAACAACCTTGGATTAAGCTAATTACAATGAGTCAAATTCTGTTTAATAATAACTTGACTAAAATTTTAAATAATTGATCAAATAAGAAATTTTAGCAAGAATTATTTAAGATGATATAATAGGTATTATCAATAATAAGTCAGCGAATGCTGACTTATTTATTTCTATGGTGGAGGAATGTACATGAAATTATTGAAAAAAATTAAAATTATAGATTTAATTATGATTTTAATTGGAAGCTTAATTTTTGCTTGGAGTATCATTAACATCAATATTCCAAATAAATTAGCTGATGGAGGAGTTAGTGGCATTGCATTAATTTTACGTGCTTTGTTTGGAATTGATACAGGTTTTTCGGTTCTATTAATCAATATTCCATTGTTTATAATTGGATATCAATTTTTGGGAATTAAATCGTTAATTTATACTTTTTGGGGAATTGTTACTTTTTCAGCAAGTCTTTCTTTTTGGGGACAATTTAAAATGGCTCCCAACCTTCATAATGATCAATTAATAGCGGCTTTGCTAGCTGGAGTTTTAGGTGGTTTAGGTTCCGGAATTATTTATTACTTTGGGGGTACAACAGGTGGTACCGATGTGGTTGCCCGAATTTTTGAAGATAAAGCGGGAGTTCCAATGGGACGTTCATTGTTTATTCTTGATATAGTAGTACTTGCATGTTCATTAGTCTATATTAATATTGTTCAAATGATGTATACAATCATTTATTCCTTTGTTTTTACTAAATTAATTAATTTTACTGAGCAAGTTAGTTATTCAAGTAAAGTATTTATGATTTTTACTAATAAAACTAAGGCAATGGTTAATGAAATAATGGACGATTTGGGTCGTGGTGCTACGATTATTAATGCTGTTGGTGGTTATAGTGGTAAGCCACAAGATATTGTGTATGTTGTAGTGGACTCAAGTGAAGTTAATGATGTTCGAGAAATTATTAATAAAATTGATCGAAAAGCTTTTGTTTCGATTTATAACGCTCAAGAACAAATTGGAGAGGGTTTTTCTTTTAATCGCCCTCGAAAATCTATTTTTAAAATAGGTGCTTAATTTATTTTAAGCCATCTTGACTTTTAGTTGTAGCTTCATTGTTGGTAAAATTAATTGTGACATATGCGTCATTACGGCCTTGAAGATTAGTATTCCAAGTATAAGAGATATAAATTTTTCCTGATAGGTGTGATTCGGTCATTGCGTTGGGTTGTCCTAAAGTTTTAATTGCTTTTTCAGTGGTCAAACCTTGCGTTTTTAATTGATTGAACTGAGCTAAAGTTAATTTATCTTTTTTTATATCATTGGAAATTCCAACACTAGTTTTAGAAACTGCTCGATAGTTGTTACCATCTTTGACGAAAATAACCGCGTTACCGCTTCCTTTAGTAATTCCAATAACTTCCCCCCAAACATCTCGATGAGCTTTTTTACCCTGGAATACTAACTCTTCAATTTTGTGTGGTGAATTGAGTTTCTTTATTAAATCACTTTCTAAATCGCCACCTGTTCCATTATTGGCCGTATCTCCTAGTTTAATTTGGTTGAATATTTCTAATGCGGTACCAGTTTTGCCGACCGCAGTATTTCCTGATGTTGACTGAGGATTATTTTGGGGTTTTGGTGAAGATGTTTTTAAGGATGACGAGGTAGATTTTTTAACTTTTTTTTGTGGTGAATGAGATTTAGAACGTTGATAATTGGTTTTTAGGGATGCTTTTTGTGAAGTTTCACTCTTTTTATCTGTAATCTGATTTGTTTGCGATGAACTGAATTGTTGGTTTAATATCCAAAATACTAAAGTAGCAATGGCAAAAATAATAATAATGCTAATTAACCAGAACCACCATTTTTTATAAAATGGTCGAGTATTTTTTGAAGCAGCAGCGATATTTAAGTTGTTTTGGTCTTTGTTATGAAATGGTTGTTGGCTACGCTTGGGAACATTGGAGCTCCAATTATTATTTTTTTTGTTCATTTTCAACCTCTATCGAGTATAGTTCACCTCTATCATAACTTTTATTTAGTGTAAAAATATTCCTATATCAAAAAAATCTATTTAAAAATTAAAAAAGTCAGCAATTATTGCTGACTAAATTTACAGTTAGGGAAAATGTTCTATTTTTTATTTGCCGCAGCAGCAGCAACAGCACCAATATAGTTAACTGGTTGATCAAAATTAGGTTGGAAGAAAAGATCTACCATTGCTAATTGATCAATTGTCATTTTATTTTGGATTGCTAAAGAAATTACATTAGCAGCTTGCGAAATGTCGTGTTTAGCGATAAAAGATCCACCTAAAACTTGCCTGGTTTTAGGATCCCATGCTAAAGTAGAGAGAACTTTTGTTGTGGTGAGCATGAAATCAGGGCGATAGTCTTGCTCTAATGAAATTTCTTCAATTTCAATGCCACGCTTTTTGGCACTTAAGGAATTTAATCCACTAGCTGCAATAGCATAGTCATAAAGTTGTACTGCAGAAGTGGCTTGGGTCCCCATATATTTAACCGTTGGCTTAACGATATTATTACCTACTAAAATCCCCTGACGAACTGCATTAGTTGCTAATGGAATATAATCTGGTTTTCCAGTAGGGTTATAAATAACAGTAGAAGCGTCTCCAGCTGCAAAAACATCTTTTTGGCTTGTTTCCATATATTCATTAGTAATAATTGCTCCATTAGGTAGCATATCTACTTGATTTTGAAAAAGTTCAGTTCGAGGTGCAAAGCCTAAAGCAAGTATTGCAATATCAGCAGTATAAGAACCTTGGTTAGTTTTAACGGTAATTTGATCACCATTTTCTTCAAATTCTTGAACCATTTGTCCCAATGCTAGAGTAACACCATGATTACGGTATTCCGCTTCGACTTTTTCTGAAACTTTTTGATCAAAGTTATTTGCTAAAACTCGGTCTAAACCGTCAATCAATGTAACTTTTTTATCAATTAGTGATAGTTGTTCAGCTAATTCAGCTCCGATATAACCAGCTCCAATAACCACTGCACTTGAAATATTTTCAGAAGCTTCTTTAATTTTAGTGGCATCTTGCCAGTTTTTACATTGATATACTTTACTACTATGAATTCCCGGTAAATTAGGAATAACTGGTTTTGATCCAGTAGTAATTACAATTTTATCAAAAGAATTTGTATCAGTTTCTCCTGTTTTTAAATTTTTCGCTGTAACTGTCTTTTGGGATAAGTCAACTGAAGTAACATCATGTTCCATTTTCATGTTGGCACCTAGTTTACTTAAAGCTTCAGGACTAGAGTAAAACATTTTTTTAGGATCAGAAACATGATTACCTACCCAAAGAGCAATCCCACAAGATAAAAATGATAAATTATCATTACGTTCATATACTGTAACCTCAGCATCAGGGTATTCCGTTAAAATTTGCTGAGCAGAAAAAGTTCCTGCATGTGTACAACCAATTACCGCTATTTTCATTAATTAATTCCTCCGTTAATATCTAACCTTATTTTACTATAAATTTTACTATAAATCTTAAAAAATGAAACGCTTACAATTTGTTAAAATATAGTTATGAAAAACGAACAATATTTTGCAGCTAATCCCACATCAATTGATAAAGAATTTACTTTTAATGAGAAAATGATTGGAAAAAATTATCAATTTTATTCTAATAATGGAGTTTTTTCTAAAAATAGATTGGATTTTGGGACTCTCACCTTAGTTGATGTAGTAGCTAATTTAACCCTTTCACCTAAAACAGTACTTGATCTAGGTACAGGATATGGTCCGATTGCACTTTTTGCTGCAAATCAATATCCTAAGGCACAAATTATTGCTACTGAAGTTAATGAACGTGCTTTAAAAGAAGCTAGAAAAAATTTTGAAATTAATGGCTTAGAATCAAGAATTAAAGTAATTAAATCTGATCTTTTTTCAAATATTAATCAAAGTTTTGATTTGATTATATCTAATCCTCCATTTAGGGCTGGTAAAAAGTTAATTAACTCATTAGTTGAACAAAGCTTTAAACATTTAACTATGAAAGGTCAATTGATTTTGGTAGTTCAACGTAAACAAGGAGAACCTAGTTTAAAAAAGAAAATGACGGAAGTATTCGGTAATTGTGAAATTCTCAAACGCAATAAAGGGTACTATATTTTAAAGGCACAAAATATTGAGTGATTTAAAAGCTGAATATTGGATGCAAAAAGCTCTTGAACAAGCACAAATTGCTGCTTCAAAAGATGAAGTACCCATAGGTGCGATAGTTGTTTATCGTGATCAAATTATTGGTTGCGGCTATAATCAACGCGAAGTTCAACAAAATTCATTAAGTCATGCTGAATTAATTGCACTTAATGAAGCTTGTCATCGATTAGGGCAATGGCGATTAATCGATTGCGATTTATATGTGACGATTGAACCGTGTCCTATGTGTGCGGGAGCTTTGATTAATAGTCGTATTCGACAGGTTTATTTTGGTGCCAGTGATCCAAAAGCTGGAGCAGTCGTTAGTTTAGAACACTTATTAGATAATTTTCAGTTTAATCATCGGGTGCTTTATCAAGGTGGTATTTTAAAGAATCAATGTCAACAAATTATTCAAAATTTTTTTCAAATAATTCGTTCTAAAAGGAAAATTAAATGAGTAAAACACCTTATTATAGTTTAGCTGTTTCTCCTGCAACTGGTGATTTTACAATAAAAAAGTCCCATTTTATTGGGAATTTATTTATGGTTCATAACCTTGAGGAAGTAGAAGTGGCATTAGCAAAGGTTAGAAAGCAATATGATACCGCAACTCATATTGCATATGCTTATATTTTGAATCAAACTGTTACAAAAGAGAAATTTTCAGATAATGGTGAACCCCAGGGAACAGCTGGAGCACCTATTTTAAGTGCTCTGCAAAAAAATGAATTGACTAATATCTTAGCCACAGTTACTCGATATTTTGGGGGAATTAAATTAGGAGCTGGTGGACTAATTCGGGCTTATGGTAAAGGAGTTACTGTTGCATTAGCTAATGCTAGCTTGGCAACCTATGATTGGTTTAGTATAGGTGAAGTTACCGTGTCTTACCATGATCAAGCAACAATGGCATATTATTTAAAGCAACAAAAGATATCAATTATAAAAATAGATTATCAGTCATTAGTCACTTTCAAAATTAAGATTAAAAAAAATGAAATAATTAATTTTAACAAGTCATTAATCAATCGCTTTAATAATCAATATCATTTGAAAATATTGACGGAAAAGATTTTACCCGAAACAATTTGATTAGATGTAAATTAGACGTATAAAAATATCTATTTAGTGTTGAATAGCATGCATAGAGCTTCAAAGCTTATTAAAATTGCAAATCAAAATTTAGTTGGCTTAGATGCATTAATGAACTATCAAAAGTATAATAAATAGCATCGAGATTCAGGCAGGTCATTATCATATAGTCTTATTGCAACTTCTGCTGGTACATTAGGTAGTTTAGCTGGTGGTGTGGCTCAAATTGGGCTAAATCATACGTTAATAAATGCTGGTTTAAAAACATTTGAAACTTTAGTTTGCGGTGTAGCAACAGCAAAAGATATTGATTCACTTTATGAAAATATTGGTGAAAAAGGTATTGAAATAACTCAGCAATTTAGTAATATAGCTAAATTTTAAATAGGTAATGATGAATATTGGAAATGTTTGTAGCTAAAACATCACATTTTTTATTGTTGCTCAAAAAATTATTCTTAAGCTTTAATCTTTTTTATATTAATAAAATATGATAAAATGAAACTTGTGTGTTTTACATACAGTGGGAGATCAAATTTAATGATCATTTAAACCACACACGGATTAAGGAGGTTATTACCGTGGCAAAAAAAATTGCAAATGTTGTTAAGTTGCAAATACCAGCAGGTAAAGCAACACCAGCTCCCCCAGTAGGACCGGCTTTAGGTCAAGCTGGTGTTAATATTGTTGGTTTTACTAAAGATTTTAATGCTCGTACTGCTGATCAAGCCGGAATGATTATTCCGGTTGTCATTACAGTTTATGAAGATCGTTCATTCGATTTTATTACTAAAACGCCACCTGCTGCAGTTTTACTAAAAAAAGCAGCCAAAATTGAAAAGGGTTCTGGGGAACCTAACAAGAATAAAGTGGCAAAAGTTAAACGTGATCAAGTTAAACAAATTGCCGAAACCAAAATGCAAGACCTTAACGCCGCTAATGTTGAAGCAGCAATGCGGATGGTTGAAGGTACTGCCCGTTCGATGGGAATCGAAATAGAAGATTAAGAGGCAGCAGTGGAAGAGCTTATACTCGTTTAACCACAGCAAGGAGGAAATTATGGCAAAAAGAGGAAAAAAATATCAAGACGCTTTAAAGAGCATCGATCGTACTAAATTTTATGATGCTTCTGAAGCATTGAAATTAGTTAAGGATACTTCATACACCAAGTTTGATTCATCAGTGCAGGTTGCTTACAATCTTTCAGTAGATCCAAAACAAGCAGATCAAAATATTCGTGGAGCTTTAGTTTTACCAAATGGTACTGGTAAGACTAAGAAAGTGATTGTTTTTGCTACTGGTGAGCAGGCAAAAGAAGCCCAAGCGGCAGGTGCAGATGAAGTAGGCGATGACGAATTAGTTCAAAAAGTCAAAGATGGCTATATGGATTTTGATGTAGTTGTTGCAACACCACAAATGATGGCTAAAGTAGGTCAATTAGGACGGATTTTAGGTCCTCGTGGATTAATGCCTAATCCAAAAACTGGTACCGTAACTAATGATGTTACGAAGGCAGTTTCTGACGTTAAAGCCGGGCAGGTTAATTATCGAGTTGACCGACAAGGTATTATTTCTGTACCAATTGGTAAAGTTTCATTTAGTATTGAACAATTAAGTGAAAACTTTAAAGCACTTAATGATGCTATTTTAAGGGCAAAACCAGCAACTGCTAAGGGGAACTATATGAAGAGTGTCTCTATTCACTCAACTATGGGACCTGGGATTAAAGTTGATGTTGCTTCAATTTAATTAATTTAGAATAAATTTATAATAATAGATATTATCGAAAAGTGAAGTTATATACTTCACTTTTTATAATTTGTAAGAAATATTTTAGCTTATATTTTTTAGTAAATGTTTTGGACTAGATTGCAAACTTGTTATCTCTATTTAATTCGTATCAGTTAATTTTAATGATGAAAAATTACAACTTTAGGAGTTGTTATTTGATTTTAAAAAAGATATAATAGATACGTGATTTTTCTGCCGAAGACTCAGGTGGCACTAGCCTTAATATCCTGCCGAGGAAGTTCGATTTATTTAATGTAAGTAGAGCTTCGGCTCTACTTTTTTTGCAGATAATTACAAAAATAAAAATAGGAGGAAAGAAATTTGGCGAGTGAAGCGATTTTAGAAAAAAAAGGGAAAATTGTTTCCCAAATCGTCGAGCAATTTAAAGCCGCTAAAGCGGTAGTCTTAGTTGATTATCGTGGACTTTCCGTCGAAGAAGATACCAGACTCCGTCGCGAATTAAGAGATGCCGATGTTCATTATGAAGTTATTAAGAACACTTATCTTAAGCGCGCTGCTGACGAAACTGGTTATGAAGGACTTGATGATTTATTCAAAGGTCCTACTGCCGTTGCTTTTTCTAATGAAGATATTATTGCTCCGGCGAAAGTTTTAGCTAATTTTGCAAAAACTGCAGATGCTTTACAAATTAAAGGCGGTTATATTGATGGTAAAGTTTCTTCAATTGAAGAGATTAACCAATTAGCAACTCTACCGAGCAAGGAAGGTTTGCTTTCAATGTTACTTTCTGTTTTACAAGCACCTGTTCGCAATGTTGCTTATGCGGTTAAAGCAGTTTCTGATCAAAAATCAGAGAACGGTGAAGATTCAGGAGCAGAAGCTCCAGCAAGTACGGAAGCTCAAGCAGCGACCGAAGATAACAAATAATGGAGGAATTATAAATAATGGCTTTAGATGTAGATGGAATTATTGAACAACTCAAGGGTGCAACAATCCTTGAATTAAACGATTTAGTAAAAAGTATCGAAGATGAATTTGGTGTTTCAGCAGCAGCTCCAGTAGCTGCAGCTGGTGCAGCTGGTGGTGATACTGCAGAAGTAAAAGATAGTTTTGATGTTGAATTAACTGAAGCTGGTCAGGAAAAAGTTAAAGTAATTAAAGCAATTAAAGAAATTACTGGCCAAGGATTGAAAGAATCTAAAGGACTTGCAGATAAAGCTCCTTCTATTATTAAAGAAGGAGCAACAGAAGAGGAAGCAAATAAAATTAAAGAACAACTCGAAGCTGTTGGTGCTACCGTTACTTTGAAGTAATTATTAAATAATAATTTGGTGTAGACTAAGTAAAATAAGGTCTAGTTAAATTTTTATTCAAAATAAAAAGGGTCTAATTTTTGTTTTATTAAAAATTAGACCCTTTTTTTATACACTTGTTAAATTGAGATTAAAGAAAGATTTTATTTAATATATTTAAATCATGATCAAATTGGTAAATGATTGGTGAGCCATTACCGACTTTGACTCCATCTAGCTGTTCATCGGTAATTTGGTCAAAGTACTTTATCAAAACCCTAATAGTTGAACCATGTGCAACTAATAAAATATTATGTTCTTGATGTAACTTTGGAGCAAGTTGATCTTCATAGTAAATCAAAACCCTCTTTAAAGACATCGCTAAGCTTTCTCCACGAGGAATAAGATCGTGGGGAATCAGCTGATAACGACGATCATAATCCGGTTTAATTAAAAGAGGTGGCAGCGTATGAAAGCCACGACGCCAAGCAGCAACCTTTTTGGTTCCATAAATCAAGCGAGCTTGATCTTTGTTTACATTTCTTAAAGCTCCATAATGTCGTTCATTAAGACGCCAGGATTTGTAAATAGGTAAATAACTTTGATCAATTTCATCAGCAATTATATTAGCCGTTTTTATAGCGCGACTTAATAATGAGGTATGAATTTCACTAAATTTAAGTTGCTCTTTTTTTAATTTTTTACCAGCGATAATTGCTTGCTTTATACCCTTTTTAGTTAGAGGTACATCGTTCCAACCAGTAAAGATATGATCTCGATTTGAAGTGCTTTCACCATGGCGAATTAAAACTAATTTAGCCATTTATAGCTCCTGTATAATCAAAGTTCATTTTTGATGTAAAAAAATATTTAATTGGTTGATCGAAACTTTCCACTTTCCAATTTGGGTGCGGTATAATTTGTTGGTCAAGAATAATCGCAGCTGTTGGACCTCGATATTTGGTTAAAAGCCGATCATAATAGCCTCCACCAAACCCAACTCGATAATGACCAGTTTGGCTAAAAATTAATCCAGGCACGATAATTAAATCTAAGTCATTTAAAGCAATTTTATCACAACTTGGTAATGGTTCCCCTAATCCTTTGACTATATGCATTTGTTGTTGTTGGTACTGTCGAAATTGAAGTTGATGATTGTTAGCTACAACTGGTAAAAATATTTTTTTAACTAAAGCAGCATCATTAATAAACTGGTGTGTTGGTAATTCAATTTCGGTACTCCAAAAAAGTGCTATATTTTTGGCTTTTTGATAAAGCATAGAATTACTTAAATTTTTAAAAATCATATTTGATTGATGAATTTTTTCATTAGGTGTAAGTTGCTTTAAAATGTTGATTTGTTGCTTGCGAATTTCTTTTTTAGTGTACATATTTTCTTTAATAATATTGACCCACTTCCATTCTTTAGCTAAAGTTATTGAGAAACAAAAAGTTTCACAAAGAGGTAGTCGTGAATCCTAAAGAGTTTGAAAAAATACTGGAAAAAATTCCAGGTGTTGTGGTGGATAAAACAGCACGACAATTTGCAATTTATTATAATGAACTAATTAAAACAAATCAAAAATATAATTTAACTCGAATTACCGATTTAAATGAAGCATATTTAAAACATTTTTATGATTCGATAATTCCGATATTTTATTTTAATTCGGATTTATTTACTCAAGCACATTCATTATGTGATGTTGGAACTGGCGGAGGCTTTCCAGGGATCCCTTTAAAAATCATCTATCCCGAGTTAAAATTAACATTACTAGATTCTTCACAAAAAAAGTTACAATTTTTAAAGAATTTATGTGAACTTTTGCAATTAAATAATGTAGATTTTGTTTGGCAGCGTGCTGAAGATTTTGGGCGAAAAAAAGGGCGAGAAAAGTTTGATTTGGTTGTTTCCCGAGCAGTAGCAAATCTAAGAATTCTTAGTGAATATTGTTTACCCTTAGTAAAAAAGTCGGGTAACTTTATAGCATACAAGGGTAAAAATGGAGAAAACGAAATCCTTGCCGCTAATAATCTAATTTCCATGTTAGGTGGTAAAATTCAAAAAACAGTTGATGTGGATTTAAAAAAAGATGATGATTATCGAACGTTGATTTTGATTCATAAAATAAAAATAACCCCCCATAAATATCCGCGAGCTAATGGTCAAATAAAAGCCAAAATGAAGGGATCACATGGCAAGTAATTTTTTTAATTTTTTTAAAAATGAAGATAATAATCAAGAATTTGGCAAGCTAATAAATTTAAATGTCGCTGATATCATTCCTAATCGTTATCAACCGCGCAAAGTTTTTCAAACCGAAAAAATAAAAGAACTTGCTCAAAATATTGATAAAAATGGTTTGTTGCAACCTATTGTTGTTCGAGAATACAAACCTCATAAGTATGAAATTGTTGCAGGTGAAAGAAGATTTCGTGCAGTTAAAAGTCTTAATCGTCAGACGATTCCAGCTATTATCCGTAATTTTGATGACTCGTCAACAGCGGTGCAGGCTTTAAGTGAAAATCTACAGCGCGAAAATCTTTCAGCAGTTGAAGAGGCTCAAGCGTATCAGAAAATTTTAAATTTAACTAAAGAGACGCAAGAATCTTTAGCACGTCGTGTTGGTAAAAGTCAAAGTACAATAGCTAATAAATTACGGTTACTTAAATTAAGTGAGTCTATAAAATCTGCTATAAATTCTGGGGTAATTACGGAACGCCATGGTAGGGAATTATTACATTTAAATGATGAGCAGCAAAACCAAGTATTAAAAGAAATTACTGATCATGATTTGAGCGTTGTGCAAACTAAAGATTTAGTAGAGCACATTCTTCATCCTAAAAATTTTCAGTCTTCAAAGGAATCTTCTAAAAAAGTTAAAAAAGCAATAAAACCTAAAGCAAATATTTTAACAAAAATTGATAATTTGACTTTAGCAACTCAGACTTTAAAAAAAGCTCTAATGACAGTTGAAGAAAGTGGAATAAATGTTACTCAGGAAATTAAACAAATTGATTCAGATAATGTGGATATGATAGTTCACTTAAAGAAGGTAAATAAAAAAAATGAGAAAACGACAACAAAACCGAAAATTGATGGTAATTAAGAAGATATGGGGAAGATAATCGCAGTAGCAAATCAAAAAGGTGGTGTGGGTAAAACCACTACTACTTCTAATCTTGGAGCTTCGCTTGGAAAGCTTGGGAAAAAAGTCTTGTTGATTGATTTTGATCCACAAGGCAATTTAACGACAGGTTTTTTAGGTTCAACGAAGACTATTATAAAGCAAGACATTACTGATGCTTTGACTAAAGAAGTTTCAATAAAAAAAACGATCCTTAAAACTAAGTTTGATAATGTGAGTGTTTTACCAGCTGCAAGTAACCGTTTAGCTGGAATTGAAACTCAATATGCGAGTGTTAATGGGCGTGAACTTTTATTAAAAGATATTTTAAAAGAAATTAAAGATTGCTATGACTTTATTTTTATTGATTGTCCACCTTCACTAGGGTTATTATCAATCCAGGCTTTTACTGCTGCGGATACAGTAATGATTACTTTACAAAGCGAATTTTATGCTTTGGAAGGCTTAAGTCAATTACTTAATACAATTGATCAGGTAAGAAGGCGCTCAAATCCTCAATTAGGTATTGAAGGTGTATTAATTACTATGTATGATGCACGAACACTTTTAGGCGCTCAAGTTATTGGTGATGTTCGAAATTATTTCTATAATAAAGTTTATGATACGATTATTCCCCGTAATATTGGTTTAGCAGAAGCTCCAAGTCATCAAATGCCGATTTATTATTATGATTCTCGTTCCAAAGGTGCAATAGCCTATTTAGAGTTGGCCAAGGAGGTACTTGCAGCAAATGGCAACTAAAAAAAATCGTGGCTTAGGAACAGGATTAGATGCTTTTTTTTCTAGTGATCCAATTCAGGATCTAAATGAAAGTTCTGAAGGAATTATTGAAATTAAACTAGCTGATATTCGACCTAATCCCTATCAACCACGTCAAATCTTTGATGATGATAGATTAAAAGAATTGGCTGATTCTATTAAAGAGAGTGGTGTATTTCAACCGATTATTGTTAAAAAGGGAGTTAATGGTTACGAATTAATTGCTGGTGAAAGACGGTTGCGGGCATCAAAGCTTGCCGGTAAAGACAAAATTCCAGCCATTGTACGTGATTATACTGATGAGCAAGTTTTAGAAATTACGGTTTTAGAGAACCTTCAACGGGAAGATTTAACGCCGATTGAAGAAGGACAGGCTTTTTTAACTTTAATCAAGAAATTAAATCTGACGCAAGATGAAGTAGCCAAAAAAGTTGGCAAAAGTCGTCCATATATCACTAATTATATTCGATTATTACAATTACCGGATAATGTTAAGATGATGGTTGACCAAAAGCAACTTTCTAATGCTCAAGCACGAGCTTTACTAAAGTTACAAGATCCCAAAATAATTGAACAAGTTGCTAGAAAAGCTGTTAAAGAAGGATTAACGGTTAGAGAAATTGAAAAATATATTTCTGAAAAACAACAGTTAAATACTTTAAAGAAGCCTTTAGCTAAAGAATTAACTCCTTTTGTTCGTACAACTCAAAGTTCATTAGAAGATCTATTGGATACAAAAGTTAAAATTCGTCAAAATACTCGGGGTACGGGAAAAATTGAAATTAGTTTTGCTTCAGAAGATGATCTTGCTCGGATTATGGAATTATTACAGGTAGATGATGATTAATGGAAATTTGGCTTAATGATGCAGTAACTATGAAAAAGCCCCATGCTTGTGGGACTAACCAATGGCGAGTAGTACGAATTGGTGCCGATATAGGTTTAATTTGTAACTCTTGTCACCGAAGGCTATTACTTTCTCGATCTGATTTCATTAAGAAGGTTAAAAAAATTAAACATACACCGGATAGTCATGATACATCCGGTCAAGTAATTATTAATAGATTGGAATAGAAATGAGTTTAACAGCGGGAATTGTTGGATTACCTAATGTTGGAAAATCAACCCTTTTTAACGCAATTACAAATGCCGGTGCGGAAATGGCAAATTATCCTTTTGCAACAATTGAACCTAATGTAGGTATGGTTGAAGTGCCAGATCAACGTTTAGATCGGTTGCAGGAATTGTTACCAGCTAAAAAGGTTACTCCAACAACTTTTGAATTTACTGATATTGCTGGTATTGTTAAAGGTGCCAGTAAAGGTGAAGGTTTAGGGAATAAGTTTTTAGCAAATATTCGGGAAGTTGATGCTATTGTTCATATTGTTCGGGCATTTAAAGATCCTAATATTACTTCTGTAACAGGGACAGTCGATCCTAAAGACGATATTGAAACCGTAAATCTTGAACTGGAAATTGCTGATTTAGATAGTGTTAATAAACGATTAGGACGGGTTGAGAAAGTTGCACGAACTCATGATAAAACTGCAATGGCTGAATTACCTTTATTAACAAAAATTAAAAAAGCTTTAGAAGCTGGTAAACCTGCTCGCTCTTTGAATTTTACTGAAGATGAAGCAAAAATTGTTAAAGGATTTTTTTTATTGACTACTAAACCAGTGATCTATGTAGCTAACATTAGTGATGATTTTATTTCAAATCCTAGTGATTCTCCATATTTTACAGCGGTTAAAGAACTTGCTGATCAAGAAAATGCACCAGCTTTAGCAATTTCAGTAAGAACTGAAGAAGAAATATCAGAACTAGATCCTGAAGATCGTGCTGATTTTTTAGCAGATTTGGGTGCTAAAGAATCGGGACTAGATCAATTAATTAAAGCCACTTATAAATTATTAGGTTTAGGTACTTTCTTTACAGGTGGAGGCAAAGAAAATCGAGCCTGGACATTTAAAGTTGGAGCAAAGGCACCACAAGCTGCCGGAATAATTCATAGTGACTTTGAACGTGGTTTTATTAAAGCCGAAACTGTTTCATTTGCTGATTTAGATCATTATGGTAGTATGGAGAAAGTTAAAGAAGCAGGAAAGTTAAGAATGGAAGGTAAAGATTACGTCGTTAAGGATGGCGATATTTTTGAATTTAGGTTTAATGTGTAATGAGTAAAAAGAAACAGACTACGACAACTTCAACTACTCATCATAAATTATCAGAATTGACAAAGCGTAATGAAGAATATGTATTTCAATTAAAAAAAACTTTAGTTAATGAACATAAATATTCTTCTGAATCAGCAGATAAATATATAAATAGTATTTTAGATGAAATCGTTACTGCTCAACAAAAGGGGTTACCTGCTAATCGTCTTTATGGTAGTCCTAGAAAGAAAGCTGAGAGTTATGTAAAAGGGGAAAAAGAAAAGCCAAGTAATAGCTTTCCATTATTGTGGCTTGATAATTCAATTATTTTTGCTCTTTTATTAAGTGCAATGACTAGCTTAGTTATATTTACTAGCAATAATAAAACTACTGCTAATTCTAATGGAATTATGACAATAATTTTAATGGCTGCAGAATTTGGATTACCTTGGGCATATTTTACACTTTGGACTTTAAAACCTAAAAACAATCGAGCTTCAGTTCCTAAACTAGTTGGAATCATCGCCTTAGGTTTTGTTGGATTGTTTATTGTTGTAGCAATTGCTACAATACTTCCCCCACAACTTAATCCGGTGTTTAATGGTTGGATTTACTTGATTTTAGCAGGAGTACTGTTTGGAATACATTATTATTTAAAACATAAATATAATATTAAAGGGACTCTTTTTTAGAGGCCTTTTTTATAAAAAAGGAGGTTATTTTGCAAAAAATAGAAAAGATTGTTGGTGTTGGTTTAACATTTGATGATGTTTTATTGATTCCTGCTGCTAGTGACGTTTTACCTCAGGATATTGATTTAAAAGTGAAATTAAGTGATCAAATTCATTTAAATCTACCAATTATCAGTGCGGGCATGGATACTGTTACGGAACATAAAATGGCAATAGCAATGGCTAAATTAGGAGGTTTAGGGGTAATTCATAAAAATATGAGTGTGAATGCCCAAGTGAATGAAGTTCAAAAAGTTAAAGCACAAAAGCCAAATTTGAGTAAAGAACTATTGGCAGCTGTTGATGATCAGGGTTTGTATTTGGTTGCAGCAGCTGTTGGGGTAACTGATAATACAATTGAACGAGCTAAACAATTGATAAAGGCCGGAGCTAATGCTATTGTTGTTGATACAGCCCATGGGCATTCAGCGGGAGTTATCAGAAAAGTAAAGGAATTACGTCAAACTTTTCCCCAAACGACTTTAATTGCTGGTAATGTAGCTACAGCTGCAGGAACTAAGGCTCTTTATGAAGCAGGAGTAGATGTAGTTAAAGTTGGTATAGGTCCCGGGTCTATTTGTACAACACGAGTGGTTGCCGGTATTGGAGTTCCTCAAGTAACTGCGGTAATGGATGCAGCAACAATTGCACAACAATATCACAAAACAATTATTGCTGATGGAGGAATTAAGTATTCTGGTGATTTAGTTAAAGCCCTAGCAGCTGGAGGTGATGCAGTAATGTTAGGAAGCATGCTCGCAGGAACAGCTGAAGCACCAGGGAAGATTTTTGAAAAAGATGGGAAAAAGTATAAAGAATATCGAGGAATGGGTTCATTAGCAGCTATGGACCAAAAAAATGGTTCTAAAGATCGCTATTTTCAAAGTGAAGTAAATGATTCTAGAAAATTAGTACCTGAAGGGATTGAAGGCATAGTTTCTTATAAAGGTGAAGTATCTGATATTGTCTATCAGTTAGAAGGTGGTTTACGATCGGGTATGGGATATACGGGTTCAAAAACCATTCAAGAACTTAAAGATACCGCTCAATTTATTCAAATAACAAATGCTGGTTTAAGAGAATCACATCCCCATGATGTGGTGATGGAAAAACCAGCACCTAATTATCACCATCGAGATTTTTAATGCGCTATTCAAACTGAATAGCGTATTTTTTTGAAAAAATTTTAAGATATCGTTATAATCTGATTAAAGGAAATTAATAATTACTTTGGAGAAGTTCAATGAAAAAAATTAAGTATTTAGGTTTATGTGCGAGCTTATTAATAGTTTCACCGATGGCTAGTGCACTTGTTACTCCAACTTTATTAACTTTAAGTCCCCAAATTGTAAAGGCAGATGATACTGCTTATCAAAAAGATTTAAATAAAGGATTCGTTGATCATTTTGAAATTACCAAAAGTTCATTAAATAATCTTCGCGATACGGATTTGGTGAACGCAGGGTCTACTCCCCAAAATGGGTTGAAAACGATTAATAATAATAAGGCTAGTCAGGTTTTTGAAAAGTCCGAACTATATGGTAATTTTACTGATGAAGCAAAGCCCTTGGTAGAAGCTTTACAAGTTAAATTTTTACAACAATTTGTGACGAAAGACGCAAAATTAGCCACTTTAATAAATAGCGATTATAAAACTACTGTAGAAATTGAATTTGGTTCAGAAATAGTGCCTTCGTCTACTAATACTTTAGAAGTATTAAAAGCTTTAAAGCCTGGTCAAAGTTTTAAAGTTCATTTTACAGTTTTAGATTCTGGAAATGTTCAGCAGGCTTTGAAAACAATTAAAGTTACTATTGCTGCTGATACTAAAATTAAATTAATATCGCCAAAAGATTTGCAATTAAATAATAACGTTGCTGTAACTAATGCTGAAATACCGTCAGATATAGTAAATGCTGTAAAAAGCGTCAATAATTCATCAACACTTACTAGTACAGATTTTAGCAATCCCTTTTATTATGCAATATTGGGCAAATCTGAGTACCAAACTTTAAGCGGTAATTTTAAGTTTGATAGTAACGGTGGAGCAATACTTTCGCAACTAATTCCGATAAAATATACTCCCAACATTGCAGCAGTATATGATCCAAGTAGTTTTGTTGCTTTAAAAAATAATAAAATTACTACTGAATTACCGGATCCTTATGCTACAGCTTCAGAAAATGTTTATTTAGAACGTAAAATTGTAATTGGTAATCCTAATTTTCCAATTTTTAAATATACTAGTGATGTTAAAGATAATAATGGGAACCGAATTCGCAATCCGTTAATGAATGATTCAACTTTAATTCCCAATAATGCAGATAAACAAAATTTATTTTATCGTTATAATGATCCCGCCAGCTTGCAAAAATTATCAAGTTATTTAAATAATGAATTTCAATCTAGTGCCAAAGGTGGTGGAAATTTTGTAGCTTATACTGATGTTTACAGTGAAGACGATCAAAATAAAATTAATATTGATTTTGACTTACCTGATGTTAAGGCTATAACTAGTCCACAAGTGGTAATTGCTAAAGCTTATAATCCTCAAAATGGTAAAACTTCTCAGATTAAAATACCAGTTACTGTAACTGATATTCCAAACTCTAATTTAGCTCCCAAGGTTACCAAGTTTCCTGGAACAACAGTTATTGTTAATAGTCGACTTGTTTCTAGTTATAATCCTTTAAGCGGAGTAGAAGCTACTTATCAAGGTATTGATAATAATCCTGTTATTTTACCTAAGGATTATATAAAAGTAATAGTTACTGACACTAATGGGAATAATGTTAATTTAAATTATGATGGTACGGTACCTACAACTCAAACTGGTACCTATACAGTACATTATGTATTTTCTAATCCTCTTGATTATTCAAAATCGGTAACAAAAGATTTAACTATAAAAGTTGTTAATTTTGATTTAGCAGCACCGACTGTTACTGGATTTATTGATAATGCGGTTTATACTTTATCTAACGTTTCTCATAAAGAAGTAAGTCCTTTAGCTCCTTTGCTAGGAATGAGTGATGTAAAAGCTACTTATAAGAGTTTTGATGGTAATACATATACCTTTAAACCAAGTAATATTATCTATCAAATAAAAAATTCTGCAGGTCAATTGGTAAATTTAAATGAGCACAATTGTATTCCGATGACTTCACCACAAACTTATACAATTACTTATATTTGGGCTAATCCTGAAGATCCAAGTAAAGTTACTAAAAAAACATCAACCTTGATTGTTAATGCAATTACTAGTCAACCAATTGTGACGCGTTATACAAATGATGCAGTGGCTGATCCAGTTATTGATACGAATACTAAGAGTTTTAATGTTTTAAGCAATATTATTTTTAGTTTCAGTTATACTGATCCTAATTCAAGTACACCATTAAATACAATTACAGAAACAGTTCCTAACAATTATGTTAAGGTCAAAGTAACCAAAAATAATCAGGAAGTATCTTTAATTAATAATTCTTTTGTGCCAACAGAGGGTATTTATACAATTACTTATACAATAACTAATCCTAAAGATAATGCTAAAGTTTCTAATTACACTAGAACCCTAACAGTTAAAAAATCGGATGAAACTACCCCTCAAAAACCAATTAAACCTACACCAGAAAAACCAACAGTAATTCCGGCTCAGGGTATTGTTTGGATTAATTATGTTCCCGGGTATGGGATTAACCTGTGGTTAAATTATAATGAAGATGATGGTGCTGAAAGAAATTTTGATGGAAGTTACCGTAAATTAGAACATGGCAGTGCTTGGAAGTATAGTGCAATTGCAAGTTATGCTAATGGCACCCAATGGTATCGATTGGGTAATCATCAATGGGTTCAAGATAAATACATTAGTTTTTCTCCGGTTACTTCGACACCGACATGGCAAGTTACTAATCAAAGAGGTATTGGAAAAGTTAGGTATATTCCAGGATATGGAATTAATGTTTGGACTAGTCCAGATCAAAAAGCTTGGACTAAAAAATTACCTCATGGTAGTGCTTGGAAATACTTTAAAGTTGCTAAAAAAGGTAACGTGACGATGTATAATTTAGGGGGTGACCAATGGGTTGATCGCAATTATTTTGTTCCTCAATCGTAAATTATATTATTAGCCGGTTATATTTTTATAAATAAATTTTATAAAATTAATATTTAAAAAGATATTTTTTATTCTAATTTTTGTATATTATGTAGGAACTGTTACAATAAAAGAGAAATTTAGAAAATATTTTATGGAGGGAATTTTTAATAATATGAAACAAAATAAAATTAAGTACTTTGGAATTTGTGCAACGGTTCTCCTAACTGTTGCTCCAATGACTTCTAATGTTTTGAGCTTCATTGGGCAACCAGTAGCACCAGCTGTTGTTAAAGCCGATGCGAAAACTGATTATCAAAGTTCATTAAATGATGGATTTAATACTAATGTTAATGTACCTATTAGTAGTATTCAAAATTTGAAAGCTTTTGAGGGTACAAGTA
>CALYPJ010000003.1 GCA_945273735.1 uncultured Lactobacillaceae bacterium
AGATTTTTTAAGCATTTTTGGTACTATGTCAAACATGAAAATAATTATTGTTCAAAAATAAGAAAAGGAGTTAAATTTTGAATTCTAAAAATATTCGTAATTTTGCCATTATTGCCCATATTGATCATGGGAAATCTACTTTAGCTGATCGAATTATGGAAATGACTAATACTGTTAGTCAACGTGAACAAAAAGATCAATTACTTGATGATTTAAATGTAGAGCAAGCACATGGTGTTACAGTAAAATCTCGTACTGTAAGAAATATTTATCAAGCAGTTGATGGACAAAAGTATGAGTATAATTTTATTGATACTCCGGGACATGTTGATTTTTCTTATGAAGTTTCTAAAAGTTTAGCTGCTAGTGATGGGGTTATTTTATTGGTAGATGCAACTCAAGGGGTTCAGGCACAAACAGTAGCAAATTATTATTTGGCTAAAAAAAATCATCTAGTAATTATTCCGGTAATTAATAAAATTGATTTACCAGCAGCAGAAGTAATGAAAACTGAGGATCAAATTAAAAAATTAGATCCCAAATTTGCTAAAGCACCAATTTTAAGAATTTCAGCAAAGACAGGACAAGGCGTTAAAGAGGTCTTGGAAGCAATTAGAACCAACATACCTGCACCAAAGGGTAATCCTAAAGCGCCAGTTAAAGCTTTAGTATTCGACTATTTATATAATTCTTTTTTAGGTATAGTAGCATATGTTCGAATAATTGATGGACAACTACAAGCTCAAGATAAAGGTTTGTTAATGGCGAAAGATGAGAAGTTTTTAATCCGTGAAGTGGGTATTTTTACACCTAAAATGGTAGCTTGTAAAAAATTAGGTGTAGGTGATGTTGGATATATTGTGACGGGTTTAAAGGATCCTCAATCAGTACGTGTTGGTGATACTTTAACATTAGAAAAAAATCCAACTGATCGGGCATTACCGGGTTATCAACCCGCTAAATCAGTAGTTTTTGCGGGATTTTATCCCCAAGATAATAATTATCCTGAATTGAAAAGCGCTCTTGCTAAACTTGCGCTAAATGATCCTTCTTTTAATTATCAAGAAGAGGTTACAGAAGCTCTAGGATCTGGTTTTCGATGTGGATTTTTAGGAATGTTTCATCTACAAATTATTAAAGAACGATTAAAAGACGAATATGGTTTAAATGTTTTGACGACAGCACCTAATGTTACATATCGAGTTTACTTAAAAAATTCAGATCAATTTACAGAAATTACAAATCCAAGTCAATTTCCATATTTTAATGATATTGATTATGTTGAAGAACCAATGATAGAGGCTAAAATTATTGTTCCTAATAAGTTGTTAACTTCGGTGATGAAATTAGCTGATCAACATAAAGGTGAATTGAAAGGTATGAATCAGCAAAGTCAAAACACAGAAGTAATTTATAAAATTCCTCTTTCAGAAGTTGCTTATCAATTTTTTAATAAATTAAAATCAGTTTCTCATGGGTATGCGAGTTTAGAAACTAGCGATGCTGGATATGATTTGGCAGACGTAGTAAAAATAGAGGTAGATATCAATTATTCTCCAATTGATGCTTTAGCTTTTATTGTACATCGCGAAGATGCGCCAAGTTTAACCCAGGAGTTGGTTCATAAATTAAAATATACGGTACCTCGTATGCTTTATCCTATGCCAGTGCAAGCAGTAGTTGAAGGTAAGACCTTGGCTCGAGTAGATATTCCACCATTGCGAAAGAATGCTGCAGTTTCTGGTAATAAAAAAAGCATTTCGAAAAAGCAAGAACTTTTGCGTCGACAGAATATTAATAAACGTCAAGCTGTAAAAAATAATGTTAAACTTTCACAAAAGACATTTAATTCAATTTTGGAGTTAAAGCCATAAAAATAATTTATCAGATAATTTTTTTAGATGTTAAAAATTATCAGTATCAAACGATTTTTTAAAGTTGCAAAAGTGTAAGGTTATTTAAATTCCTGCTTGTTAGAATATGTTTGAAAAATACATGGAGGAAAGATAATGACCAGCATAGTTGCAGTACAACAAGTAAAAAAAGTATACGGTAAGGTTCATGAAGAAAAAACTGTTGCTTTAAAGAATGTCAATTTTCAGGTGGAAACAGGAGAATTTATTGGAATTATGGGAGCTTCTGGTTCTGGTAAGTCAACTTTGTTAAATATTTTATCGACCATAGATCGTCCGACTTCGGGGCAAGTTTTGATCAATGGTTATGATATTACAAAATTGCGCGGTAATAAGTTATCCGATTTTCGAGCTCACCAAATTGGCTTTATTTTTCAAGATTTCAATTTATTGGAAGATTTAACTGTTGAAGAAAATATTGCTTTACCATTGTCATTGGAAGAAATGAGTCCGAAAAGAATTAAAGCTTTAGTCACATTAATTTCTAAAAAACTTTCTATTTCATCAATTTTAAAAAAATATCCAGCAGAAATTTCTGGAGGTCAAAAGCAGCGTGCAGCTGCGGCACGAGCTTTAATTACTAAGCCGGCAATATTATTGGGTGATGAACCTACAGGATCATTAGATTCGAGTAGTGCTCGCGAATTATTAAATACAATGACTAATTTAAATCAAAAAGATAAAATTTCAATTTTATTGGTAACTCATGATCCAGTTTCTGCAAGTTTTTGCCAACGTATTTTATTTATCAAAGATGGGGTTATCGGTAAGGAATTGCGGCGAAATAATTTAGATCGAATAAGTTTTTATCATCAAATATTAAATGAAGTTGAAAGTTTTGAAAGTTAATGGTGAAAAAAATGACTTTAAAACTAGCATTAAGTGGTTTAAAAAATCATCTAAAAGATTATTTCATTCTTTTTTCTGGATTAACAATTTCTGCAGCAATTTTTTACATGTTTCAAACCCTAGCAGCTAACCCACTCTTTTTAAAAAGTAATACTTATTTATCATCCATTGTTGTTATTTTTAATTTAGGCACTTTTCTTTTAGCTATTATTACTTTTGCCTATCTTAATTATGCAAATAATTTTTTAATAAGTTTGCGTTCGCGTATTTATGCAATGTATTTAATGCTCGGAGCAAAGTCACGGAAGATTGCGCAACTTATTTTTTTAGAAACTATAGTTATAGGTTTTTTAGCCATTCTAACCGGCATAGTATGTGGAATTATTTTAACCCAATTAATTAGCAGGTTACTAATTAAGCAGTTGGATTTAAGTTTGATACATTATTCGCCATGGAATAACCAAGCAATATTAGTTACTTTAATTTTCTTTCTATTTATTTTTGTTTTTTTTGCTCTCAAGAATGCAAGAAAACTAGTCTATACTCCTATTTTAAAATTATTAAATCAAGAAAAAACTCCAGTTCGTGCTCATAAAAATCCTTTATTGTGGGGTGGAGAAATTATTGCCGGAATAGTTTTATTAGCAATTGGATACTGGGCCTTAGCACATTTAGATAAATTAAACGTAAATGGAATTTTTATGGCAATTATAACGATTGTTTCTGGAAGTTATTTCGTTTTTGATTCCTTATTTTTAGCGATTATTCAAAGTTTGCAACACCGTCCAAACTTCGCTTTAAAAAGATTACATAGCTTTACTTTAGGCCAATTAAATTTTCGTTTACGTGACTTAACAAAATTACTGGCCATGATTTCAATCATGTTCGCTTTAGCTCTTGGTGCCATTACTGTAGGTATTGGTTTTCATCGTGATATTGCTACTATAACTAACGTCTGTTCAGATTATGATTTTATTTTACATGATCCAAGTACTAGAGAATTAGATCAGGTTAATAATCTTAAATTAACAGATACAAGTGTATATCACTATAAAATTGCTTCAAATAAAGTTTATTGGTTGGTTGATGATTTTAATCTTAAACCTTTTAATCACGTAATACCTAATGGATCTTTTAATCCAATTAAATATTCTCATGTTACTGGTAAACAAATGTTAAAAGATAAGAATCAATGGCTTAGTATATTACAATCATATTTGGGCGATACATCAACTATACTTCCCGGTGGTTTTCTGTCAAAAAAAGAATTTGAAACTAAAACGGGAAAAGAACATATAATTAACTTATATGTTTTAAAAAATTTTATGGCAGAAAAAAATCAGATTAAACCTCTAGTATTAGCAGATAATAAAAAAATTAAATTGGATGTTAATCGTGATTCGACTCAAAAATATAACATGTTTTTTGTAATTAATGGAATGCTCTCGGGTTTTGAATTTATGGGATTATTTTTAGGAATAGCCTTTTTAGCAATGTTAGCATCTTGTTTAATGTTTAAAATTCTTTCAGGAGCAAATAATGACATGCACCGTTACCAAATATTAAAACAAATTGGAGCCCGACACCAATTATTAGAATATTCAATTGCTCAAGAAATAGGTACTATTTTTCTATTGCCGGCTTTACTTGGGGTTGTTCACGTCCTTTTTGGATTACAAATGTTTAAAGTAACTAACTTGATTTATGAGCCATATAAAAATTTAATAATTCCCATTGGCATTTTTTTAGTTCTTTATGCCTTTTACTATTTAGTAACAGATTTTATTTACCAAAAAAAGGTTTTAAGAAAATAGTTTATTAAATTGATTATTTATAATTTTACGAGATCAAATTTTGAGATTAAAATTTGATCTCGTTTTTTAGTTTACATATATGCGAAGTTAGTATTATTTAAAATGAATGTAATATACTATAATCCTATAAAAATATTATAAGCTCTTTTTTAAAACAATTTACTACATGTTTCCTGGTGATCAGGAAAGCTTTTTATTTTTAATCCATTAATTAGAATTAATATTAATTATTTTTTAGTTCTAATTATATTTATTGATTTTTTTAATGAATCTTTAATGGAAAAATGGTAAAATAACTAATTAGGAGTTGAGTTTTAATAATTCTTTTTAATAATTGCAGTTTAATAAGATATTAGAAAGTTTTTATAATTAATCATTTCCAATTAAATAAGAAAAGCCATCCATATTTTGATAAAAAGTTTCAGAATATAGCTTAGTGTATTTTAGATTTTAAAAAACTTAATTATAAAAATAAATTACTAGGAAACTTCTAAGTGTGAAATTTTCCTACATTAATTTAATATCTACTTCTTAATTTTTTCAATAATTTGAATCTTATAAAAAGTAAAGAATAATTTTTTGAGGACTTTGAGTTATTGGTTAAATTAAATGTTTATTTTCTTTTTTTTATTTTAGTTACACATTTTATTTTCTATCTTTTTTTAGAAAAAATGGTAAAATTTTCTTATTGCTTTAAAATATATATTAAAAATTTTTAAATAATTTTTTGAAATAAACTTTCAAAGATGGTTTTAATTGTATTATTATGTATGTATTAAAGTAAAGATATTTTAATTTAATTTAGGAGGACAAAGTTTGGAAAAATTAAAATTTACAAAGCGTGAACTTGATATTATGCATGTATTATGGGATGCAAAAGAACCCTTATCAGCAAAAGAAGTTTTTGAACAGAATTCTTCAATTAGTTTAAATACGATTCAAGCAGTATTAAGGAAATTACTTCGGAATAAGATTATTAAAACTGCTGAAATTGGTTACAGTGGTACTGTTTTAACACGTAAATATTCGCCATTATTATCTGAAGAAGACTATTTAGCATCACAATTTTCGAAAAAAAGTATTTCAAATTTAATTTCGCTTTTGATTAAAAATAGTAAAGCTGAAGATCTTGATAAAATTGAAAAATTAGTCAAAGACAAAAAGGCTGAATTAACTGTTAATAATTAGTCTTTTAATAACGGTACTTTAAGATTTAAATTTTAGTATTTTAACTATAAAAGTCACTTTAGACTTTTTAAATTTACCATTAATATTTGTGAATGGTTTTCTTAAGGTACAACCTTTATGTGTTAATTATCATAATTTTAATTAATAAAATTTAGTTTTTACCTTTCATAGTTGAAAAACAATTTAAGGTAAAAGGCATTCAGTAAACTTATAGTTTATTGAATGCCTTTTATTATACTCAAAATAATCTTTTAAGAGAATGAATATTCAATTTAATGTTTGAGTAAGATCAATATTTTACTAGCTACTGATTCACTAAGATAGAAAGTGTTTAAAAGTTGACCTCTCATTGCCCCTAAAGTGGCTTCAGCTTTTAATTTATTAGTTACAACGGTAATTTTTTTAGGAGTTTTAAGAATTTGTTTTATAGGCATACTAAAAACGGGGATGTCTTTTTCATTAATAAAATTACCATTTAAGTCAAAGGGACGACCATAAAGTAATCCAGCAACTTTTTTTCGAGCACTTGGAGGAATGATTCGGTCAATTTCTTGTTTCCACGTAGAAACTGTTTCAAGTGATTCTAAATTTCCTAAACTGCAAATAATTAGATTAAGAGAACTTCCTAAAGCTAAAGTTGGTTTAATTGCCGGCTCTTTAGTCCAAAGTTCGCGAGCTTGATCATTAAATACATATAATGGTGCAACCATGGTTTGATATTTTGCTCCTAAACGGTTTGCTGCCATTTCAACTAAACGCATTGAACCAGCTTTTGAATTATATTTCATATTTTCACCCATAATTTGAGTAAACAGAATGTTGGGATAATCAGCTGTGTTGAAATGTTGAATTAGATCATATATTGTTTCGCCCCAGGATAAACCAATCACTTCATTAGGTGTTAAAGAATGTTGAATTTCTTGGGCGGCATACAAGAAAACGTTGGCAGTAGTATTTGTAGGGTTAGGAGCATCTTTAACAATAATTATTTTTTCATTTGGGAAAATTTGTTTAAAAAGACGTTCCATTGTGCGTTGGCGACTAATAGGGGCATTAATTTGAATATTAACTAGTCCTTCATTAGTAGCTTCATCGAGATATTTTTCTACATAGTAACGTGAAATTTTGAATTGTTTAGCAATTTCACTAATTGAATTTCTTGAATAGTAAAAGCATTGAGCAATTGCAATAATTAGCTCTTGATGATTAAAATCGGACAATTAGTTAAAGCCTCCTCAAATTGATTATTTTAATTTTATCATTGTTTTTATTTTAAACTTTCGTAGGAAGAAAAATAGTAGGAATATAATATGAAATTAACTATAATAGTAGATAATAGTTAAAAATAAATATAAGGTTAATTTATGTCAAAATTAGGATACATTATCAGTTAGAAACTAAGTTACATTTCTGAACATAAATGGTAATAAATAATTGACTACACTTAATCATTAAGTGGATTAATAGCTATTTTTTATATTAATGAAGTAATTATTTAAGTTAATTATTTATTAACTAATAATAAAATTAGGAAGTATAGAATGACAATATTTTGGACCTCAATTCAAAGTGTATTGGCGATTATGTTTATGATTGCTATTGGTTACTTTGCTGATCAAAAAAATTGGTTTGATCAGCAGTTTTCCAAATCACTATCAAAAATCATTATGCAAGTGGCTTTACCGGCTTCTATCTTTATGTCCATGATGGAACATTTTAAACCAAATCAGCTTGCAAACTTATCGATAGGTTTAATATATTCTATTCTAAGTATTAGTATTGGTTTGCTTTTAGCATCATTAATAGTTAGTTCTCTTAAAGTATCTAAGGGACGACGAGGTTTAATGATTACAGCAATGAATTTTGCTAATACTGTTTTTATTGGCATGCCCCTTAATGAAGCTTTATTCGGTACAATTTCAATTCCTTATTTATTAGTTTATTACATTATTAATACTATTATGCTGTGGACAGTAGGAGTATGGATTATTGCTGCTGATGATCCTACTATCAACAGTAAGGGGCAAAAAGTAAAATTTGATTGGCATCATTTGATTCCAGCACCAATTTGGGGTTTTATTGTTGCGCTTCCTTTTATTTTCATTCCTTGGTTGAAAACTCACCTTTTAGTTAGCTTTGTAACGACTACATTGTCTAAAATTGGAGGATTAGTAACTCCGTTATCCTTAATTTATATTGGAATTATGCTTAGTAATTTTGGCTTAAAAAATATGAAATTTGATCGTTCAGTTATTGTTACTTTATTTGGGCGTTTTGTTACAGCACCAGTAATTATGACAATTTTAATTTTTATTGGCGCTCAAGTAGGATTAACCGTAATACCTGTATTTTATAAAACATTGATTATTCAAGCTGCAACTCCAACTTTTGCGGTATTACCAGTTTTAGCAACTACTTATCATAGTGATGTACAGTTTGCTACTAATATTGTGGTTACTTCATCAGTGTTATTTATAATTGTCGTTCCGATAGTTATGTTAATTATGGGGTAAGGATCAATGACTAAAATACGTCAAATATTTTTACAAATTCCTAGTTTAAAAAGAAAATGGGAACAATTTTTACATCAACAAGGTTTAACTAGTTTTTCAGAAGCTGAAGTAACTAATTTGGATTTTACTTTGGGACTTTATGAAGGGCAAAAATTACTTGGCACCGGATCAATAAGCGATAATGTTTTAAAATTTATTGCCGTAATTCCAGGGGAATTGTCAGCAACTTATTTTAATCAAATTGTTTCGGCATTACAAAGCTATTTAGTTCAAAATGGTCAAACTCATATGATGGTTTTTACTAAACCACAATATGAAGCAAGTTTTAATTATGTAGGTTTTAAAACATTAACGAAAACAATACAAGGTTGTTTATTGGAATCCGGGAATCCGGGAATTCAACAATATTTCAAAAATTTGCCCAATGTATCTAATCAAAATCAGCATCAAGTAGCTGCTGTTGTAGTTAATGCAAATCCTTTTACGATGGGACATCGATATTTAATTGAAAAAGCGGCACAAGAAAACGAAATAGTTGACGTCTTTGTATTGTCAGCTAATCATTCTTTATTTACTAGTGATGAGCGTTTTCATTTAGTTAAACTTGGAGTTGCAGATTTTAAAAATGTGCGGGTGTTTCCTGGTGGGAGCTATTTAGTCAGTTATGCTACTTTTCCAGCATATTTTATCGTGTCAAAAGATAATGTAATTCGTTACCAAACGACTTTAGATGCTCAGTTATTCCGTGATCAAATTGCTCCAGTATTAAATATTAAAAGACGCTATTTAGGTGATGAACCTTTCTCACATACAACTAACATTTATAATCAAACACTTAAAGCAGTGCTACCACCTAAAATACAGGTAGTTATAATTCCTCGTTTACAACAAGGTAATCAAATTGTTACTGCTACAGCGGTAAGGCAAGCAATAGCGCATCAAGAAATTACAATGGTAAAAGATTTTCTGCCTGAGATCACTTATCAATTTATTCAAGATCATCAATCAGAGTTACTCGAACGAATTGGGAAAGGAGTTAACATTAGTGGAAATTAAAAAAACAGTTATTGCTGGAACGTTAGAATCTTCTGATATTCAGATTACCTTAAGCCCAGCAACGGGTGATAATTTAGAAATTGAGTTAGAATCAGATGTTTTAAATCAATTTGGTAATCAAATTAAAAAAGTAATTACTGAAACTTTGCAAAAGTTTCAAATTACCAAAGTTCATGTTAAAGCTATTGATCAAGGAGCGTTAGATTGTGTTATTAGAGCTCGAACGATTACGGCTGTTCAAAGAGCATTGGGTCAAACCGAACCAGCTTGGGAGGAACTTTAAATGAATGCAGGTGAGCGTTTACGGCGTACGATGATGTTTGTTCCAGGAAATAGCCCTGCTATGTTAAAGGATGCAGGAATTTATGGAGCAGACTCAATAATGTTTGATTTGGAAGATGCAGTTTCTTTAAGCGAAAAAGATGCTGCTCGGACATTAGTTTATGAATCTTTACAAACAATTGATTATGGTGAAGCGGAAAAAGTGGTTAGGATCAATAGTATTGATACTCCTTATTATCTTGATGATGTTCGAGTTATGGTAAAAGCAGGAATTGAGGTAATTAGATTAGCTAAAACCGATACTGCCGAAATGATTCAACAATTAGCAAAAGATACTGCAGCAGCGGAAAAAGAATTTAATCAACCAGTGGGTTCAACAAAATTAATGGCTGCAATTGAAAGTGCCAGAGCAGTAGTTAATGCTAATAAAATTGCTGCTGCTTCGCCACGGATGATGGGGATCGCTTTGTCGGCTGAGGATTATACAACTGATTTAAAAACACATCGTTATCCTGATGGTCAGGAATTATCTTATGGACGGAATGTTATTTTACATGCTGCTCGTGCGGCAGGAATTTGCGCTTTTGACACCGTATTTACTAATTTAGATGATGAGGCCGGCCTAATCCGAGAAACCAAGTTAATTCATCAGTTAGGTTTTGATGGCAAATCGGTAATTAATCCACGTCAAATTCCAATAATTAATCAAATTTATGAACCAACACAATTTGAAATTGAGCAGGCACAAGAAGTAATTACCGCGATTAATGTAGCACATGAAAAAAGTTCAGGAGTAATTGCACTAAAAGGTCAAATGGTAGATCGCCCTGTTGTTATGAGAGCCCAGCGAGTTATGAAGTTAGCAATTGCGTCTAATTTAGTAGATGAGGAGGGTAATTATCTTGAAAAATAGCATCGGTGTCGAATTACCAGATAATTTAATGAACCAATATCATTATCAACCTTTTATAACAACCAAGTTTGATTATCCTGAAATTTCACGGGTAGCGCCTGTGGTGCGAATTAACACAAATCAAAGTAAGGTAGTGGATTCTTTAGATGACTTAATTAAAGAAAATGTAAAAGATGGGATGACAATTTCTTTTCATCATCACTTAAGAGAAGGAGATCAAATTTTTAATTACGTTATGCAGGCGATTATTAATTTAGGAATTAAAGATTTAACTTTGGCACCTTCTTCATTGACCAATGTTATGAATGAAATGGTAATTAAAGCAATTAAAGCTGGGACTATCACTAATATTACTAGTTCAGGGATGCGAGGTACCCTTGGTAAAGCTGTTTCCCGTGGTTTACTAAAAAATCCAGTAATTTTTCGATCACATGGTGGTAGAGCTCGGGCAATTGCTACCGGTAAGATTAAAATTGATGTTGCCTTTTTGGGGGTGCCTAATTCTGATGAAATGGGTAATGCTAATGGAATGAATGGTGAAGCTGTGTTTGGTTCCATGGGATATGCTTTGATTGATGCTCGTTATGCTAATAGGGTAGTTTTATTAACCGATAATTTAGTAGATTATCCTAATACTCCCGCTTCCATTAATCAAACTCAAGTTGATTATGTCGTAAAAGTCGATCAAGTGGGAGATCCAACTAAAATTGGATCGGGAGCTACTCGTTTTACCAAAGACCCTAAAGAATTACAAATTGCGCAAATGATTAATGAAGTAATTGTTCATTCTCCTTATTTTAAGGAAGGTTTTTCTTTTCAAACAGGTTCCGGTGGAGCAGCTTTAGCAGTTACTCGTTATTTGCGACAAGCTATGCTCAAACGAAAAATTAAATCTTCGTTTGCATTGGGTGGAATTACTAATTCAACGATTGAATTACTCAATGAAGGATTGGTCAATAAAATAATGGATGTTCAAGATTTTGATCAAATTGCGGCTACTTCTATGAGGGATAATAAAAATCAACAAGAGATTGATGCTTCATGGTATGCTGATCCCTTTAACAAAGGAGCTATGGTTACTAAACTTGATGTTGTCATTTTATCGGCATTGCAAGTTGATACTAGTTTTAATGTTAATGTTTTAAGTGGTTCGGATGGGATTATCCGTGGTGCTATTGGTGGTCATCAAGATGCCGCTACTGCAAAGTTAACAATTATTTCTGCACCTTTAACTCGAGGACGTATAGCAACGATTGTTCCTAAAATGACGTCGATTACGACACCTGGAGCTTCAGTTGATGTTGTCGTGACTGAATATGGTATTGCAATTAATCCTCAGCGTCGAGATTTAATTTCTTATATTAGTAAAATTCCAGATATTCCACTGTATTCAATTAATGAGTTAGCAGAAAAAGCTGTAGATATCGTTGGTGAAGCTCAACTACCTGAATATTTTAATCGGCCAGTAGGGCTTGTTGAATATCGAGATGGTACTTTAATAGATGTAATAAATCAGGTAAAAATATAACCTATTTATTAAATTTAATTTTCAAAAAAACACTTTTACATAGTGCTTTTTTTATATGAAAGTCAATTTGTTAACCGTATATAGTTGCAAGTAAAAAAAAGATAGAAGGTAGAAACAATAAATAAAAGTTTAGTTTACAATTTTAATATTCCAGTATTATTATGTGATAATATTAATGTAATTAGTATTAACAAAATTAAGAATTTTAAACAACTTTAAAATTCAATCAGAAGTTTTAGATCATTTACAAAAAACATGACTTTTTAAAAACAAACCGTTAATTAACTTTGATATATTATGAAATTAGTAATAATTTAGTTAATATTTATATAAAATTATAAAAATGAAATCTGCTTAGTAGCGATTTTGAAACATCCAATATTATAGTGTAATACTGTTGTTGAACTTTTTTTTAATTAAAATCGAAAAAGGGTGAAAAAAAATTAAATTATCTTTATCATGATTTTTTAAGACAATAATAATTATGAAGGACTAGAGAGAACGTATTATGTAACTAAACTGCAACAATTATTAATTAAATTTAAAATAGCTATAAAAATTAGTAATTAAAGAATATAAAATTTTTTATTATTACAAAAATTTCTAGGTAAAATAAAAAATGAAAATAACAATATTTGAAACTGGGAAGCCGCAAACATTAGAAGCAATTTTGGCAAATAAAGATCGTCGGGCAACTTTGCAAAATCAATTATTAAAACAATTTCCTTCGAAGACACTGTTAACAATTAAATTAAACACTCCCGGGACCATTAAAAACAATGAAAAAATTAAGCATATTTTTACTACAGGAATAACACAATTGCGTCATTATTTCCCTGTAGTGGAAAAAGAATGGCCATTTGATCAACTAGTTACAGGTCCAGAAGTATTTTGGATTATTAATCTTTCGGCAATCGAGTCTAAACAAAGATCAGTTGCTTTTGAAGAAAATTTTCAACTAGGTAGATTATTTGATGTTGATGTTTTATCAAAAGGAAAAATAATCTCAAGGAATGATTTAAACTTACCATCACGGAAATGTTTAATCTGTAGTGACTATGCTAAAAGTTGTGCTCGCAGCCAACGACATTCCATTCTCCAATTACAATTTAAAATTTCAAAAATGTATCAAAATTATTATAAACATGAAAACTAAAAACATTCCTCATTTAGCAGTACAAGCTTTGATTGAAGAAGTGATGGTTCATCCTAAACCAGGATTAGTTGATCCTGTATCTCATGGTGCTCATCCAGATATGGATGTTTTCACATTTATTTCAAGTGCCTTATCTTTAGAGCCTTATTTTATAGACATTACAAATTTAGCCATTAAGTTTTCCCAAAAAGATTTACGTGTTCTTTTTTCTCAAATTCGAAAATTAGGAATGAAAGCTGAAAAAACGATGTTTCAGGCAACTAGAGGAATTAATACTCATAAGGGGGCAATTTTTTCTCTAGGAATTTTGGTTACCGCTACTTCCTATGAACTAAGTCATCGATCAGCTTTAACTTTATTAGGAATTAAAAATACGATTAAAAAGATGCTTTTAGGTTTAACTATTCATGATTTTTCAAATATTAAGGAAAAACCAAAAGAAGAGTTAACTGCTGGAGAAAAAGAATATTTAAAATATGGTTTAACTGGGATTCGTGGACAAGCAGAATCTGGTTTTCCAATTGTATTTAATTATTCATTTCCTTTTTTAAAATCGACAAATATTACAGATCGTAATTCTCAATTAGTTGATACATTAATGGTAATTGTGCAACATATTAAAGATAGTAATTTGGTGAAAAGAGCTGATCAACTATCAGTACTATCCTGGACTAAAGAACAAGCTCAAATTTACTTTCAATTAGGAGCTAGTCAAACAGTTTTGGGAAATGATTTTTTGAAAAAATTAGATCTAATTTTTGCTGATCGACGTTTAAGTTTAGGTGGAAGTGCAGATTTACTAATTTTAACCATTTTTTTAGACTTAGTTTTTGATTAATATTATTTAAGTATCAGAATTAATTAACACCTTTTTTATAAGCAATTTTATTAAAAAATATTATCTAGTAAATAAAATAAAGATATTAATATTGAAAAAAATTAAAAAAAGATTAATATGCAATTAATAAAGTCTAATTTAATTGAGAAAAAATAAATGAAAAGAATTGATAGAGTGTATCAAGCACTTTTAGATGAATGGCATCAAACTTCATATAAAGAAATAGAGCAAAAACATGGAAGTACAACTCAAGAAATTGCCAATAAGTTAAAGTTGGGCCGGGCTAATACTTCAACGGAACTTAATCGCCTTGTACGTCAAGCAAAGGTTATAAAAATTAAAGATTTTCCTATACGCTATTTACCAGTAGAAATTGTGCAAAAGGAATTTAATTTAAAAAATTTAAATTATTATGAAATTAATTCTTTTGCTGATTTACCTTTAACTCATAATTTGGCGGGGACACAAAAAGCAAAAATAATTGATACTAAACTCCAAAATCCTTTAGAAAATATGATTGGTTATCGAGGTATTTTACGTCAAGCAGTAATTCAAGCTAAAGCTGCATTAATGTATCCACCACACGGATTGCATATGATGTTACTAGGACCGACAGGTGTTGGAAAAACATATTTTGCTAATTGTATTTATCAATATGCTAAATATCAGCAAATTTTTAATCAAGATGCTCCATTTATTTCATTTAATTGTGCCGATTATTATAATAATCCTCAATTGCTTCTAAGTTTATTATTTGGTTACGCAAAAGGAGCTTATACGGGAGCAGTTAAAGATCAATCTGGGTTAGTAGAACAGGCTGACGGAGGAATTTTGTTTTTAGATGAGGTTCACCGTCTGCCACCAGAAGGTCAAGAAATGTTGTTTTACTTTATAGACAATGGTATTTTTAGTCGAATGGGAGAATCTCAAAAGACACGTCATTCCAATGTTTTAATTATTTGTGCAACAACTGAAGATACAAATTCTGCTTTGCTTCAAACATTTTTGCGTCGGATTCCTATGAATATTCAAATTCCTTCATTTGACGACTGGAGTTGTCAGGAGAAAGTTGAATTAGTTAAATTTTTATTTCAGCGGGAAACGAAAAGAATCAATAAAAACTTGTTGGTTGAGCGTGGAGTATTTGAAATAATTTTGTCTTTACCAAATTATGGTAATATTGGGCAAATTAAATCAGAAGTACAGTTAACCTGTGCACAAGCTTTTTTAAATAATATTTCAGGGAAACAAAAAATTACTATTCGTTTGACTGATTTACCAGAACAGTTACGAGAGCGTTGGGTAAAAATGGCAGCGGTTGATCGTTATCAAATTGATTTAAGTGATTATTTAACTAGTGTTACTAAATTTTATGTTAATAAGCCTTTAATTCCTTCCGAAAATGAAGAAAATATTTACAGCTTAATTGAAAATAAAGTTAGTCGGCTTCAAGATCGTGAAATTCCTAATTCAGAAATTCAACAATATATTATGACAGATCTTTTTTTACATATTAAAAATTTTGTAAAGCAAAATAGTTTAAGTGAAAATCTTCAAGAATTTGTTAGTCCAGAGATTATTGAATTAACTCAAAGGCTTAAAGATATTGCTGAAAAAGAGCTAGGAATGAAATTTGGTCAACGATTTATTCATTATTTTAGTTTACATATTGCGTCGTATTTTAGTCGTAAAGATAAAAAAGCAATTCTTTTACCAAAAGAGCAAAAGCAAATCAAGAAAGCTTATCGAAAGGAATATAATGTAGCTCAACTTTTTCAACAAGAAATTACAAATTATACTAATCAAGATTTACCCGAAATTGAAGTAATGTACCTTACGATGCTTTTAAATTCTGTGGAGTCAATGTCTTTTAGCAAAAAAGTCGGGATAGTAGTTGCTGCTCATGGCGATTCAACCGCTTCTTCGATGGTGAAAGTCGCTCAGGGATTGTTGGGAACCGCTAATGTTGCCGCGGTTGATATGCCATTAGAAGTAGCACCAGACGCAATGCTTAATGATCTTCAGCAGGCAGTTATGAATGTAAATCAGGGTAAAGGGGTATTGTTACTTTTTGATATGGGATCGTTTAGTGTGTTAGCTAATAAAATATCTGAGAAGACTAAAATTCTCATTCAAACATTGCCTAATGTTACAACATCACTAATTTTAGAGGCTATTCGTAAAGTTAATTATCTTGAAATTAATTTAAATACACTTTGCATGCAATTAAAACATAATTTAATTGATAGTATGAAAATTAATGATCAACAAGAACGTTGGGTTACAAAGCCAAAAGTAATTGTTTCAATTTGTATGAGTGGGGAAGGAACAGCAGAAAAAATAAAAAATTTAATTGATAAAATTATTTATCAATCAACACTAGAACCAATTCATGTATTAACTGTTTCTTCATTAAAGTTAAATGAGATATTTCCTAAAATTTTAAAGGAATATGATGTAATTGCAGCAGTGGGTACTAAACAACCTAGTACAACTGTCCCTTTTATTTCGTTAGAAGATTTAATTATTAATCATGGTGAAAGTAAATTAGTTAATTTAATTACTCAAAAAAATAACGAAAAAATGCAACGTATTCCTGATAAAAGTATTATTGTAGATGATGCTTGTAAGCAAATTTTAGATGAGCAATTAGTTTATTTTAATCCACGTGTTATTAATACTACTTTACAAAATTGGTTAAATCATTTATTGATTAAATTAAAAATAAAGATGACTAATGGACAAAAAATCAAATGTATTACGCATACTGCCTTAGCTTTAGAGCGCTGTTTAAAAAAGACTGAATTAAAATTTAAAGCAACTCCAAGTACTAAAGTAAAAAAAAATTTGCCTATAGTTACTAAGACTTTACAGCAGGCGGTAAATTTTTTAAATATAGTACTTTCAACTGATGAATTGCTTTATATTACAGAAATAATTTTAGACTGTTAATCAAGTGTTTCACTTTTTGGTTAGTTTACATTGTTCATTTTAATAAATAATTTAAATCTGTTTTAAATATTAAAACAGGTTTTTTTTATATTTGGCTTTAGACCAATTTTTATGATATGGCATGAAATTTGCTTATAAGAAAGTGACGTTATTCTTAAAAACTGGAATGCAAAAAACAACTAGCATATGTATAAAGCCAAATATTTTTTGCTTAATTAAACAGGAAAATAGCGTATTTCAATATTACTTTGTAGTAATTTTGGAGCATTTAATTGAGAAAGGGGGTTAAATTGTGAAATATTTATTGCTAGTTAGTCATGGCGATTTTTCTAAAGGTTTAGCTCAAGCTTTAGGGATGTTTGCAGGTAAAGCTACTGACACAATTGTGGCTGTTGGTTTACAGCCAGATGAATCAGCTCAGGCTTTTGGTCAAAGATTTACTGAAATTTTAGCTAAATTAGATCCTAAAGGAGAGTTTATTGTTTTGGCTGATATTATTGGGGGAAGCCCATTAACAACAATTTGTAATATTCTTAATGATCAGCATCGTTTAACGGGAAGCTTAATTTTAGGTGGAATGAATTTTCCGATGGCTTTATCTGCTTTGTTAGCTAAGAATGATTTAGAAATTCCAGAATTAAAAAATAAATTATTAACAGAAGCAACTGAAGCAATTAAGGAATTTACTGTTGGCTCTGTTGAAAACAATGATGATGATATTTAAAGGAGGAAAAATGGTAGTTTCATTTGTAAGAATTGACGATCGAATGATTCACGGTTTAATTACTACTCGTTGGGGAAAAGAATATCCATGTGAAGGGATAATTACAGTAAATGATAAAGCTGCTAATAACCCAGTATTAAGAGAAGCTTATAAAGCTGCTTCTGATAAAAAAACTTTTGTGTGGACGATGGAACATTTTTCTAAAGTACAAGATAAGGTTTTAAATTCAAAAACTAAATATTTTTTAATTACTAAAAATCCGCAAGATATGAAAAAAATTTTGGTAGATTTAAAGTTTAAACCAAGTGACGTTAAAACTGTTAATGTTGGTCCAGGCAATGATCGAGACAATGCTATTAAATTAGGAGATAATCAATCGTTTACCCAAGAAGAAGCAGATGCTTTTGAAGCTATTGAAAAAGCAGGGTATAAAGTTGATTTGGCGTTATTACCTGATCAGAGGTTAGGAAACTGGGATAAGTTTAAATCTAAGTTTGGCTATTAAAACTTTTGGGAGAAAGAAAGGAATTAAGAAATGACAATTAATTGGTTACAAGCTGCCCTTTTGGGTTTTTTTGCCTGTTTGTGTTCTAATTCGTGTATGGCTGGTCAAGCTGTTGGTAATTATACAATCGGTCGTCCTCTCGTTGGAGGACTGGTTTGCGGCATCATATTAGGTGATATTAAGTTAGGAATTGCTTGTGGCGTTGCGATGCAGTTGGTTTATATTGCATTGGTTACTCCTGGTGGAACGGTATCGGCTGATGTTAGGGCGATTTCTTATATTGGAATTCCTTTAGCAATGGTAGCAATTTCATCACAAGGATTAAATCCCTTGGGTAATACTGCTGCAGATTTGGCTAAATCAGTAGGTACTTTAGTCGGAACAGTGGGAACGGTTTTATATTATGCTGTTGCAACAATGAATTTGGTTTGGCAATCATTTGGCTGGAAAGATGTTCAAAAAGGCAATTTAGATAAATTACCTGCAGTTAATTTTCTTTGGCCTTGGGTTTCTCATGCAATTTTCTCATTTTTGCCAACTATGTTGTTAACTTATTATGGAGCAACCGCCGTAAAGGCTTTACGTAATGCTTTACCAATGGATGGGATTGCAATGAAAACTTTATTTACGGTTGGAGGAATGTTGCCTTGTGTTGGTATTGCTATATTACTGCGTCAAATTGTAAATAAGCCAACTGACTTTATTCCTTTTTTAGTAGGTTTTACATTAGCTGCATCACTTCATTTAAATTTAGTTTCCATTACTATTGTTTCGTTGTTATTTGCAGTTTTGATATATGAAATTGAGATGGCTAAAGGATCTAATAAAAATCCGGTAACAGCTACTGGATCGTCAAGTGTAAATGATGATGATAGTAATGATGATGAGGAGGACATTTGATTGTGGAAAATACTAATAATAATTTAAAAAAACTTGATCAAAAAACTTTAAGCCAATCTTTTCATCGTTGGTTTTGGGGTGCATTAACTTGTTTTTCTCAAGAACATATGCAAACTTTTGGTTATATGGCTTCAATGCTTCCAATTTTGAAAAAGCTATATCCTAATCATGATGATCAAGTAAATGCAATTCATGCTTATACAGCTTTCTTTAATACTAACCCAATGTTAGGCTCAGTAATTGTAGGGATAACTGCTAGTATGGAAGAAGCTCGAGCTAATGGGAAAGATATTGATGGCGAAACTATTAATGATATGAGAGCGGGATTAATGGGGCCTATCGCAGGTATCGGCGATTCTTTAATTGATGGAACTTTAATCCCAATTTTATTGGGAATTGCTTTAGGTATGTCTTCTGGAGGTTCACCAATTGGGGCTATTTTTTACATCATAGCCTGGGTAATTATTGCTTATTTTGGTCAACGATTTTTGTATTTTCGTGGCTATAAATTTGGTGATCAAGCCGTTAATTTTTTAGTTGGCAAACAAGGTGCTGCTGTAAGAAGAGCAATTGGAATTGTCGGTAGTATGGTTGTTGGAGGAGTGTTAGCCTCTTGGGTTAACGTCACTACTTCTTTAAAATTAAAAGGTGCTGACGGTAAAATCTTTTTAAATTTGCAAGATAAACTTAATAGTATTTATCCCGGTATCTTAACAGTTATTGTTACTCTATTTTGTTGGTGGTTAATGTCTAAAAAACATGTTTCCGCAATTTGGACAATGGTCATATTGGTTGTTATTTCATTTCTGGGAGTATTAGTAGGATTCTTTAATCCGGGATTATCTTATTAAATTCTTAAAATTAAGTTTAATAAGTACTTTTTAAAAAATTAAATAAGAATGATTTTAGATGAAGGGTAAAAAAATGACCTTAGAGGAACTACGTAAAGGGTATGAAGAAGAGGTTGCTTATCAAAAGCATATGTTGCAAAACTTAGGTTATTGGTTCCAGTTAGCGACTATCATTAGTGGAATTGGAATTGTTATTATTTACTTTTACCATGCGAAGTCATTAATCTTAAAAATTTTAGGAATTATCTTATTTGTTTTAGGCGCTTTAGGAATGCTACTGTTCGGATATTCCGGTTGGAAAGGACAACAAAATGTACGAGCAGTAATAGATGACTATGAAAAAAAAGTCAAATGTCTTAAAAGTCAAAACAAAAGCTGAAATGGGAGGATAGAATTGCAGGCTAGATTACAAGTAGCTCTAGATGCAATCACATTGAATGGGGCTTTAAATTTAATTGAAAAAATTCAAGATGATATTGATATAGTTGAAGTTGGGACACCATTAATGATGCATTATGGTATGAATGCAGTAGAAAAGCTATTTCAAAATTTTCCGAAGTTGCCAGTTTTGTGTGATGCAAAAATTATGGATGCAGGAAACTATGAGGCAGGTTTAGCCTTTGATGCTGGAGCAGAATATGTTACAGTTTTAGCTTTGACAGATGATTTAACAATACAAGGAGTAACAAAAGCAGCACATGATCGAAATAAGAAGGTTGTGGTTGATTTAATTAATGTTACAGATTTAAATCGAATTGAAAAATTAGAACAGTTTGGTGTTGATGTAATTGCTATTCATACAGGTGCTGATGCTCAAGCCGCTGGTCAAACCCCTCTGGATGATTTGAAAAAAATACGCCCCTTAGTAAAAAAGGCTGATTTAGCGGTTGCTGGTGGCATTAAAACAAATACAATTGAAAAGTATTTAAAAGAAAAGCCAGAAATTATTATTGTTGGTGGGGGGATATTAAACCAAGCGGATTCTGTAGCTGCAGCACATAAATTACATCAGGCGATTCAACGGGGTTAGCAATGAGTGTTAAGCAGAATATTCAAGCTATTATTAATGAATTGTCTCATAATTTAAGTTTAATGGAAGACGATCAATTACAAGAATTAGTTAAAATGATTTTACCAGCCAAGCATATTTTTTTAGCTGGAGCTGGTCGCTCAGGAGTTGCTATTCAAGCTTTTGCTAATCGTTTAATGCACTTGGGTAAATCAGTTAGTGTAGTTGGAGATATCACTAGTCCCCATTCAAATGTGGATAATATTTTAATTATCGGATCGGGTTCAGGAGAAACTACAAGTTTAGTTGCTTTGGTAAATAAAGCTAAATCAAACGGTGTAAAAGTTGGATTGCTAACTATGGATCCAACATCAACTATTTCCCGAAAAGCTGATAAAATTGTGGTACTTCCTGGCAGTTCACCTAAACTCAAGCATCAACAAGATAAAATGACTTCAATTCAACCTATGGGTTCAGCCTTTGAACAATTATTGTTTTTAACTTTTGACGGTATAGTTCTGGAATTGATGACAAAATTACAAGAAACTGAAAAAACAATGTTTGCTCGTCATGCAGATCTTGAATGAATTTTTAAATTAAAACGACCTGTTTCAATTTTTGAAACAGGTCGTTTTAATTTAATTTGAAAAATGATTTAAAGATGATTTTTGATTAATATCAATAACAAAAGAGTTTAAATCTCCACGATAACTGGCTAAAGAATATTCAACAATTTGTTCTTGTTTATTAAAACCCCAAGTTTTGAAATAAAAAATTGGATCTTGGGGATCAATTTGTAATAGATTAGCTACTTTCTTAGAAGCTGCTTTAACTTCCAATTGTCGGCGAACGTGAACCACTTCTTGCCCATTATCTTTTAAGCATTGATATAAAGATACTTGATTAAAATCTTCGTGTTCAATTTCGGGAACTAAAACTTGAGGTAAATAAGTTGTGACTGCAACTATCGGGTTATGATTTGCGTATCTCAATCTTCTTAATTTAAAAACCGAGTCGCATGGTTTAATCTGTAATTGTTCAGATAAACTTGTTGAAGCAGCTATTGTCGAAAAAAATAATACTTTAGTTTGAGGAATTAACCCCTTTTGATCAATTTCTTGATTATAATTTTCTATCACTTGCATGAATTGCTGTTGCAAGTGTTGCTGTTTGACCAAAGTTCCCCGATGTTTTCTTTTTTCGAGTAAACCTAGATCAACTAAAGATTGTATTGCTTGACGTATAGTGGGACGACTCACATGATATATTCGAGCTAAATCAATCTCACGGGGAATTAAAGTGTTTAAGGGATAGATATTATCTTGAATTTTGTGTAAAAGATCTTGGGCTATTTGTCGATATTTTGGTGTATCACTCATAGCAGTATCTTACGCTAATTTATAAAAATTTAAAACCAAGGCTTAAATTGTTCGCTTTATTTCAATGCTTTTAACGTTATCTATCATCATTCGTTGTTTTAGAGCGGTGATAATTTTAATACCTGAACTAGTTCCAATACGATCGGCGCCTGCTGCAATCATCGCTAAAAAGTCGTCACTATTTCGAATACCACCAGCTGCTTTAACCTTCACAGTGTCACCGACTGTTTGTTTCATCAATTTAACGTCAGCAATTTTGGCACCGCTAGGTCCAAATCCAGTAGATGTTTTAATAAAGTCTGGTTTTATTTCTTTTGCTATTTGGGCTAATTTTTTTATTTCATCGTTGTTTAAATATGTATTTTCAAAAATAACTTTAGCTATAACATGATGATCATGGCAAATTTTAACAATTTTTGCCATTTCTTCTTTAATGTAATTATAGTTATGATTTTTAACTTCAGTTAAATTAACAACATAATCGATTTCGTTGGCGCCATTAGTAATTGCATCTTTAGTTTCAAATTCTTTAGATGCAATGCTAGTTTGACCTAAAGGAAAACTTATTGCTGCTCCTACATGGACGTTACTATCTTTTAATTCTTTAGCACAGAGGGCTGATTGAACTTGGTTAATTGCAACCATTTTAAAATGATATTTTTTAGCTTCAGAACACAGCTTTTTGATATCAGTAGCCGAAGCATTAGCATGAAGATTGGTATGATCGATCATTTGAGCAAAATCATCTAAACTGTATTTCATAACAATTCCCTTCTTTATATGTAATTACATATAAAGAATAATTTCCTTTTATTATTATGTCAATGGGGAAATAAGACTCATTTATTTTGGACATACTTTTCCAAAGCAAAAGCTACACCACCATCATTATTACTAGGAACAATAAAGTCAGCATTTGCTAAAAGGGCTGGTGAAGCATTGGCTAAAGCAATTCCAATTCCTGCTTTTTTAATCATTGTTAAATCATTATCACCATCGCCCAATGCCATTGTTTTATTTAAGGGAATAGAAAAATAAGCAGCTAAATGTTTAAGGGCAGCAAATTTAGATACACTTTGGTCGGTTATTTCAAGATAAGTGGGTTTAGATCGGGATGTGGTAATTTTTAATTGTGTTTTTCTAGCTAGCAAATTGCTTAATTGTTTAATTACTTGTGATTGTCCCATGCAAAGAATCTTATGAATTTTTTTTTGATTATAGATTGAATTAAAATCAATCAAACTTGGTTTAATTTGAGTAATCTTAGCTTCTTGGGAACTCCAATAATTTGGGTGTTCAATGAACCAATCCTCTCCTGAATATAAATTTAAACTAATCTTTAGGTGATTTTTTTTAATTATTTGAATAATTTGCATTGTCGATTTATTTAATAAAGGTTGTTCAAATAAAATTGTTTTATTTTGATCAAATTTAATAATATAAGCGCCATTTAGTGTAGCTAAAGGGACTTTTAAGTTCATTTGTGATGCTAAAACAAACATTGCTTTTGCAGGTCGCGCTGAAGCTAAACAGAAAAGTCCGCCTTTTTGAACATAATGTCGTATAGCATTTTTAACTGATGATAATAATTTATGTTGGTCATTTAAGAGCGTTCCATCAATATCACTTAAAATTAATTGAGGAATAATCATTAAAACCTCCTAAATCATGTTGCTCAGTACTAAAAACTTGTCGAATAATATTGTAACCAGCATAACCAATAAAGATGGCAACTAAAACACCAAATTGATGTAAGCGGTAAATTGAATGAACTTTTGAATCGGGAATCTTAAATTTGGCATCAGGTGCGGTTTTTAAAAAAGAAAATAATTTTAAACCTTCTATTCTAAATTTTATTTATTTACTTATAGTATACTCAAAAAATTAAACTAAAGAAGGCGCTTTACTTTGATGTTAAAATTGTTTCATTTTTGATTAAGATACTTTTATTTATGGTTGCTTATTGAAAATAAAGCTAAAATTTCAAATTTTTCTAACCTTAGGGTAATTTATTAATTGACTAATGAGAAAAATTGTTCCATTATGAATTAGATTCGATCAATAAATAGGAGGAAATTGATGTTTAAATTTTTGCATAAAAGTAAAGACGAAGAAATAAAGACACCACTTACGGGTGAGGTAATTGAATTATCAGATGTTGCTGATCCTGTTTTTTCGCAAAAAATGATGGGTGAAGGTTTTGGAATTCATCCTAGTTCGGGAACGATTTATGCGCCAGTTTCTGGCAAAGTTACTTTAGTAGCTGATACAAAACATGGAATTGGAATTACTACAGATAGTGGTTTTGAAGTATTGATACATTTAGGAATTGATACTGTCGAACTAAAGGGTGCCCCTTTTACTATTAATATTGCTGTTGGTGATGAAGTTAAAGCTGGTCAAGAAATTGGTACAATGGATCTTGCTGCAATTAAAGATGCTGGAAAAGATTCTACAGTAATGGTTGTAATCACGAATAGTAAAGACGTTGTTGATAAAATGACCGTTGAAACTGGTAACAAAAATGGTGGTGAAACTGCAGCCCAAGTTACAAAAAAATAAACATAAAAATTGATTTAGGCGTTAACTTAAAGAAGTTAACGCTTTTTATTTTAAAATGAATTCAATTTTATACTTGAAAAAAAAGAAATCATGCGTATGGTAATAAAAGAACTATTACCATATTTTTTTACTGTTTACAAATGTAAATTTTCAAGGTATACTAATTTTATATTTACAGTTGTAGACGATAGGAGTAGACTAATGTTCAAAATTTTAATTGTAATTGGGGCATTGTTTTTGATTGGTTTTATTATTTGGTGGTTTTTAATTCCACGGCCCCAAAAAGCGGTTACAGCACGAACAGATGTTAATCATTTACAAAACGTAACAGTTAAAGTAGACGGGGGCTATCGGCCAAGTACTGTTGTCGTTTATCAAGGTAAGCCCGCACAAATTACTTTTAATAGAATTGATCCTTCAAGTTGTTTAGAGCAAGTTGTTTTTCCAGACTGGGGAATTAGTGAGTATTTACCGGAAAAAAAAGAACATCCCATTAAAATTGATACAAGTAAGGCAGGAGAGTATCAATATGCTTGCGGGATGAATATGTTTCATGGAAAAGTAATTGTTAAGAAAGAGAGAAAATAAATGCAAACGCAAAAAATAATTATTAAACAAGGTTATCAACCACGAACGGTCTATTTTAGACAAGGTGAGCCTGCTCAAATAATTTTTTATCAAGAAGATCCATCTGCTTGTTTACACGAGGTTAAATCAAAAGATTTAAATCTTGATTTGGCTTTAAATGTTGGTGATGCTAGATCAGTTTCAATTAATACTGACCAAGCTAGAGAAATAAACTTTAGATGTGGAATGAATATGTTTCACGGAAAGATAATTATAGAATAATGACGATCACACAACGCTTCTTTTTTTCTTTGATTGCAGTAATACCTCTTTTAATTAATATGATTGGTATGCCCTTTGGTTGGATGTTACCTGGTGGCAATTGGACGGCATTAGTTTTGACTACAGCAATTATGTTAGTATCAGCTCGCCCTTTTTTGCACAGTGCCTGGGCTGCATTTAAGAATCATCAGGCTAATATGGATACTTTGGTGGCAATTGGGACTACTACGGCTTATCTTTATAGTCTCTATGCCATGTATCGTCATCAACCAGTATTTTTTGAAAGCGCTGCTTTTATTATAACTTTTATTCTTTTGGGTCAAGTTTTGGAAGCAAAGATGCGTAAAAGTGCTTCTAGTGCAGTAGAAAAATTATTAGATTTACAAGCTAAAGATGCAAATGTTTGGCGGAATGGTAAGTGGCAACAAATCCCCTTGGAACAAGTACAAATCGGTGATTTGATTAGAGTAAAACCTGGTGAAAAGGTACCAGTTGATGGTGTAATTACTGAAGGAAGTTCTAATCTTGATGAATCAATGGTGACTGGTGAGAGTATGCCAGTAACTAAAAATAAAGGTGAAAAAGTAATCGGGGCAACTATTAATCAAAGTGGTACTTTTACAATGCAGGTCCAAAAAATAGGAAATCAAACCTTGCTTTCTCAAATTGTACAGATGGTTAAAAAAGCGCAAACGAGCCGAGCACCAATTCAACGAACAACTGATCAAGTTTCACATATTTTTGTTCCAGTAGTTTTAATTTTAGCTATTTTGACTTTTGTAATATGGGTAGTAATTATCGGTGAAACTCCTGAAAAGGCAATGATGTTTGCGGTTTCAGTAGTTATTATTGCTTGTCCTTGTGCTCTAGGTTTAGCAACTCCAACTGCTTTAATGGTAGGAACCGGACGTAGTGCAAAATTGGGAGTTTTAATAAAGAATGGTGAAGTTTTAGAGGCGGCAAATAATATTAAAACTGTTATTTTTGATAAGACAGGGACAATTACTCAGGGGAAACCCGTAGTAACTGATGTTGTGGGTTCTAAACAACAAGTGTTAGAAATTGCTGGTGCTTTAGAAAGTGATTCCGAACACCCTTTAGCAAGTGCTATTTTAGCTAAGGTTAAGACAGAAGGAATTAAAATATCAAAAGTTAATAATTTTACTGCTATAGCAGGTAAAGGTATAAAAGCTAGTTTTAAGGGACAAGAAGCTTTAATAGGTAATGAATCTTTATTTACAAATAAAATTTTAAGTTCCAGTTTGAAAATTCAATTGACAAGACTTCAAGATGAAGCTAAAACAGTTGTTTTAGTTGGATATGGTCAACAAATTATAGGATTAATTGCAATTCAAGATACTCCTAAAATTTCAGCTGTTCCTACAATTTCAACACTAAAGCATCAAGGCCTACAAACAGTTATGTTGACCGGTGATAATGAAAGAGTTGCTAAAGCCATTGCTCAACAAGTAGGAATTGATTGGATTGTTGCAAATGTTTTACCACAAGATAAAGCAAAAGTTGTAGAAGAGCAACAAAAAAAGGGACCAGTTGCCTTTGTCGGGGATGGAATTAATGATGCTCCAGCTCTAACTTTGGCTAACGTTGGAATTGCAATGGGATCAGGTACTGATATTGCTATTGAATCAGGAGGAATTGTTTTAGTTAAGAATAATTTATGGGGCGTTGTTGAAGCAATAGAGTTGAGTAAAAAAACTTTTCAACGAATAAAGCTTAATTTATTTTGGGCATTTATTTATAATACAATTGGAATTCCTATTGCGGCAGGAATTTTTGCAAAATGGGGATTGATTTTAAGTCCTGAATTAGCAGGTTTAGCAATGGCTTTGAGTTCAATTTCGGTCGTTTCAAGCTCCCTTTTGTTAAATCGGACTAAGTTGTCAGAAGAACCTGATTTTGCCGATAGCTCAAATCATAAACTCTAATAAATAGTAATTAAAAAAGCCTAATATTTTCTATTTTTTAAAAAAAGTATAAAGTAAAAAAGTTGTTGACTTTTAACTTGTATATAGATTACATTATATACATTCAGTCAGTCAGGAGCGTTTGAAAAATGAGCAATATGCAACTTAGACAATTGAATAATTATTTGTACTTTCGTTTATACTTTTTGAAAAAGTTCAACCGGTAGGAATGAAAGTTTATTTTGAACGATAAATCTAATCCTAACGGTTCAAAAGTCTGTTAGGAATAATACGATTAAAAACCTAGCAGATTAAATTTTAACTGTTAGGTTTTTTGGTAATTTAATTAAGAAGTTATTATATAATCACTGAAATTAGCATTAATTTAAATAGGAGGAATAGATAAATGAAATTTATTTTAACAAGTGTTCGAGATGATGAAATTCCGCCAATTAAAGAATGGGAAAAAAGGCATCAGGGAATGCAAATAGATTCAGTAAAATGGGAACTTAATATGGATACAATTAATCTGGTAAAAGATTATGATGGTATAGCTATTCAGCAACGAGGCCCAATCGATGATCGGGTTTACCCCAAATTGAAAGAATTTGGTTTTAAACAATTAACCACTAGAACTGCAGGTTTTGATAATTTTAATTTAGCCTTAGCTAAAGAAAATGGATTGAAAGTAACTAATGTTCCTGCTTATTCTCCCCGTTCGGTTGCTGAGTTAGCTTTGACACATACGATGCGTTTAATTCGGAAATTACCCCAGTTCGATGAACGAATGGCACAACAGGATTTTCGATGGGAAGGTTTACAAGCTACTGAAATTCATTCCTTAACGGTTGGAATCATAGGTGCAGGCCGTATTGGCGGAACTAGCGCTCAACTTTTTCACGCTTTAGGAGCAAAAGTAATTGCTTATGATACTAAACCTAATCATGATTTAGATAATATTTTAACTTTTAAATCTAAATCTGAGGTATTAAGAGAGTCTGATGTAATTTGTTTGCATGTTGATTTGAACGAAACATCTAAAAATCTTATTGATGCTGCTGCTTTTAATCAGATGAAATCGACTGCCTACTTGATTAATGAATGTCGTGGCCCAGTTGTTGATACAGATGCGTTAATTAATGCTTTGAATCAAAAACAAATTGCTGGAGCAGCTTTGGATACTTTAACTGGTGAAGAAAATTTTTTTAATGTCGACTTGCGTGGCAAAGAAATTCCAAGTGAGCAACTTAAGCAATTACGGGCAATGACTAATGTAATTTTGACTCCACATATTGGCTTTTATACTAATATTGCAGTTCAAAATATGGTGGATATTTCATTGGATGACGTTTTGAGTATCGTTGAAGGTAAAATTAGTGACCATATTGTTAACTAAATTTTGGGAGAGTCAAGTAGTAAAATCAAGAATTAACAGCTACTATTTAAGATAGTGGCTGTTTTTTATGATTAAATTTATTTGTTAAAAGTTTTAGTTGATAAAAATTTCTTTACATTGAGCTTAAGTTATGATTATTTTAAAGTGGAAGAGATTTAGTAAAAGGTAAATTGCTTTTATGAGATTATTTTAGAATCTTTTTATTTATAAATATAATAAAGTTAACGAAAGGTTTTGATCATGGAATTAACCAAAGAACAATTAGCTAAGTATTTAGATCATACTAATTTACAACCTAATGCTACGGCTGCCCAAATTAAGCAAACTTGTGCCGAAGCTCTTAAATATCAAACTGCTTCAGTTTGTGTCAATGCACATTGGGTTGATTTAGTTACAAAAGAATTAACAGGTAGTGGCGTTAATCCGATTGCAGTTGTTGGATTTCCTTTGGGAGCAACAACTACGGAAATTAAAGTCGCTGAGGCCAAGCAAGCGATGATAGATGGTGCAATGGAAATCGATATGGTAATTAATATAGGTGAGTTCTTGGGGGGTAATTTTGATTTTGTAAAATCAGATATTACAAAAGTTGCTGAAGTCGTTCACCAAGAATCAAAATTATTGAAAGTAATTATTGAAACATCTTATTTAAATAATGATCAAATTGTCAAAGCTTGTCAGATTTGTGAAGTTGCTCATGCAGATTATGTAAAAACCTCTACTGGTTTTAGTGATTCTGGAGCTAAGGTAGAGGATGTAGTTTTAATGCGTAAAACTGTAGGTAATCGGTTAGGAGTTAAAGCCTCAGGTGGTATTCACACTCAAGAGGAGGCGATAGCGATGATTAAAGCGGGAGCAAGCAGATTAGGTGTTAGTGCGACTGTGAAAATTTTAGAAGGTAAGTAGGAGGTAGATTATGACAAAATATCAACGTATTTTTTTAATTGTCATGGATTCTGTAGGTACTGGTGCAGCAGCAGATGCCGCTAAATTTAATGACGTTGGAGCTGATACATTAGGACACATTGGTGATTATTTTAAAGGCGAATTGAATTTGCCGAATTTTCAAAAATTAGGAATTTCTAATTTACGAAATCAACCAATTAAAGGAGTTCCTGCTAATGCTAATCCTTTGGGTTATTATGGTAAAATGCAAGAAATTTCGGCAGGTAAAGACAGTATGGATGGTCACTGGGAAATGATGGAATTACCAGTCAAAAAACCTTTAAGTTATTTTCCTAAAGGTTTTCCCACTGAATTAATGGACAAAATTTCTAAATTTTCTGGTCGCAAGATTATAGGGAATCGTCCTGCATCGGGAACTCAAATTATTGAAGAACTTGGTGAACAGCAATTGAAAACAGGGGATTTAATTATTTATACCTCTGGAGATTCTGTATTACAGATTGCGGCGCATGAGGCTATTATTCCGGTTAAAGAATTATATCGAATCTGTGAATATGCTCGTAGTTTGGTTAATGGGCCTCAGTATACTGTTGGTAGGGTAATTGCACGTCCTTACGTTGGTTCAGATAGCCATCATTTTATTCGAACCGCTAATCGTCATGATTTTTCTTTAAAACCTTTTGGTAAAACGGTTCTTGATTATCTACAAGATAGTGGCATTCATACTGTTGGCGTTGGAAAAATTAATGATATTTTTTCCGGTCAAGGAATTGATGAAGGTTACCATAATGAAAGTAATATGGATGGTATGGATCATGTACAACATGTTATGGGTGAAAATTTTACTGGATTTTGTTTTGTAAATTTAGTTGATTTTGATTCAATGTATGGTCATCGTCGTAATCCTGAGGGATATGGTGAAGCTTTAATGGAATTAGATACTCGAATTGGGGAAGTTTTAGCAACTTTAAAAGATAATGATTTACTTATGATTACTGCTGATCATGGTAATGATCCAACTTTTCGGGGAACTGATCATACTCGTGAATATATACCGTTATTGACTTATTCACCAAGTATGGAGACAAGTGGTTCTTTAGGTACTAGATCAACATTTGCTGATTTAGGAGCTACCATTTTGGATAATTTTAAAGTAAAAGGAAATGATGTCGGTACTAGTTTTTTGGCAGATTTAAAATAGATAGGAGAAAAATTTAGCATGAGAATGGTAGATATCATTCATCAAAAACGTAATGGTGGTGCTTTAAGTGAAGACCAAATTAATTTTTTTATTAACGGTGTTGTAAGTGGAGATATTCCTGATTATCAAACTACTGCTTTATTGATGGCGATTTATTATCAAAATATGACTGTTGATGAACGAACTATATTAACTAAGGCAATGTTAAATTCCGGTGATCGTTTGGATCTACATAAAATACCTGGAATTAAAGTTGATAAACATTCTACTGGTGGTATCGGTGATAAAGTTAGCATTCCTTTGGCACCTATTGTGGCAGCGGCAGGAATTCCTGATCCGATGGTTTCCGGCCGTGGTCTTGGAAATACTGGTGGAACATTAGATAAATTGGAAGCAATACCAGGATATAAAGTAGAAGAAAGTGAAGCACAATTTATCAAACAAGTCTCAGATATTGGTTTGGCTATTATTGGAGCAACAGGAAATATAGCACCTGCTGATAAGAAAATTTATGCTTTACGTGATGTTACTGACACAGTAGATTCCATACCTTTAATAGCAAGTTCAATTATGAGTAAAAAAATTGCTTCAGGGACAGACGCCTTAGTTTTTGATGTTAAAACAGGATCTGGTGCTTTTATGAAAACTTATGATAAAGCAAAGGAATTAGCTCAGGCTTTAGTCGACATCGGTAAAAATGCTGGAATTAAGTCCATTGCCGTAATTACTGATATGAGTCAACCTTTGGGTAATAAAATCGGTAATTCCTTGGAGATTGAAGAATCAATTGATTTATTGAAAGGCAAAGGTCCTGATGATCTAAAAGAAGTCACTTTAACTTTAGGAAGTTATATGGCTATTTTAGGTCAAAAAGCTCAAAGTTTTAATGAAGCTTATCAAATGTTAGATAAAGTAATTAGTTCAGGTGCAGCATTGGATAAATTTCGCCAAATGCTGAAAGCGCAAGGTGCTGATGATCATGTAATCGATGATTATTCAATAATGCCTCAAGCTAAGTATCATTTTGATTTACTTGCTGAACGCACCGGAACAATTGGGCAACTTTCAGCTAATGAAGTGGGTATTGCCAGTATGATGTTAGGCGGTGGTCGTCTTAAAATTGATGATCAACTTGATTATAGTGTCGGAGTTGTATTGCATAAAAAAGTCGGTGATTTAGTTAAAGAAGGGGAATCCATTTTAACTATTTACAGTAATCATCAAGATGTGGCAGAAGTGAAAGCTTTATTAAACAATCATATTAGCATTGTTGAAACTGCTGATAAACCGCGCTTAATTTATGAAACTATTTATTAATTAAGATCGATAAAGTAAAAGGCTCATTTTTGAGCCTTTTTCTATTTTAAAAATCAAAAAAATGAATTATTTTTCTTTGATCTGAACTCTATTTCAAAAAAATAAAGACTGATTTTTAAATGATGGAAGCGAAATCAGTAAAATTAATAGAATTTAATTTTTGAATTTTTTAAAAAAAATCTTGAATTTATAACAAAAGCATTTAAAATTGATTTTAGAAGATAATATGATGTTATATAATCTTATGCTTTAAATAATTTGAAAGGACAATTAACATGCGCGAAGAACATTTGCAAGAAATTAATCAAGCATTAACTGCTTTAAAGGATAGGAAAATAAATAGTATTTATTTTACTGCCTGCGGTGGTTCTCAGGCTGTTTTAATGCCAGGACAATATATTTTTGATCACGAAACTGAACTAGTTTCGCAAGTTTATAATGCGAATGAATTTGTTCATGATTTACCTAAGTCAGTTAATGAACATTCTATAGTAATTTCAATTTCACACTCGGGAACCACACCAGAAACGGTCAATGCAACAAAGAAAGCTCGTGAAGCTGGGGCAGTTACCATTGCTTTTTCACATGAAAAAGAATCACCATTATGGCAAGCAGCAGAATTTCCAATTCATTACGATTGGGGTACAGATGCAGATGCTAGTGATTTAAATAAACCAGTTTTTTATGGTTTAATTTTTAAACTTTTGAAATATTTCACTAATGATTCTAAATGGGATAAATGTTTTGAGGAACTGAATAAATTACAAGATTTAACAATTATTACTAAAAATCAATATCAAGATTTAGCTACCCAATGGGCTAAGGATAATAAACGAGATCAAATTATTTATACAATTGGTAGTGGTATAAATTATGGCGAAATGTACTCTACAGCTAACTGTTGGTTTATGGAAATGCAATGGATAAATTCAGCAGTAATTCATTCTGGTGAATATTTCCATGGTCCTTTTGAAATTACTGACGATCAAGTACCTTTCATAATGATTAAAAGTATTGGAAATACTCGTGAATTAGATCAAAGAGTTGAGAATTTTGCCCCTAAATATACAGATAAGTTAACAGTTTTAGATCAAGCTGATTTTAAACTTGATAATGTTGTCGATGTTGCTAAACCTTATATTGCCGCTATTTTGTCAGGAGTTGTAATTAGACAAATGGTAGAAGCTATTGCTTATGAGAGAGGACATTCCTTAGAAGTCAGACGTTATATGTGGCATGAAGAGTATTAATTTAAAAATTTGAGGAAAAATTATGATTAAAATTGTTAGAGTCGATCATCGCTTAGTTCATGGTCAAGTAATTTTTTCATGGGTTAAACAATATAATATTGACCATATTGTTGTAGGTGATGACCTTGTTCAGAGTAATCCAATTGCTTCTATGGCTTTAAAGATGGCAAAACCTGCTGATACCAAATTAGATATTGTTAAAGTAGCTAAAGTTAAAGAAATTGTTGAGACTAATCCTAAAGATAAAATTATGATTTTAGTTAAAGGCCCTCAACAGGCATTACAATTAGTTCAAGATATACCTGAAATCAAAGAAATAAATTATGGCGGGATTGCAAAAAAAGAGGGCTCAAAGTCCTATGGACAAGCAATTTATTTAAATTCAGAAGAATTAAAAGCAACTAAAGATATTGTATCTAAGGGTGTGAAAATTTTTATTCAACAAGTACCTTCATCTCCAGTAGAAAAAGCAAACTTTTAGTTTTTATTAATTTAATGATTGTGAGGTGAGAAAATGTTAATTAAGGCAATTTTGTTAGGACTCGTATCTGTTGTAGGAGTGATTGATTCCCGTTGGATTGGTCGTCAAAATATTGGTCGACCTCTTATATTAAGCTCCTTAGCAGGTTTAGTATTGGGGAATCTTTCTCAAGGAATAATTCTTGGGGCTTCGCTGGAATTAATTTCGATGGGATTTGTTGCAATTGGTGCAGCATCACCTCCCAATATGCAAATTGGAAGTGTTATTGCGACAGCTTTTGCAATTATTTCTCATGCAAGTACTCAAACTGCTTTGGCCATTGCACTACCAATTGCAGTAGCGGCAGAATTTTTGGATATTTTAATGCGAATGATAATGGCTCAATTTGGTCATTCAGCTGATAAAGCAATTAAACAAGGTAAATTTAAAAAAGCACAGCATATTCATGTTTATTGGGCATTTGCTTTAAATGCAACTCTTTATTTTCTATTAATCTTTATAACTATCTATTTTGGAGCAAATTCAGTTAAAGATATTGTTGACATGATTCCAAAAGTGATTACCCATGGATTAACTGTTGCTGGAAATCTTTTATCAGCTCTGGGTTTTGCAATGTTGTTAAGTACGATGTTAAGTAAGAAACTTTTCTTATATTTCTTGTTTGGGTTTTTAATTGTAGCTTACTCGAAGTTAGACTTAATTGGATTAACTTTGTTTGCGGTAATTTTAGCCTTCATTATGGATAAAGTTGTTTATGGTCGTAAAGAAAAAGAAGAGGAGCAATAATGACTGTTGAGAAAAAGCAATTAACTAAAAAAGATTTAGTAAAAGTGTTTTTACATTCCATGGCTATTATGTGTTCTTGGAATTATGAACGACAAATGAATATGGGCTATATGTATGGGATGGCTCCAGTTTTAGATCGACTTTACGCTGATAATGAAGAAGAAAAAAAGCGGGCTTATCAAAGACATATGGAGTTTTATAATTGTACGCCACAAATGACCCCGTTTATTATGGGCTTGACTGCTTCAATGGAAGAGGAAAATGCTAATAGTAATGGAGATTATGATACTGAGTCAATTTCAATGATTAAGACCAGTTTAATGGGACCTTTTGCTGGAATTGGTGATTCATTTTTTCAAGGAACAATTAGGATTATTACATTTGGGATTGGTCTTTCCTTTGCTAAGCAAGGTAGTATTTTAGGACCTATTTTAGCAGTTGGTTTATTTATGATCCCTTCGTTGTTAGCATCTTATTATGGAACTTTTTTAGGTTATAAATCTGGAAAAACCTATCTAGCTAAACTCTACGAAGAGGGATTGATGGATCGAGTGATGCAATTTGCTTCCATTGTTGGATTAGCTGTTGTTGGTGGTATGGTAGCCAGTATGGTTGATATTACTACACCTTTGAAATTTGCTGCTGGAGGTGCTAAATTAGGTATTCAGAAAATGCTGGATCAAATTTTTCCAAAACTTTTACCTTTTGGTATTACTTTAGGCATATATTATTTAATTAAAAGGAAAATTAATACAAATTTTTTACTGATTGGTATAATAGTAGTAGGAATAATTCTTGGAGCATTAGGAATTTTGTAAATTTTTAAATTGAATGGTCATAGGGTAATGGATCTTAAGAAAAATAAACCATTGTATCAACAAGTAGCAACGGAAATTGAATTTGATATTTTACAAGGTAAATATCAACCAGGTGAACAATTACCCACGGAAACAGAATTATGTGAATCTTTTTCAGTAAGTAAAATTACAATTCGTCAAGCAGTTCAAATTTTGGTGAAAAAAAATTTAGTTAAAAAAGTGCGAGGTAAAGGGACATTTGTTTTAAGTATTAAGGAAACAATGCCTCTAGGTAAAAATTCATTTGGGTTTAATGATTTTTTAGCTTCGAAAGGTCATAAAATTACAAGTAAGATTTTAAAAATTGATGTGGCGATATCTGATTCCAAAATTGCAGATAATTTAAAATTATCCCGACAGACTCCAATTACCTTAATAAGTAGACTAATGCTTGAAGATAAAATTCCAATTGGGGTAGATAACATTTATGTCGAAACAGACCGTTTTCCAAATTTACCGGAAAATTTATCTAAACATGATTCTTTTTATGAGATGATTAAGCAAAAATATAAAGTTAATATTAACCGTTCTAAACTTAAAATTAATGGTATAGTAGCCGATCATAGTTTATCCGACCTTTTAGAGTGTACATTAGGTGACCCATTATTTGTTTTAGATAAGACAAGTTTTGTTAATGATGATGTCATTCACTTTTCAAAATCATTTGTACGATGTGATCGTGTTGAGTATACGATTTCAATGTAATTAAGCTAAACAGTTAACTTTTCTAGTTAGTTATTTTCGGAGATGTTAAACAATCCAAAGCGGATTGTTTTTTTTTATATTTTTTTTTGAAAGTAATTATTAAAAGGAAAAAAATCATTCTTTAAAAGTTTTAATAGTGTAATGAACTTTTGTGGAATTTTATGAAATTAAGTTTTAAATATTCAAATAAAATTTAATGGCAATTATTCATTAAAAGCCGAATAAATGTTAGGATTGCGCTTAAAAGAAATTGAGTTATACTGATAATTGTAAACAAGTCTATTATCGAAAAATATGAAATAAAGTTTCACAATAAGTTAATAGCTTTGTTGTATTCAATTTAAATTAAGAGAGGAAAACGACAATGCTCAAAAGATGGCGTAAATTTGGAGAAATGTTCTTGGCAATTTTATTTTTAATAAACTCCGTTAGTTCCGATATTTCTGTAATCGCTGCGCCGATAGAAAATTATAATTCAGCAAATTTATCTAAATCCCCGATTAATTTTCGTGATTCTAAAGACACAAGGGTAAATTTAGCTTTAAATCAACCGGTAACTTATTCTGGGGTTGAAGGTGATAAACTAAAAGGTGATTGGAAATATCCACAATTTATAGGAGAAAAAGTAGTTGATGGGGATGAAAATACTCGTTGGTCTGCAGGAAAAACTGATGATCAATGGTTAACCATTGATTTAGGAAAAGCTCAAAAGGTAAGTGAGATTCAATTATTATTTCATGCTGAATCACCTTCTTATCAGGTATTAGCTTCATCAGACGGTAAAAACTTTAATTCCGTCTATAATATGACAAAAGGTACACAAGGGCAAAAAGTTCAACGTGTGATAACTTTTAATTCGATAACTACTCGTTATATAAAATATCAACAAAATAAAATGTGGTTGAATCCGGCAAACAACCAGTATTATGGATCTAGTTTATATGAAATTAAGGTTTTTGCAGAATCTCGATCAATTAAAAGTTTAACTTTTGATCAAACGTCTCAAAAATTAAGTGTAGGCTATAGTAAAGTTTTAAATTATCAGTCCGATCCCGCAGATTTGAAACCAGCAGCAGATAAATTAATTTGGACTAGTTCTGATCCTTCGGTTGCGTCGGTAGAAAAAGGTCAGGTAAAAGGGTTAAAAGCTGGAACAACAACGATTACAGCGCAAGTACCTGAAACATCTATTAAAGCTACTATGGAATTGATTGTACAAACGAATCAACCGGAATACGCTGTAATGCGACAAAAATGGCGAGAACGTTTAATTGCTACTAAGCCTGATTTAAGTGATCCAAATATTAAAAAATATCTAACAGATTTAGCAAAACAAAGTGATGAACTTTGGCAAAGTATGGATCGCAGCACTAGTCGAAAACGAATTTGGCCTCAAAAGTCTTCCGATACTGTATCTGCGGACTATACGACTACTTTTACTAACATTAAAATATTAACATTAGGGTATTATAATCCATTAAGTAATCAATACCAAAAACCTGAAGTTTATAAAGCAATAATTGATGCACTTAATTTTATGGTTGATAATAAAAAGTACAATGGTAGCTATTCAACTGGTAATTGGTGGGATTGGCAAATTGGTTCTGCACAACAATTAGATGATATTTTAATTTTATTAAATGACGATTTAGTAAAGCAAGATCATGATCAATTAATAAAATTCGTAAAACCGCTTTTAGGCTATGATCGTGATCCTAATGTGCGTTGGCCTTCATCAGTGGCTACCGGAGCTAATTTGACTGATATTTCAATTTCTGTATTAGCTACTGCAATTTTATTAGAAGATGATCAACGAATGGCTTTAGTAAAAGACAATTTACCTAAAGCAATGCAATTGGTTACTCAAGGTGAAGGAATTTATGCTGATGGTTCATTTATTCAGCATATTGGTATTCCATATAATGGCAGTTATGGTAATGAAATGATAAAGGGCATTGCTCGAATTTCATCCTTATTAGTTAATACGCAGTGGGCAATTAGTGAAGAACAATTTAAGAATATTGCTAATTTTATTGATCAAGGATTTTTACAATTAATGGTAGAAGGTCGTATGCCTTCGATGGTATCTGGAAGAAGTATTTCCCGGGCACCCGGAACAAATCCTGAAACAACAGAGTTAGAAACTGGTAAGGAAACGATCGCTAATTTAACTTTAATTGCAGATGCTTTACCACAATCATTGAAAGATAAAGTAAATCAATCAGTTGCAGTATGGGTTAAGCAAATAGGAACTAGGTATAACTTTTTTGATAATCCTCGGGATTATGCTGCGATAACAGGTTTAAAAAACGCTTTGGCAACAGCAAAGCCTCTTGATGCTGATTTTACTTCATTAAATATTTATGCTTCAATGGATCGCGTAATGCAAAAAGCTTCAAATTATGCTGCTGGTATTAGTATGTATTCTAGCCGAGTTTCTAATTATGAATCAATTAATGGAGAGAATAAGCATGCATGGCATACAGCTGATGGAATGTTCTATCTTTATAATGATGATTTAAATCAATTTGGTGAAGGTTATTGGGCAACAGTCGATCCCTATCGTTTACCTGGAACTACTGTAGACACACAAAGATTAAATGATGGTGCACAGCAGTCTAAAAAGAGTCCGCAAAAATGGGTTGGCGGTGCAACTGATGGAGCAACTGCCAGTGTTGGAATGGCACTAGATAAGAGTAACCAAGGCCAAGATTTGAGTGCTTTAAAGTCATGGTTCTTATTAAATGGCCAGATTGTTAATTTAGGAACTAAAATTCAAGGTAATACTAGCGCTGATATTGAAACAATCCTTGATCAAAGACAAATTACACCTGAATCAGATCAATTGTGGCAAGATGGAAAAATTGCTTCTAGTTTTCCAACCACTATTAATAAATGGTTTAACATTCAAGAACCTAATACTAAAAATAATGTAGGTTATATTTTAGGGAAAACTAATGATCCTGTACTGGTTACTAAGAATACACGACAAGGTAGTTATCAAAATATTAATCCTTTATTCCCTTCAGATAAAATTTATCAACATACTTATGTTACTTTAGCAGCATTACATGGTTCCCAGGTTAAGAATGGAAAATATGAATATGTAATTGTTCCAGGTGCAAGTAATGAAAAAATAGCTCAGCTAGCAGCAAAGCCAGATTATCAAGTATTGTTGAATAATAGTGAAGTCCAAGCAATTAAAACTTCTGATCAAATTATGGCAAACGTGTGGAGTAAAGTTGAAGATCTTGGAGGATTATTTAGTACTAATTCTGCATGTTCAGTTATTATTAAAAACTTAGGTGCTAATAATTATCAAATAACAGTTTCTGATCCTACTCAAAAAGATGGAACAGTTAAACTTAGTTTTAACTATCCAATAACATTGACGACTGAGACTTCTGATTTTGCAGTTTCTGGGCAAGATTTATTGTTTAAAGCCAATGGTTTAGCAGGTAAAAGTAAAAGCGTTAAAGTTAGCCTTGATATTCCTGTTGATAAAAGTAAGTTAATAGATACAATAAAAAAAGCTCAGCAAATTAAAGAAGATGCTTATACGGCACAATCTTATTCAAAACTAAAAACAGCTTTGCAACAGGCAATAGTTATTAAAGATCAGGATAACACCAGTCAAAACGAGGTAGATGTTTCAAATAGTAATTTAGAGAAGGCAATTAATGAATTAGTTAAAATTGCTGATATTGCAGATTTAAAACAGCAAATTGCTAATGCTGAAAAATTAAATGAACAAGATTATACTAGCAATTCTTGGGCAACATTAAGAAAAGCTTTGGAAACAGGGGTACAATTAATAAGTCAAATAGATAATTTTAGTCAAAAAGAAGTAGATGATGCTACGGAAGCAATTAAAACTGCTTTAAATAATTTAGTAAAACAATCGAATCCTCAATTACCTAATGATCCTGTTGATCCAAGTTTACCAGTAGTGGACAAAAATGAGTTAATGGCTTTGATTGATCAAGCACAAGAAGTAATTAATCAATCTGCTAAATACCCATTAGAAACTATTAAGCAGGTAAAGCAAGCAATGATTGAAGCTCAAAAAGTTGTTAATGATGTTAATGCATCTGCTAAAGATGTTTCTACAGCTGTTAGCAGTTTACATGATATTTTAAATAAATTAAAACCAATTAATCCAATAACTAGTCAAGTTGATCTAACAGCTTTACGACAATCTTTGAAAATATATGATGAGTTAGTTTCCAAATTTGAAATTTATACCAAATCAAGTGTTACAAATTATAAAAATGCCGCTGAAAACGCACGAGAATTATTAAAACAAAGTAAAGTTACACAGAATGATGTAGATAATGCTACAAAATTACTTAATAAAGCACACGAGAACTTAACTAAAATTTGGGATTATCAAAAAGTTCAGCAAATTGGATATATTGATTATGAACCAGGATACGGTATTAACGTTTATCGTGAGCCAGCCAAACTGTTTACTGGAAAAAGACTACCTCATGGTAGTGCCTGGAAAATTAGTGGTATTGCAACTCATTATGATGGAGTTAAGTATTATCGCGTAGGATCAAATCAGTGGATTGATAGTCAATATGTCACTTTTAAACCAATTTACTTTAAACCTTTAACTGGGGTAATTAAAATTAATTATGTTCCGGGATATGGTGTTAACATTTGGCAAGATGCAACAACTAATTGTGATTATGACCATCATCGAAAACTTTTAACTAATACTAAATGGCGAGTTAAAGGTATACAAAATGGGTTCTACTATGTTGGCAAAAATCAATGGGTAGATGCAATTTATGCAGTTTATTCTAAATAGTATTTAAAGAAATTTTATGTTGATATATTAATGGAAGTAAAAAAGCACTGAGTATTATTTACTTAGTGCTTTTTGTATATTTGAAGTAACCATATCATTTTGAATGCGTATTGCATGAGTGTTTAAAGAAAACGACTAATTACTTTGAGCGGCAGACGAGAATGTACTTCAAACTCAGGAAAAATAAGCTTTTTTGCTTATAACCGCTAAAAGCAATTTCTGACTAATTGATTAATTTTCCTCGATTATTTGTAGTTATCGTTATGGTTGAAACCCGATTTTTTAGGATAATTTGACCAGAATTAAATAAAGAATAGGTTTCACCATTTAATGAAAAAAATAATTAAGTTACTGCGCTTAATGCGATTACTAATTGGGATAATAATATTAGGATCATCATGAAACTCTACATTTTTATCTAATAATTCTAATTTAATTTGCATTTTCCAAGCTGTCATTTCAGAAAATCCCTGAGCAAAAATATAAACTTTTTTGCAATTTTAATTTTTTGGTTCATATCTTTAAATTTTGGGAAACTATTTAAATTGTTATTCTCTTGAATTACAGTTTAACGAAAGTTGGTATAAACACTGTAACTTCGTTTTTTCATAGCTCGTATAATAGTTCTTTCACTAAGTTGAATAATTTAAAGATTAGAAATTTGATGACGCTATTAATCAATATAATTTCAAAGATAGTTTTCAGTGTTACTTAATTTTTTATAAGCCTTTTAAAATAATTTTATCATACAATAATAATGAAGTTTGGAGGAAAAATGATTTATACATTAACATTAAATCCGGCAATTGATTTATTTATTGAAACTGAACATTTAAAAAAAGATATTGTTAATCGGACTAAAAGCTATGATGTTCAAGCAAATGGAAAGGGAGTTAACGTCTCGTTAATTTTAAAAGCGTTAGGGATAGATAATATCGCGATGGGTATTGGAGCGGGATTTACTTTGAGATACATTGTAGATTATCTAAATGATCATGATATTGCTACTGATTTTTTATATACACCAGGAATTACTAGAATTAATGTTTTTACACGGGTGTTAGAAGGAAATAATGAGTATAAATTGGTTAATCCAGGCCCGTATGTAAATACTATAACAATAGATAAGTTAATGAAAAAGATAAAAAATATTAAAGCTAGTGATTTTTTAATTATTTCAGGTAGCTTTGCTCAAGGAATTTCACCAATTATTTTGAATAAGATTGCTCAATCAGCTTGTATTAACGGTTTTAATTTAGTAGTTGATACTAGTTATTCTGAAGTAATGCAAATATTAAAACATCATCCTTTTTTGATTAAACCAGACGAAGAAGAAATAATGTCATGGTTTAATTTATCAGATAAGCCGGATTTAATGGGTTTTTGCGATTTATGTTTGGAATTAATAAAAAGAGGTGCACAGCGTGTACTACTATCATTAGGTTCAAAAGGGGCTCTTTATGTGGATCCAGATAAAGTGCTTTTTGGGAATGCAGCTAAAGGTAAAGTAATAAATACTGCTTGTTCGGGAGATACGATGTTAGGTACTTTTATTGCTGGAATAATTAAAGGGCAAAAAATTTCATTCAATTTACAAAATAGTATTGCTGCAGGGAGTTCGACTGCATTTAGAGCTGGATTAACAGATTTTTCTGATATTGCAGAATTAAAAAAGCAAATTGAAATTGAAAAACTTGGAGGGAATTAGAATGGCTAAATATCAAATTTTAGCGGTAACTGGATGTCTAACAGGAATTGTTCATACTTACATAACTCAGAAAGCTATGGAGGGAACTGCTAAAAAGCAAAATGTTTCAATAAAAGTTGAAACTCATGGACAAACCGGAATTAAAAATAATTTTACAGCAGAAGAAATTGAACAGACTCAAGGTATTATTATTGTTTGAATCATGTGTGTAGCAGATATGGGTGGATCAATTAATAAAGCTGATTATGTCACAGGAACTACTTTACTAGCTCAAGGAAATTATTTATTTATGGCTATCCGCGGCTTGTATTACTTCACCTTTAGTTACAGGTTTTGCTGTTATATTTAATAAAAAAGCTGTTAGAGCTAAGGAATTACTGGATATTTTAATTTTCTCTTGGGTTTTACTTATATTACTGAAGGGGTTATTCTTTTGCAACGAAAAATCCAATTTTAAATATTTCTAGTTTTATGATCGGTTCAGCTATAACAGCAATTTTAACTTATATAAGTAAAATTAGTGTGCCAGCACCCCATGGCGGCTTTATTGTTTTACCATTATAGTTTTTACATATAAATTAAAAGTTCTTTAGTTTGAGCTTAATTTACTTTTAAATATAGTAAGCATTAAAAATATAATATTTATTTAAATTTTAATGAATATATAATATAACGTCTATTAACATATTTTAGCTTTTTTTATAGAACTCTTTAATTTTGAAAAGAAAATCTAAATTTTAGTATTGCTTTTTTTTTGTAAGCATGCTAAATTCTTCTCTGTAAAAATTTATATTTGTTTAACATACATGTAATCAGTATGACCAAATGTAAGTGAATATGTTTAGATTTTTTATGAACAATTCACCATGTTTGGTTTTTTTAATTTTAAAGAAATGAGGTGATATTTTTATGGATTATCAAAAAACTGCACACCAGATTTTACAAAATGTTGGTGGTAAGGAAAATATATCTGAATTGACTCATTGTTTTACACGATTGCGCTTTGTACTTAAAGATAGAAATAAAGCAAATAAAGATGTAATTTCCAATATTGAAGGAGTAATTCAAGTTGTTGAAGCTAGTGGACAATTTCAAGTCGTTTTAGGTAACAAAGTAGATAAGGTTTATGAAGCCATAGCTCCTTTAATTGGTAAAGTAAACAATGTTTCAACTAATGATAGTGAAAAAATAGGTTGGGGTACAAAAATTCTTAATGTAATTTCAGCTATTTTTACGCCAACAGTTCCTGCGATTGCGGCATCGGGAATGCTTAAAGGGATTTTAGCGGTAGCTGTTTTAATTGGAATGAATTATTTTCACGTAGATATAAAAACTAATAATACTTATATCATTTTAAATGCGGCATCGGATGCTTTATTTTATTTTATGCCAATTATCTTAGCTCGGGCGGCAGCTAAAGTTTTCAAAACTAATGAATATATTGCAATGATTATTGGAGCAACTCTTTGTTATCCAGCAATTGTTACTTTAATGACAGGTAAAACACCAGTTACGTTATTTGGAATAGGAATTACTAAAGCTAATTATACTTCTTCAGTAATTCCAATTATCATAGCTGTTTTTATTCTTTCTTATGTTGAACGTTTTATTGACAAAATTATGCCTGAAGTTTTGAAAATTATTATGGTACCAACTCTTTCACTATTAGTTATGATACCGGCAACTTTAATTGTTTTTGGACCTATTGGCAACTATTTAGGTGAATTTGTAAATTGGCTATATTATTATATTATGCACTTTAGCCCAATTCTTTTAGGAGCTTTTATAGGTGGTATTTGGTGCATTTTGGTTATTTTTGGTGCACACCGAGCAATTATCCCGATTGGAATTAATGATGTTGCAAAAACAGGTCATCAAAATTTATTAGCTTTTGCTGGTGCAGCTAATTTTTCTCAAGCTGGTGCAGCTTTAGGAGTATTTTTGAAAACTAAAAATAAAAACTTAAAAACAGTTGCAGCATCAGCTACAGTAACTGCTCTATTTGGGATTACCGAACCAGCGATTTATGGTGCTAATCTAAGATTAAAAAAACCAATGATTTATGCGGTTATTAGTGGTGCTCTTGGTGGCGGCTTGATGGGCTGGGGAGGTTCATTGGGTAATGCTTTTGCTAATCAGGGAATTTTGACGATTCCTGTTTATGCAAGTGCTGGAACTAAGGCTTTTGTATGTTATCTTTTGGGGTGTGCCATTGCCTTTTTTGGAGCATGTGCCCTAACCATAATTTTTGGCTTTAAAGATTTACCGGCCGGTGATAGTGGTGTAGCTCAAGCGATGGATATAACTGGATCTACAACCCAAGAAACTACTTTGGCTCCAAAATCAGCTGTTACCGATGAAATAACTTTAGCTCAAAGTGATTTTCAAATTGGGTCACCACTTGCTGGCAACGTTATTCCGCTAAATGAAATTGCTGATGATGTTTTTGCTTCTGGTTCTATGGGAAAAGGTGTTGCGATTAATCCTAGTCGAGGGATTGTCGTCGCTCCAGCTAAATGTAAGGTTAGTGTACTTTACCCCACAATGCATGCCATTGGCTTGATTTTGGATAATGGCGTAGAGATGTTAATTCATATTGGAATTAATACTGTCGAACTAAAAGGAAAATATTTTGAAAAAAAGGTTGCTGTTAATGCAGAGTTACAAAGAGGTGATCCAATTATTACTTTTAATGCTGAAGCAATAAAAAAAGCCGGTTATGATCTAACGACTTCGATTATCATTACTAATTCTAATAAATACGCCGCAATCGGAGCGACTACTGTAGCTAATGTTGATTTAAATGATGATTTATTATTTATAAAAAAAGAAGAAGGTTAAATTTAATGAAAAAGTTTAATAAAAGTTTTCTATGGGGAGCTTCTTCTTCGGCTTTTCAAATTGAAGGTGCCTGGAATGAAGACGGCAAAGGTGAAAGTGTTGCTGATTTTAATTCTTTTAAACGCTCAAAAATACAAGCAGATTCTACGGTAGCAAGCGATTTTTATCATCATTATCATGAAGACATAAAATTAATGCAAGAAATGGGGTTGCAAGTATATCGATTTTCTATTGCTTGGAGTCGAATTATTCCTGACGGAGATGGAGAAATTAATCAAGCAGGTATTGACTTTTATAACCATGTAATCGATGATCTTTTGGCTGCTGATATTGTACCGTTTGTAACTTTGTATCATTTTGATTTACCGCTAGCTTTAGCTAAAAAATACAATGGTTGGGAAAATCGTGATTGTGTTATTGCTTTTTGTCGCTATGCCGAAATATGCTTTAAGTGTTTTGGTGACCGGGTGAAATATTGGCAAGTAATTAATGAACAAAATTTAATGATTCGTGTTGATGAACGCATGAATCTGTGGAATACACCTTTAGAAAAAAGAGAACAAGTACGCGCTCAAATGGATTATCATATGTTTTTAGCTAATGCTTTAGTAATCCTTAATGGCCATCAATTAATTCCTGATGGAAAATTTGGCCCAGCAATTTCCTCAACAATGACTTATCCTGCTACTAGTAAACCAGAAGATGTATGGGGAGCTAAAATGAATGATAATTTTAAAACTAATTATGCTTTAGAAATGTATTGCTATGGCAAATATCCTGGTTATTATTTAAATTACTTAAAAAAAATTGGAGTTAAGTTAAATACTTTACCAGATGATTCAGAAATTTTAGCTACTGCTAAACCAGATTTTATTGCCGTTAATTATTATCGGACTTTAATGGCTCAGTATTTACCAACTGATAATAATCATTCTTTAGGTATGAGGCGTAATGACATTGATTTTGATTTATATGGTTATTTTCAAATTGTGAATAACCCACAACTAAAGGCTTCAGAGTATGGTGCACAAATTGACCCATTAGGTTTAAGGCTAGTTCTTAATGAATATTATCACCAATTTCGTTTACCTTTAATTATTACCGAGAATGGTTTAGGTACTGCTGATAAAATTAATAAGCAGGGAGAAATTAATGACCAATATCGTATTGACTATTTGCGTAACCATATTGTAGCCTGCTATAAGGCGATTGAAGATGGAGTTAATTTAGTTGGTTATTGTCCTTGGTCAGTATTAGATTTATTAAGTTCTCATCAAGGATTTAAAAAGCGTTATGGTTTTATATATGTTAATCGGTCAGATTTTGATTTAAAAGATTTAAGGAGAATACCGAAAGCAAGCTTTTATTGGTATCAACAAGTGATTAAGAATCATGGACTAAAAGATTAAACTTTTTTATTATTAATAATAATTATAGTAATTTTACTTTTATAAATAAATAAGCAGTTTTATAAACTGCTTATTTAATTTAATTACTATTTCCAATTATAGGAGGCTTTACGGCCTAACTCATCAATTTTATCAAAAAATTTAGGGGCATTAACAGAAGTAACAAAAGTTAAAGGACGACCACTTTCAGGATTATAATAAGTTCTTCCTGCTTCAGGTTCATTCAAATTTACACTACTTTTAGTTTCTTCGGTTGTAATTATTTGTGGATAATTGCAACTTAAAGTTGTCAGTACATCCCATAAATAATATGTGGAATTTGCTTCAAAAGAATGAACTAAAGCATATCCTTGTCCAATTAAATCTAAAGCAGGATAGCGTCTCAAACTAGCCCAGTGCCATTTTAATTTTTGGGTTAAAGGAACTTGTTTTGTGCTATCTAGACCAACCATAACGATATTAATATTAGAGTCCCAAACCGTTTTCACTGCCTCGGGATCCCAATAAGCGTTCCATTCAGCGCTACCGTTGTGATTGGGTTCATCAACGTTGCCAGCTTCATGCAGAGATCCACCCATCCAATACAGTTCAGCAATATTATCTGTAATTTGAGGATTTACCATAATTGCCCGAGCTAAATCTGTTAATGGGCCAGTCATTACTAAGGTAACTTTACTTTTTGATTGCATTATTTTTTCAACTAAATCCAAATGAGCTGGTTGAGAAGTCAAGGGTGTTTTTAAGTTTTGTCTCTCATTTAAAATGGGTAAATCGTTAAAAGAAAAAGCTGTAAGTCTCCATTCTTTAGGAAATTGATGTATGGCTCGTGAATTTGAACGAGAAACACTGATTTGAGAATTTTGACCAAAAGCGTCAATGATTTTGCGAGAAGCACTAACTGCTGGATCAACATAGCCATCACCATCGATTACTCCTACTCCTATTAAATTTATTTCTGGCATTTGTAATAATAATAGTAAGGAAATGAAATCATCAATATTACCGTCATGATTTAAGTATACGTTTTTCATATTTTCTCCAATTACAGTAATTAAGTAATAATTTATTTTTAGTATATACTTTTTATAATTTTCAAATTGTCTTTTCTTATTTTAACTTTTTTATGATAATAATCATAGCATTATAAAATTTTTGATATGATATGAATGCTTAGATTAAATTTCAATTGAAAATAATTCCTCATATTTGCGGTATAATTAGAATTAACTTCTTGTTGTAATTTTTGAGATTTAATATTGTAGTTGTTTTAATTAGAAATATTTAGGTAAAGATGTATTTTATGATTTACAGCTAATGAAGAGATTATTAATTTTAATTAAATGAAAATAAATTCTATACTAATTTGAATAATTATGTAAAAAATTATTGATTTATAGCTATTGAAAACCTTAAAGATCCTATAATTAAAATAGGTTTAGAAATGAAAATCGAAGCCACCTAACAGGTAACGGCATTGGTTTTGTTTGCGCTATTTTAGATTTTTAGAGATTAATCTTCATATAAATCTAAAAATGGTTGAATTAAAGGTAGTAGATTTTAATTAATGAAAAGTTAAGTTTTAAAAAAGATAAATTTCATCAACAAGAGACTAATAGAAGTATTTACAATTTTTGGTTTTTAAAAAATATTAGTAAGGAGACATAATTATTGGTAATAAAACCACTTCAGATGAATCGTTTGAAAAATCAAATTAATATAAAAATAAAACCCCCACTTAATGCTGTTGGACAGTTAACCGGATATAATAAACCTCAATTTCATTCAAAAATTTTTCAGATTCCAGTAAATCTTACAGATGGCGCTTTTGAAATGGAAGATCCTTGTCCGCAAAAACGCCTATTTTTGAAATTATCAATTGGTTCTCAGAATTATTTTGGCAGTGTTCGACATCTAACTTTAACAAATTTATCTAATTTAAGAGATCTAGGAGGATATCAAAGTAATTACGGAATAGTAAAATGGGGTTACTTATACCGTAGTGATGCATTAAGTGATTTAAATTCTTTGGAAACACAATTTTTAAAGACTCTACAAATTAATACGGTTATTGATCTCCGATCAGCTCCTGAAATTCGTCGAAATCCTGATGTTTCAGTTGGTGAAGAAAATCATGAAGAAATTGATCCAAAAGCTTTTATTGCAGCCCAAGCAAGTAAAATTCCTAATCCTAAAAATTATGATGAAAGGCGTGTAAGAGAATTAGAGAAGATATCTCAAAGTCCCGGTGGTGAAAAAAAACTAATTCAAATGCAAAATCAGATGATTATTCAAATGCATGACATGGTTGCTTCTAAGTCATCCCAAGAGGCATATGGTAGATTTTTGCAAATGGTAGTTACTGCTTCTGGACCCGTACTTTTTCATTGCCAAGGTGGCAAAGATCGTACAGGATGGGGTACCGCTCTAATATTAGGCTTATTAGGAGTTGATAAAGATGTAATTATGCGTGATTACCTTTTAACAAAGAAATATAATCAACATCGTAATGCAAAACGTTTGGCAACATATAGGAAATATACAAATAATGAATTAGTTTTAAAATATTTGTGTTCACTTCAATTAGCTAATTCTTCTTATCTAGATTCAGCATTAGATACTCTAATTAATATTTCTGGATCGTTTGAAAAATATGCCGAGGATAAATTGAATTTCACTAGTAATGATCTTAAAAAATTAAGAAAAAAATATTTAATATAATTATTTTTATTATTAATAGAATTTATGAGCAAAACAAACAAAAAAATCTTCTTCGTTAATTAAAAATTTTACAAATTCTAAAATCTGATTTAATTAGCAATCAAATGATAAATATTGTACCTTTTTTTGACTATTAATTGATTTTTAATTTATGGAGACTAATCATTAAAAATATTTTTGATAAAGTGATCATATTTCTAATTTTTAATTGTTAGCATGAACACAGGACAAATTTAAATAATTTCTAATTTTAAGTAATAATAATTTAAATCTATATTTATCATTGATGAAATAAAAGCACGTTTAAAGACGGGTGATGTTTACCAGCAAATTCAAGATTTTTCCGATTTTAATCAGATACCTAATAGGGGTGTATAGTACTAGATGATACTGATACAACAGAGGCCAAGCATACTTTAAAAATTAATGGTCCATATGAAAATGCTTGAATTAATCTTTGGTCAGATGACTATACTTCTATTTTTGTTATGAACAATATAAATTTGCATGGTACTGATTGATGTGGTGTAGTTTCATCATATTTTAGTCCAAATAAGCGAATTATATATCGTAATATTACACATATCAGGGGTCTCATTAGCGGCTTCTTATGCAAGTAATGTCATTTTTGCTAATTTATTTAGTGAGCAAGTATTATCTACTGCAACTGGCAATATGATTACAGAAAAACAAGTTTTAACAGTTAAAAGTCCAGCTATTGATAGTAAACTGAATGGTTTAGATTATACTTCAACTCTCACTTGGACTTTATTTGATAGAACTCCTTAGATAAAATTATTTGATTAAATAAAATCTTTATTAATAAAAAGCACCTCAGAAGGTTAATTTTAAACTTGGGTGCTTTTTATTTTAGAATTAGTGGCATAATTCCAGTGATAAACGGTAAAAGAGAACAGATAAAAACTAAAATTAAACATGATTTTTGTAAAGTGTTGAAATTTTTAAAATTTCCCCAAAAACTGCCGGTTAATAAAACTACACTAAAAAAAATTAAGAAACCTTCTAAAACATAAATTGAGTGATGCAATATAATAAATCCTTTTAATAATATTATAATTTTATTTTTTACATAAATATTAAACACTACATCTGGCTGAAAGTGGCACAAAACCTGAGGAAGGCTTCTTTCCCTTGCTGGTTAAGTTTAAACACCCCTGCATCTTTAAGTATTTGTGTAAAAACATTACCTAATTCTTGGTGAAGTTTTTGATCTACATTTTGTGGATTCCAAGTAGTTTCCTTTCTTAAATTCTCTGCCCAAAAAAAATGTTTGGGCGCAATTTGATTATCTTCTTGTAAAAGAAATTTTTTAACTTCTTGTAATTCAGATAAAAGTCGTCCTGGTAAAATTGCTAATCCCATAACTTCAATTAAACCAATGTTTTCTTTTTTAATATGTTGTACGTTAGGGTGTGGATGAAAAATTCCATCAGGATATTTTTTACTGGTTTGATTATCTCTTAAAACAATTTCTAAAATATAGTTTTTTCCTTGTCGATGAGCAATAGGTGTGATGGTATGCTTGCGTTCATGGTTCACTAAAGCTCGAATATTAACAGATTTATCACTATAATTGAGCCAAGATTTTCTAATTATATCAGCTGCAGCAATTAGTTGCTCAGGAATTGGGCTAATTAATCGGATTAAGCTCATTGGCCATTTGACAATTCCTGCTTTTACTTTAGGAAAATTGTTTATTTTTAAATTCTGAATAATTGGAGCTTTAAACATGGGAAATTCATGCTTACCTCCTTGATAATGTTCATGATCAAGCATTGAGCCACCAACTATTGGAATATCGGCGTTAGATCCAACAAAATAATCGGGAAATAACTGAGTAATTTCAATTAAATTTTCAAAAGTTGTTCGAGATATATTCATTGGTTCATGAACTTGATCAATAAAAATAGCATGTTCTGGAAAATAAACATATGGGGAATATTGAAATCCCCAAACTTTATTTCCTAATTTAAAGCGTACCAAGCGATGGTTACTTCGTGCTGGATAATCTTCTCTACCTTGATAGCCTTCATTTTCAAAGCACAATTTACATTGTGGATACTGATTTTTTGAATGCCTCTTTAGCATTTTTGCTATTTTTTTCGGATCTTTTTCGGGTTTGGCTAGATTAATTGTAATTTCCAAATCACCAAAAGAAGAATGAGCCCAAAAATGTTGATTTTTAGCGATAGATCGGGTTTGAATGTAGTTATTAGCGCAACATAAATGATAAAACCAATTAGTTGCGTTTTGGGGGTTCAATTGATATTTTTGCCAGAATATCCGATTAATACTACTCGGTGATGGGGTTGAAAGATCCATTAATTGAGCTGCTAAAGTTTCGATTTGTGAAGCATCGTTAGTTATTTTTCCATTTTGTTGGGCTGCTTTTATTAGTAATTGAAGATTATCTAAATAATTATTGCTACCTAAAATAGTGCTTGCAGAATCACCAACAAGTGCTAAAACACGATTAGTTAAATAATTTTTATCTAAATTATTAAAATCTGGATTTAGACTTATGCAATATTTAATATGACTTTCTACTATATTCATCATATCGTCACTTTTAGTTCTCTTGGTCCATCCGTAGTTTTCGCTAAATAAAATTTAGCTGGATAACCTATCTTTTTATTATATACAGTTTGAACTTGTTCAATAAAAGAAGGTACAATGTTTTCTTCAACAAGTGCAATTGCACATCCGCCAAAACCGGCACCTGTCATTCGAGAACCTAAAACTCCAGGAATTTTTAAAGCAGTTTGAACTAATGTATCTAATTCTTTTCCAGTAACTTCATAATCATAGGCTAATGAAATACCTGAAGCTGAAATTAAATGTCCAAATTTTGCTAATTGATGAGTTTTAAGAGCTTTTGCAGCTAAAATAGTTCTTTGATTTTCAAAAACAGCATGACGAGCTCGTTTAATTAATATTGAATCATTAATTAAATAAGTATATTCATCAAATTGATCTTTTGTTAGATCTCCAAGACTATTAATTGATAATTCTTTTTGAAGCTTATGTAAAGCACTGTTACATTCTTTTCGACGTTCATTATATTTTGAATCGATTAAGGTACGAGGTTTATTTGTATTCATGATAACAATAACATTATTTTCAAGTTCAAGGGGGAAATACTCATATTGCATATTATTGGTGTTTAACAGAATTGCTTGATTTTGTTTGCCCATACCAATTGCAAATTGATCCATTATACCGGTTTTGAGCCCTAAATAATTATTTTCTACACGTTGTCCTGCTAGAATTAAATCTTTCTTTTCAATAGAAAGATTATATGTATTTTTTAAAATAGTACCAAATAAAAGCTCTAATGCCGCAGAGCTAGATAATCCTGCTGCTGGCGGTAAATCTCCAGCGAGATAAATATTTAATCCAAATTTTAATTCTAAATTTTGGGGAATTATTTCTTGAACCATTCCACAAAAATAATCACTCCAATTTTTTTGCTTGGGGCGATTTAATTCATTACGTGATAAATTGATTAGTGATTTCTCCTGATAATTAGCTGAGTAAAGGTGAAAATTAGTATCTTTACTTGGACCTACAGCAGCATATATTCCTAGTGTAACTGCACATGGAAAAACAGCTCCCCCATTATAATCTGTATGTTCACCAATTAAATTAATTCTTCCAGGAGAAAAAAAATAATGTTGAGGTTTTTGTTGAAATTTAGTCTGATAACCTGAAGTCACCTGCTCAATTAACTTTTTTGTCATCTATTAGCTTTCCTTTAAATTGATTTATTCTATTTCATTGTACCTAAAGAAAGCTTAATGTTAAGTTTTATTAATTAAAAATTCAAAATACTTATTTAGAAGATTGATGAAATCTTGAAATTAAAAATAGGACTAAAGGTAAAATTATATAGCCAATTATCATAGCAGTTATAGCAAAAATATTTGGTTGAATTTGTCCAGTTGAAGTAGTTACTGTGAATTGACCAATCCAATTAAATTTAATTAAAAGGATACCTGTTAAAATAAATCCTAAAAGCGGAAAAATGACATCGGTAATAAAATTTTTGGGTGCATCAGTTAAAATGGGTTCTTTATTTTTGCCATAGTAAAACACAATAACCGCTGCTGGTACAACTAAAAATTGAATAAATCGGGAAATGGAGCTTAAAACAATAATATTAGTCATGTTATAGTTAAAAGCCATTGGTAAAATAATTGCGATAGCAAACGTTATGAGAAAATCTCGTAAAGGGAAGTCTTTTGATGTACGGTGATTAAACCATTGAGGAATTTGTTTTTCTTTGGCGATTGATTCAAGAATTCTGGGTGTACTAAACGAAGCAGCTACATTAATTCCTAACATTGAGATTAATGCGCCATATAAAATAATATTTTGAATTAACGGCTGTTTAAATACGGCAACTAGAGCTACAACTTGTTTGGTTTTAACTAATGCTTGGGGATTAACCATCATTGTAATCACAATAACTCCAATATAAATTATGCCGATTATACCAATCGCTATAGGAATCGCTATAGGTAAATTTTTTTCAGGTTTTTCCATATCATCAGATCCACTAGCTACGCTTTCAAATCCAGTAAAAGCATAAAAAGCAGCAATTGTTGCCATTACAAATACAGAAATATTCATTGGTTTAATTAACGGCTGTCCTGTAGCATTGGTTAATTGATTAATTTCAGAGAAGTGGTTTGTTCCCGTTTTTAAGACAATAAATAATCCAGCAATAATAGTTGTGAGTAAAGCTAACAGTTTGCCAATCGTTGATAAGTTATTAATAATTTCAAAAAGTTTCGGCCCAAAAAAATTAACTGCTAACAGAATAAGTAATAAAATTCCAAATCCTAAAGTAATTAGACCAAAATCGTTATTATTTCCGTGAAATATTGCAATCACAGTTTTAATCACAGCAGTTGCCATTACTCCCCAAGCGATGCATGCTGCAATAAAACGTGTAATGCCAATGTAAAAACCAATATTACGACCAAAGGCAGCTTTGGCATAAGCATAAGCGGCACCACCATGAGCAATATATTTTGCTGCTGCGGCGAAAGAAATTGCTAAAATGGCTGCAAAAATTGCAGCAACCAAATAAACTATGGGTGCTAAAGTCCCTGCAATGGATACAACTGATCCTGGTGAAAGAAAAATTCCTGAACCAATAATTGAATTGATGGTTAGTAAAATAATTGACCCAATTCCTAGTTTCTTTTTCAAATTTATTTCCTCGTTTTTGCCTGTTTAATTAAAGAACCGAAAATTTGTTGATTCATTTCTGGTTCGCTAGTATGTAACATTTCAGGATGCCATTGAATACCGATTAAATAAGGATAGTTATTAGCTTCAATACCTTCAATTACTCCATCTCCAGCTTTTGCTGCTACTGTAAAGTTTGGCGCTACTTGTTTAATTATTTGATGATGAAAAGAATTTACAAGAAATTTAGATTTATGAAAAATTGCAGCAAGTTTACTATGAGGTTCAACTTTAACAGTATGGGTTACTTGTGTCGGATTATCACCCTGGTAATGTCGGTATGTTATTTTCTGACGATAGCTTAAATCTTGATAAAGAGTACCGCCATAAAATGTATTAATAATTTGGATACCACGACAAATCCCTAGAATAGGTATTTTTTTCTTAACTGCTAATTTTATTAAGGCAAATTCAAATTCATCCCGTATAGGCATCGTTGCTTCTAATTTGTTTAAGGGTTCTTCATGGTAATTATGTGGATCTACATCATAGCCACCTGTTAAAATTAAGCCATCGATTTGTTCAATTTGTTGTTGAATAACTTCACTATTTTGGTTTATTGGAATAATGAAAGGCACACCACCGTTTTTTAGAACTGAAATCACATAATCTTCATTAACATAAGCTCTTTGATACCCAGCAAATGAACCGCTTTGATCTTTAAGAATATTTGCTGAGATGCCGATAATTGGTTTTTTCATTGTAATAGCCCTCCGTTTTATGTGTATTATTAATAACAAATAAACTAAATATATGTTTACACTTTATTTAATCATAAACTTTTAAAAAAATATATGTTTTCTTTTTTGCAAAATTTATTAAATTTTTGACACGATTTTTTATTTTTTCTGGTAGCTTTTAAAAAAAATGTTAACATTAAAGTAGTTTTTTTGTTAAAAGGAAAATAATAGTGCAAAGAATAGAACATCATTCTCCACGTAAACCTAAAAGTCATCGACTTTTAAAGATTTTATTATTAGTTATGGTAATTTTAGGTATTGGTGTTGGAGCTTATGCAGGTAAAATTTATCTAACCGCTCATTCTGCAATGAATAAAAGTTTTAGGGGGAATACCGACAAGAATGCCGATAAACGGATTAAAGATAAAGATAACCTTAGTATTTTAATTCTTGGAGTTGATACGGGAGAAGAAGGACGTATTGATCGAGGAAATTCAGATACAATAATTGTTGCCGCTTTAAATCCAAATCAAAAGAAAATGCAGATGGTAAGTATTCCCCGTGATACGGCTGCACAAATTATTGGTCCCAAAAATTTTAAAATGACTAAAATTAATTCAGCTTATAATATTGGTGGTTCAACAATGGCAAAAAAAACTGTTTCTGAGTTATTGAATATACCAATTAATTATTATGTAACTTTAGATATGAAAGGATTAGAAAAAGTAGTTGACGCTGTAGGAGGAATTGATGTAAATGTACCATTTACTTTTACTAGTGAAGCTACTGGTGGTCAGACTTTTAATAAAGGAAAACGCCATTTGAACGGAAATATGGCTTTAGCTTATGCGCGAATGCGCCATGAAGATGCGGAAGGTGATTATGGTCGTCAAAAACGTCAGCAACAGGTAATTAAGGCAATTTTGCAAAAATCAATGTCCTTTAGTGGCTTTCAAAATTTTTCTAGTTTACTGGATTCACTATCTGACAGTTTAGTTACTGATATAAATTTTGATAACATGGTTGGATTATTTAATAACTATCGAGTAGTTATTAATAACGTTGAATCAGATACATTAAAAGGACAAACTGCATGGGTTCAAACAGCTGACTATAATTTTCCTTTATCTTTTCAAATTATTTCTCAAAAAGAATTACAACGATTGTCAGATAAATTGCGAAGCACTTTAAATTTAGACTCAGAACCCATTAATAATGCTGAGACTAAAGAAAATGCTTTAAATCCTGATTTTAAATTTGGTGTTGATTATGATCAAAATTACTTAATAAAAAATCTAGATGAAGAAAATTAGTTTTAGTAGCTAATTAAGGGACTATAGTAATAAAAAAGTGTTGAATATTTTACTTCAACACTTTTTTTATATAATTTTCTTAACCCTCGGCTTTAATAATTGAATTAAGCAGGTTTTGCAGCTTAAATTTCTTTTTTAAAAATAGAGGGTCTTCTATCGGTAAATGTAAATTAAAGTCAGTAAAAACTTGAATAAACAGCTCCCCAGAATTCAATTTAAAATCTAATAAGTGACCGCCAGTTTGTTGATTTTCAGCTAAAAAATGTAAGTGAAATCCTGGAGTTCCGGTACCTGAATAAAGATCAGGACAAAAATAGCCAATTGCTGTACCTCTAATATCAGTTGTTAAATATTCCTTTTGTTTTGCAGCTGCATCAGTCAATGTTGGGTAAGGTGGTTTTTGTGCTGCAATAGCGCGTGTATGTATTTGGTCAAAAAGTCCAACTAAACGGACGGCAAAAAAAAGGTTTAAGGTCTTTATTTTTTGAGGTATCCGATTTTTAAATGTAGCAAAGTCTAGGTTAGCTAAAGTGCCAATACTTTGATCATTTTGAAAATGAATGTTAGCAAAAGGGACTTTTTCATCAGAATTAACTAAACGAATTTTACCATTGGCAGCAAATTGATAAACTTTGCCTTTAATGATCATTAATTCTCCATCTAATCCACTTAAAGTTCCAATTCCGGTATCGCCATGTTCTAATAATTCACCTATACTTAGATTACCTTCAAAAAGTCCTGAAACTAATTGGGCTAAAGTTCCATGCTGATATAAAGTTTCTATTTTTTTCATTTAGGGCTCCTAATTTTAATAGAATTGATCTAATAACATTGCTTTTCCAAGTTCCTCGTTATCACTATAATCTACGGGAACTTCGACAATAACTGGACCGTTTTGAGAAAAGGCTTTATCTAAAGTTTCATTAAGTTCACTGGGATTGTTAACCCGGAATCCTTTGGCTCCAAAACTTTTAGCGTATTTTACAAAATCTACAGGTCCAAAATTTATTCCAGCACTTCGATGATACTTCATTTCTTCTTGAAATTTAACCATATCATAAGTCCCGTCACACCAAATAATGACTACTAAGTTAATCTTTAAACGGACAGCTGTTTCTAATTCCATTGAAGAAAATAAAAACCCTCCGTCACCGCATACAGCGATAATTTTTGTTTTTGGACGTAATAAACCGGCTGCTATTGCCCAAGGTAAAGCTACACCTAAAGTTTGCATACCATTAGAAAATAATAAATGTCGAGGTTGATAACAACGAAAATGCCTTGCCATCCAGATATAATGGCTACCCACATCAACTGTAACTGTCATTTCATCAGTAACGTGTTTTTGTAAACTTTGGATGATTGCTAAAGGATGACTATATTTATCATTCATCTGCGGAGGTACATCTCGTTTTTGTAATTTTTCTTGTAGTTGCATTAAGTATTTATTAGCTTGCGGGGCAACTTTATAACCACGTAGTAAAGGATTTAGAACCGTTAAAGTTTGTTCAATATTTCCGATTAATTCAATTTCGGGTTGATAATTGTGATCAATTTCTACGGGAATATCATCGATTACCATAATTTGTGCATCACGTTCAGCATTCCAGTTTCGGGGTTCATATTCGACAGCATCGTAACCAATGGAAATTACTAAATCACTTTTTTTCAAAAGCATATCGCCTGGTTGATTTCTAAATAAACCTACTCGTCCAAAAAAGTTTGATTCTTGTTCATGCGAAATAATACCTGCGCCTTGAAAAGTTTCAACTACTGGTAATTCAGTTACTGCTAAAAGTTGACGAATAGCAGTGGTTACTTCTGGAGAAGAAGCACGCATTCCTAATAGTAGTACTGGTAATTTAGCTTCTTTAATTCTTCTAACTAAATAAGTTAAGTCTTCATGACTTGCCGGACCAAGTTTAGGAGTTTGTAATGGTTTAATTACATGAGAGGTAACGATACTATCGACAATATCTTGAGGGATAGACACAAAACTGGCCCCTTGTTTACCAAATTGTGCTTTTCGAAATGCATTTGCGATTATTTCTGAAATGTTGCTAGGATCTTGAATTTCTGCTGCATATTTTGTAATTGGAGCAAAGAGCTCTACATTGTGCATGCTTTGATGAGTTAACCGCACTAGATCAGCACGTTGAACTTGACCGGAAATTGCAACAACTGGATCACCTTCAGCATTAGCAGTAACTAATCCTGTAGCTAAATTAGCTGCACCGGGACCACTAGTTGTTAAAACTACTCCGGGATTGCCAGTAATTCGTCCCACCGCAGCAGCCATAAAGGCTGCATTTTGTTCATGACGGGTAATGATTAATTTTGGTTTTTTAGGATTTTTACTGTAAGTTAAGGTTTCAAAAACCCGATCAATTTTAGCTCCTGGAATCCCAAATACATATGGAACATTAAGATTAACTAAACTATCAACAACAATGTCAGCACCATAACAAGGTTGAGTCATTTGTTTCTCCTTTAAATATTTTTTAGTAAAAGCTGACTTTAAAATAAAAAGCAAATTAGGTAAATTTCAAAATAACAAAAAATTATGTACTTAGTGTAATTTTTAAATTACCATCATTCTGTATTTTATTATAAGCTTTATTACTAGCGTTTGAATATCGTAATGAATATTTTATTATTACATCATCCAAAACATATTTATTTTTTTTCTAGATATTGATAACTATTAATTATTTGATATACTACCTATGCCTAAATTCTAACTGGTATTGATTTTTGCCAGGTTAGAGTGGCGATTGTTTTAGTTAAAATATTATTTTTTGGTAAATCTTTCTTTTTCTTTTAATTACATTAAATTATAATTTTTAACTAAAATAATGTTTAAATTATCAAGATAGTTATTGCGTTAGTTAGCACTATTTGTGAAATATGTGCAATTCTTCGTTTAGCTTTTATCGTGGCTTTTACAATCAAGTAAACGAATCTAGGGATTATTGTGTATTTGGTTACCAGAGTTAACTCTAGTTCTGACCGAAATATATGTCATTTTATATAATTTAATTTAAAAATTATAATTAAGATGATTTTATGAGATTATTTACAAAAATAGGATATAAAATTGTATAAAATTTATATAGACAATGAGCAATTTAATTTTCAGGTTAATCTTTTCTTGGCAGATTTTTTTAAATGAGAAAGACGAACGAAAAGAAGCAATTCAATTTATGAAGAATTAAAAAGAATTTTTACAAAAGTTTAGATATTTCAAATTTAATTTTTGAAGATGTTAAATATAAAAATGGTTTTATGGCTGTTGCGCGTATAAATCATCCAAATGCTGATCGAACATTAATCTTTCATGATGGATTTGATTCATAATGACTATAGTGAAGACTTTTTAAGAATTATGTCTTAACTTTGCGGATTAAACATTCGAGTAGAATTTGTAAAAACATTATTAACACTTTGTTTTCATGATCCCGTGAGTTTAAGAATTAATATTCTACTGATGAAATGTATTCAGCAATGTTGAATAATTGATTATTTAGAAATCATTTAAAGCAATTTAGTAAATCGATTTTGTAATTAAATTCAATTATTTGTTAGTGATTTATTCGATTATTTAATTGCAAAGGATTTTTACTTTTTAAAAGTGTATTTTTATCCTTGACTTTGTATTTTTAGTCTTTTATAATTTCATTTATTGAAGTTGGAGGTAGTTTCTTATGTTTAAGAATTTAAAACGAAGCTTACAACTGAATAACCGTTATTACTATAGCTATTTTAGATAAGTTTGAATTCATCAAGATGAATTCAAACGGAATTCAAGTTTGAATTTGTCTATGATGGCTTTAGTGTTTTGTTTTACGGTTAGCCACATAGTTTCTAAGTGGTTAGTCGTAATTAATAAATTTCTGAAATTAATTTTGAGGTACCCACTTAGAAATAAGTGGGTTTTTTTAATGAAATTATTTTATAACATTTGGAGGAAATAATATGAAATTTAAAAAATTAATTACAGGAATTAGTTTGTTGGGGTTATTAATGATGGGAGGTTGTAGTGCTAAAAAAACTAGTAACGAATCTCAAGTAAAACATATTGGTGTTCTTCAAGTTGTCCAACATCCCTCACTGGATAAAGCTTACCGAGGTTTTAAAAAGGGACTTAAAAAAAGTGGTTATGTTGAAGGGAAAAACTTAAAAATAGATTATCAAAACGCACAAAATAGCCAAGATAATTTAAAAAGTATGAGTGAAAAATTAGTCAATGATAAGCCAGATTTAATTTTGGGAATTGCTACTCCGGCTGCACAAAGTGTAGCTAATGCTACTCAAAATATTCCGATTGTTGTCACAGCAGTAACAGACCTAAAAGCAGCAAAATTGGTTGATTCTAATGAAAAACCTGGTCGTAATGTTACTGGTAATACTGATATGGCTTCAATTAAACAACAAATTGAATTACTTTTATCAATTGTTCCAAAAGCTAAAAAAATTGGGATTATGTATAATGCAGGAGAAGTTAATTCGAAGGTTCAGGCAGATTTAGCTATTAAGGAATTGAAAAAAGCTGGTATTACACCGGTGATTAAAACAGCTAATACAACTAATGACGTTCAGCAAGTTACTGAAGCGTTAGCGGGGAAAGTTCAAGGCATTTTTCTCCCAACGGATAATACTTTTGACTCTGCCGCTTCAGTCGTCGGTAAAGTGGTTAAAGAAAAGAAGATTCCTTTAGTTGCGGGATCAGTAGATCAAGTTAAGGTCGGTGGTTTAGCTTCAATTGGGGTAGACTTTGAATTACTTGGTGAAGAAAGTGGAGAGATGGCGGCAAAGATTTTATCTGGTAAAGCTAAACCAGCAAATATGCCAGTTCAAAAGCCACATAAAGTTAAGTTAGTAGTCAATAAAGATATGGCAAAAGCCTTAGGCATTGACCCAAATTCTATTAAAGCACCTAAATAAACAAATTCGGCTAGAGTTTGGTTAAAGGAGATTAGTATCAGTTAATAAATTTTTTAAGCAGTTACTTGAATGTGAAATTAAATAAGTTGAAATGTAACTGAAAATTATTTTATGTTATTATTCTTGACTTTGCTTTTTTGATATTTTATAATTTTTACATAAAAGTTGGAGGTAGTTTTTAATGCTTAAGAGTTTAAAGATAGTCTTACAACTGAATAATCGTTTTTACTTTAGCTATTTTAGATAATGTTTGAATTCATCTAGATGAATTCAAACGAAACTCTGGTTTGAATTTATCTATGATGGCTAAAGAATTTTAGATTACGATTGGCCACATAGTTTCTAAGTGGCTAATCGCAATTAATCATTTACAATAATTAATCTTGAGATACTCACTTAGAAATAGGTGGGTGTCTTTTTTTATATCATTTAGTACAAAAATGAAAGGATTAAGGAAATGAAAATAAAAAGGTTAATTGCAGGAATTAGTTTAGTTAGTTTATTAATGGCAGGAGGATGTAGTAGTAAAAAAACTAGCAAGGAAACTCAAGTAAAGCATGTTGGTGTTCTTCAAGTCGTCCAACATCCATCGTTAGATAAAGCTTATAAAGGATTTAAAAAAGGACTTAAAGATGGTGGTTATACTGAAGGAAAAAATTTAAAAATAGATTATCAAAACGCGCAAAACAGTCAAGACAATTTAAAAAGTATGAGTGAAAAATTAGTCAATGATAAATCAGATTTGCTTTTGGGAATTGCTACTCCGGCAGCTCAGAGTTTGGCTAATTCTACTAAAGATATTCCAATTGTAGTAACAGCAGTAACTGATTTAAAAGCGGCTAAATTGGTTAAATCAAATGATAATCCTGGTGGAAATATTACTGGAACTACAGATATGGTTTCAATTGATCAACAAATTGCACTTCTTTTATCTATTGTGCCTAACGCTAAATCAATTGGAATAATGTATAACGCCGGAGAAGCTAATTCTAAGATCCAAGCCGATTTTGCGATTACAGCTTTGAAAAAAGCTGGAGTTAAAGCAGTAGTTAAAACCGCAAATACTACTAATGATGTTCAGCAAGTTACTGAAACATTAGCTAGATCAACGCAAGGAATATATGTACCTACTGATAATACCTTCGCTTCTGCATCTGCAATAGTTGGTAAAGTAGTTAAGGAAAAGAAAATCCCTCTAGTTGCAGGTTCAACTGATCAAATTAAAAATGGCGGACTAGCTACCATAGGTATTGATTACGAATCTTTGGGAAAACAAACTGGAAAAATGGCGGCAAAGATTTTATCTGGTAAAGCTAAACCAAAAGAAATGGCAGTTCAAAAAGCTGATAACTTAAAACTAGTAGTTAATAAAGAAATGGCTAAAGCTATAGGGATTGATCCAAGTACAATTAAGGAACCTAAATAAATTTAAAGGAAGGTAGTTTAAAAACATATTATGATAAATACTTTTTGGGAATTATTTCTTTCTGCTACTTCACAGGGACTTCTTTGGTCATTGATGGCAATTGGTGTTTATTTAACTTTTAGAATTTTAGATTTAGCTGATATGACTGCTGAGGGTAGTTTTCCATTAGGCGGAGCTATTGCAACCATGTGTTTAATTAAAGGAATTAATCCAATATTGGCAACATTGGCGGCTTTTGTTGGTGGTTTGATTGCGGGTTTTGTAACTGGAGTTTTAAATACAAAATTAAGAATTCCATCTCTTTTGGCTGGAATTATTACAATGACTGGCTTATATTCAATTACATCTCGCGTAATGCAAAATGCTGCTAATGTCTCTCTTTTAGGAAAAGATACTATCTTTACAATTGCTCAAAATTGGGGATTGTCCCGGAATAATGCAGTTATTTTAATGGGAGTTATTGTTGTATTTATTGTAATTGCTTTATTGGTCATCTTTTTTCGAACCGAAATTGGTTTGGCAATGCGTGCCACAGGGGATAACATACAAATGAGTGCAGCAAATGGAATTAAAACTCAAGGAATGAAAATTTTAGGATATATGATTTCGAACGGTTGTATTGCCCTTTCAGGCGCATTATTGGCACAAAATAATGGCTTTGCAGATTTAAACTCTGGAGTAGGGACAATTGTTATTGGATTGGCTTCAATTATTATTGCTGAAGTTCTATTACGTAATTTGTCAATTGGTGCTCGTCTTCTTACATTGATTTTGGGTGCTATTATTTACCGTTTAATATTGGCTTTAGTTTTTCAAATGAATGTGGAGCCTTCTGATGCTAAATTAGCATCTGCTCTAGTTTTAGTTGTTTGTCTAGCTTTACCTAATTTTCATTTACCCCATAATTTGAAAAAAGGAGATAAGAATGTCTCAAGTCTTAAAAATTAAAGATTTACACCAAACTTTTGAACAGGGTACGGTTAATGAAAACCGTGTTTTAAGGGGCATTAACCTAGAATTGGTTGCAGGTGATTTTGTTACCATTATTGGAAGTAATGGTGCCGGTAAATCAACATTATTGAATAGTATCGCAGGAACTTTGCCAATTAAGCAGGGACAGATTATTTTAAATGGAAATGATATTACTAAATTGCCTGTAACACGAAGAGCAGAGAAAATCAGTCGCGTTTTTCAAGACCCCAAAATGGGTACGGCTGTAAGATTGACTGTAGAAGAAAACTTAGCATTAGCAATGAAAAGAGGACAAAAAAGAGGATTTCGAGCTGGAGTTAAGAAAAAAGACCGTGATTTCTTTAAATCCCAGTTGGCACAACTAAATTTAAATTTAGAAAATCGTCTTGGAACTGAAATTGGGTTGCTTTCTGGAGGTCAAAGACAAGCAATTACCCTTTTGATGGCAACTTTGAGGCGTCCTGATCTAATTCTTTTAGATGAACATACGGCTGCTTTGGATCCTAAAACTTCAATTACCGTAATGCAATTAACTGAAAAGTTAATTAACGAACAAAATTTAACTGCTTTTATGGTTACTCACAATATGGAAGATGCTATTCGTTATGGTAATCGCTTGATTATGCTTCATCAAGGACGAGTAGCTCTAGATTTAACAGAAAAGGAAAAGAAAAGTTTAACTGTTGCTAAGTTAATGGAAATGTTTCAAAAACAAGTTGGAACTGAAGTTAAAGATGATGCAATGCTGTTGGCTTAAAATAGATAATTTTGAATAACTTTTGTTTTGAATTATTAATTATCTTCACTTAGGAATGTTCATTTAATTTTTCTAAGGCTTCTAATTGTAATTTTTAAATTTGCTTAAATTTAAACTGCTTAGTACATTATTAGATAAGTTTAGTTTCCTAATACGTTATTAATAACATTTTTCAAAATAGTAAATCTTGGGCATTGGTTAATCAGTAAAATTAATTACTAATTTAAAGAAACGTCTAAAAAAAGATAATTACTTAAAATTTGCACATTCGTGCAAAAATGTTTTGAATGATTTGTAAAAGTTTTGCTCTGCGTGCTATCTCTATCTAATTGTATTCTGAACCTCTTTTTTTTAAACAAAAGGTTGATTATGTTTAAAGTAAATAAATGAATGAGGTACAGAAATGGAATTTTTATTAGATACAGTTCATCTTAGTGATATAGAAAAATATGATAGTGTTATTAATCTATCTGGTGTCACTTCTAATCCTTCAATTATTAAAAAAGAAGGAAAAATAGATTTTTTTAATCATTTACAAAAAATTAGAAAAATTTTGGGTAAACATCGTCCTTTACACGTCCAAGTAGTTGGTCAAACTACGGAAGCAATGATTGCTGATGCACATTCAGTTTTAGAAAAAATTGATCCTAACGTTTATATTAAAATTCCAACTAATCAAGCTGGTTTAACCGCAATGAAAATTCTAAAAAAAGAAGATGTTAAAATTACAGCAACTGCAATTTATAGTGAGTTTCAAGGACGCCTAGCCATGGAGATCGGTGCTGATTATTTAGCACCATATTATAATCGTATGGTAAATTTAGGTTTAAATGCTCAAAAAATTTTAAATAACTTGGCTAACCAAATTGCTCGTGATAACTCGCAAACTAAAATTTTAGCGGCTAGTTTTCATACAGTAGAACAGGTAAATGAGGCCTTTCAAGCAGGTTGTCAAGCCGCAACATTAGGAGCAGATATATTCCAAACAGCTTTAAATAATCCGGCAATTAAAGGTGCTATTAAGGATTTTACTGAAGATTGGGAAAGTATTTACGGAACCAATACCACAATTACTTCATTAAAGTAAATTACATTTTTAATTAGTTGATTTGAATTGGTATTAATCATATTTATTTGCTAAATACATATTTAACTTTTATAATTAGAAATAGTTATTTATAAGCAAAAGAGGAAATTATGATTAGTAATGTTTTAATTTATTTGTATGCAGTTTTAATTATTTTTATAACATGCTATCAAATGTTTGCCAAAAAAACAAAAATGCCAATTTGGCTTTTTATATTAAATATTGCTGGGGGTGTTATATTGGCATTAAAGCCTTTGAGCAATTTTTGGCTTTATTTTGGTATTTTGTATGTTTTAGCTATTTCTGTGTTCGACGGTCATGAAATTTTTGGAAAAATTCACCCTAGTTATTTTTTTGTACAATTAATCTTTTCATTGGTCTTGGCCTTACTAGCATTCAAAAATTTATAATATTAATTGTTGGTTAATTTATATTTCATTGGATAGGATCTTTTTTTAAAAGATCCTATATTTTGTTAATATATGCACTTTTATTTATGCTTTAATCGTAATACCTTAATATATTTATCTAAACATTTAATTGAAAAAATCTGTGATTCATGTTTAAAATTAAAAGAAATAAAAAAACATTTTTAAAATTTGTGATATTCGAAGTAAATATCCAAATTATTAAGGTATGATTTTAAAATGAATAACATATACTCATCAATGCAAAATAATGTTAATCTTTTAGGTACTTTATTAGGGGATGTAATTAAGCATTCAAATGGTAATGATACTTTTAAGTTGGTTGAAAAGGTTAGACAATTATCAAAACTTTCCCAGCAAGGAAATAAAAGTGGTCAAGATGAATTACTTAATTTAATTGAGAATCTTAGTGATGATGATTTATTGCGGGTAGCTAAAGCCTATAATCAATTTTTAAATTTAGTCAATACTGCAGCCGATTATTATGATATTTCGCCACATGGTGAAGCAGCTAGTAGCCCTAAGAAAATGAAAGAGTTATTTAGCACTTTAAAACAACTTAATTTATCTAATGAAACTATTATGCAAGCGGTTAAAAATTTATCTATTGAATTAGTATTGACTGCTCATCCAACGGAAATTAATCGCCGAACCATGATTAATACTTATACGAATATAAATAATTGTCTATCACAATTGGATCATGATGATTTAGCTGATTACGAAATAGAACGAATTATGCGAAGATTGAAACAACTAGTTTATCAAGCTTGGTATACAGATGAAATTCGTAAAAAGCGCCCAACACCACTTGACGAGGCAAAATGGGGCTTTTCTGTGGTTGAAGATAGTTTATGGGAAGGTGTACCACTATTTTTGCGGGAATTTAATGACCAATTAGAAGAAGCCTTTAATGTACAATTGCCAGTCGATCAAGTTCCTGTTAAATTTACTTCTTGGATGGGTGGAGATCGTGACGGTAATCCTAATGTAACTGCAAAAATTACTGAAAAAGTAATGTTGCAATCTAGATTAAAAGCAATTGAATTATTTTTGACAGACATTAAAGTTTTGGTTCGCGAATTATCAATGACTAAATGTAATCAAGCAGTTATTGGTTTATTAGATAAAAATAATAAAAATTCATCAGAACCTTATCGAGCTGTAATGAAACAATTACGTTCACGTTTAGTTAAAACTCATAGTTATATTGTATCCTTGTTGAATGATAAAGAAGCATTGGCTCCTAAGGATATAATCATTAAAAATGAACAATTATGGAATCCATTATATATTTGTTATCAATCATTAATTGATAACGGTATGGAAACAATTGCACATGGTCCATTACTAGATACTTTACGCCGAATAAAAATTTTTGGTTTACAATTATTAAGATTAGATATTCGACAAGATAGTTCAATGCACACAAGAGCATTAGATGCTTTAACTAAAGAACTTGGTATCGGAAGTTATATCCAATGGTCAGAAGAACAGAAACAAGAATTCTTGTTAACAGAGCTTCAATCTAAACGTCCCTTATTACCGTATAATTGGCATCCTGATGAAATGGTTCAGGAAGTTTTAGATACTTGTCGTGTAATAAAAAAAGCTGGAGGAGAATCAATTGCTACTTACGTTATTTCAATGGCTAAGGAACCTTCAGATGTTTTAGCTGTATATTTATTATTAAAAATTGTTGATTGCCAAAAGAATGTTCCGATAGTTCCATTATTTGAAACATTAGATGATTTAAATAATGCTAAAGTAGTGATGCAAAAATTACTTAATATTTCTTGGTACCGTGAAAAAATTCATGGTAAACAAATGATTATGATTGGTTATTCAGATTCAGCTAAAGATGCAGGTACTCTTGCAGCGTCATGGGCTCAGTATCGTTCACAAGAGGAGTTAGTATCGTTATTTAAAAAATATAATATTAGTTTGACATTGTTTCATGGTCGAGGCGGATCTATTGGTCGAGGCGGTGCTCCGGCACATGCCGCTTTACTTTCACAACCTCCAGATTCTTTGAAAGGCGGACTTCGAGTAACTGAACAAGGTGAGATGATTCGATTTAAACTTGGATTACCAGAGATTGCTCTTAGTAGTCTAATGATCTATGCTACTGCAGTTTTACAAGCTAATTTATTACCACCTCCAAAACCTAAACAGGAATGGCGTAATATTATGGATGAGATGTCTGAATTTTCTTGTAATTGCTATCGGAGTTATGTTCGTGATCAAACTAAATTTGTTGATTATTTTAAATCTGTTACTCCAGTAACAGAATTGGGTAGATTACCTTTAGGTTCCCGGCCACAAAAGCGCCAAACAGGTAATAGTATTGAAAGTTTGAGGGCAATTCCATGGATTTTTGCTTGGACTCAAAATCGTTTAATGGTACCTTCTTGGTTGGGAGCAGGTAGTGCCTTTAAAGAAGAGATAAAAAAAGGTAAAAAAGACCTTCTTAAGGAAATGTATCATCATTGGCCCTTTTTTAATGCACGTTTAGGTATGCTAGAAATGGTATTTACTAAAGCAGCACCAAGTGTCAATAAATATTATGAAAAAAGGTTAGTTTCCTCTAGCATGTGGTCATTAGGTGAAAAATTGCGTAAGCTTTTGGTCGAAGATATTCGTACAGTATTAGAAATTACTAACGATCGCGATTTAATGGCTGATTTACCATGGATTGCTCAGTCGGTAGCTTTACGTAATGTTTATATTGAACCACTTAATTTATTACAAGTAGAATTATTATGTCGTTCGCGTCAACGTAATAATAAAGATAATGCAGTAGTTGAACAAGGTTTAATGACTACAATTTCTGGTATTGCAGCTGGTATGCGTAATTCGGGTTAAAAAAATAAATAAAAAAAGGTTAATTATTGAAATTGCCTTTTTTTTTAAATTAAAACAATTAATTTTAACTACTTAAAAAAATGAATTTTTTTTATATATAATTTTATGTTCAGGTTATGTTAGAAATCTTTTTAATTAAAAAATATATTTAGATAATTATTTTTAGCTAGTTATATGATATGATAATCTCACTGAATATTGATTTATATTCATTGCAAATTATTTAACTATAATCAATTGTTTAGGTTTTTTAAGAAGCAAAGAAAATAATTAATATATGATTCTTTCATTTTTATTTTTAAAGTTATCTTGTATTTTATTTCTTATTCTTAGGTAAAAAAATGAAATTAATTTCAATTGTTATTCCATGTTTTAATGAAGCTGGTAATATCTCACTTTATTATTTAGCAATGGAAAAAATGTATCATAAATTACAATCTCAAAGAGATTATTTAAATCACGAATATATTTTTGTTGACGATGGTTCAAGTGATGAAACTTTAGATGAAATTGAGAAGTTACAAGAAAAAGATCCTTCAAAGGTACACTATATATCCTTTTCTCGTAATTTTGGCAAAGAGGCAGCATTTCTTGCTGGATTACAAGCTAGTAAAGGGGATTATGTAGCTGTAATGGATGTTGATTTGCAGGATCCTCCGGAAATGATGCCGATGATGGTTAGTGGAATTATGGATGAAGGATATGATATTGTTGGATGTCGTCGGATTGATCGAAGTGGAGAACCAATTATCCGTTCCTTTTTTGCAAAGTTGTTTTATAAATTTATAAATTTAATTTCTAAAACTAAGATGGTTGATGGGGTTCGTGATTATCGACTTATGACTCGTCAAGTAGTGAATGCAATCTTGCAAATGAAGGAATATAATCGTTTTTCAAAAGGAATTTTCAGTTGGGTTGGATTTAAAACCAAATATTTACCCTACAAGAATATTGAACGAAAATCAGGAAAGTCACATTTTAATTTTTGGAAATTACTCAATTATTCACTCGATGGTATTGTAGATTTTTCCGATGTTCCTTTAAGTATTGCCTCTTTTGTGGGTATAGGAAGTTGTATTTTGGCAATTTTAGGGATAATTTTTGTGATTATAAGAAAATTAATTTTTGGAGACCCAGTAAGTGGCTGGGCTTCTTTGGTTACAATTATTTTATTTATTGGAGGGATACAACTTTTTTGCTTAGGGATAGTTGGTAAATATATTGGGCGAATTTACTTAGAAGTAAAACACCGTCCTAACTATGTAATTAAAAAGAAGAAATGATCTTTATTTATATAAATTATTTAAAATTCTAGTTTAAAATTCTAGATAAAGGACAATTGAGTAAATATTATTACTCTATGGTGAAACGATGAAACGAGACGTTAAAAATTACTATTTATTAGGGTTTTATCTCATAGTTTTTTTGGCTTTTGGATTAATTGGTTATTTAATGCCACTGTTGGGTGATGACTATAGTTGGGCAGGTAATTTTGGGCAACGCTATTTTCAGCAAGGGATTTTTTTATATTACGATGGGAGATACCTTGGAGATTTATTAGTTATTTTAATTACTCGTTTTCCAGTTATTGCTTTTTTTGCTTATGGGACCTGTGCGGTAATAATTATAGCTATAATTTCCAAATTGACTTGTTCTTTTCAAATACATAAAAATAAAGGTATTAATCTATTCAATTATTTATTTATTGCTTCTATTGTTGCAGTTATGCTGTTAGTTCTTCCCAGCAAGATTTTTAGACAGATATGGGGTTGGCATGCAGGTTTTGCTAATTATGCACCTTCGGTAATTTTTCCCTTGTTGTTTATTTTAATGGTAGTACAAGCAAGCTTTCAGCCGCAATTTAATTGGGCTAATACTTGGATGCGTAAAATCACTTTATTATTAGTGGCTTTAGGTAGTCAATTTTTTGCTGAGCATTTGACCTTACTTAATTGTATTAATGAAGTTTTTGTATTTATATTTTTCCGAAAATTATTGAGTTCGCGATTTTTGCAATATGACTTAAAATGGCTAAGTATTGGTAGCTTTTTAGGTGCAGGATTGATGTTTATTAATGGAGCTTACCTTAAAATTATTTTTGGAATGGATAGTTATCGTCATATAAACGGTCAAGGTCTTACTTTAATTCCTTGGTTTAAGCTTATGATTCGTCAGCCCAAATTAGGAGTAATGGTTTTAATTTTGATTACGATTGTTGGCGGTCTAATTTTTGCTAATTTATCACGTCAGAGAAATCATATATTAACTTTAACAACATTCCTCTTACTTTTTGATGCGATTGTGGCAATTCTTCCATTCATTGTTATTTCGCCTTTTGGTCCTCGTTGCTTTTTTGCAAGTTATTTGATGTTAATGACGTTATTTTTAATCAATTTGGCTCCTTGGTTAAATTTTAAATTTAATGTATTAAGTATCTTTTCATTAGCTTTATTTGTATTTTTGGGAGTTCATTTTGACATTATGTCAGATCATTACGGTGAAGATTTTAAAATGTCTTTACGTTATACTGAATATCAGAATCAATTAAACCGAGCTGACTTTTATATTTTGAACTTTAAAAATGTGAAATATATTTGGACAAATAACTTAAGTACTTGTAAACCTTATCGAGAATTTTTTGTAAAAAGGCCTAATGTCAAAATTATTACCGTTGATTATCATGATTGGGATCTCTATCGTGAAGATTTACACCGTATGCATTATCGTGAATTTGATCAAAAGATTGTTAATTTAATTCATAAAAAATAAAAAAATCTGTTATTTTAACAGATTTTTTTATTTTTTAAAATTAATCATGGCTATTTAACCATTGATCCATTAATTTAATAAATTCATCTCGTTGATCAAGTAAGGCTAAATGTCTGCTATTAGCAAATAAATGCCACTTCGCACCAGGAATATTGTCGTAAACCGTTTTAGCAATTAATGGAGTACATAGATCATCGGTACCGCTAGTAATTAAAACAGGAACATGAATTTTCTTTAAGTCATTAGTTACCTCAAAATCACTAATAGTGCCATTTTCTGTAAATTCATTAGGCCCTTCAGCAATTAAACTAGCTTTTTTACCATTGGTTGGACGTCGCAAGGGTTCTGGGGAATTCTCGTTTGGAGTGCCCCAGCAGTATTTTTCCATGTATCGATCATTTGCTGCTAAATATTTTACATTTGTAAAATTTTGCGTTCGTTCAGCCTCAGCAATTGCCTCTTGATCTTCATGGCTAAGATATTTAATTAAACGATGTTGTTCTTTAATCCAAAGCTTAATTGAGGAGGGAGAACTATTAATCATAACACTTTTAATACCTTGAGGGTTAAAGGCGGTTAAATAATACATTTCTAACATTCCACCCCAAGATTGACCTGACATATGAATTTGATCTAAGTGAAGATACTTTCTCAGAGCAATCAATTCTTCCACCCAAGTTTCTTTTACATAGATCGATTCATCATCAGGAATAGAAGATTTGCCGCAGCCAACTTGATCATACATAATTAATTGTCGACCGGTATTAGCATAGTCGTCAAGTAACTCAAAATAATTATGAGAAGAACCTGGACCACCATGAATCAACAATAAAGGGGCCTTTTTTGGGTTTTTGTCTCCAACAATTCTGTAATACGTCCGATATTTATGAAAAGGCATATAGCCTTCTTTTATATTCATTCAATCAACTCCTTTGTGCTGATTATACTACTTTTGACTGATTTATTTTAATGGAAAAAGTGTTAATAATTAATAGAAAAATGTGAAAGACGAGGATCTTTGTTTTGATTAATCAAAGGCTTGATTTTATTAATTTAAACCAAATACGTCAGGAATTTAGTAGTGTTATTTCTGAAAAAGAAATGAGTAATTTAGAAGAATTAGTAAGAATGTATCAAAGGTATCGAGCCGGACTTAATGAAATTAGTACAAAATTAGAAAATTTAGATGAAGATTTTCGCTTAAATAATGATTATGCTCCGATTCATTCAATGGAATCAAGAATGAAATCTCCTCAAAGCTTAGTTAACAAATTAATTCGCAAAAAATTACCAATTAAAGTAAATAGTGTTCAAAATCACATTTTTGATGTAGCAGGTATTAGAGTTATTGCTAGTTATATTGATGATGTTTATTCAGTAGCAGAGCTTTTAAAAAAACAAACTGATATTAAAGTTATTCGCACTCATGATTATATAAAAAATCCTAAAAATAATGGTTATCGTAGTTTACAGATTGTTTTTTCGGTTCCAGTATTTCAAACTGATGGCGTTTACGATATTCCAGTGGAAGTTCAATTTCGAACTATTGGTATGGACTTTTGGGCAAGTTTGGAGCATGAGTTAGTTTATAAAAATAATTTAGACCCTAAAATTAAAAAGCAATCTCAGCTAAAATTAAAACAATATGCTGCTGATTTAAATGTAATGGATCAACAAATGAGGGATATATTTACACAAGTTCATCATTTATCATAATTTCCATGCTACAATTAGAATAAAATTAGGAGGGAAAAATTGCAACAAAAACAATCAAGCTGTACGGCTATGTTAGTTGGTAAAGATGCAAGTATTAATCACGCTACTATTATTGCACGAAATGAAGATGCTGAAGGAGCAATTAATCCTAAACGTTTTATTTATGTTCCTTTTAAACCTGAAAAGCAAACCTTTAAATCGACTTTTAATGGTTTTGAGTTAGCTTTACCCGGTAATGCTTTGGGACATACCTTAACTCCCATGGCGGAATTGAGTGATGGTGAGTGGGGTGAAGCTGGAATTAATAGTGAAAATGTTGCGATGAGTGCTACTGAAACTGAATTTACTAATGCAACAATGTTAGGCCTAGATCCTTTAGTTCCTGATGGAATTGGTGAAGAAGCAATGGTTAGCTGTGTTTTGCCATATATTAAAACAGCTCGTCAAGGTGTAGAACGGTTAGGAAAAATTATTTCTCAATACGGAACTTGTGAAAGTAATGGAATTGCGTTTTCTGATCCAAATGAAGTTTGGTATTTTGAAACTGTTGGTGGTCACCATTGGGCGGCACAGCGTATTCCTGATAATGGTTATGTAATTGCACCTAATCAAACAGGAATTCAAGAAATTAATTTTGATGATGCTGAACATTTTATTACTTCGCCAGACTTAGCTGATTTTGCTAAAAAGCATCATTTAAATCCTAATCCAGAAGGATTTAATTTTCGGGAAATTTTTGGTGAAGATTTACGATCTGATCGTTATTATAATACGCCACGCGTATGGGCTGGTCAGCGTCATTTTCAAAAAGGAATGGGTGATAATCTTGAATCTCGTGACTATCCCTTTATTCAGTATTCTACTCGTAAAATTTCAACTTCAGATGTAGCTATGGTTTTATCTGATCATTTTCAGGGTACTCCTTATGATCCTTACGGAACTACGGGATCAGCTGAAGAAAAAACTCGTTATCGCTGTATCGGTCTTAATCGAAATCAAGAAATGCATATTTTAGAAATTAGAAGTGATTTACCAAAAAATATTCAGGCTATACATTGGATTGCGATGGGAATGAATCCGTTTAATTTTCCAGTACCTTTTTATGCAAATTGTGAAGATACTCCAATTTATTTTAAAAATACGACAAGTCAAGCTACAACTGAAAATTGGTATTGGATTAATAAAATTATTGATAATATGGCTGACCCATTATATGCACAGCAGAATCAAAATGCCATGACTTTAATTATGAATTATCGACGGGCGGGTTTTGCTTTAGGATCTCGGCAAGTAGCTAAAATTGATATAAAAAATGAAAAAAATTTCTTGACATCACAACAGTTGACGAAATTAAATCAAGAAACCGCTGATCAAGCTTGGCAAATGACCAAAAATTTATTGACTGATTTGACACAAGTAGCTGCTGAGTGTTTAACCTTACAGTTTGAAAAAGGTGGAGAGATGTAGTATCCAAATTTTTCAATAAATAAAAGTGCGGATTTATTCGCACTTTTATTTTGCTTTTTTTAATAAATTTAACTAAAATTAAAAAAATCTGACTAGATATTTAAAATAATCTATAATATATAAAAATACGTATTTATGATTTTTTGATCACAACTATTTAAAAAATCAATTTTTTATTAAAGCTCTTATGTATTTAATCAGATTATGTAAAAAATTGAATATATAATATAGCCCAGATTAGAAAAGTTGGAGGAATTATGCCTTATATTGAAGTAGCACATAGCTCAAAAAGGTATCAAATGGGAGAAAGTATAATTACAGCAAATAATGACCTTTCTTTTCATATTAATCAAGGAGAATTAGCCATTATTTTGGGAGCTTCAGGTGCTGGTAAGTCAACCTTGTTGAATATTTTAGGAGGTATGGACACTAATGATGAAGGATCAGTAGTTATCGATGGTAAAGATATCTCTCAATACGATGCAAGACAATTAACTACTTATCGTCGTAATGATGTCGGCTTTGTTTTTCAATTTTATAACTTAGTTGAAAATTTAACAGCAAAAGAAAATGTTGAATTGGCTTCCGAAATTGTTAAAGATGCACTTAATCCAGAGCAGACCTTGATAGATGTTGGCCTAGGTAAACGAATTAATAATTTTCCGGCACAACTTTCAGGTGGTGAGCAACAACGAGTAGCAATTGCTCGTGCGGTTGCAAAAAATCCTAAAATTTTATTGTGTGATGAACCAACAGGAGCACTTGATTACGAAACTGGTAAGCAAGTTTTACAAATCATTCAGGATATGTCACGTAAACGTGGAGCAACAGTAATAATTGTGACTCATAACGCAGCAATTGCGCCAATTGGTGATCGAGTGATACGAATGCATGATGCTAAAATAAAAAAAATTGAAAAAAATATTCATCCAAAATCGATTCAAGAAATTACGTGGTAATAGAGGAATAAAATGAAAAAGAAAGCTTTATGGCGCGATATTTGGCAATCTTTTATACATTCTAAAGGACGATTTTTTGCTATTGTTGGCTTAATGATTTTAGGATCTTTTGCTTTAGTTGGGTTAAAGGTTACTGGGCCAGACATGCGGAATACTGGGGCAAAGTATTTTCATGAATTAAATAATGCGGATATTTCAATTATTGGAAGTTTAGGAATTGATCAGTATGATCAATCTAAGATTAACCGCACTCCTGGAATTAGACAAGTAGAGTATGGCTATTTTAAAGACGCTACAATTAATCAAACTAATTCCAGCTTTCGAATTTTTTCTAAACCAAAAAAGATAGCAAAATACCAGCTCATAAAAGGACGTTTACCTCAAAAAGTAACTGAAATTGCTCTTGATGCCCAATATCAAAAAAAATATCATCTTGGTCAAAAAGTTAGCTTCAAAGAAAAGAATAACCTTGATGGTTCAAAAACCCTTAAAAGACATCAATACACTATAAGCGGTTTTGTTTATTCTGGTGAAATTATTTCATTTGTTAATCGAGGCCAGTCGTTAGCCGGGACTGGTGAATTAAAAGGTTACGCTGTTGTTTTGCCCGAAAATTTTCAAAAAGATTATTTTAGTATTGCTCGATTAACTTTTAAAGATACCAAAAGTCTTGATCCCTATAATTCAGTTTATCCTAAACGAGTTGAATCCCATCAAAAAGATTTAGATAAAGTTCTACGTGAATTACCAAAGCATCGATTGAAAGCAATAGAGAATCAAGCAAATTTTAAAATAAATTATTTTAATCAAAAATTAACATTAGCCAAACAACAATTGCAATATCAAGAAAATCAATTAAATCAAGCAAAAAGTGATATTGTTAAAGCTCAAGATCAAATAAAACAAATTCAGCAAAGCCCTTTAGCTCAAACTTCAGAAGGCCAGCAGCAAATTATGAATGCTCAGCAACAATTAGCTCCAAAAGAAGCATCTTTAAGTGCTAAAGAAAATGAATTTAAACAAAAATTTCCTACAGTTAAAAGGCAAATAGATGAAGGAAATTCTAAAATTAAAGCTGCAAAAGAAGTTTTGAATCGGTTATCTTTGCCGACCTATGCTCACTATAATCGTCGAGATGCTCCTGGAGGGTTAGGTTATGGAATCTATGAAAATATTTCACGAATTGTAGATTCTCTAGCAAATATTTTTCCAATCTTTCTTTATTTTATTGCAGCATTAGTTACGATGGCTACAATGACACGCTTTGTAGACGAAGAGAGAATAAAATCAGGAACTTTAAAAGCTTTAGGCTATCAAAATTATGATATTACAAAAAAATTTGTATTTTATGGATTTATTTCTGCTGTTTTAGGTTCAGTAATAGGAATAATTTTAGGCCATTTTTTAATCCCCAATATTGTTTATAATGCTTATTCAAAGGGTTTTACCGTTCCTAAAATTATTTTATATTTTGATCCTATAATTACCACTATTGCCTTAATGTTAGCAATTATTAGTGCAGTATTACCAACTTATTTAGTTTCTTTGAAACAGCTGCAAGAAAAGCCAGCAAATTTATTGCTTCCTAAGGCGCCAGCAACTGGTTCTAAAATTTTACTAGAACGAATTAGTTGGTTATGGCGGCGCTTAAAATTTTCTGCAAAAGTTACTGCTCGTAATATTTTTCGCTATAAAAAACGAATGTATATGACAATATTTGGCGTTTGCGGGGCAGTATGTATGTTATTTGCGGGATTAGCGGTTCAACATTCAATTTCGGAAATTAATTCGCGACAATTTAATGATTTAATTCAATATGATTTAATTGTGGCTCAAAATAATTATGTGTCTCCTAGTCAAGCACAAGAATTTCAGAAGAAAATTTCTCAAAAAAATATTAGGCAAAAATTGGCTGTTCATTATGAACAAATGACTAAAGTTGCAGGTAAAAATGATGATATTCAAAATATTACTTTAATTGCGCCTCAGAAACAGAACCAATTTTCAAAATTTATTACTTTAAATCAACGTCAAAGTCATCAAAAGCTACTTTTAAATAAACAAGGCGTTGTTGTTTCAGAGCGTCTGGCTAATCTTTTAAAAGTAAAAAAAGGTGATTCGATTACCCTGAAAGATAGTAGTGGAAATCAACGTAAAATGAAAATTACGGGAATTACTGAAATGTATATGGGTCATTTTGTGTTTCTTAACTCTGCGGCTTATCAAAGAATTTTTCATCAAAATTATCAAGTTAACGGGGAATTAATTACTTTAAAAAATCGTTCTTTAAAGAATGTTCAAAAAGAAGCCGCTAATTATATGAAATTAAAAGCTGTTGCAGGTGTTGTTCAAAATACAGTGCTAATTAATGAAGTTAGTGTTATTGTTCATGCTTTAGATCAAATTATGGTTGTTTTAATTATTATTGCCGCACTTTTAGCTGTTGTAATTATGTATAATTTAACCAATATTAACGTATCTGAACGAATAAGAGAACTATCAACGATTAAAGTGCTAGGCTTTTATGATAAAGAAGTGACGATGTATATTTATCGTGAAACTATCTATCTTTCACTGATTGGAATTTTAGCCGGATACTTTTTTGGTGAATTATTGCATCATTATATTATCGTAATGGTACCTCCGGATGATGTTATGTTTAATCCGGCTTTAAATTATATTCCATTTTTATATCCATTAGCTATTATTGCGGTTATTACAATTATTTTGGGAATTCTTGTAAATAACAAATTAAAAAAACTTGATATGTTATCTGCTTTGAAGTCAGTGGATTAAGAATAATAAAAAAGCTTCATTGGTGAAGCTTTTTTATTATCTTTTTTATTATAATAAACTATTTTATAAATTTTTGTAAATGACTATAGTTATGAGTACCAATTTTAATTCGAGAAATTGATCTAAAACCTTTACGTTCATAAAGAGCTTTTGCTAGAGGATTTTGATCATCTACATTTAAGCCAATGATATTGACTCCTTCATCTTTAGCTATTTTTGGTAAGTAATTAAGTAAAGCAGTTCCAATTCCTTGATTTTGCCACTTGGGATCAACTACTAAAGAATCTAGATACCATTCATTTTTCAATGCTTCAGGGTCAGGGAAAAATTTTTCTTTGATTTTATACTTTTGTTCGGTTAATGCATCTAGTTTTAAATTTACTATTTTTTCTTCGTTGCCTAAAAAGCCATATGCTAAACCAACGATCTGTTCCTTTTCGGTAGCTACAATAGCTCTTGAATAATGATAACGTCCTTTTGGATCACTTTTGCTAGCTTCAAGAATTAATTCTTGAGATCTTTGTAAACCTAATTCTTGATATAAATTAGTTCCCATTTCATCAATAATAATCATTTCTAACTCAATTAAGCGGGTTAAATCTTTTGCTTGAGCTTTTCTAATTTTAATCACTTTAATTAAACCACCTTTTTATGTGCTATATTTTTGATTAATTGGCATTGTATTATATTTATTAATCAAAAAATAAATTCCAATTTTCATTTGAAAAAATATTGTTTAAATGAGAGATAAATTTTAATAATTTTAAACAATAATTAATGGTAAACTGTTAGGGATAAGGAGTCAAAGATGTCAATTACAATTAATTCATGTTTATTACTATTAAAAGAGCACCATTTGCTAAAGAGCAGTGCTATTCAAGGCCAATTGAATACACTGATGACCAATATTTCATTTGATTCGCGCAAAGTTAAAAAAGGTTGTATTTTTTTCTGTAAAGGAGATCACTTTCGACCTGCTTTTTTAACCATGGCTAAAGATAAGGGAGCGATCACTTATGTTGCTGAAAAGCCAATGGTAGAAGGTACCGGTTTAAATGCATTTATTGTTCGTAATGTAACTAAAGCTATGGCAGTAATTGCTGCTGCTTTTTATGATTTTCCGCAGGACGATTTAAATGTTTTGGCAATTACAGGGACTAAAGGAAAAACAACAACTGCGTATTTTGCCCAAGCAATTTTAGATAAACAAATTCCAAATCGGGTTGCCCTTTTTTCAACTATTGAACGTGTCGTAGGTCCCGAACCGAAAGATGTAATTAATTCTACGCTTTCTACACCAGAGAGTATCGATCTCTTTTCAGAAATGCATCAGGCAAGTGTTAATGATATGACAGATTTGGTGATGGAAGTTTCAAGTCAAGCTTATTTAAGAAACCGAGTTTTTGGTTTAACTTATGATGTGGGGGCTTTTTTAAATATATCTCCTGATCATATTGGGGAAAATGAGCATCCTAACTATGCTAATTATTTGCATAATAAAATTCAGTTAATTATGAACTCTCGAAAAGTAGTTTTAAATGCAGAAACTCAGGATTGGGATACTATTTCTAAGGCGGCAGAAGTCAGTACTGATGAAGATAGCATTTATATTTATGCTAGTGATGTTTACTTAAAACAGCATTCGGAAATTGCTGCTGATTTTTACTATGTAATTAATGAAGACTTAATTACAGGTGTTAAATTTGCATTACATGCAATTTCTCAAAAAGGAAAACTGCTTAATATTGAAGGAGATTATGAAATTGCCATGCCGGGGGTATTTAATGTTGTTAATGCCGTAAGTGCTATTATTTCTGCTACTCTATTAGGAGCAAATCGTCATGAGGCTTTTTTGGGTATAAAAAATGTACGAGTACCTGGGCGGTTAGAAGTTTTGGATTTAGGAAAACATGGGACAGGTGTTTTTGATTTTGCTCATAATAAATTAAGTTTGACAGCTGCTTTAAATTTTATTAAAAGTAAATTTCCAAAAGCAAAGATTAGTGTAGTAACTGGAAGTGCTGGAGATAAAGGTATTAATCGTCGTGCTGATATGGGAAAAGTTTTAAATAAGATGGCTAATCGAGTTTATCTTACAACAGATGATCCTGATTTTGAAGCTGCTAGTGATATTGCTGCGCAAATTAAAGACCAAATAGTAAATGATCAAGTAAAAGTTCAGTATATTGAGGATCGTCCTAGTGCCATTAAAAAATCAGTGCTTGATAATGGACCTAAAGATGTAATTCTATTTGCGGGGAAAGGTGCTGATAAATATATGATTATTCGCGGACAAAGGTTACCTTATCCAGGAGATAAGGCTTGTGCTTTAGCGGCATTGAAAAATTAGTTATTACATAGAATTGGAATAAAAATGGAAAATTTTTTTACTATCATAGGTGGGATGGGCACTTTCGCTTCAATGAATTTTGAGCAAATTTTAAATGAAAGTATTCAAGCCCAAAAGGATCAGGACTATTTTGATTATTTATTGGTTAATCATGCGTCTGTTCCTGATCGGAGCTCGTATATACTAGATCACCATAATCCAAGCTTTTATCCTGCTTTGGCGCAAGATATAAGTCAGCAAAATTTATTAAAACCACAGTTTATTGTAATGGCATGTAATACTGCTCATTATTTTTATCCACAACTGCAGAAATTAACTAACATTCCAATTTTACATATGCCGTTTTTAGTTGCAATGGAATCTGCCGAACTTTATCCTCACCAAAAAAGCTTTGGACTTTTGGCTACAAAAGGAACACTTCACGATCATGTTTACGAAAAATGTTTTAATATTTTAGGTAAAAAAGTTGTTTTACCAAGCGATAGTTTAGCTGACCGAGTAATGAATTTTATTTATCGAGATGTTAAAGATAATAATCAAATTTCGTCTAAAATTTTTAATGATATTTTAAACCAAGCTCGAGATGAGTTGGGTGTACCAATTATTATTTTAGGCTGTACAGAACTGTCTTATGCCGCAGATGTGTTATCAATTCGTGAAGGGATTTTAGATTCACAACTAATTTTAGTTCAGCGAACTTTGGAACTCGCTCAATATTTTCGAAGCCAATCAGAAAAAGTAGATCCTTTTTTGAATAAATATAAGAAAAAAGGGGATCAAAATGGGTTATTGATGGAAGTTGACTAAAAATTATGAAAAGAGCAAATAGTAGCAGTCATCCTCTAAAACGTTGGATATTAAGATTTTTTTTAATTTTTATTATTATTTTAATTATTGGATTAATTTTTGTTAGTAATTATCTTTATAATTATGCTTTTGTTACGGGTAATAAAGACTTCATTAGTTCAGAAGTAACTCCTAAATTGAAAACAGCACAAACATGGTTGAAAAGTACACCTAAAGAAACTTGGTATCAAGAATCTGCAGATAAAAAGTTAAAGTTAGTAGCCGTTTTTGTTCCAGCAATCAAAAAAACTAATAAAACAATTGTGGTTTTTCATGGTTATTTAAAGAATAAAGAATTCATGGCTGATTATATTAAATTTTTCCATCAACAGGGATATAACGTATTAGCACCAGATGCTCGTGCCTTAGGACAGTCAGAAGGTAAAGTTATTGGTTATGGATGGCTAGATCATTATGATGATTTATTATGGATTAACCAATTAATTAGAAAAAGAGGGGGTAAAAATGCCAAAATTGGTTTATTCGGAGTTAGTATGGGTGGAGCAACCGTTATGTATTTATCAGGAGAAAAATTGCCGCATCAAGTAAAGGTTTTGGTTGAAGATTGCGGGTATTCTAGCATAAAAGGAGAATTAAGTTATCAATTAAAACAAATGTTTAATTTGCCAAGTTTTCCCTTACTGCCGATTGTTAATCAGGAAACTAAGATTAGAGGGGGATATTATTTTTATGATGGAGATGCTTTAGCGCAACTCAAAAAAAATAAGCTACCAATTTTATTTATTCACGGTAGCAAAGATAATTTTGTGCCAACTAAAATGGTTTTTGATAATTACAAAGCAACTTCAGCAGTAAAAAAATTATGGGTAGTAAAAAATGCAAAACATGCTAATTCTTATGATCGGTACCCTAAAGAATATGAACAACGAATTAATAGCTTTTTGCAAACATATTTACCCTAGTTTTACTTATTTGGCGTATCGCTAAGAGATATATTTTGTGATTTGGACCCTTGCACTTTGTTATTTGATACAATTTTGACAATAAACCAATTAATAAAACCTCGTTTGATTTCTTTAACTGTAAATTGAAATTCATCAATTACAATAGATTCATTAATTGTTAAATTTGGATTTATCTCACTAATATATCCTGCTATAGTAGTACTTTCGGAATCCTCAAAGCTTTGGATTTCAACGCGGAAAAATCTTTCAAAATCATAAAGAGTGGTCTTACCCGAAACGAAAAAGGTTTGATCACTATTTTTTTGGATATATTCATCGCTAACATCATCAATTTCATCGCGAACAGTACCAAATAATTCTTCATATAAATCTTTATCAGTGATAATACCACTTGTTCCACCGTATTCATCAACTGCAATGACAATAGGTGTATGTTTTGCAATCATTTCTTTTAATAAATTATGTACAGGAGTAGTTTCAGGTACAGTAATTAAAGAACGTAATAAACGACTGATGGTAATTTCATCATCAACTTGAGATTGTCGTACTAAATCGTATACGTAAACATAACCTAAAATTTTATCTTTGTTATTATCAGCAACAACTGGATAACGGCTATATCCTTCTTTTAAATATGTCACTAAAGCTTCTTTTACTGTACAAGTAACGTCAATTACTATAAGACTAGTTCGGTCAACCATAATGTCAGTCGCAATTTTATCATTAAACTCAAAAGCACGCTTCATATAAATTAGGTCAAATTCATCTAAAGCTCCTTGTTTGACAGCTGTTTCAGTAAGACTAATAATTTCGTCTTCACTAACAAAATCAATTTTTTCATCATCTTCGCCATAGCGGGAGCTTTGTTTTTTTTGAAATTTAAAAATCAATGAAATTAAAGGGTAAAAAATAAAATTAGTTATTTTTAAGAGAAATTCTCCCCGTTTAATGTGACTATTTTTTGTAGCAACAAAAATATGAGAACGACTATAGATAATTAAACAAGTAATAATAATTGTAATGATCACAAATATTAATATATAAATTAATATTTGAAGCCACAAAAGTTGAGTTAATGGAGCCACCAAATATTTTTCACAATTATTAATGAAGTCAAAAGCAAAGTAGCCTGTAACTATAGTACATAAAGTCCAGCTTATATTAGCAGCATAATAAAATTTAGTTTGTTTTTGCTGGATTGTTATTGCTGAGGAATTTTCTTCTTTAAATTTAAGCTGATATAGTAAAATTTGACGCCAAAAGTTAAATAATTCTTCTAAAAATAAAAATATAAGAATACAGGCGGCGTCTGCCGTAAGTGCTTCAGTCAAAAAAAATACTCCTTATTTTTTTCCAATAACGTAATAACCATCAATCCATTGGTTACCTCCAACGTTAAACCAATTATGGTTATTGACAGTAATTATTCTAAATGTCTTCCATTTAGTACCAGTTGTCAAAAATTTTTGACCAATAGGTTTTTTATTAAAGAATGGAGAGTCCCACACTCGAATACCATAATTTTTTATATAATCAATTGTAGCCACTGCGCGATATTCATAATCGTTGGTTTGTATGTATTTACCGTCAACCCATTGGTTAGTTCCTAAATTAAACCAAAAAGTATTATTAGCATATGAAATGCCAAAAGTCTTCCAAAGGGAATCGTGGGGTAAAACTTGTCCGGTAGCGTGATGATTTTGATTATAACTATCATAAACCAATACGTGATCTTTAAAGCTTTTAATTTTTGCAACCCCCTTTTGAATCATATCAATTTTGCTTCCTGCAACTGGTTTTATGATGCTTTTTTCGGTTTCATGAAATAATTTAAAAGTATAGCTATACTCACCTTTAGGGTAATTTTTGGGGTTAAGACCGGTCAAGGTTATTGTATATTGATCATTAGCTTTTAAAGAAATATTTTTGGGAGGCAAATAAGTGATAATACTAGCATAATAACCTGAAACAGCGTCAGGAGCAATATTTTCAACATTAGTTGCTATACCTGATTCTCCTGTTTGATTATTTGTTAGTTTTACACTAAGGCCTTTACGAGGTATTAAATAATCGTTACTAAAATAAATTGACCAATAAATTGGGAATTTTTTCGAATTATTACGTGTTATTTCTTCAATTGGAAAGACACCTTCGGCAGGAAAATTAACAATTGAACGTGAAGGGGGATTTGAAATATCTTGAACGGTATTATCAAAGTAAATATCTTCATACTTAGTTCCATTGTTACCATAGGTGACACCAATCCCAAAACTTGATAAACGACTAGATAATAAATCAGCGCGATGTCCTGTATTTTTTGCAGAAAGATAATCAAAATTATCAATAACTAAATTAGCAATAGCTTCATAAGCTGATTCAATGGAATATCCAGTATTAAAATAAAGAACTGCAAAATTAGTATAAGGTTTACCCTGATTCCAAACGTTGTTCGGGATATAATATGGCTTAGTAGCATTACTTAAATTATGCTGATATTTAAAAGGATCAGCCTTACTAGCAGCTAAAAGATAGGAACCTAGTTGGGCAAAATTATTTGCATTACCATCAGTATATTGGTTTGCGGCATTTTTCGCTTCAGGTAAATTAAGTAAAAATCGATAATAATTGATCCATTTTGTTGTACTTTCTAAAAAATCATTTTTAACATATCCAGTTTGATACGGGTAGGAAAAAACAGGAGGAACCGAATAAATGTCATTAATCCCTCTTTGATAGTCAGATGAGGTAATCTCAGCATACTTTTCTTGAATCATATTAATTTTTGCTTGTTCTGCAGGTGAATAGGCTGGATCCGTAGTATTTTCACCGTAAACCTTTTGAACTTTTTCTTGTAAAATGCCATAAGAGCTAATTAAACATAGTAACAACAATAGTATAAATTTTTTTTCATTTCTATTTCTTTTGATCATAGTTATTGTTCTTTCAAGTTAATCTCATTTAATTTTACACTATCTTGTATGATTTTTTTACTTTTTTAATTTATGTAAAAATACAAAGAACATTTTAGATTATGTAATTATATTTTAATTATACAAATATTTAATTATATACATTAATTTTAGATTATACTATTATTTTAACGTATTATGAGTTAATAAATCGCTTTAATACTATTTAAATTTATTACATTTTGATTTTTACTGAAAATAGATTCTATTATTTATTTTTCAAATAGGAATTAGAATTTAAAATTTTACTAAGAAGCGATCCATGCTATAATCAAGTTGAATTTTGATAAGTATTTAAATAGGGAGTAAAAATGGATTATAAGAAGGTTATGGTTCCGTTAGATGGGTCAGATAATTCAGAATTAGCTTTTAAACGTTCAATGGAATTTGTTCAAGAAGTGGGTACATCGCTTTATTTGGTTCATGTTATTGATACAATGCCATTGGTTGGAAATTACGGTGTTGTCTCTGGTGATCTTTTTTATGATCTAAGTGAAAGAGCACGAGAATATCTTGAGCAAATGAAATTGCAGGCAGAGAAATGGGGAGCACAAGACGTGTCGATTCATGTACGCTTTGGTAATCCTAAAACGGTTATTGCAAAAGATTTTGTTGATGAATATCATATTGATCTTATTGTAATTGGTTCTACAGGACTTAATGTAGTTGAAAGAATTTTAGTTGGTTCTGTAGCGGAGTATGTTAACCGTCATGCACCAGTTGATGTAATGGTAATTAAAAAATAATAAATATCTCTAATAAGAACTAGAGTAAGAGAGATAGCAGTGGAACTTCATTTAAATTACTTTTATTTTTTAGAGAGAACTTTTTATTATCTTAGTGATGAACGGGGATTAGTTTATGTTGGAATTATGAACCAATTATCTCAGGATCGAGAACGATATTTTAGAGGTTGTTCAATAAATTTTTCAAATAAAAAAGAATATTTTCAGTATTTTAAAGCTTACTTTAATCATGAAAATATTCTTCATATACCTCAACATTTCTTTTATGGTACTTTATGGCAAAGACAAGTTTGGCAATCATTATCAATGATACCGTGGGGTAAAACCAATTCATATCAAACTTTAGCAAAAAAAGTTAAACAGGGTAATGCAATTAGAGCAGTAGCTCATGCAGTAGCTCAAAATCCTCTGTTGTTGTTGCGACCTTGCCATCGTATTATTTTAAAAAATGGTAAGATTGGACAATATCGCTGTGGAGTTAATTGTAAACAGCAATTATTAACTTTTGAATCAAATTAACTTAGAAGTGATTCTAGCTCATTTAATCTTTGCTCAAAAACAGCGAAACATTGATTTAGATAATCAGTTTTAGTCATATCAACTCCAGCAGCTTTCATTGTATCGATAGGATAATTTGAATTACCACTCTTTAAGAAATTAAGATAGTGATTTATTGCTTGACCTTTTTTATTATATATGCCTGTTGCTAAGGTTGTTGCCGCAGCAAAACCCGTGGCATATTGATAAACGTAATAATCATAGTAAAAGTGAGGAATTCTCGACCATTCTAGTGAAATTTCAGGATCATTAATTACTGATGGTCCGTAATATTTAGCATTAAGTTCACCATAGTATTTAGAAATTTCATAAGCAGTAATTGGAGTACCGTTTTGTTCAGAAATATGTAGATAATGTTCGAATTCTGCAAATTGAGTTTGTCGATAAAGAGTACCTTTGACAGTATCAAGATAATGATTAAGAATATATGCTCGTAATTGTGGATCATCACTTTTAGCTAAAAAGTCATCTGTAAGAATATTTTCATTTGTAGTTGAAGCAATTTCAGCTACGAAAATCGGATAGTCGCCGTAAACATATTCTTGATTATGGCGAGTAAACCAACTATGAACACTATGTCCTGTTTCATGAATTAGAGTAAATACATCATCAAGGGTGTTTTGATAATTTAAAAGAATAAAAGGATTTGTATCATATGATCCTCCAGAATAACCACCAGATCGTTTACCTTTAGTTTCATAAACATCAATCATTCGCTCTTGATAAATATGATCAACCACTTCAAGATATTCTTCACCATAAACTGTAAGAGCTTCTCGTGCTCTTTTTTTTGCGGATTCAAAGTCATAAGTAACAGGAGGTTCATTTAAAAGTGGGACATATAGATCGTACATATGCATTTCCGATAAACCTAAGACTTTTTTTCGAAGTTCCATATAGCGATGTAATAATGGTAAATAGTGATGAACGGTTTTAATAAGATTGTCATAGACTATATCTGGAATATTATTAGCTGCAAGTGCAGCATTACGAGCACTAGGGTAGTGGTGAACTTTAGCTAGATAGTTATCTTCTTTGATTTGACCTGCTAAAGTTTGAGCAAAGGTATTTTGGTAGTTACCATAGGCTTGATATATCCCTTGAAAAGCTGCTTTTCGTACTCTTCGATCATAAGATTCAATATATGAATTATAAGAACCATTACTTAGCTGGACTTTTTTACCATCTTCATCAACAATCTCTGGGAATACTAAATCAGAATTACTTAAAACTGAGAATGTTTCTGCGGAAGAATTAAAAACATCTTGAGCTTGGGAAATTAAACTTTCCTCGCTTTCACTCAGAACGTGGCCTCGTTTTTGAGAAATAAAATCTAGATAATGCCGATAAATTTGCTTATCAGGTTGCTCTTTTAAAAATAATTCAACTGTTTCTGGTGCCATTTTTAAAATTTCTGGTTCGATAAAAGCTAAGTCACTTTCAACCTCAGAAGCTAAGCGATTAACTCGAGCATTATAAGCTTGATATTTAGCATTACTAATATCTAAATCATTATTTAAAGATGCATAGACATAAACTTTCTCTAAAAGACGAAAGGCCTTAAGACTAGCTGTAATTGCTCCAAAAAATTCCTTTGAGTTTTTAGCCATTTGACCTTGATATTTTTTTGCTTCTTGAGAAAGTTCTTTTACTTTTTTAAAACTAGCTTCGAAATCGTTATTATTTTGAAAAATTGTAGTTAAATCCCAAGTGTATTTTGAGGGAATTTTTTTTCTATCCTTTTGAGTCATTTTGTTCTCCTTTTATTGCTTTAAGAATAGTATAAGTGAATTTAGATTTATCACAATATGAAGTTGTATAAAATATTTGCACTTAAATACATGTTTTATTTTTTGATTTAAAGCTATATATTTCATTTCAAATTGTTATTTTAGTTTAAATGCTGGAGAAGTTTTAGAAATGAGATAGATATTAATTTCATTCATTTTTCGGACATTTAAGGAAAATCAAATTACAAGTTTTAACATTCTTATTAGTTATATTAAGAGCAATACTAATTAACTAAATAACTAGTTTTTATATTATTCAAAATATTTTTTTAATTTTACATTGTTAAGCTATTTTTAAGTTTATTTATTATAGATAGCATTTAACGTTTAAGAAATTGTTAGCTTTATTTATGTGAAAGATTTACAATAGGAAGTAAGGATACGAATAAAGTAATTGATTAGCATATTTGCTTAATTTCATTTGAAAATAAAACTAGATTTTGATAGTAATTGGCTCATTGTTCAAGAATAGAATATGTTTACCAAAAATATTGAATAGCTCAAGTGGAGATAATAAGTTTTAAGCAATAAATTGGAGTATAAAATGATTTTTGAGAATCTTTTTTTAGAAAAATCTGACCTAATGCGTTTACGGTTATATCGGGATGTTCTATTAATTCAAAGTCCGACGTTTCGTGTAACCGATTTAGCAAAGGTTTATGGTAATAATTATCAGCAAACTTATAATAATTTTCAAAGTTTATTAAAAAATTTGAGCGATTTTTATCGAGTTCCGATTACGACTTTTTTCGATGGAACTGTAATTTTTCGAAATAGGTTTACCAAGCCACTTACAGAATATCGTAACTTTCTTATTACTAACACACTTACTTTTAAGTATATCGATACAATTTTTCAGGGTAAGCAACGTCAATTAAGTGATTTTTTAAATAAATATTTAATTTCGCGTTCAACTTTATCTCGAAAAATTTCATCATTCCATGATTATATTAAAAATTTTGGAATTAATATTTCCTTTATTGAAATGAAATTTGTCGGTGACGAAAAGAAAATTAGAGAGTTTATTTTTACCTTTTATTATGCTCTTTTTACAGGTGCAACATGGCCTTTTGTTAATATTAGTTTTTCTGAAGCACATTCAGTATTAAAGTTTATTAATCAGCATGGTTTTAAATATTACTACCGTAATAAAGTAGATGAATATCAAGCAATATTGCGAACCGCAATTGCTTTGCAGAGAATTCAAGAAGGATACCCAATTTCACGAGCTAGCCGTCTAGACTTATTAATTAATCATAACCAGCTTTTTGATAAGGAAAATGCTCGGTCTTTAGCAATATATCAATTGTCAGATGCCTACTCTTTTAATGAGATTGAGGATTTATTTTTTAGTTTTAGTCGAACAATATCTCCGTTTAAGACTCCAGATTCTAATGATCATGCTCTTTTAGTTAATTTTAAAACGGATAATTCTTTATTGTGGCAATTTATTTTAAAATATTTAGAAACTATAGCAAATGATTATTCAAATCAATTATCATCAGAAATATTGAGCGATGAAGTTTTATTAGCTAATCTTGTTCGGATTTTTTATTCCTATTATGTATTTATGGGAAATTTTCCAACAATATCACATTTTTATCATGGACAAGATTATTTTAAAGGTAAAGATTTGGCTAATTTGACAATGCAATTTATTCAAAATTATGCTTATCAATATGAATTACAAGATATAGTTACTAGTAGTCGAATGATTAGTAATGACGTTTTTGAATTATTACTTCCTGCAGTAGATAAGATTGTGACAGATGATACGATCCAAGTAAAATTACTTTTGGAAAAAGATATTAGGTCTAGTCGAGAATTAACTACATTTTTGAGCGATATAAAAGGAGTTCATTTACTTGATGATCAGGCAGATCTAAATTTAGCTGATATTATTGTGACTCCATTGGGTTATTTAGATAATTTGCCTAATTTAGTTATTCCTGAAAAAGTAAATGTTATTTTTTGGAATAGTGAAACTAATGAGAATGAATTTTATCGAATTTATCGTGAAATCAAACTTTACCATTTGTCTAAAATTAAAAGACAAAATTTAAAATCTAGAGGAATAAATCAACATTTGGCTTAAAATTCAAAAATTAAAAAAAGTTCAGGTTAATTACTTATTAACCTGAACTTTTTTAATTTCAATAAATATCTTTAAGTTGTTGCAACTTCTAAAGCTAATTTAATCATTTGATCTAAGTTGCGTTCGCGTTGAATTGCTGAAATTTCTTCACCAGTTAATAAAGAGTTACTAATAGTCATAATTCCTAAAGCTTTTACCTGGTATTTTGCAGCTAAAGTATAAAGAGCTGCAGTTTCCATTTCTACCGCCGTGATGCCATATTGTGCGGCAAGACGGTGAATAGAATCACTATCATCATAAAAGCAATCTTCACTTAAAACATTACCTACTTGAGCTGGTAGTGCTTGTTTGCAAGCAAGTGTATAAGCTTGCGAAAGTAATTTAAAATTAGCTGGTGGTAAATAGGTTATGGCTCCAGCAAAATATTGTTCTTTAAGTGCTGCAGTAGTTCCAGCTGCTTGAGTTAATAATAGATCATTAACATGTAGTTTGGGACTAATACTTCCAGCTGTACCAATTCGAATTAGTTGTTTGGCATGGTAACCTTTGATTAGTTCATTAATATAAATACTAATTGATGGAATGCCCATTCCTGTAGCTTGGACAGAAACACGTTTTCCATGATAGTTACCAGTATATCCTAAAGCTCCACGAATTTCGTTATAAAGGATCGGGTTACTGAGATATTTCTCGGCAACATATTTTGCTCGTAAAGGATCACCTGGTAATAAAACTGTATCGGCAATTTCACCTGATTTTGCTGCAATATGGGTAGTCATTAAAAACCTCTAAATTTATTCAACGGCCAATAACGTAAGAGTACTTTACCTGATAACGAATTGCGCTTGACAAAACCAAATGAGCGTCCGTCATGAGAAATTGGCCGATTATCTCCCATTACTAGATATTCCCCCTTCGGTACTCGATCGACATCAAAAAGACTTTTCAAAGTAAAGTCATTAGTATATAAAGACTGACTTTGACCATAAGTATTATTAAATTGTTCAAGCTTTTTTTGCTTGATTTCTTTAGTTAAGTAAGGTTGCTTTATTGGTTTGTCATTGATATATAAAATATCATTTTTTGAAGCAACTTTATCACCAGGTAGACCAATTACTCTTTTAATATATAGAGTATCAATCTTATCTGGCGCTTTCAAGACAACTATGTCATTTCGTTTTACTTTAAAATTTTTAACAGAGAGTAGTTTTTGTCCTTCATATAAAGTGGGTTCCATTGAAGGCCCATTGACTATTTCATTACCAAGAACATAAGTTAAAAGCAACTGAGAAATAATTAAAACAATTCCAAAAAGAACCATTGTTTGAAAAAAATTAGTAAAATTATTTTTGGTTTTGGAGTTCATGAGATCCTCTTATCAAATTTCAGTTTTTATCTTTTATATTATACCCCGAAGTACTTATTAGCGAATTCAGATTTTAAAATAACTTCAATAATTCACAAAAATTGTTCTCTTTCTTAATTTATTAAGACATACATATGAATTAATTTATTTTTAATAAATTATCTCTTGTTAGTTTAAAAGATAGTATAGTTTAAATATAAAGAAGTTGATTAAAAGGAATGTTGAAGTAGAGGTTATCATGTTAAAAATAAAGAATATTGATAAAAGTTTTGGTTCGCTTCAGGCTCTGAGTAATGTCTCTTTTGAAGTTAAAGAAGGAGAAATTTTAGGATTAATTGGACAAAACGGAGCTGGTAAAACAACAACTTTTCGGATTATTTTGGGCTTATTGCAGCCTGATCAAGGTATGGTGAAGTTTTCTGGAAGTAAGGTTAATTCACAAGTCTTAAATCAAATTGGATATTTGCCTGAAGAAAGAGGACTTTTTCCAAGAATGAGAATTATGGATCAAATTATTTATTTAGCAGAATTGAAGGGTCAATCCCGAGCTGTGACTAAAACTAAAATTGATGAATATTTTGAACGTTTTGAAATTAAAGGTAAAAAAACAGATAAATTAAAAAATTTGTCAAAAGGCAATCAACAAAAAGTCCAATTAATTGTCACTTTAATTCATGACCCTAAGTATTTGATTTTTGATGAACCTTTTTCTGGATTGGATCCAGTAAATGCTCAAATTTTTAAAGAAGCGATTTTAGCTGAAAAAGCTAAAGGAAAATGCATTATTTTTTCTAGTCATAATATGGATAATGTTGAAGAATTAAGTGATAATTTGATTATGTTAAAATCTGGAAAAGAAGTGTTATCTGGATCGGTTTCAGATATTCGTAATGCTTACGGCCGAGTTAAAGTTTTTTTAGAATCCTCACTAACTAGTAGTGACTTAAGTAAAATTTCTGGAATCAAGGATATCAAAGAAAAATCTGGTCGTTATGAATTAACTTTAAAAGATCCAAGTATTGGCCCTAAGATTTTAAAACAAGTAGAAAAAACAGGTGATTTTCTAGAATTTTCTCAACAACCGTTAACTCTTGATGAAATTTTTAAAATGAAAGTGCGAGAAAAATAATGAATAAATTTAAAGTAGTTTTAAAAAAATCCTTTTTCAATAATATCAAATCTCCAGCTTTTTGGACTTTATTAGCTATGCCTTTGGTTATGTTACTTTTTGGATATTTTATTTTTCAACAAGGCAATGATAATTCGCAATCAAAAATTGCGGTAATTTCATCACAACCAAAATTAGCAGAATCATTTAAAAAATTTGAACGTCCTGATACCCTGTATATTTCAAAATATTCAACTGAAAGTGCAGCAAAAAAAGCTTTAGTTAAACAAAAAATTGATGGATATTTAAAAATTACACTAGATAACAATCACTTGAAATTTACCCTTTGGAATACTAATCAAAGCAATGAAATTAATATTGCAGCGCTTCAAATGGCTATAAATCAAATTAATTTAATACTTCAAACCGAGTCTTTAAAACTTTCTCCATTAGCTGTACAACAAATTACGACGACACCTAAACTTGATCAGAAAACCAGTATTGTTAAAAACAACCATTTAGTGACTCAAAATCAAAATAAGATAATGACTAAGGCAACAATAGTAATGGGTATTTCTTTTCTGCTTTTTTTCTTTTTAGTATGTTTTATGTCGCAAATAGCTAATACTATTGGGCGCGAAAAAGGAGAAAGAGTTATGGAAATTATTTTGTCCAGTACAGAGACTAAATGGCATTTTTTAGGAGAAGTTGGTGGTATCTTTTTAACGATGTTGAGTGTAGTTACAGTTTATTTTTTAATTGCAATTGTTGTGGTTTTGAAATTTCATCAAAAAGTTTTTTTTAAAAACATGTTTCCTGGATTAACTTGGCAGCTTTTTCTTAGTCCAGAAATTATTTTTACTATTTTATTTGGATTGACTGGTGCTTTTCTTTATCTGGTTTTAGCAGCAACTTTAGGAGCGCTAGTTAATAATGTTGAACAGGTTAGCCAAGCAATTATTCCTTTAATGATTCCAGCAATGATTTCTTACGTTTTGATGATAGGATCTTTTATTAAAATCACACCTTTCGTAAGAATCTGTGCCTATATTCCGCTTATTTCTAATTCATTAATGCCGACTATGTTAGTCATGGGAAAAGCATCTGAATTACAAGCAATAATATCCTATTTAATTTGTTTGGGATTCACGATTTTAATGTCGTATTTTTCAATTGGAATGTATCGTTCTAATGTTTTGGTTTATTCTCAAAAAGGGATTTGGTCGGCTTTAAAATCAGCACTAACTTTTCATAAAACGATTAAAGTACATAGTTAATGTAGGGAAAAATGGCAGAAAATAAATATGGTGAATTAACTAAAACCTTATTAAAAATTGGTCAGATAATGATTGAAAGTGGAGCTGAAACATCAAGAGCTGAAGATACAATGAAGAGAATTGCTATAAAAGCAGGAATTCGTAAATTAGATGTTTATACTACTTTAACTGGAATTGTTATTGGGATAAATGAAGTTGATAGAACCGGTGTCGTTCAGATTTATAGACGAGCGACTAATATGGAAAAGGTTGTAGCCATTAATGATTTATCTCGTCAATTTACTGAAGGTAAAATTACTTTTGATCAACTTAAAGCTGGTGTCCAAAACGTAGATCATTATGTTCCCGATTTTCAGTGGTGGCTCAAAGCAGTAGCTGCCTTTATTATTAGCGGTGGATTAATGATGTTATTTTCACCTTCAACAGCAAATTGGGAAGATTTTATTCCAGCAGGTTGTATTGGAACAATTGGATTTTTAATTTCATTTTTTTTACATCGATTTTATCAAATGCAATTTATTAGTGATTTTGTGGCTTCTATGGTGATTGGCTTTTTGGCAGTAACCGCTTTAAAGTTACATTTGATTATCAGTTTCCAGGGAGTAATTATCGGTTCAGTAATGCCTTTAGTTCCAGGTATTATTATTATGAATGGTTTAAGAGATATGATTTCTGGGCACTTATTAGCGGGGTTTGCCCGGAGTATAGAAGCAGTTTTAACCTTTGTATTTATTGGTGCCGGTGTTGGTTTAGTTTTGAGGTTTTTCGGCTAATGAAATTGTTTATAATTAATGTAGTTTTGAGTTACCTAGGTAGTTTGAGTTTTGGAATTATAAATAATGTACCTCACCGTTTACTGAATTGTGCAGGAATTACCGGTATTTTTGGGTGGTTAGTTTATTTGGCATGTAAAGGAATGCACTTAGGTAGTTTTGTTTCAAATTTTATGGGATCGCTTGTTATTGGTCTTTTAAGTTATGTTTTTGCTCGATATAAAAAAGTTCCAATTTTAAATTTTAACGTTTCTGCTTTAATTTGTCTGGTTCCGGGAGCTTTATTTTATGAAGGAATTTATGATACAGTTTTTAAAGGTGTTGCTGTAGGAATGAATATTGTTGTTAAAGTGATGATTGTAATTTTAGCTTTAGCGGTTGGTACAATGTTAAGCCAATTAATTGATGAGGCATTAAAACGGTTAGGAAAAAAAATTAAGTCTTGATTTCAAATAGTTTTCTGATAAAATGAGACCTGTGCGATGAGTCGATAGGATCTGTATGGATCTTTCAGCAGGTTGCTTGATATCCTCGGGAAGAGGGAGCAAGGATTTGAAATCTCCTTAACTAAAATAGTTAAGGCCTGCAATTAGTTCAAACCTTGGGTTTGAACTTTTTTTTTAGAAAAACCAAGTTTATAGTTATTGAGGTAAGAACATTTGAAAATTTTAGTTGCAAAAGCTAGTAAATTAATTGAAGATGGCGACTTTAATTTAGTGCAACATGATTTTTTGTGGCAAGAGTTTGAAGATCAATTTGAAAATCTTATTAAGAAATCTATAGTAATTTTAAAAGATAATTTTGAAAAAAATCAATTAGCACTTGTGGAGAATCAAATAACTGATTTAGATAATCTAAAAGTAAATCTCTTTACAAATATAATTAATTTGCCATATTCATATGCCAAAAAATACGTTGACTTTTTTGAGGATGGGGCTGAAGCTTCTATAAAATTTTATTTTTCTGTAGCTTCACCTTATATTAATAAATCTAAACTATGGATTGAGAAAATTGATGAAAAAACTGCTAATTGGCAAAAAATTTTAGACCTTTTGTCGCAAGCTCACCAAAATATGATGGAAAAACAGGAAAAATTGGCTGATGAAAAAAGTATTAAAGAATAGTTTAGTCGGTGGTGTAATTTTTTTAATTGCCTTGGTTGCTTTTTGTGGTTCTTATCTTGTATCTTCTAAGCTAAAAGTTCATCGAGATGCTAAGCGAATTCAAAATATGTATTCTTTATTTATGGATAAAGGTAAATTACATACTGAAAGACATGCTTATACATATTTAACGAAAGTTGGTAAGCAGAGATTAAACAATGATCTTTCATTTAATCAAAAAAAATTACCAGCTGATACTTTAACTGCTTTTTCTGAGGAAAATTTAGTTTTAGTTCCTTATCATTATCAAGGAACGGTTAAGCTACCTAAAAATCCTCAAAAAGGTAAAAGACTATATTTTAAAGTTCCCTTTCCTGTTACTGTAAGTTCTAATTTAATTATGACAGTTTATTATAATGGAAAAGCTGTTGATTATGATTCTACTAATGTATTAGTAAAAAATAAGAAAAATAAAAATTATTGCTATATTTATTTAGGAGAGAGCACTGATGAAGAAGGTAAATTAATCAAAGATTTACAAGAAATTCATAAACAAGCAGGACAGATGGTAAATTTTGAAATTAATAATGTAGAACAAATTAGTGAAATACCACACCGACGCGAACTATTAAAACACCCTAATTTATTTTATTCGGCTACTGAATTATTAAATAAGCCAGAAATTTCTTTAACAGTTGGTTATCATGTTAAACATCCTAAATTTAAAGTAATGCTACGTAATTTTGATAGTGATAATTTAAAAGTAAAAATTGTTGACAACAAAATTAATAATTATGAAAGAAAAATAAAATTAAGATTAGAACCTCAAGGGGAACTTTTATCTAGTATACAAAATAACTTAAAGCATAATTATCAAGTAAACTTGTTATATAATGGGTTAGTAATAAAAAATAAATATTATATAACCAATAATTTGGCGGCGTTATCGAACTATAATCATGGAAAATAACAAGAAAAAATTAAAAAAGCAGTGCCCAATTTGTGGCATAATTCTGGATGCTTCTGTAGATTATTGCCCTAATTGTGATTCTTATGTGGGTGATGTATCTCTATTACAGGAAAAACCGGTTGATAATTTAACTGGTAAAAATTTAGATGCGGTTAGTCAAGAAAATACTAATCATATTAGAAACGATTTTGAAAAACTTGATACGATTATTAACGAAAATAAAAAAGATCAGAGTAAAATTACTTTAGATCAGTTAAAAAAAATTTTATCAGCTAATGGTGAAAAAATTACTAGCGATGATCTTGACGCTACTAATAATGATTTACAATTTAATCAATCAAAATCATCAATTACTCCATTAGCTAATGATAAAATCAAATCTGAATCTTTGAATAAATCGGTTCCTAAACGTGGACATCATGGCTTTTTATTTAAAGAACATAAAGAGAAAACTTCAATATCTAATAAAAATAATCATCAAGTATCGAGTAATTCTAAAGTATCAAAATCTATTTCCTCTAAAACCGTATCAAAAACAAATAATGCAGATAAAGATGTTATTTATGCATCTCAACAATCTCAAATAAGAAGTTCAAATAAACTAAATTTAAATCCAGACCAGAAAAAAACAAATAATGAGAATTCATCTCCACCTTTTTTTGGTAAATTAGGGGAATTTGTACTTAATTCATTCAAACATCCGTCAAAGAAAGTTAGAGAAAATTTGGGTTTTAGTTGGATATTTGTTTTTGGTTTAGAAATTGTATTAATTGTGTTTTCAGTACAATTGATCTATAACAGTGGTTTTCAAATGGTTCATTCTCAACAAAATCCTCAATTGGGAAAAGCAATAATGTTGGCTTTAACTATCGGCAAAAAATATACTATTTTATGGCCATTGCTATGTATTTTAGGGATTTACTTTGTAAGCATTATTAGTGGATTATTTGTAAATAAATTTTTAATTAGAGCACAATCTTTTTCAGTTAATTGCTTCTTGAATCAAGTAGCCCGTTGGTCTATAGCAATATTACCATTGAGTATTTTAGTATTTATTTATTCATTATTTAATAATCCTTTGGTAACAAAAATTAGTTTAGTAATTATAACTTTAATTCCAGAGCTTTTAGTATTAGCGGTAGTTTTATATATAATCCAATTAAGAGGAAATTTAGTTTGTGATCGAATCTATTTAATTTTAGGTTATAATATTTTTACTATAGTTATTGACTATGGATTATTATATCCATATTTGATTAATTTTGTTCAAGCTTTTAATTCGTTGATTTTTTAATTCAGAAATAAAAAACTAACCATTTAAAAATGGTTAGTTTTTTTGCTCGATCTTATTTCAAGTTTTATAATTAAATAGTTAACTGATGCCGTTTAGCAGATTCGAACTGCTGACCCCCACCTTACCACGGTGGTGCTCTACCTGCTGAGCTAAAGCGGCAATGAATCTAATTTATCAAAAACTGACTTTACTGTCAATCGGAAAAGAGGAAAAATGGTAAAAATTGCATTAACGGGAGATCGTCCCACAGGTAAACTTCATTTAGGACACTATGTAGGATCGTTAAAACAGAGAATTAACTTGCAACATGAAGTTGATCGTAATTTAGTAATGATCGCAGATATGCAAGCTTTAACTGATAATGCGAAAAATCCGGAAAAAATTCGTAATAGCATAATGAACGTAGCTCTAGATTATTTATCAGTAGGTATTGATCCAAATATGTCTACGATTTTTATTCAATCTCAAATACCGGCTTTAAATGAATTAACAATGATTTACCTTAATTTGGTGACTGTTGCTCGACTGGAACGTAATCCAACCGTTAAAAGTGAAATAAAACAGAAAAAATTTGATCAAAGTGTACCAGCTGGATTCTTAATTTATCCTGTCTCAGAAGCGGCAGATATTACAGCTTTTAAAGCTAATTATGTTCCTGCAGGTGATGATCAAGAGCCAATGATTGAACAAACACGAGAAATTGTTCGAACTTTTAATCATACCTATCGAAAAGATGTTTTAGTAGAACCTAAAGGTATCTTTCCCCCTAAAGGGCAAGGGCGTATTCCTGGAATTGATGGTAGTGCTAAAATGAGTAAATCTTTGGGGAACGCGATTTATTTGACAGATAGTGCTGATGAAGTTCAAAGAAAAGTAATGTCAATGTATACAGATCCTAAGCATGTCCATATAGACGATCCAGGGTCTATTGAAGGTAATGTGGTATTTACTTATTTGAATATTTTTGATTCAGATGTTGAACAAGTTGCTAAATTAGAAACTCAATACCAAAAAGGTGGTTTGGGTGATGTCAAAATAAAAAAGCGTTTAATAGAGGTATTAAATAGTTTTTTAGATCCTATTCGCCAAAAACGAGCGGACTATGCTAAAAATATTGACTATGTTGAACATGTTCTTCAAGATGGTGGTAAAAAAGCTAATGAATTAGCTAATAAAACTTTAAAAGAGATGCGAGATGCAATGGGTATTAATTACTTTTAAAGTAAAATTTAGAGAATTGTTAAGATCAACTGATATTGAATGAGGAAAAAAGATGTTGTGGGCTAAAATTCAAGTTATTACTACAAATGAAGCAATTGAAGCTGTTAGTGTGATCTTAGAAAAATTTGGAGGAAAAGGGGTTGAAATTGATGATCAAACTTCTAGTAATCTTCAAAGTATAAAAGAAAATGTTAATAATATTGCTCCTAATGCGTGTTCTGTAACTACCTGGATTCCAGAAAATCCTGATTTAGACATTGAAAAAATTAAGCATGAAATAAATAATTTAACTCAATATGGATTAAATCCGGGGAAAGTTAAAATTTATTTATCATTAGAGGATGATGTTGATTGGAATCAAGAATGGAAAAAACATTATTCTCCGATAAATGTAACTCATGATTTGGTTATTATTCCATCTTGGCAGAAAGAAAAATATCAAAAAGATCCTCGAATAAAGATTTATATTAATCCTGGCATGGCCTTTGGTACTGGGGATCACCCGACTACAATCTTAACTTTACAAGCATTGTTAATGACTTTTCAAAAGGGAGATCAAGTTTTTGACATAGGTAGTGGTAGTGGTATTTTATCGATAGCGGCGGCAAAAATTGGAGCAAGAGAAGTTCAAGCTAGTGATGTTGATGAATCTACATTAGAAAATGCGGAGGAAAATTTACGTTTAAATCAAGTGGAGGGTGAGGTTGTTTTATCTATTGGTGATCTTTTAAATAATCAAAAGCAAAAAGCCGATTTAATTGTTGCTAATATTTTAGCAGAGGTACATTTTAAATTGATTCCTCAATTAAAAGCTCATTTAAACCCTCAGGGTCGAGTTATTTTAGGAGGAATTATTAATGATAAACTGGCGTCTGTTATTGAAATTTTACAAGATAATAATTTTGTAGTTAAAGAGAAATTAATGATGAAAGAATGGGTTACTTTAATTGTGGAGCCAGTTAGTTAATGCAAAGAATTTTTAATAAAAATATCAATTACCTTTAAAATCTTATGTTTAACTTCAGGTAATTTTATCGAAATTGTTGATTTAAATGGAGAAATAGGACTTTATCAGTTATCTAAGATCAATTTGGTATCAAAAACTATTGAAGCTATTTTTTCAAAAAAATTCAAAGAAATGAACTACCAATAATTGTTACTTTGATCTTTGCTTTAACCAAAGGCAAAAAAATTGAGGAGACGGTAGAAAAAGGTACAGAATTTGGAGCTACTAATTTTATTTTTTATTCTTTTCAATATTCACCCACTAGATTTTTAAATTCTTGGGTTCAAAAAAAGAGGAGCTTTTAAATAAAATTGCTATTAGTGCAGCAAGCAGTCTCACCGTACAGTTATTCCTAAAGTCCACATTAAAGCTTATTTACCATTCAATAAGCCTAAAAATAAACCTAAGTTTTTGGGTTATAAAAAACAAGATGCTTCCGAATCAACTTTAAAATTGGCGCTAGCAAAATTAAAATTTCAAATTGAAGGCTGTGCTTTTGGTTCGCAAGGAGGTTGGACACCATTAGAAGTATAGGATTATCAACGCAATGGTTTTTCATTAGGAAATTGAATTTTAAGAGCTGAAAATGCCCCTTATTTTTTTAAGTGTACTGTCATTTTATTTTGAAATGTAAACTTAATTGGAAAAATATACGCTATAATGTATAGAAATACTGGATAAAAACTTGCAATTGGGGATTAATAATTATGGTTAAAACAAAAAATTTTACAAGTGATGATGTTATTAAAATGTGTCGCGGATACATGAATGAAGAGCATGTTGCTAAGGTTAGTAAGGCATATACTTTCGCTGAATATGTTCATCGTGGACAAAAGCGGCGTTCAGGGGAGCCTTATATTATTCATCCCACTCAAGTTGCCGGAATTTTAGCCGAATTAAAAATGGATCCAGATACAGTTAGTTCAGGCTTTTTGCATGATGTAGTAGAAGATACAGGTGTTACAGTTGAAGATGTGGATATCTTATTTGGTTCTGATGTAGCACAAATTGTTGATGGCTTAACTAAATTATCAAAAGTTAAATATGTTGCACATAAAGATGAGTTAGCCGAGAATCATCGTAAGATGTTACTGGCAATGGCAAAAGATTTACGCATTATTATGGTAAAATTGGCAGATCGTTTGCATAATATGAGAACATTGCAGTATCAAACTCCCGATCGGCAGCAAGCAATTTCTAATGAAACCTTGGAAATTTTCGCCCCTTTAGCGGATCGTTTGGGTATCAGTGCCATTAAGTGGGAGTTGGAAGATTTATCGTTTTTATATTTAAAGCCCAAAGAATATCATAAAATAGCCAACTTAATGGATACAAAACGAGAAGAACGGGAAGGATATATTCAAGAAGCAATTGTAGCAGTTAATAAAGCTCTAGCCGAATTACATCTTAATTATGAAATTTATGGCCGACCAAAACATATTTATTCAATTTATAAAAAGATGGTCAATAAAAATAAACAATTTGATGAACTTTACGATTTATTGGCTTTACGGATTATTACTCAAACAGTTCAAGACTGCTATGCAGTTTTAGGAGCTGTTCATACAGAATGGCGGCCGATTCCAGGTCGCTTTAAGGATTATATTGCTAGTCCTAAAAAAAATCTCTATCAATCACTTCATACGACTGTAATTGGTCCTGGAACTAAACCTTTAGAAATACAAATTCGTACAAGAAAAATGCATGAAATTGCTGAATTTGGTGTTGCTGCTCACTGGGCTTATAAAGAAGGTGAAACTGAAAAGGTTAAAGTTGATGCTACTGGTAAAAGGCTAGATCTTTTTCGTGAAATTTTAGAAATTCAAAATGAATATAAAGATGTTAACGCTAATGACTTTATGGCAACAGTTAAAGGCGATTTGTTTTCTGATCGGGTATATGTTTTTACTCCAAAAGGTGATGTTTATGATTTACCTAAAGGTTCAGTACCACTAGATTTTGCTTATTTAGTTCATACTGAAGTTGGTAATCATGCTGTTGGTGCTAAAAGAAATGGTAAAATCATTCCTTTGGATACGCCATTAAAAAATGGTGATATTATTGATATTATGACCGCTTCGCAGGCTAAACCAAGTCATGATTGGCTAGAGATGGTTAAAACCACTCGAGCTCGTAATAAAATTCGACGTTATTTTAAAAGCCAGGAGAGAACTGAAGATATTGAAGCTGGTCGTCAACAGTTAGAAAATTATTTAATTGAACATAATTTTAATCCCAAAGAATTCATGACAAAAGATGCTTTAGCTAAAGTTGGTAGTAAGTTTCAAGGATTTGGAGCTGAGGAAGTTTTGGCTGCGATTGGTTACGGTGAGTTATCACCACAAATTATTGCAAATCGCTTAACTGAAAGCTATCGACGTCAACAACTGAAAGCTGCTGAAGACCAAAAAATATCGGAGATGTTAAAGAATCATCAATCATCTTTCAATAAAGGAAGTATTGATCAAGATACTGGCGTCTATATTGAAGGAGTTGATAATCTTTTAGTCCATTTAGCACGTTGTTGCACTCCGGTTCCCGGAGATCCAATCGTTGGATATGTTACTCAGGGTCGTGGAATTACAGTTCATCGAGAAGACTGCACTAATGTTATTAAAAATAATAGTATGCAACAACGCCTGATTGAAGTTTGTTGGGGTAATCCTAGTAGTCGTAATGTTCTTTATCACACAGATTTAGAAATTTATGCATATAATCGTAATGGGGTATTAAAAGATGTGATTCAAGAACTAAATGTTTTAGCTAAAGGATTGGGTAATATTAATGCACGAGTTAGTGCCGATGATAAAACAGCCACAATTGAAGCAGTTGTGAAAGTTTATAATTTAACAAATTTAAAGCAGTTAATGGAAAGTTTAAAGAAAGTTCCGGATGTTTATTCGGTAGTAAGAGCAAATAAATGAGGGTAGTTTTAACTACGGTAAAGTCAGCACAGGTCAAGGTTTCAAATCAATTAATTAGTAAAATTAGTCGGGGATTTTTATTATTAATAGGCATCGAACGAACAGATACTGAAGTAGATGTTATGAAAATTACTGATAAAATCAGTAAAATTAGAACTTTCCCTGACAGTCAAGATAAAATTAATTTAAGTTTAAAAGATATTAACGGTGAAATTTTGGCTGTATCACAGTTTACTTTAATGGGATCTGTTAAGAAGGGTAATCGTCCTAGTTTTATTGAAGCAATGACTTATGATAAAGCTAAAGTGCTTTATGAATACTTTTTAAAAAGGCTAAGAAATTTAGGCTTTAAAACCTTACCTGGAAAATATGGGGCTCATATGGAAGTAAGTTCAATTAATGATGGTCCATTTACCTTAATTTTACAAAGTAAACAAGGAGTTTTAATTTAGATTAGAGATTTGTAAATGGCTTTTAATAAAAAATTTTCAAATTTTATATGGGATTTTGATGGAACATTATTTGATACTTATCCGATTTATGATCGTGCTCTACAAAGAGCAATTTTTCAATTAAATCAACAAAAATTATCTCGAGATTCTATTGAATTAATAGTTCGAACGACTTCCATGCATGAAGGAATAGCTTATTTGGCTACTAAATTAGGTTTATCGGAAGCAAAAATTCAAAAAATATATGAATCTTGGGTTAGTACGAATTTGTTGAAAGCTAAACCGTTTCCAGGTGCTGCAATAACACTAAATCAAATTAAAACTCAAAACGGACAAAATTTTCTAATTACCCATAATGATAATATGGCTTTACAGTTATTAGATAAGTTTGATCTTAGCAAAATGTTTACCGATTTTATTTTTGGTAATAGTGGTTTTAAACGTAAACCCAATCCTGAATCTTTAAATTATCTTCTTAAAAAGCACCAACTATCTAAAAAAAATACCATTTATATTGGTGATCGTTTTTTAGATGTTGCGGCAGCTCATAATGCTAATATTGCCAGTGCTTTTTTTGCCCCAAATAACTTAATAGCAGTTTCAGAAGCTGAGATTAAAATAACTACTTTAAATGATTTATTGAATTATTTAAAGTAGTTAGCTAATCCATCAACTATTTTTGAAGTTAATTGTTCCCGGTAATATGGTTTTTTAATTAATGTGAAATCATGATCGTTATTAATATAGCCAAGTTCAATTAAGATACTTGGATAAAAACTATCTCTTAAAACTTCATAATTGCCAAAAGCGACACCACGATTAGTAGTTTTTAGATGTTTAAATTGGGTTGAAATACTTTGCGCTAAAGGTAAATCATCTTTTCGAGAATAATAGTAAGTTGTAATTCCTTCAGCTTGATTAGCTTGCGGAGAAGAATCTAAGTGCAAACTAATAAAAGCGTTAGGACGTACTTGGTTTGTCATTAACACTCTATCTTCTAATTTTACCGAATTGTCATCATCACGTGTCATGATTACCTTTACGCCACGTTGTGCTAATTTTGCTTTTAATTCACGAGCGACTAATAGTGTATATTTTTTTTCGTAATGACGACCATTATTAGCTTGTGCTCCAGGATCATTTCCTCCATGTCCAGCGTCGATAACAATAGTGGTTTGCGCTAAACTTTTGGGTCGATAAATGGTAATTGGTTTAGGAATTTCGGTTGTTACAAATTTACTTATAACGTAACCTTCAGTACTTTGGGCGTCTTTAATTTTATAGAAATTACCTTGGGTACCTATAACTTTTAATTTTTCTCGTTGTTTGAGTGATTTTAGAACTGGTGAATTAAGATCGGGATTTTGGTGAATTTTCGTATTTGGTTCTAAGACATAAGCGTTATTTAATGTGTTTTCATTATTATTGCTAGAATCATCTGTTAAATCAAACAAACGATTGTTAACCCAACCAACTTTTCCATCAATAATAATTTGACTCCAAGAACTTTTACTATAGACAATATTAATTTTATCACCTTGATTAAGGATTTTAATTATTGGGCTGTTTGTATTGGAATATAACCTCACGTTAGTTTGATTAGTGTTAATCACTCCAGTAGTTTTTATTGCCGAATCAATTTCAGTTGCATCTGTTAACCAGCTGGCAATCCATCCAAGTTTATCACCATTTAAGCGTACTAAATACCATCCATTTTTCTCTTGTAAAATTGGAATCTGTTCATCACTTTTTAATTGTCCGATTACGTTATACGAAAGCATCGGACCAGTTCGAACATTAACAATTTTAGCTTTAATTCGAACGACTTTAGGTACGGCTAAAGCATAAGTTGCGGCAAATCCAAAAAAGATAATGAATATAAAAAATATATTAGTATAATTTTTTTTGAAAAAATCAACTATTTTTTTAATCATTAGTAAATTTCTTTAAGTTTATATAAAGATAAAAAAGCTTGAGTAAAATTTAGGCTATTTAATCTAAGGTTGTAATTTCAATTAATAGTATATCAAATAACTAAATTGAATATTTAATAATTTATAAGAAAATTGATAAATTGATGTATCGTTTTTTAAAGATAAATAAATATTCTAATTATCTTTTAAATATTATTAAGTGTTTACCGATCTTTATTTAATCTATGTACTTTCGAGAATTTTCATTCATTATAGAAAAGTACTTCAAGTTTTTTTGTATATTTTCTTCTGTCTTTGCTGTTAGAAGTGGTAAATACGTTTTTAATATTAAAAAATAAAAAACATTCTATTATTTTTTAAACGGGTTTATTTTCTAAATTGTAAAGAATTACCATTGAAGGAAGTATTAGCTAATGATATCAATGAATCAAGAAATGTCAAAGTCTAGTAGAAATCAATATGTAACAAAAAGGGTTGATAAGATGAGATTGTACTAATTTTAAATTATCGGATCTGTGTTAGTGCTTCTAACACTCTAATTAACAATAACTTTACACTGCTTTATTTTTAATTAAATCGGATAATAAAGGAGAATTTTTTAATTTCTGTCTTTTATTGTATTTTTAAATGTTTATTATTTCCACAGCTTAGGGATAACGCCTATTTTTATCATATCCATTACATTCCTTGTTTGCAAATAGGATTATTCTATGTTCTCATACTTTTCTATTCCAAAATTGGTTCAAGATAGTTCTTAATAAATTCTATTCTGTCTGTTACGTTTGGAGTAAAGAGAGAGGTAATTGAAACAACATGTTATTGTTTGAATTAACATAAATAATATTTCTGCCATCTTCAATTTCCGCAAAAGAGCGGTTTTTCTCATCTAAACCCCACCATAAATATCCATATTTAAGATTTATCTCCTCCCATTTACTATGTTTAAGCTTTCATCAATCCTCTTTTTTGAGATAATTTGTTTCTTTTTCCAATTCCCACCTAGTAAATTAAGTGAAAAATTTATCCAATTCGAGCTTGTAAAATATTTCGTATATGGGTTTGTTTTATACTTATATGGAGTTGTCGTTGTCAACAAATTTTCTAAAGTAATATTTTGTATTGTTTTTTCATTCTCTTTTATTGGATATTAATATCATCCAAATACGACATGATAGATTTTCCACTTTTCAAAAGATTCATATCTTTTTCTATCTGTTTAATAGTTTTCTTAAATTATTTAATTTTTTTATCAATCAACACGGCGAGTTGCTTGGGGTGTGGGGATACCCACAAAGATTTCTAAATTAATAAATTTGATTATGTTTTGTTTTCTGGTATACCATGCTGATGGTTGCCAGTTGGATAGGGAAAATGATGGTAACTTTTGTTCTCCATTAACACTAATTACCAGTTATTTATTTTCTATACTTTTCGATGACTAATTAATTAAAAGCGATGGATACTTTCCTGTCAGGTTGTATCGTTTAGTAAACCATATAGCGGTCAATTATTTTGACTACTTGTTTAATAAGCACCACCCGAAAAAATTTTCATTTTTAGAAAGAGAAGGTGTTGGATCCTTCTCTTTTTTGATAAAAAAACCAGTGGTTAGATTCACTGGTTTTCAATATGTATTAAAAAGGGATTAATAAACCTCTTTTAACGATGATATTTTTCTTGTCACAGATATTCTACATTTTTTATATCAAAATTTTAAACAGATCCTTTTTACAATTATAATTATTGATTAATTTTTGATATAAAACAAAAATTATATTGATGTTTTATGCAAAATAATGTAGCATATAACACAATATAATGGATTAAAAATATTCCTACTAAATAAATAAATAGAGAGGAGGTTTATTTTTATGGAAAATTCGTTATTAGAAATAGCAAATTTAGCTAAAAGTAATTCTGGTTATTACGCACAAAAATATTTAAATTATGAAATAAATACAAATGTTGGATCTGGTGGATACGAACAATCTGTATTATTAGTAGATAATGAGTAGTAGATGATAAGTACCAAAGAACTTTTTAAAAAATCTTTACCTATTATCTTATCTCAATCATCTTCTGTTGTAATGGGATTAGTTAATCTTATATTCATCGGCAGCTTTGGGTATCGTGAAATTGGAATAGTTGGAATAAGTAATGTTTTCATTCAAAATGCATTAATTCTTCTGACCTCATATACATTTCAAACCTCACTTAATGTAGTAAAAGTTAAGAATGATAGATTTGAAACGGAAAAAGAAATATTAAATTCATTGATGATAATTGCTTTGATTAATATTCCAATAGTTATTATTTTAGCTATTTTTTCTAATCAGCTTCTTATGATATTGGGGGCTTCATCAAAGTTGATAAAAATTGGTCTGATCTATTTTCTAATCAGATTATTTTCTACATTATTTATTGCAACTTCTAGAGTTTTTATTGCTTTGTTTAGAGGGCTCGGTAAAAATAGTTTAACTATGTATATTGCGATATTTAGTAATATAGTAAACGTATTACTAAACTTTCTTTCAGTAGAAGTTTTTCACTTTGGCTTGAATAGCTTGGCGTTTAGTCTTTTAATATCAGAAACAGTTCAAATAGTTATCCTTATATTTTGTGTTAAAAGGGAAGGATATAACATATTCTCCAATTTTAAGAAAAAATTTAATATACAAAAAATAAAAAAAGTTAACTTTGAAGGATATAAAATTGGTCTTCAAGATATAGGCTTGGCATTAACCTCAATTGTTTTTAATATGTTTGCTGCAAAAATCGGAACAAAAGAACTTGCTGCAACAGAAGTTTTATTAAACTTACTAACAATTACTTACCTTCCGGGCATTGGAATCGGAATAATTGCCTCAATAGAAGTTGGAGAAATTATTAATAATACCAAAAAAAATATATCTAATCAGTTAAAACGATTGAGAATAACATTCTTAAAAGTAGCTCTATTATTTAATTTGCCAGTTTCTCTAGCATTCATTTTCTTTTCAAAACCCATTGCTGCAATTTTTACATCAAATTCAACAATCATAGATATATTAATAAAAATAATGCTATTATCTGCGATTTTTCTGTTTTTTGATACTGCTCAAATGATTTTAACTGACTGTATTAGAGCATTTGAAAAAAATAATGAACTTTTAATTATTACTTTGACATTGAGCATCCTACTATTTATCCCACTAAGTTACTTTACGAGCTTTATTCTTAAGTTTGGAATTTATGGAATGTGGATCTCGTTTTACTTTTATTTAATAGTACAGGCAATAATATTGAATTATTTGTACTCCAAAGAAGCGAAAAGGCGAATTAATGGATGATTTTATAGATAAAGCGCGTAGCTACACACGACTTTTGAATTTCAGGAATCTATGCATAATAACAACATTTTAGATATAAGTGGAGGGGTGCCAATTATTAACGTTCCGGGTGTTATTGATAAAAAATTCTATGAAGAAATAGAAAGAGATAGTGCTAGAATACTAAAAATTGTATACAAAATAGTTAATAATGGCTTTAAATTAAATGGCATGGGATTTATTTAATAAGTTTGGTTTTAGCGATGAAGAAACAGATGTTTTTAAAAACTATTAATGATTCATCTAATTTAATGTCTAGATCTGGTATCCTGTTAGATTAAAAAATCAAACATTATATTCGCTATCATCAAATTCTGTAAGAACATCGTTAACTGTCAACCCTAACTTAAGACAAAGTTGAACAAGGGTATTCGTCATGGGTGCTATATTTTTTTAATTTTAGAGAAAGTTGATTGAGTACAAATACCGTTAACTAGATCGGCTTGTGGCATATTTAACATTTTTTTCTAGAAGAAATTTTAGATCCTATAAGCAATGGGAATATCTCCAATTTTTTTCTTTTTATCAGAAGTCTTGAATATAAGATTTCTTCCTGCGATTCGGTTACTATAAGAATAGTTTTTATATCTTCTAAAGAAAAATCATATTACTTCAATCAATTAATAAATAGCATAGTTTCTAATTGTTTAATAGAATAATATCAATATCCATTATCCATTTTTAGGATTAACTTCACTGAGAAATATAAGATCTATTTCTGCATAATAA
>CALYPJ010000004.1 GCA_945273735.1 uncultured Lactobacillaceae bacterium
TCAGCGACAACTTTTATATATTACCGCATCTTGCTTCCCTTTGTCAACCCTTTTTCAAAAATTTATTTTTTTTCTGGTTTAAGAGTTGGAAACATTAAAATATCTCGAATACTTGGCGCATCAGTCATTAGCATTGTCAGACGATCAATTCCAATTCCTAAACCTCCAGTCGGAGGCATACCATATTCCATAGCTTCAACAAAATTTTCATCAATGTTTTGTGCTTCATCATTACCTTTAGCTGATTCTTTTGCCTGTTCAATAAACCGTTCTCTCTGATCTATTGGATCATTTAATTCCGTAAAGGCATTTGCCAATTCACCCCCACCAACATAAAGCTCAAAACGTAATGTAAAACGTGGGTCTTTAGGATCTTTTTTTGCCAATGGTGAAACTTCAATAGGGTGAGCACACACAAAAGTAGGCTGAATTAAAGTAGACTCGACATACTTATCAAAAAAAGCATTTAAAACGTGTCCAGTTTTCCAAAAATTTTCAGTTTTGATACCATGATCATGAGCTAACTTTAAGGCTTCTTCATCGCTAATATTTTTAGTGAAATCAATTCCTGTTGCGTCTTCAACCGCTTGAGCCATAGTTATTTCTTTAAATTTAGGTCCTAAATCAATTTGATCACCATGAAAGTTCAAAACTGTTGAGTTATTCACTTTTTTTGCAACAAAGCGCAATAAATCTTCAGTTTCAATCATTACATCGCTAAGATCCCAATAAGCAGCATAAGTTTCTAGCATTGTAAATTCTGGGTTATGCTTAGTGTCAATTCCTTCATTACGAAATACTCTTCCCAACTCATAAACCCGATCAATTCCACCAATTATTAGTTCCTTAAGTTGTAATTCTAAGGCTATTCTTAAATAAAAATCAGTATCTAAAGCATTATGATGTGTAATAAATGGACGTGCTGATGCCCCTCCAGCTTCACTATGGAGCATTGAAGTTTCTACTTCAACAAAATCTAAACTGTCTAAGTATTCTCTAACTGCTTTAATTACTTTAGTTCGCTTTAATAATCGATCAAAACTATCTTGATTTGCAATAAGGTCTAAATAACGTTGCCGATATTTTTGTTCAATATTTGTTAATCCTTTATGTTTATCAGGTAATGGACGTAAAGCTTTAGACAGAAAAGTTAACTTTTCAACTCTAACAGATAATTCACCCATATCAGTTTTCATAATTTCACCGTTTACTCCAATGAAATCACCTAAATCAGCTTTTTTAAAAATTTGATATTGTTCAGATCCTACTTCATCTTTTCTAATATAAATCTGAATTCGACCAGTTTGATCTTTTAAATCTGCAAATCCAACTTTTCCTTTACCTCTTTTGGCAACGATACGACCTGAAATTGCCGTTTTTGCATTTAATTTTTCTAAATCATCTTTGGACTTATCTTGATATTTTTGGTGTAAATCAATTGCTCGATCAGTTCTTTCAAATCTTGAACCAAAGGGATCAATTCCATGATCACGTAGTTCTTGCATTTTTTGCCGTCTAACTTGAATTTGATCGTTAATTTCATTTAAATCTTTTTTATTGCTCACTAACTTTTACTCCTTAATTTGCATAATCATGATCTTCTATACTTTGTAAAAGATCAATTACCTCATTTTTTTGATCAACTTGATTAATTGCAATTTTAGTCCGAACTACATTACGTATTCCTTTTAAATAGTAGGGTACAAATTGCCTAAATTCACGTACGCCTATAATGTCACCTTTTAAATCACAAAGACGATTTAATTGAGACACAGCTATTTCAATTTTATCATGAACACTTGGTTCTGGTAGAAGTTTACCTGTTTTTAAATAATAATTAGTTTGTTTTAAAATCCACGGATTCCCTAAAACTGCTCTACCAATCATTACAGCATCGCAACCATAATCATCAATTAAAGTTTTAGCATCTTGGGGTGTCTTAACATCACCGTTACCCATAAATGGAATTGTTAGTTTTTCAGCGACACGACCCAAAATTTCCCAATCTGAGTGACCTCGATACATCTGCTTACGAGTTCGTCCGTGCATTGCAATTGCCGAAATTCCAGCTTCTTCAGCAGCTAAAGCATTCTCTACAGCTAAAATATGGTCAGAATCCCAACCCGTCCTCATTTTAATAGTAACAGGTTTACTTACAGCTTTTACCACTGCCGATGCCATCTCATAAACCTTATTCGGATCCAAAAGCCATTTGGCTCCAGCTTCGGTTTTTACAACTTTATTCACTGGACACCCCATATTAATGTCAATAATATCTGCAGCAGTATTTTGATCAACAAACTGAGCTGCTGCAACTAAAGTCTCTTTAGTACCTCCAAAAATTTGAATGCTAACCGGATGTTCTTTAGGATCGACCAATAACATATTTAAGGTCTTTTGATTGCGATAAATAATACCCCGATCACTAATCATTTCACAAACAACTAAACCTGCTCCAAATTGACGGCATATTAAGCGAAAACTTGCGTTCGTTATTCCAGCCATAGGTGCAACAACAACTGGATTTTCAATTTTTACTTCACCAATATTCCACAAAATTAATTCTCCTTAATAAAAAAGCCAAGTAACCTTGGTTTTTTAATTTTTATAGCTAATTGTCCGAATCGTTATCTTCTGGATTATCCCCTGGATTAGGTTCAGTAGGTCGAGCCGAAGGCATTGTCCCTTCAGCATTAATTTCATTCTTAATATCTTCAAATGACTTAGCTTGATTTTCTTGTTCACGCATGTGCTGGTCACCTTCAGGAAGTTTACCAGTATTATATAGTGAAAGGATCTCATTTTCATCAAGAGTCTCGTATTTCAACAAAGCTTCAGCAATTGTCGTTACTTGTTCTTTATGTTCAGTAATAATTTGAGTTGCACGCTCATGGGCTTCATTGATAATTCTCTTTACTTCTTGATCAATTTTTGCAGCAGTTTCTTGTGAGTAAACCGGAGATTGACCATAGTCAGCTCCAACAAATGGTTGTCCCTGTTTTTCCAAAGCTACTGTACCTAATTCTTTAGTCATTCCATATTTAACAACCATATCATGGGCAATACTTGTGGCTTGTTCAAAATCGTTCGAAGCACCAGTTGACTCTTCATGAAAGAAAATTTCTTCTGAAGTTCGACCACCTAATAAGCCAACTATTTGTTCGTTTAATTCATCGCGAGTTAATATAAATGAATCGTCATCTTTTGGTAACATAATCGCGTATCCACCAGCTTGACCACGAGGAACTATAGTGACTTTTCTTACTGTTTGTGAATTACTTAAAACTAAACCTACAGTAGCATGCCCAGACTCATGAAATGCTACAATTCGTCTTTGACGTGGACTAATTACCCGATTTTTCTTTGCAACTCCTGCAATAACACGATCTTCAGCTTCATCCAAATCTGTTGCATCAATAATTGTTTTATTTCTTCGGGCAGCAATCAAAGCAGCCTCATTTAAAACATTTTCCAAGTCAGCACCAACAAATCCAGGTGTTTCCTTTGCAATCTCTTTAAAGTCAACATTTTTATCTATTGGTTTATTTCGCGCATGCACCTTTAAAATAGCTTCACGCCCTTTTATATCAGGCCGACCAACTAATATTTTTCGATCAAAACGACCTGGTCTTAATAATGCTGGATCTAAAACATCTGAACGATTTGTTGCCGCAATAACGATAACACCTTCAGTTCCATCAAAACCATCCATTTCAACTAATAGCTGATTTAATGTCTGTTCTCTTTCATCGTGACCGCCACCTAAGCCAGCTCCTCTTTGTCGACCAACAGCATCAATTTCATCAATAAAAATAATTGACGGTGCCGAAGATTTTGCTTTTTCAAACAAATCTCTAACACGACTTGCACCAACGCCAACAAACATTTCTACAAATTCAGAACCAGAAATTGAGAAAAATGGCACATTAGCTTCACCAGCAACTGCTTTAGCAAGCAAAGTCTTACCTGTACCTGGAGGTCCTTCAAGTAAAACCCCTGAAGGTATTCTTGCTCCCAGTTTTTGATATTTTTTTGGCTCCTTTAAAAAGTCAACAACTTCAACAAGTTCTTGTTTTTCTTCTTCTTCTCCAGCAACATCTGAAAACCTAACTTTTATATCCTTCTTACTGGAAGGCTTTGCTCGAGAACGGCCAAAACTCATTACTCGTCCTGTACCTCCGCCTTGTCCAGATTGATTCATCATTAGGTAGAAAAATACAAAAATAAGAATTATTGGGCCAAAGAGAAATAGGTACTGCAACCAAGCACCCGATTGGGATTCTTGTTGCGTTTCAATTTTTGTTTTAGTCTTGTTAGCTGCCTTATTTATTGTTGCAACTGTTGAGTCATCACCAAGTACACTTGTTTGAAAAAACTTAACTTTGCTTGAACGACTATTAGGAATACCAAAGTTACTTTGTACATTTCCTGAAGCAGCTTTTTCATGTTTATATTCACCAGTTACCTTTAAAACACCATTTGATGGTTGAATTGAAAACGATTTTACATCGCCCGCTTTCAAAGATTCCATAAAATCAGTAGTTTTAACCGTTTCTGAACGTGAACCATTGCCACCACTAGTAAGTAAAGCCCAAGCCACAACGGCAAAAATAACAATGGCGACATAGAAAAGGCTATTTCCAAATAATCCATTGCCTTTTTTCTTCATTCAATCCTCCAATTAAGATATCTCTACTTCTTAATTTTGATATATTTCTGGTTTTAAAATTCCAATATAATCAAGATTGCGATATCGATTATCATAACCTAAGCCATAACCAACAACAAATTCATTAGGGATAATAAAACCATTATAGTCACTACCAACTTTAAATTTGCGATTACTTGGCTTATCTAGTAGAGTACAAATTTTAACACTGTTAGCTCCACGATCCAAAAGATGGCGTTTAACATGATATAAGGTTAATCCAGTATCAATTATATCTTCGATTATTAAAACATCACGATCTTTAATATTAATCATAATATCATTTAAAATCTTAACCTGACCACTAGAAGTAATATCTTTTTCACCATAACTCGATACCGACATTACATCCATTACTAATTTTACTTTAAAAGCTCTTAAAATATCTGCCATAAAAAAAATAGCGCCTCTAAGAATTCCAATGGTTACTATTTCTTTATCGCCATATTCATGGTCAATTTTTTGAGCTAATTCTTGTACCTTTTGATTTATCTCTTCTCTACTAAAGAGAACTTCAGCTATATCAGAATTCATTTTTTTCCTTTTAAAACTATCTTATTAAGACAACAGACGTAATTTTATCAGTTTTATCAGTTTTAAACAAACCAGTATATCCAAAATTTTCTAAATAAAAAATTTTCGACCCACTTGCTAAAACTAATAATTGATCACGCTGCTCATTTGGAACCTGATGCTTAATTAAAAAACGACCTAATTTCTGCTTTGATCCAGAAGAACGATACCAATAATCCCCCGGCAACCGATGACGCCATTTTAATTGCACTAATGATTCTGGAAGTTTTATTGGAATTTTTTTTTGATAATTTTCGTCTTCAGATTGTGCAACATCAAAAATTCCAAAATCTCCTTGCTTAAAATAATACCATTGATTTAAATAGAAAAAAGGAGGTTTAATTGCTTTTCTAGTTTTTAAAGACTTAACTCCAAAATTATTATATGTTTTAAAAAAAAGTTGTTGAGATCCAAGTGAAATTTGTCCCTGAGGTTTTTTATTATTATTTAGTAATTGACAACATTCATTAACCATTCGATGGTTAATCTTTTCCACACCAGAAGTAATCAAAAAAAAACTTAAAAAATTTGATAAAGAAAAAAGGGGATTCTCATTGATTACTCTTAAATTTAAGATTTTAATTTCAAGAGAAGATTTGATTAAATATTTTTGAATTAAGCCACGATAATAAGCTTCCACATCTTGTTTAATTTCCGTAAAATTTAAACAAAAATTTAAAAATTGACTCCAATTTTCATTGGAAAAAACTGGATTTAAAAATAAATGATGTCGCAATCTATTACGAATAGTATCATCAGAAAAATTTGTCTCATCTTCACAAAAAGGTAGATAACAGTATTGGGCATATTCTAATAATTCATTTTTTGAAAAATTTAATAACGGTCGATAAAAGATAAGTTGATTATGATGACTTATTCGATTAATTCCATTAACCCCCCAAACTGAACCTGTTCTTAATATTTGTATTAAATAAGTTTCTGCTAAATCATCCAAATGGTGCGCTGTTAAAATAATTGAAATATGATGCTTTTTTGCAACCTGTTCTAATATTTGATAGCGTTGATTTCGTAATAAAGTTTCACTAGCATTTGGTTTTAATAAAAGTTGATGCTTTTCAAAGTGAAAGCCCCAATTTTGACTTAATTTTGCAATTACTAACGACTCAGTTTCACTTTCTTTGCGCTGAGCATGATCCACATAAACTACCCAAACTTGATCAGGAATAATAGTTGGTAGGTCATGAATCATAGATAAAAGGCAAGTGGAATCTAATCCACCTGATACAGCAACTAAAAAAGGAATTTGAGTTTTAATAATGTTATCACGTTCAATTATATTTTTAAATTTTGTTGTAAATTGTTTTTGCTTATTTTGAACCAAAATTATAAATTATTTCTCCATCTTTAGAATAAAAGGACTTTGAGCGTAACCACTTTTTAATATATTTTTCATCTTTTAGCTCTTTAACAACAATTTTTAGATGTTCCTTATTTTTTTGAGCTTTTTCTAATTTAGAATTTTTTTCTTGAAGAATTTTTTGAGAATCAGCTAATGTTGCTTCATTAGCTTTAACTTGAATGAAAATAATTCCACAAATTAAAAGAAATAAAGTAAGAAGGGCTACCAATCGATTACGGTGTACCATCATTCTTTTATGATGTTTTAAGTTTTCATTCATTCATTGTTCTCCATTCTTTTACTTTTTAACTTAATTAGTTTTCTGATAATATTTCATACATTTCTTTACTTTGCTCTTTTTTAGCATTATCATTTAAATTTAATATTACTATATTTAGTATTCGACTTCCATAATGAATTTTTAATTTATCATTTACTTTTACAAAAGACGCTGATTTAGCAATTCTGCCATTAATTTCAATCCTTCCCGCGTCAGCTAATTCCTTAGCAATGGTGCGTCGTTTTATTAATCGGGAAACTTTTAAAAATTTATCTAATCTCATTTTCTTTTTCCGTTACTAATTCTTTAATTTTTTTTATAAATCTTAAAAAATGCTCGCTCGTAATATTTTCATCAGAGTTATTTATAATTATCTTATAACTTTTATCAATTTGACTCAATTTAATTGGCCATGATGAACTTTTAAGAATTTGTTGAAAAATATTTTTATCTAAAATTCGATTCATTACAGGACTAAAATTTAAATTAATTGAGCCATTAAGCGACGTAATTTTTTCAATACCTGCATGATCAGCTTGAATTTTAATCCTAGCTGTATTTAGTAAATTTAAAACGCTAATTGGTGGTTCTCCAAAACGATCAATTAGTTCATCTAAAATATCATTTACTTCATTATCACTTTGAGCATGTAAAATCTTCTGATACATTTCAATTTTTTCTGAATGATCAGAAATATAACTATCGGAAATATAATTAGACCAGTCTAATTCAACCACAGATTTTGTATGATATTTATTTTGACGTCCCATTTTATTTTTAACAGCATCAGAAAGCATCTCCAAAAATAAATCAAAGCCAACTTCATTAATAAAACCATGTTGTTCTTTTCCTAAAATATTTCCAGCTCCCCGAATAGATAAATCCGTTAATGCTAATTTATAGCCTGAACCTAATTCAGTAAAATCACGTATGGCACTTAAGCGTTTCTCTGAAGTTTCAGTTAAAGAACGATTTGGTTGATAAGTTAGATAAGCATAAGCAATTCGATTAGAACGACCAATTCTACCCCGTAATTGATAAAGAGTTGACAACCCAAAACGATCAGCATTTTCAACAATAAGTGTGTTAGCATTTGGAATATCTACTCCAATTTCAATAATTGTTGTAGTTACTAAGATATCAAAACGTCTTTCCAAAAAATCCAACATTGTATTTTCTAATTGTGATTCACTCATTTGACCATCAATGTAACCAATTTCGGCTTTAGGAAATATACCTTGCAAAAAACTTACAGTTTGTTCTATATCACTAACTCGATTATGCAAATAAAAAACTTGTCCATGGCGCTGAAGTTCTCGTGAAATTGCATCTTGGATTAAATCTACACTATACTCATTTACATAAGTCATTACTGGATAACGATCTGGCGGTGCCGTTTCAATCAAGGACAAATCCATTACTCCTAAAGTTGCTAACTGTAATGTACGAGGTATTGGAGTAGCTGTAAGTGTTAAAACATCAACATTGTTTTTTAAAGCTTTTAAACGTTCTTTATGTTTAACCCCAAATCGCTGCTCTTCATCAATAACCAATAAACCTAAATCTTTAAATTGAACATCTTTAGACAATAAACGGTGTGTACCAATTACAATATCAGTTTGACCACGTTTTAATTTGTTGATAATTTCTTTTATTTCTTTCGAAGTTCGAAAACGAGAAACCATTTCAATATCAACTGGAAAATTACGAAAACGATCAATAAAAGAATTATAATGTTGCTGTACTAAAATTGTCGTTGGAGCTAAAACAGCAACTTGTTTATGGTCTAAAACAGCCTTAAATGAAGCGCGCATTGCTACTTCTGTTTTACCAAATCCAACATCACCGACTAAAAGTCGATCCATTGGTACGCTTTTTTCCATATCAGATAAAACTTCTTTAATTGAACGTTTTTGGTCAGGAGTTTCTAAATATGGAAAAGCTGCTGCAAATTCACTTTCATAATCAGAATGAGGGGAAAATGAGAAACCTTTTTGTGTTTGACGTTGAGCATAGCGATTAATTAATTCGTCAGCCATATCATCAATTTTTTTTGAAACTTTCGCCCGAGTTTTTCGCCATTCAGAACTTCCAAGATTGTTTAATTTGGGAGCAATTCCATTATCTGATTGGTATTTTTGTATGAATTGTATCTGATTTACCGGTAAATAAAGTTTGCCGCTTCCTGCAAATTGAATAGTAATGTAATCACGGCTTATTCCACCATGAACTTCAGTTTTCATCCCAACAAAACGACCAATACCGTGATTAATATGAACTACATAATCACCAACTTTTAATTCAGAAAAAGTAGTAATTTTTCGAGAATTTTTATAAGAAAAATTGACACGCCGTCGTCTTTTATTTTTTGTAGAAAAAAGTTCAGCAGTAGAAATTAAAATAATATTTTCATTAACAAGATCAAATCCTTGATTAAATCCCATACTAGTAATATTAATTTGATGGTTTAATACTGGTTCTTTTTCATTTTTCTGGTAAGTTTGATTTAAATCTATTAAAACCTTTTCTACAGATTCAACTTGATTTGCTTCAGGTAAACTTAAAATTATTGTTGCTTTACGAGTTTTGTTTTCAATCAAAAATTTTTCAAATGAAGTTAATTGATCAACAAATGAGGGAACATTTCGGGCGATAATCCTTTTTTGAGATTTAAATGAAACATTACCCACTCCTCGTTGAATATTAGACAAATAAATTTGAGGATTTACTAAACTTTGTAATAAACCCGAAAAGTTTCGCTCGACAAAAATTGACCGATAATAATGCTTTTCTTCATTTAACTGTTTTTTTAATTGCATAAGTTGCTGATTAATTGCAGCAATAGTTTTCATTATTTTAGCCCATTCAATAAAAAAAACTGGGCTTTTTGAATTGAAATAACTGGTAATTAAATTATCTCCAATTATTGTTTCCAAATAAGGAAAATTTTCAATTTGTTTTTCGCTATCCAAATAACTTTTTAAATAATTAACTAAAAAAGCATTATTTTTAGAATTAAGAATTTTTTTAATTTTATCATTAGTAATTAAACGATCCGATACAGGAATAATTTGTACTTTTTTTAATTTATCTAGTGAACGCTGAGTGTCTAAAGAAAAACGACGAATAGAATCAACTTGCGTATCAAATAATTCAACTCTAATTGGAGTATCTTCTCCAAAGGTATAAAAGTCAACAATATTACCTCGTACTGCATATTCACCAATTTTTTCAACTTGCGGTTTTCGTTTTAAACCAGCTAATTCTAATTTCTGAATTAAACTTTCTCGAGAAATATCTTTATCGAGGTTAACTTCAAAACTTGCATTTGCAAATATTTTAGGTGAAGTGACGGGATGAACCAAGCTTTCCGGAGTTAAAAAATAAATCCCCTTTTTTTTGGTAAGAAGAGCATTCATAAATTGAGCTCGATCATGTTGATTTTCAGGTGAAGCGGTAAGATTAGTAGAAAATAAAACTTCTTCTGTCGAAAAATGATAGATTTTATCAGAATCAACAAAATTAATTAAATCATCAATAATATTATTAATCTCATCAAGATTAGCAGCAAAAACGATAATCTGTCGCTGCTTTTTAAAAAAAGCACGAGCTAAAATAAAGCTTACTAAGGACCCTTGAACACCAGAAATTGCATGACGACCTGGCTGATTAAGTGCCTGATCAACTATTTGATAAAAATCAGATTTTTCAAAAAATTGATAAATATTATTGATTTTTTTCATAACCATTGTATTTATTCATTAGTTTATTTGCATTAAATCCTTCAATAAAGTCAGTAATGATATCTGAAGATTTGTTAATGGCATCCGAAATTTCACTCATTTGTGTTTGAGAAAATCTACCAAGAACCCATGAAACTACACTTTGAGTTTGTGGATGATCAATACCAATTTTTAAATTAATAAAATCTTTCTTTCCTAAAGCTTGCATAATATCTCCAACACCATGATGACCGCCGGAAGATTTTTCAACCTTTATTTTAATTCTGCCATTAGGCATATCTAAATCATCATGAATCACCAAAATATCTTTAGATTCAATCTTAAATCTTTCTTTAATATATTTAACTGATCTTCCTGATTCATTCATAAAAGTCAAGGGTTCTAAAGCAATAAAACGAGAACCAAATAAATTTAAAAGTGAATACCGCTGATCTTTTTCAGTTTTCTTCCAGGTAAAATTATTTTCTTTTAAAAAAGATTCTAAAGCCATAAAACCAATATTATGACGTGTTTTTTCATACTTTTCTCCGGGATTTCCCAGACCAACTAATAATTTTGTCATTACTACATTATAAACCAGTTCTAAAATTTAAGCTTTGGTTTTAGATTTATCTAAAAAACAATTATGCTATACTATCATTGAATCATAAATCAAAAGGAGATATTTGTATTGACATATTCAAAAATTGATCGTCAAAAAGTTATTTTAGTTGGTGATGGTGCAGTTGGTTCCAGCTACGCTTACGCTTTAGTATTACAAGGAATTGCTCGTGAATTAGGCATCATTGATGTTTATAAAGATAAAACTCAAGGCGATGCAATCGACTTATCTAACGCTTTACCATATACTTCACCAAAAAATCTTTATTCTGCTGAATATAGTGATTGCAAAGATGCTGATATTGTTGTAATTACAGCAGGTGCTCCACAAAAACCTGGAGAAACTCGTTTAGATCTCGTTGCTAAAAATCTTAAAATTTTAAAATCAATTGTTGACCCGGTTGTTGCTTCTGGATTCAAAGGAATTTTCGTTGTAGCAGCTAATCCAGTTGATATTTTAACCTATGCTACTTATAAATTATCTGGTTTTCCAAAAGAACGTGTTATTGGTTCTGGAACTTCTTTGGATACTGCACGCTTACGTCAAGAAATTGCTGATCTAGTAAATGTTGATGCTCGTTCAGTCCATGCTTATATTTTAGGAGAACATGGAGATACAGAATTTCCAGTTTGGTCACATGCTAATATCGGTGGTATTAGAATTTCTGAATGGGTTAAAGCTCATCCTGAAATTGACGAAAACAAACTGGTAACAATTTTTGAAGATGTTCGAGATGCAGCTTATAAAATCATTAAATTAAAAGGTGCAACTTTCTACGGAATTGCTACTACGTTAGCTCGTATTACTCGTGCTATTTTAAACGATGAACAAGCAATTCTACCTTTATCTGTTTACATGGATGGACAATATGGTTTAAATGATATTTATATTGGATCTCCTGCAGTAATTGGTCGTAACGGCATTACTTCAATTTTAGAGATTCCGCTTAATGATCATGAAAAACAAAACATGGAACATTCAGCATCTCAATTAAAAGAAGTAATAAAAAATTCATTTAAATAATCTTAAATATATTGTTTAATAAAATTAATAACAAAAAAGCGTTCATCGTGATGAGCGCTTTTTATTTTTCTCAACAGATTTAAACATATTCATGGTAAAATAAATATGAAAAATTTTAATAAAATTGGTAAAAATAATGAAAAGAACTTATTCAAACGGAAAAAATAAAAAAATCAAATTTTTTAAACCTTTTTTTATTTCTTCAATTGTCGGTGTACTACTTTTGACGGGATTTTATTTTATTTACTCTTTAAATTATCAAAACCATTTTCTTCCAAACACTGAAATTTATGGTATTGATATTTCAGATAAAACAGTTGAACAAGCAGCACAAATTTTACATCTCAAATTAGATCAAATGAACTTTAAAATTATTGAAAAAGATCAGGTATTATTTTCTATTAGTAGCAAAGAGCTTAAATTAAAGAAAAATTATCCTGAATTATTGAATAAATTAATAAAAAAGCAAAATCCTGCATTATGGGGTGTGAAAACTTTAGCTATCTCTGAATCGCGTAAATCTAATATAGAAAATGAAAATTTGACGGTACTGTTAGATCAACAAAGTCTGCAACAATTTGAAAGCAAAGTTAAAAATGAACTAAATCAAAAACGAGTAGCTCCTAAAGATGCAGAAATAGTACTAGAAAATGGAAAATATCATCTAGTTAAGCAAATTGACGGTAATACCGTGAATTTTACTAAATTGCAAAAAAAAATTCAATCAAGTATTTATAATTCCAATTTAAAAATATATATTACAGAAGATGACTATCAAAAACCAAATATTAAAGATACTGATCCTAATCTTAAAAAGCAACTGAATCAAATTCAAACAATTCAAAATACTAACATTATTTACCAAGTAGCAAATGTTGCAACTATTAAAATTCCTTCAGAAATTATCATTAGTTGGATTAACTATGATGGAAATAGTGTTAAATTAAATTCTCAAGACATTTATAATTATCTAGCTAATATTAATAAAAACTATTCAACTGTAGGAATTACAAGAAAATTCAAAACTAGTGATGGTGCAAATATTCAATTAAATGGCGGTACTTATGGACGTCAAATTAACTTAGAAGCTGATTATCAAAAAATTAAAACTAATTTATTATCTGGTAAATCCGGTGAAATAAAAGCTACAACAATTGGCCAAGGTATTGAAAATAATAATCCTAACGATCTAGGTAAAACTTATGTCGAAGTTAGTAAAGCGAAACAACATGAATGGGTTTATGTTAATGGCAAGCTTTTCCTCCAAACTGACATAGTAACTGGAAAACCTACTAACAATAACGACACCCCTACTGGTACCTTTGTAATTTGGAATAAGCAAAAAAACCAACACTTAAAGGGACTAAATGATGATGGTACTAAATATGATTCATTTGTTTCTTATTGGATCCCTATTGATTATACAGGTGTCGGTTTACACGATTCTCCCTGGCAACCAAAATATGGTGGTGACTGGTACAAAGAACATGGTAGTCATGGTTGTATTAATAATCCTCCTGAAGTTATTGCTAAGTTTTTTGATATTCTACCTATTGGAACTCCTGTTATAATTTATTAATTTTTCATAATCATTAATAATCCATCACCCAAAGGTAATAAGGTGGACGTGTATTTTTGTGAATCTAAAACCTCAGATAATAACTGGTTAAGATGGCGATGAATCCCTTTATTACGATGACGAATCTGAGTTATAGAGCGAAATGTATCTCCTCCTTGAAAAATATCATCAATCAATATAATTCCATTTGGTTTCACATTATTAATTAAGTGGTTAAACTGATTTAAATATTTTGATTTTGCTCCATCAAGAAAAATTAAATCAAATTGCATTAATTTAATTTTTGAATATTGATTAGCTATATCTCCAAATTTAATTTCAATTTTATTAGAAAGTTGAAAATTGTTAATATTAAAAGCTGCTTGATGATACATTACTGGATTACGTTCAAAAGTTACTAATTTTTTTATTTTAGGATTCTCTATCGCCATTAGTAATGCAGAATAACCAATTGCTGTACCGACTTCCAAAACATATTGTGGCTGTTGAATTTTCATTAAAAGCCGAAAAAAAGAAGCTGTTTCTAAAGGAATTATTGGTAATTTCTTTAACTGAGCTTCTTTTCGAAGTTTCTGGAGAGCTATATTATCAGTTTCCTGCAGATGAGAACGTAAATATGACAAAACCGTATCCGAAACAATATGACGGTTCATCATTTCATTCAACATTAAATTAACTCCTAATTAATTAAATTTATTGCTACACGTGGTAAACGTTTAGAAAAACATGTAAATATTTCATATGGAATCGTTTGAGCATAATCAGCAATTTCTGTTGCCGTAATTTCTTGATCGCCATCCTTTCCCAAAAATGTAACTGGCGTTCCAATTGGATAATAATGTGGAACTTTTATCATTAATTGATCCATAGTAATCCGACCAACATTAGAACAATATTGCCCATCAACTAAGACTTTAAACCCTTGAAGTCGACGCAACCAACCATCCGCATATCCGATAGAAACGGTCGCAATCCATTCATCTTTTGGTGCGGTATAAGTTGCACCATAGCTTATCTTAGATCCTTTCTTTATTTTTTTAATAAAAGAAATTTTAGACTTTAAACTCATTACTGGATGTAAATGGGTGGCTAAATCACTTGAAAAATTCAACGGTGAAACACCATACATACCAATTCCTAAACGTATAGTATTAGTAAAATTATCTTCAGGTTCCAACAAACCTGCTGCGCTATTTTCACAATGTAAATACTTAACCGGCTCATTTATTTGCGTTATTAATTCTTTAAATTTTGTTTCTTGATATTGATAATAAACATCATTTTCATCAGCAGTTGCAAAATGAGTGAACAATCCTTCTAATTCGAAGATTTGTTGGTGCTGATTGATAAAATTAATTGCTCTTCTTAATTCTTCCAAATCAGTAAAACCAATACGTCCCATACCTGTATCAAGAGCTATATGCACCTTAAGTCTGTTTAAACAATTTGGATCCAAATATTTAAGAGACTCTTGCAACCAATTAAACGATGGGGCTGTTAAACTTATACCTTCTTTTTGAGCTACAGATACTGACTCTGGAAGACTTGCTCCTAAAACTAAAATTAATGTGTTGATTCCCATCTTCCGAAGAACTAGTGCTTCATCAACATATGCGACACAAAAACCATTAACGCCAGCTGCTAAAGCTGGAGAACAAACATTATGCACCCCATGACCATAAGCATCTGCTTTTACAACCGCCAAAATTTTCTTTTGTGGATGCAAATGCTGAAAATATTTTATATTTTGATAAATAGCTTGCTGATTTATATAAATTGTTGAAGGGATAAAATCAAATTTCATTTTTTATCTTCCAAAATTACTTCCGTTATAACTAATTCATTTGAATGACTGATCGTAATAAAACCTTTACCTTTAAAGGGATGATACAAAAAATAAGGTTTACCATTAGGTTTATTTAAAATGGCAATATCTTGAAAACTTAAAACTCCAAGACCAGTTCCTAAAGCCTTTGAATAACTTTCTTTAGCACTAAATCGACCACCAAGAAATTCAATTTGCTTTGCTAGAACTTTAAATTGGTGAAAATAATCGTTTTCTTCTCTCGTTAGTATGCGTTTAACGAATTGATCACCATAACGTTGAAAAAGATAATTTACCCTTTTTTTTTCAGTAAGATCAATTCCAATTCCATAAATATTAGGCATTAGTTCTAATTACAAAATTCCGTTTAATTTTCTTACTCGATGAATTTTGATAATTATTTTTTTTTGAAGAATGATTTTTTTTAAAATCATAATTATTATTTTTATGTGTTTTTGAATGATGTGTTTTTGAATGATGAAAAGAACGTCGATCACTCTTATTTCGACGACGACTACCTCTCTTTTTTAAAGGCAACGGACGTTCAGTTGAAATATTAACAGGACGATTTTTAACATTACTCTTAGTATAACTTTGCAATAAAAGACTCGCTAAAATAATAGGATCAATTTCATTAATAAGCTTTTTAGCCTCTTCTTTATACCCATTCAAACCACTTGAACTAGCTTTAAGCTCTATCTCAGAAACCGCATGACTTATTAGCTCTTTTTGAACTTGAGATGCAGAAGGAGGCATTAAAGGTAACATTTTTACTTTTGTTAATTTTTCAATTTCCCTTAAATAATCAACTTCTCTTGGATTAACAAAAGTAATTGACATCCCCGCACGACCAGCACGACCTGTTCGACCAATTCGATGAACATAGCTTTCCGGATCTTGAGGAATATCGTAGTTATATACATGAGTAACACCACGAATATCTAATCCTCTAGCTGCAACGTCAGTTGCAACTAAAAGTTGAATTTCTCCAGATTTAAACATTCTTAAAACGTTCATTCGTTTTTGCTGAGTTAAATCTCCATGAATTCCTTCAGCTTTAAATCCACGAATTTTCAAACCTCGAGTTAACTCATCTACTCTTCGTTTTGTTCTACCAAATATTAAAGCTAACTCAGGCTGTTGCACATCAATTAAACGAGTCATAAAATCAAATTTTTCATGATCTCTAGCTTTCACAAAATATTGATCAATTAAATTAGCCGTTAACTCACTTGATTTTATTTTTATGGTAACTGGATTGTTCATAAACGCAGTACCAATCTGTATAATGTCTTGAGGTAAAGTTGCTGAAAATAATAAAGTTTGACGTTCCTTTGGTAAAGTTCGAATTATTTTAGAAATATCTTCCAAAAACCCCATATCTAACATTTCATCAGCTTCATCTAAAACTAAAGTTTTTAACTGCGAAAAATCAACAGTTTTTCGATTTAAATGATCTAACAGACGTCCAGGAGTTCCAACTAAAATTTGCGGTGATTTACGTAAATCTTGAATTTGCCTTCTAATATCACTGCCACCATAGACAACCATTACTTTAATTCTTTTTTTTCGCCCTAACTTTGCTAATTCATCACGAGTTTGAATTGCCAATTCTCTTGTCGGCGAGAGAACCAAAGTTGAAATAAAGTTATCCTCATGATTAGCTTCTTGAACTGCGGGAATACCAAAAGCTGCAGTTTTACCAGTTCCGGTTTGAGCTTGACCCATTACATCTTTATTCTGTAAAACTAAGGGTAAGGTTTGTTCTTGAATTGGTGTCATTTCAACATACCCAGCCTCACTAATTGCCTTTAAAAGATCTGGTTGTAAATCTAATTTATCAAATTTCAAATTAATTTCCTTCAATTATTTATATTTATTTTTAAAGTATACATTAAAATTCCTGCTGCTACCGCTACATTCAAACTTTCAGCTTGACCATTTGCTGGAATAATAACATTATGATCGATAAATTCAGCAACAGGTTTACTTATTCCTTGACCTTCATTACCTAAAATTAAAGCATAAGGTTTTGGCGGATGATAATTTGCTAAATTTTGAGCCGAATGGTGTAATACAGTTCCTAAAATAGGAATTTGACATTGGCGTAATTTATTTAAAAAAGTAATAATATTACCTGTTATTATTTGTAAGTGAAAATTGCTACCTTGAGCCGCTCTCAAAAGTTTCGGCATATAGGGAGAAACTGAATTATCACTAAAAAAAACTCCTTGATAATCAAAAAAATCAGCAGTACGTAAAATAGTACCAGCATTCCCTGGATCTTGTAACCCATCAAAAATTATCCAATTTCCTATCGTCCAAGAAGATTGAAATATAGGCATTACTGCAAATACACCTTCTGGAGTCATTGTATCCGAAAGAAAACTAGCAACTTGATTGCTAATTAAAGTAAACTTACACTGTGTTTTAGTATAATTATCTTGGGTAGCAGTGGTACTTAGCACCTCAATAGGTGTGCCATATTTCAAAGCTTCATCCACTAAGTGTCGGCCTTCAATTAGATATTGATGGGTTTTCTTTTGATATTTTTTTTGTGATAATTTTTTTATTGTTTTAATATGTTCATTTTTAATTGAATTGATTATCATTTATTTTTAGGAGGTTTTATTTATGATAGTAACAGAAAAAGTAATTTTCTCAGGTAGGGTACAAGGAGTAGGATTTCGTTATTCATGTAAAATGTTTGCTGATGAAATAGGATTATTTGGAACAATACATAATGAATGGGATAGCAGAGTTATTGCTACTTTACAAGGCGACTCTGAATTAATTAATTATTTTATTCGAAATTTACCTAAAAAAATTTCACCTTGGGCTCGCATTTCTAAAGTGGAAAGAACAAAAATACCACAAACTTTAGTGTATCATGATTTTAGAATTATATAAAATCAAATAGACCAAAAACCTATATGATATAATAATCATTTAATTACAATAAAAGTATGGAAAAGGATTTACGATTGAAAAACAAAAGATTTATAGCATGGTCTTTACTACCAATTTTACTATTTCTAACATCTTGCTCCCGCCGTGGTTCTGGAATTCAAAAACCACCTACTGATTTTTTTTATGGAAGCATTTATAAAGTTTTTGGAATCCCTACCCAGAACATTATTATTTCATTAGGGAATTTTTTAGGCGGAAAAAATGGTTATGGATTTGCTATTATAATTATTACAATAGTAGTTAATTTAATTATTTTACCTTTAAGACTTAATCAAACTCGTAAACAAACAATGCAGCAAGAGCAATTACGTTTAATTCAACCGCAAATTAATTTAATCAATCAAAAATTAAAAAAAACAAAGAATCAAGAAGAACAATTACGGTTAAATCAGTTGATGATGGAAGTTTATCGTCGTAATAACACAAAAATGATTCCAAGTATAGGTTGTTTAACTTTAATTATTCAATTACCAATTTTCTCAGGATTATTTTTAGGAATTGAATACTCCACAGTATTGCAACAAAGTAGTTTTTTAGGAATACATTTAGGAAAACCAAATCTTCTAATTGTTATTTTAGCTTCCTTAACCTATCTAATTCAAGGATACATGTCATTATTAACAATGTCACCAGAGCAAAAGCGACAATCAAAATCTATTTTGATCATTTCCCCATTAATGATTCTATTGTTTACTTTTGCTTCTCCTGCTGGATTAGGTCTTTACTTTTTAGGAACAGGCGTTTTAAACATTGTACAACAGGCTATCACAAACTATTTAATTCTACCGCAAATTCGTAAAGAAATTGATAAAAGATTAAAAGAAAATCCAATAATTGAAGTCGTTAATGAAAATAATATTAATCAGACAGACAATGTAAAATCAGGTAATAATACTCATAGTAATGATATAACTGAAGAAGAGCTAAGAAAACATAATGCGGGTAAACAACATCACCTTTAGTCGAATATAAAAAATTACTTATTATAATATTTTAACTAAATAAAAAATAAGTTCCTCCCCATGGGAGAAACTTATTTTTTATTATTTTAATCTATTCACATTATTGTTCTTCATACCAAGGATAATGATAATTTCCTTCTCGATCTAGACGCTGATAGGTATGAGCTCCAAAATAATCTCGTTGTGCTTGAATTAAATTAGCAGGTAATACTTCACTACGATAAGAATCATAGTATGAAATTGCTGCTGAATATACAGGAACAGGAATTCCAGCTTCAACTGCTCTTGCCACAATTTTTCTTAAAGAATTTTGGTAACGTTCAGTAATATCTTTAAAATAAGGATCCAAAAGCAAATTATTTAAATCAGGATTTTTATCAAAAGCATTAGTAATATTTTGTAAAAATTGTGCTCTTATAATGCAACCGGCTCGCCAAATTTTAGCTACTTCTCCAAAATTAATATTCCAATTATAATTTAGAGAAGCAACTCTAATTTGTTCAAATCCTTGAGCATAACTAATTAGTTTACTAAAATAAAGAGCCTGTTCCAATTGATCAATAATTTGTTGTTTTTCTTGGTGACTTACAATTTGAACTTTTGGACCATTTAGTTTTTTACTAGCAGTAACACGCTCGTCTTTCATAAACGAAATATAACGACTATAAACTGATTCTGTAATAACCGATTGAGGTACTCCTAGCTCCAATGCATTTTGGGAACTCCACTTTCCTGTACCTTTATTAGCTGCCTCATCTAAAATTAATTCAACAATTGGTTTATCACTGCCCAAATCATCTTTACGAGTTAAAATATCGGCAGTAATTTCAATTAAGTAACTTTGAAGCTCACCTTGATTCCATGATTTAAAAATATTTGCACATTCAGAAACACTTAGGCCAAGTAATTGCCTCATAATATTATAAGTTTCAGCTATTAACTCCATATCACCGTATTCGATACCATTATGTATCATTTTAACATAATGGCCAGCACCATTAGGTCCAATATAAGCAACACATGGAGATCCATCTTCAGCCTTTGCAGACATTTCTTGAAAAATTTTAGCAAGTTTATTGTAAGCTGATTTTTGACCACCTGGCATCATTGAAGGCCCATTTAAGGCTCCCAATTCACCACCAGAGACACCCATTCCAATAAAATTAATACCCGAAGCATCCAATTTTTCATTTCGGCGTATGGTATCTTCAAAATAAGTATTACCGGCATCAATTAAAATGTCTCCTTGATCAAGTAAAGGTAACAATTGATCAATCACAGAATCCGTTGGTTTACCAGCTTTAACCATTAAAATAATTTTACGGGGTTGAGCGATACTATTAACAAAAGTATTTAAATCATAACTTGGAACTAGCTTTTTATCAGGATGATCTGCAATTACTTTTTCGGTTTTTGATCCAGTCCGGTTAAAAATAGCTACAACATGACCATTACGTTCGATATTCAAAGCTAAATTTTTACCCATTACAGCCATACCAATGACCCCAATTTCTGCTTTTTTATTCATTATTCTCCTCATCTAGTTGATTTTTTAACGCTGCTAATTTACTAAATTCTTGATTCGGCAGCTTTCTAGAATCATGCTTAATATGTTGAAAATCATTTTCTGACATGACCTGCCACTCATCTCCATAGGGCATTATATTTTCCTTTTGTTCTTCCGAAGTTAAAACCTGTGGTGGGACTGATAGAAGAATATAATCAACGATCATATTATACAAATCAATCATATTATTCTCAACATAGGTGATTACTGGTTCATTAAAATCTTCATCTAATTGCTGATCATCAGCTTCGCGCATAAAAATCTCAGTGATATTTTGTGATACTCTAACATTAGCAGGTTTTAAACTTCTGGTTGAAGGAACAATTATATTCCCTTCAATACTCAAGTTAACTAAAACATAGCGATTTTGAACCGGATGAAGAGTTGCAGAAATTTTAAAAGGGGTTGGTGCTTGATAAGTTGGTTGACGATTAAAAATTTCCGATTTTAGATCAATTTGTCTTTCAACTGTGATATTCTTTTTGCTTTCTAAAATTTTTTCAAAATCAAATATTAATTTCATTTTTACCTCTTTATTACTATCTTAGAAGGAGAAGTGTCCATTATATAGTCATAAAACTGATTAAAATGATATTCATCACGTAAAACCTTGTTATAACGATAAACACTTTTTTGTAGGTTAGTAATTAAATTTACTTCCTTTTTTATTGTAGATAAATATTTTTGACCCTTTTTGTTAAAACCCCAAACTTCTATTGAATTTGAATTCATTACTTCTTTCTTGGTGATTTCTAACAAAAGATATAAGTAATTTCTTTTAATTCGAGTTAAAGTATAACGCTTTGTCTTTACAATATGAATAAATTCTTCATATGAATTACTTACTTCTGCTGCTCTGCGAAAACGATAAAATAATTCCTGATTAAATAAAAAAAATGAAGAAAATTGATTATAATCATTTAAAAGCAATCGCGATTTTACCAATTTGAAAGTAGCTTCAAATTTATTTACAGCATTTGGAATTATAGCCGACAAAGTTTCAGAGGGCACTAAATTGACTATATCTTCGTATCTATTTTCTTTAAGTAATTTTCTAATTTTATGACTACTTATTCCAGATATGCTTAGTCTTTTCAAAGGAACAAAATTAATTTTAAAATTCAACTCTTCTGCTGCTATAGCATAATATAAAGCTAATAAATGATTAGATTGATTTATTGAAATATCAAATTTAGCAAAAATTTGAGCAATATTACTTGCAAAATTAGCATTTTTTAAAAAGATTTTAGGATGCTTAGCTGAATTGCTCACAAAATAACGATGCGCTTGTTCTTGGTAATGAAATTCTGGAATTTCTGTTCCAAAAACCAAGTCAGTTACACCAATTTGCTGAGCAACTTTGACACTCCCAAGAGCAAACTCTTTAACTGCTTGAATATTATTATAAAAAGGAATTCCCACTACCAAATCTGCACCAAAATTCAAAGCCAAATTAACTTTATCAGCCCGCCGAAGTACAGACATTTCTCCACGTTGAGTATAATTACCTCCTAAAATAATAATTGTTAAATCAGGATTTAATATTTTTTTAGCTTCCTTAATTTGCCAAGCATGACCATAATGAAAGGGATTATACTCGGCAATAATTCCAACAATTCTAGGACTTTTGGGCAACGAAAAACCACCGTCTTGTTTTTTGATCAATTTCTTTTAATCCAAAATTAGCAAAAGTTTTAATTTGTTTAAAACCAGCTCTCTTTAAACCTTGTATATATTGAGACATTTCATAAGCACGTTCAATTTGTTGCTCAACGTACCTTTGATATGCGTTAACTTGCTCATCATATTTAAAAATAGTCAAATCATGAATAACTGAATGAGATAATTTACCAGGATAAGAATTCCATAACAATGAATTCTTTTGATCACTATAATTATAATAATAGTTGCGATAAATAACATCTGCTTGATAAAGTGACATTACATCAAAAAGTAAAATTCCATTAAAATTTAAACATTTATAAGCATTAATTAAAACCTTTTCAACCTCATCGAAATGATATAAATAATTTAATGAATCAGCAAAACAGGTAATAATATCAAATTTACCAATTCCATTCAAATCACGCATATCATGTTTAATAAAAATAATATTACGAGCATTATCTGGTAATTTACTTGAAGCTATTGATAGCATCTCTTCCGAGAGATCCAATCCCATTACTTTATACCCATCTTTTAAGAGCATAAATGAAAAATCTCCAGTACCACAAGCTAAATCTAAAACCTTTTTACTACCTAAAGGAGCAAAACGGTCAGTAAAATCAAGCCATTTATAATAAAGACTTTTATCCATTAGCTCATCATAAATTTCAGCAAACGATTTATACATGTAAATTCAACCATTTACTAATATTAATTTGTTTTGCTGCACTCCAAAGTCGCTCCAAATTATAAAATTGACGCTTTTCTGGAGTAAAGATATGAATAACTAAATCTCCGAAATCTAATAAAATCCATTCAGATTTTGCTTGTCCCTCAACACGTTTGATATCCAAGCCATCCTTTTCAGCTATATCAACTAAATCCTTACTTAAAGCTTCCAATAGTCTTATATTTCTTGCATCCATAATTAAAAAATAATCAGCTAAAGTACTAATACCTGACAAGTCAAGTAAAACGATATTATTAGCCTGTTTTTGGTCAGCCTTTTTTACTAAATCTTCTACTGTATTATTTAACAAATTGGTCAATTTTCCTCCATTTTTTTAATCAATTTATAAGCGGTTGAATCTTTTGTGTAAAGAGTATTATAAGTTAATAACATTTGTGGATGCACTTTCTTGCCTTGATTCATCAAAAGATTAACACTATTTATAATTTCGAATAGTACGGCTGCGTCAAGATTTTGATTAGCAATTTTTCTTGCTAATTCTACTTCCTTAAAGTTACGATGCGGTTCAATATAATCAGCTACAAAAACAATTTTAGCTAAAGTATCCATTTGAGGATCTGAAATTGTATGATAACGAACTGCATTTAAAATTTCAATATCAGTAACATGATATTCATGCTGCAATAAATCCGCTCCTAAAAATCCATGCCAAACTCCTAAATTATAATTTAAAAGTTCAGGATTATAATGATTTTGTTTTATTAAATTAATAAAAATCTCTTTAGGGGTTTCTTTATAAAAATCATGTAAAAGACCAGCTAATTTAGCCTTTTTTGAATTCACTTGATATTTTTTTGCCAATTGTTCAGCCGTTTTTGCGACCCCAAGACAATGGTGATATCGTTTAGGTGATAAATGTTTTTCTTCTAATCTACTAAAAAATTGATATGAATTATCAGGCATAAAGATTTTCCTTTAAAATATAACGAAACACTTGATCAGGTACTAAATAGCGAATCGTCATTTTATTTCGTAACCGTTTACGAATATCCGAACTTGAAATATTAATAGCAGGAACATCAACCCAAGTAATTGGAACTTTCGAACGTAGGACAAAATTATATCTACGAGTACCTATTAACTTCACATAATCTAATAATCTAGTTGAAAATGTTCCCATACTAATCGAATTAATAAACTCGCTACCAGCAATCCAATAATATATTGTTTCAGGATTCTTTTCATGAAGCATTCGAAAAAGGTCCTCTAAATTTTTAGGATTTTCAAATAGCATTTTAGAATATAATAATTCAAAGTGATCATTATCACGAATACTATCCTTAATCATTGTTAAACGATGAAAATCTTTCTTAGAATCATTCTCGATGATATCATGATGAGTCACCGGAATAAAATATATTTTTTTTAAATGTAAATATTCCCAAATATTTTCAGCAATTGCTAAATGACCCAAATGAATTGGATCAAACTTGCCAGTAAAAAGTCCTACAGCTTGTGGTTCATGATTAGTTTTTAATTTTTCTTTAGGTAGAGTTAAAATAATATTCTCTTTTTTTACTTGATTCATCGTTTACTCCTTATCTAAATCAAAGAATCTCGTCGATTAATTGTTAACTCTTTGTTAAAATTTAAGCAAATTTTTTTACCTTTCGTTATAGAAATCCAACCCAAACCAGAAAAAACTAAGTCAGTTTTATACGAAAAATTTTCTATTTTAGTAGCAATATCAATTTTGCAAGGGTCAACACTTCTTTCTTTAGGCGGAATTAAGATTTCACCAAAGTGTTTAACAAAAAATTCTTGATTGTCATGATTAGTTTTTTTACGATGCAAACGCACCTGCTCATTAAAATAAAAAGTAAATGATGCTTTTGGACCATCAAGATAGTCAAGCCAACCAAAACCACCTACGAAAATACTTTGTCCTGCATCCAGTTGATATGTAACAGGCCGAATTCGACGATTAGGCAAAATTAATTTCCAATCTGACAATTTAAGAAAGGATAGCGACTGATTTTTTAAAACTAATCCAGGAGTATCTACCCATGTTTGATCACCATTTTGAAAAGTTAATAGATTTAAAGTAGTGCCTGGTAATGCAGAAATAGCCGGCTCAGTAATATTCTGATTTTGGCTTTTAATTAATGCGTTAATCAAACTTGATTTTCCAACATTAGCATTACCTACAAAATAAATCTTATTTTTCTTAACTTCCTGATCTAAAATTTGATAAAGTAAATCAATGTTATATTTAGTTTTCGCACTAACAGGTACAATATATTGCAAATTAATTTTATTAGCTTTAGCTGTCTTGCGTACCCAATTTTGAATTGCCGATATTTTATAATCACGAGGTAAGTCCTCAATTTTATTAATAACAATAATAAAATTATTTTTATCTGGAAATTTTTTTAGCCAATTAAAAAAATCCTGAGATAAATCAAATATATCTGTTACTGCAATAATTGTAACCCCCGATGGTATTCGAGAAATAATTTTTTCAAAATCATTAACTTGGATAGTCAATGGAGTTACTTCTTTATAGTGTATTAATTTAAAACATCTTTTACATAAAATTGGTTGCTGCTTTGAAATTAAATTAATTAAATTACGATGTTCCAAATATCCAGGCTGCTGTGGTGCAATTTCTTGAATTTGTGAACCGCAACCGCGGCATTGAAAATGACCTAATTTATTTTCCATTGAATATCCTTTGCTTTTTCAATTCTTTTTTTAAAAGGTTTCTCCAAAAAACGATTAATTTTTGTATTCCAATTATCAGATTCAACTAGCGGATCAACTAAGACAGTTTTTATACGAGCTGTCACCCCAGCAAAAAGATCCGTTAAAACTTGATCTCCAACTAATATTACTTCATTGCGAGAAAGTTTTAATTTATTTAAAGCCCGATTAATTCCAAATGGTAGTGGCTTTAAAGATGAAGCAACAAAAGGAATATCTAAATTCTTTACTGCCTTGGCTACCCGTTTACGATTGTTATTTGAAACAACAATAACAGGTATATTTGCATCTTTTAATGTGTTTATCCATTGTTTAGCCATAAAATCAGAATTCTTAAGATTCCAAGCTATTAAAGTATTATCAAGGTCAGAAATAACTCCTTTTATATTATGTGCTTTTAAAGATGAAGGATCCAAATCAGTAAACTTTTTAGTAGTCCAAGTTGGATAGTACCACTTATGTGGACGCTGATTTTTCATTAGTTATTTTATACTCCAATTATTAAATCTTTTTTTAGTTTAATACTTTTTTTTCTATTCACCAAAATTTCTCAATGAAAAAGTCAGATCACTTTGATCTGACTTAGATTTTTTCACGTTCAATAAGTGATATACGGTTAAAAACGCGTTCCAATTCGTCGCTACTTATGCCACTATTTTTTAAATCTTGAGGTTTTAAATCCTTTAAAACTGTAATAGTCTTTTTACCTAAAACAACAAATTCAGTAGTTGACATTTGAGAACGCCAAGAAAAAAGCTTTTTAAGTGCCAAAGAATATTTACGCTTTTTTATTAAACGGTTTAATTCTTTTTCCCAATAATTTTCTTTTTTTAAAGAATTAACAAAAATTTTATTGGAAATGGATTTTGATGTAAATAGTTTAATATTGTGAACCAAATTTTTTATGGTATTGGGAAGCTCTATCTGGCTCATTAATTTAATTCCTTACTTTGATTTGATTCTGGCATCTTAGATTGTTCATTTGATGTTAAATTACTTGTAACTGAATTATTTTGCGAATTTGGTGACACAAAGTTCGAATTTTCAGAATTAACCATAAATCCGGGATCGCCAGATTGTATTTCTGGTGTATCAGAAAAGTTTTTGACATTATGATTTAATTGCGATTCAACTGATTCATTTTTATTGTTCATTTGATAATCATTAATTTTATTATAATCAGTTGAATTATTAATATTTTCAGTAGTTTCTGCTACTGAAGACGCAGAATTAATTTGAGCTTGTTCATTAAAATTATTCATTGAGTGTATTGAATCAGAATTATCAGTAGTAGAATCAGCTAAATTTCCTTGATTTACATCTAATTTTAAATCAGGGTTTTCTTGCAATAAAGATTTAGTTACATCATCATAAGCGTCTGAAGATTTATAATGTTTGAAGCTTGCTAAATCATTAGAAAAATGAGATTCTAATAAATCTATCCAATCTTGATCATTAGCTGCATTTAACTGTCCCTGAAGAGTTTTTAATAATTGTTGGTGAAACTTCTTTAATCCATCTTCAATTGCTTGACCTTTTTGTAATAACTCATGTTTTCGACCTATAGCTTCATCTTGAATTTGATTAGCTTTATCAGTTGCCGCCTTAAGAATTTTTTTGGAATCATTCTCAGCATCGTAAATAATCCGATCTCGCTCCTTTTCAGCATCCTTTTTAACTTGATCCGCAGTTTGTTGAGCAATTAAGATTGATTTATTTAATGCATCTTGCAATCCAGAAAAATATTTTACTTTTTCCTGAGCAGCCGCTAATTGATTTTTCAAGGCGGCGTTATCATCTAAAGTTCGTGCATAATTATCATTAATCTCATCTAAAAAATCATTCACTTCATTTTCATTAAATCCTCTTAGACTTCGACTAAAATCTTTATTTGCAATATCTTCAGGTGTAAGTGCCATTTCATAACCTCCAGGCTATACTTTTTGATAAGCGATCAATATTTTACCTTTTTTTGATCGACCAACAATTTTTTTCATTTTAATTTTAGCAAATCCTCGTACTGTTATTAAATCATTTTCCGTTAAAAGATATGTAGATTTATTAACTAACTTAAAGTTAACAAAAACCTGATTTTGAACAATTAAGTGTTGTACTTTATTGCGCGATAAGTTAATTGTTTTCGCTAAAAACGCATCTAACCTTAAAGAAGCAACTACAATGTTTTTAAGTGATTCAGTAGATTTAGGTATAATTAATTGTCTAGGACTAATTATTTTAAAATTAAGAATATTTTGCCTAATTTTAAATGATTGAATCAAAAAAAATTTAACAATCGACTTTTTGACAGCAATTTGAACTGAACTATCAGTTAATAAAATATCACCTATAACTTGCCTTTTTAAACCATTATGCATTAAAGTACCTAAAACTTGGCGATGAGTTAGGGAATTAAATGCATTAATAGATGCTGCAACCCATACCAACTGGTAATCTTCCATAGATAATACATCTTTATCATTTAAGGCTTTTACCAAAACAATTTTTCTTTCAGCTTGTGGATATCCTCCATAAAAAGATAAATCCACTTTTTGATGTTCATTTGACCATAACTGCTGTTCAAAAGGGTTCAAAAAATTGCTGACATAAATTTGTTTTTTTGAACAAACCCTCTGAACAGCATTTTTTATCTGATTGATTTCTATATTTGATTCAGTTGTCAATGAATTAAATTCCCAACAAAATAAATCTAAAAATTACTCTAAACAACTCACAAAGTAATAAAACGATAACCGGAGAAAAATCAATTCCAAAAACTGGGGGAATAAAACGACTTACGATATTTTCAAAAGGTTCAGTAATATGCCGCAAAATTTCCCCAAATCGAGAATTGTAGAGAGGAGGAATCCAAGATAAAAAAGCAGTAACAACAATTAATAACATATAAATGTAAATTAATCGATCACCAACTAAATAAATTACTTGTAAAATTTGATTTATCAAATATTTGACTCACTATCATTAAAATTTGCTTCAACATCAAAATTATTAGGCGTACATAAATAAATTTGCGGACTAACTTTTTGAGTTGTTCCGTCCATCGCACAAGTAGCACCACTCAAAAAATCAATAATTCGTTTAGCCTGTTCAGCTTCAATTCGTTCAAAATTAACAACTACTGCAAAATCACTCTTTAATTTATTAACGATTTCAGTAGCATCACTATAAATGCGAGGCTCAACTACTATAATTTTACTTTGATCCATATCCGTTTTTTTTGATCCTTTTTGTTTGCTCATTGGAATTACCTTATTTTCTGATTCATCTTCTTGGTAATTTTCAGTTTGCTCTTCTTCATATTCATCTTCATCAGAACCAAAAATATTTTTTAGGATGCTTTTATTAAATGCCATAATTGTTCCTCAAATTATTATTTATTGTTTCTTCTTAAAAATGGTGGCACATCATCATCATCAACATCTTCATGACTTTCATCAGAATGATCATGATTACCATTAAATACTTCAAAATTTGAATTCATAAAAGAATTTTTTTGCGAATCACTACTTTTATCTTGCCTTTGAGTATCATTAGAAAGAACTTGATTATCACGCCAATCAACTACTTTATTATTATCATTAGATTCAACTTTTTTACTTGAAACATTTGTTTTAGGACTTCCTGAGGAATCAATACCTGTAGCAATCAAAGTAACCTTAATTTTATCATCAAAATTATCATCAATAGATGCTCCAAAAATTACATTGACATCATTAGAAGCACGTTGAGCAACGGTATCAGCAGCAGCTTGGATATCAAAAATAGTTAAATTACTGCCACCAACTATATTTAGTAAAACTTGTTTAGCTCCAGTAATATCACTTTCTAAAAGGGGTGAAGCTACTGCAGCCTCAGTAGCTTCATCAATTGCATTATCACCACTACCTGTACCTATGCCAATTACTGCAGTACCTTGATTTTCCATTACAGTCCGTACATCATTTAGATCAAGATTCACCAATCCAGTTTCAGTAATTGTATCAGTAATGCCTTCAACACCTTGACGTAAAACATCATCAGCAACTGAAAATGCTTCTTTTAATCCAGTTTTTTTATCCACTAAAGATAAAAGATTATCATTTGAAATTACAACTAGGGTATCAACATTTGATTTCATTGCAGCTATCCCAGTCATTGCAAACTGTGAACGCTTAGTCCCTTCGAATTTAAATGGACGTGTAACAACTCCAACCGTAAGAGCCCCTAAGTCTTTAGCAATTTTAGAAATTACTGGAGCGGCACCGGTTCCAGTGCCACCACCCATTCCAGCAGTAACAAAAATCATATCTGCACCTTGTAAAGCATTTCTAATTTCTTCTTCACTTTCAAGAGCAGCTTTTTGACCAACTTCGGGATCTGAGCCAGCACCCAATCCATTAGTTAATTTTGGTCCTAATTGAATATGTTGATTAACTTTGGAAGAAGCTAAAGCCTGACGATCAGTATTAGCAACAAAAAACTCCACACCTTTAACGTTTTCTTCTACCATTCGATTAACCGCATTACCTCCGGCACCACCGACTCCGATTACTTTAATTTTAGCACCATCTTGCTTTTCGGTTACTTCCTGCTGATTATCCATGATTCCTCCAAATTATTCAAATAAATTATATATCCATTTTTTTAATGAAGACATAATACCTTTATTTTTTTTACTTTTAACTTTTATTTCAGCTTCCGAAGTTAAATCCCCTTCTGATTCAATTGCTTGTTCCGTCTGCCTTCCAGAAGGAGTGGCTTCATGAAAATTAAAATTTAATGTTTCTTCTAGCGTCTTTTGTACTTTAGAAATATGGAGTGTATGAATTATTAATCCATAAACTACAGTATAAATTTGATTTCTAACTCCAATTTGATCAGGAACATAAATTGTAATTTGCTTTTCTAATAATTTACTAACCTGATCTTTAGTACCAGGGAGTGCTGAATTTCCACCAGTAATAATTATACCCCCTGGTAAATTAAACGCACTAGATGAAACTAAAATTTGTTTAACTTTATCAAAAATTTGTTCAAAACGTGCTCCAATGATTTCAGATAAATATTGATCACTAATTTCAATTTCTTTAACTCTATCTAAAGACTTAATAACAAAAGATTCTCCAGCTGGAATATCTTGTGATCTTAAACTTCCATAATCTATCTTAACAGTTTCAGCATCTTGGTTACTTATTTGCAAAACTTTTGAAATATCAGAAGTTACATTTTTTCCACCTTCAAAAATTGTGTCACTAACTTGCAAACAACCATTTTGAAATACATTTACACTCGTTTCTCCACTACCAGCATCGATGAGAACTGTACCCATTTCTCTTTGAGCACCACTCAATGCAACAGCAGCTATTGCCACGGGATTTAATACAACATTCCTTACAGTAAATCCGGCACCTTTTATAGCTTTAATAATATTTTGAAAAATCGTTTTCGGAATTGAATAAGCCAAACATTTAATGCTCAACGACATCCCCATCATTCCAAATGGATCATGAATTCCATCAAAATTATCTACAATAAATTCCTCACTAGAAAATCCAACAAAATCTCGATCCAATACTTGATGTTTACCTAAAATTTGAGTTACTAAATTTCGTAAATCTTCTTCCGTGATCTCTCGAGGGTTATCTCCAAGTTTAAGTGATCCCTTTAATTCTTCAATTGTTAAATGTCCTGTAGGAATGCCTACAGTTACTTGATCCATAGGAATCTGACTTTTTTTATTCAAATCAGCTTGGGCAGCTTTAATATCGGTGATAGTTTGATCAATATCAACAATCATGCCTTTATTAACTCCTTTAGATTCCGCCACCCCAACCCCAACTACATTCATACTATTATTTGCAGCTTGAATTGCGATGATTTTTATAAAGGCAGTTCCTATATCGATCCCAACAAATACTTGAGATTCATTATTCAAATACCCGGCCTCCTACGGATTATTCTAAACTCATTCTACCATATGAAAAAGCATGGAAACGAAAGCTTTTTCAATTCATTCTAATTTTCTAACAAAAGTTCCAACTTCTAAATCAATTAACAATTTTTCTTTATGATTTCTTGTAAAAAAAGAATAATTAGCAATTTTATTACTAATTGTTGTCAAATCCCCAATTACTTTGTTCCCATCATTCATATTTAAAGTAATTTGATTAGGATTAATAGTTGAATGTGTTAACTTAATTTCAGAAATATTATTTTTTACCGAAGCTGGAATTTTCTGAAAAACAGTGGCAATTCGTTGAATTTCCTCCTTTGTTTTAAAATTATCAAAAATTGGACGATTTTGATAAATTTTCTTTTTTAATAGATGATCAACATTTCCATTTGTAAAAACTGATCGATAATATTTATTTTTTTGAATATAGCCAATAATTTGAAATTCAGTTACTTTTATTTTCACCGAATTAAAATCATGCAATTCTAAACTTATTTGATTAATTTGAGGAATGTTTTTTTTTATTTGTTTTTTAATTTTTTTTTGATTAAAAAATATTTGAAAAACGTTTTGGTTAACTTTTAATTTTGATGCATCAATAATTTCTTGAGCAGGAATTTCATCATTACCATCTACATTAATTACTCTAATCAAATTCAAATGCAACAAAAAATAAACACATCCAACAATCCCTATGATATTTAATAATACCACGATTGCAGTTTTAAAAATATAGCTAGAACTTATTTTTCTAAAATAAAAATTATTTTCTACTGTCTTCATTAATTAGCTTCTTTAAAACTTCAATAAAATGATCTGTTGCATGTCTCTGCCCTAATTTAAAAGCATTTTTCTTCATTATAGATAATTTTTTTGAATCAGAGATTAACTCATTAATTAATTTATATAATTTAGCCGCAGACAACTGATCTTCTGGTAATAAAATAGCCGCATTAAGATTACTTAAAGTAGTTGCATTATAAGTTTGATGATCATGGGTTACATTAGGGCTTGGAATTAAGATTGCCGGCACACCTAAAGCAGTCAATTCTGCTATAGTTGTAGCTCCAGATCGACAAATCATCAAAGAAATTTGTGGCAATAAGTCCAACATGTGATCAATATAAGGCTTAATTGTAACATTTTCTTTTTTTTGAAGCTTTTCAAAAAAATTTTTTTTTGCATCGTAGTAGCGTCTACCCGTTGCAAAAATTAAATTAAAGTTTTTAATTTTATAAGATTGGATCATTTGTTCAGTTGCCTCATTAATTTTTAAAGCCCCTAAAGATCCACCAAAAATCAAAACTTGAGGTAATTTAATATTGCCTTTACTAATTTCGACAGAATTTAATGAAGATTCATAAACTTCCTGAGATCTAGGATTCCCAGTAAATGCAATTTTTTTACTAGGAAAAAATTGAGCAGAGTTTTGATCAGAAATTGCTACGCAATCAACTTTTTTAGCAAGTATTCGATTGGCTAATCCGGGATAAGAATTAGGCTCAAAAATTAAAGTTTTAATTGTAAGACGTGAAGCTTCATAAAGAATAGGTGCTGAAACATAGCCTCCTGTCCCCACAACTATGTCAGGTTTAAATTTCTTAATTATTTTTTTTGCTTCAGGAATTGTTTTCAAAAACTTACCTATAGCTTGAAAATTGCGCCAAGAAAACGAACGTCGTAATCCCTGAACTTTAATCGGGATAAAATCTATTTTAGATTCTTTCATCAAGCGTTTTTCTAATCCGCGATCACTGCCAATAAATAAAATTGCAACTTTCGGATCTTTCTCTCTTAACTTTCTAATAACAGAAAGAGCTGGGTAAATATGTCCTCCAGTTCCTCCTCCAGCAAACATTATTCTCATGGTTTTAATTTCCGATAAAGTTCTTTAAATTTTTTTCCTCTAGCTTCAAAACTTTTAAATTGATCCCAACTCGCACTCGCTGGTGAAAACAAAATCGTATCTCCAGGCTTTGAACTTTTAAATGAGTCATTAAAAGCATCAGTTAAATTTTGATGACAAACAGTTTTTATTTTAACTGAATTAATTACTTTCCGTAATTGTTCCTGATTTTCACCAAATAACTCAACTAATTTTACATTTTTAAGAGCCAACCCTAATTTTGGAAATTTATCACCCCGATCCATACCACCAGCAATTAAAATAACTGGCTTTTTCATACTTTTTAATGCTACAATTGTCGCCTCTTCATCAGTAGCTTTAGAATCATTGTAAAATTTTCGATTTGATTTTTCTCCAACATATTCTAAACGATGCTCAACACCTGGAAATGATTCAGCAACTTCAGAAATTATTTGATTAGAAACTCCTAATATTTTAGCAACTGTAGCTGCTGCTAAAATATTTTCTACATTATGTATTCCGGGAATCTTTATTAATGATGTCGGACAAATTTTTCTGCCTTGAGAATAAATTATCTTATTTTTTAAATAAACTAAAGAATTTGATTCATCTAAAGATAACCCAAATTTAATTATTTTAGACTTAGTTGATTTTATGTAAGAATCTAGGTCTTTTTGATCACCATTAATTATTAGATAATCATTAGAAGTTTGATTTGCAAATATCTTACTTTTAGCACTCAAATAATTTTTATATGTATGATGATGTTCCAAATGATGAGGAAAAGTGTTATTAATTAAAGCTATTCTCGGATGAAATTCTTCAGTAAATTCTAATTGAAAACTTGAACATTCACAAACTACATAATCATTTTTTTGCGCTTTTAATGATACTTCAGATAATGGAATTCCAATATTTCCAGCTTTATAAACACAATTTTTCGTAGATTTTTTTAGCATTTCGGCAATTAAAGTCGTTACTGTCGTTTTTCCATTAGTACCAGTAACTCCTATTAAATGAGCTTTACAATACCATGAAGCAAACTCTAACTCAGTTACCAGAGGAATTTTTAACTTCAACGCCATATTAATATATGGATTTTCTATAGGAATTCCTGGGCTTTTTATAATTAAATCAAAGTTCTCTTTCTCCATAGTTGTAATCTGGTCAAATTTATGTACTTCTGGATCATTAAATTGGTTAATTTGATCATCGTGAAAATAGATTTTTGCCTTTTGAACTTTTAGCAAATCAATAGCACTTTTACCGCTTAACCCTAATCCTAAAACTAAAACTTTTTTATTTATTAAATTATGCTTACTCAATTTTTTCCCTTAATAGCAATTTATATATTCCGTAAAATAAATAATATTATAAATTATATATTATTTTATATTGAATGAAATTAGCTCATTTATGATTTAAACTTAGTTAGTTTTTATCATAATTAATTTGTAATTAAAATTATTGAAGTCAAAATTGTCATAATCAATGTTATACCATAACTAACATAATTAATCTTGACCTCACTCCAACCAGATAACTCTAAATGGTGATGTAAAGGAGCCATTTTAAAGACTCTTTTTCCCGTAAAATGATGAACTCCAACTTGAATTATGTCAGATAAAGTTTCACCTACAAAAATTATACCTACAAAAAGTAAGGACCAAATAGCATTTAATTGAATTGATGCTGCTGCTAAAAAGGCCCCAACGGATAATGAACCCAAATCACCCATAAATATTTGTGCTGGCTTAAAATTAAACCACAAAAAAGCAGAAATAGCACCAAATAAAAGCGATCCAATTAAAATAACAGCCGTATTATTTCGTTTTATAGCTAAAACAATATAAAAAGATAATACAATTAATGTTGTACCTGAAGCCAAACCATCGATACCGTCAGTTAAGTTAACTGCATTAGAAAAACCAACAATCCAAATTAAAGCAAAAAGAAAAACTAATCCACTAATGATTAGTCCTTTACTATTTTTAAAGGGTTGTGTTGGGCTTAAGAACAAATAAATTAACCCAGCTAAAATTTGTAAAATAAATTTATCACGCGCTCGTAATCCTAAGTTTTGATTTTTAGAAACTTTTTTATAATCATCAATAAAACCGATTAATCCAAAAGCAAGCAAAACAAAAGTCAAACTGATAATTCCCCGAATTTGATCTAATTTTACTTGAGTAAACAAATAATATATTGTAAAAGAAATTCCTAGTAAAATTGGAACAAGAATAAATAACAATCCACCCATGGTTGGAGTTCCAGTTTTACTTTCATGCCAAGTAGGGCCATCTTCTTTTATTTGTTGAACGTCTTTTTCTTTTTTTAAAAATTTAATAAAAAATGGATAAATTAGCCAACAAATGGCCAATGAGGTACCAATTAAGATCATAGATAAAGGTATACGATCTATAATTAAGGTAAAAATTACAATATAACTTACAAAAATAATTTTAAATAAAAAGTTTTCTTTAATTTTCATTAGTATTTTCTTTCAAGTCTACAGAAATTTTTTTTGTGAAATCAATAGAGCTTCCTGGAGGTAAGCTTTGTTTACTGACATATCCATTACCATTAATAGATATATTTTTGCCAGTAATTTGTCCCAATTTAATTACATCACTCTTGGACCATCCTGTTAAATCTGGTAAAACCATGGCACCATTTGTTAATAAAATAATTTTATCGCCATTTAAAACTTTTGTATGAGGATAAGGTAACTGCTGAACTATATTTGTTCCACTTCCGATAATTATAGGCTTTAATCCCTTTTTTAATAATTTATCTTGTGCCTCATTACGCGAAAAATTAGCCAAATTTGGTACAGTAACATCATAATTTTTCAATGATTGATAGTTTTTACTATATGACATTGAATACGTAACCATTGGCTTAAAAATCTCACTAAGTATTTGTTCGGGTTGTTTACTAATTATTTGAGGCTTTTTCATTGATGCATAAAAAATATAACGTGGATTATTCGCTGGATAAATTCCCATTACGGAGTATAAATAATCATATGAACCACCCAAATACCCACTGCCATTTGAAGTTGATATTTCAGCAGTACCAGTTTTTACAGCTAAATCCAAATTAGGTACTGCATAAACTACTCCCGTACCGTACTTTTCATTAACTACTCGGCGCATTTCATTAAGAGTTTCATTAGCAGCGTTGACACTAATTGGCCTACCTTTTTTGACAATTTTAAAAAGTTTTATATTCTTATTGGCTGGATTAACAATTTTTTTAACAATTTGAGGCTTAATGATTTGCCCTTGATTTGCAATAGCAGTATATGCTTGTAATAATTGAATTACATTTACACTAATTCCTTGACCAAAAGCTGTAGTTGCTTGATCAATAGGTTCTTTAAAAGATAGAAATCCCGCTTGCTCATTAGGTAACGTAATTCCTGTTTTTTGGCAAAATCCAAAATTTTTGATAGCTTTTTGCCAACGATCTTTGCCAATTTTTTGTTCAAGATGAACAAAACCAACATTACTTGAGCGAGGAAAAGCTTGAGACATTGGGATTAACCCCCATCCATTTTTTTGCCAATCATATATTATATTTGGACCAATTTTTATAGACCCTGAGTCATAATACTCATTTGGATTATAAACACCTAAATCAATTGCTGTACTTAAAGTCACTGCTTTAAAAACCGATCCCGGTTCAAATGTATCTTCAACAAGATGATCTCGCCACATATCTGATAAGCCTTTTAAAGTATTAGTGTCAAAGGAAGGGCGCTGAGTTGCCGCAATAATTCGACCAGTTTTTGCTTCCATCATCACCGAATTTAACTCTAAAGGATGATAATTCTCATTAACTTGAGTTACAAGTGCTTCTAAATGCTTTTGAAAATCACTATTTAAGGTTAAATATATATCTTTACCATCACTTGGATTAACACGATTCTCAACAATTCGATCGCCAAATCCTGCTCTTAAATTAACTTTACGTTCAATATAACCATTTTTACCACTTAATTGAGCATCAAATTCTCGTTCTATTCCTAGTTTACCAACTAATTGTGCATTGGACTTTTCTTGATCATCAATCATTAAATCAGCAATTCCCACAATCTGAGATGCAAAAACTCCCCCATTATACAAACGTGCTGGACGACGTAAAAACTCAATTCCAGTTATTTTTTCTTTTTTAATTTGTTTCTCAATCTTATCTTTCACTGCTACTGGAATATTATCACCACCAGCACCGAATCGAATTTGATATCCATTTAGTTTTAATTGCTTAAAAACTAAGTCTTTACTAATTGGCAAATTGTCACTAATTAGCTTAGCAACTGTCTCTTTGTTCGTAACATACAAGGGAATACTTTTGTTACCATCAATTTCCATTCCAGCTCTTTTATCAGTAGTAGCAGTTATCGTGAATTTGCTATCATTTTGAGCAATAATATTACCATTTTGGTCAAAAATGTGGCCTCGATTTGCTGGTAAAATTGTTTTAGATTGATGTATTTGTTCTTGTTTTTGGTTTAAATTTACCCCACTCGCTTGGTGAGTACTAACGATCCAAATAAAACGATATGAAAAAATAATAAAAACACTAATTACAATTAAAAGAAAAAATAAACCGAATCTTCTTCGGTTTCGATAATTAATTTCTTGATGTAATTTTTGACTTTTCTTTTGTTTCATCGATTATCATTTCAAAATATTTTTGATACGACTTTCATCAATTTGAAAACCATATTTTTCAGCTAACTTTGCCAATCGTGAATCATTGGATAAAGTTTGTACTTCAGAATTCAAATCTTGATTTTCCTGACTAATTGATTGAATTTGTTTGTTTGTTAAATCAATTTGATAGCTCACATTAGAAGTTTTAATACGACCTTGCAAAATAAAAAACAACCCTACAAACACAGCTACACCACAAAGAAAAACCAACAATTTTTCTAAAATACTTAAACGAACTTTACCAATACTAACACTTTTAACGGTTTCACGATTATCAGACTGCGATTTACGACGTACAGCAGAACCTGAATGAAGATGAGCCAAATTTGATACATCGGTAGTCGAAGTTAATTCCGGTGAATTAGTACCATTGTAAATAATATCTGAATTTAATCTATCTTCTCTCATGATATTTTCCTAAAAACTAATATTTCTAATTTTTTTTGCACTTCTTAATCGTGCACTATGTGCCCGCCAATTATGTTTCAGTTCTAACTCAGAAGGTTTAATGGCCTGCCGAGTAGTTAGCTCTAATTTAGGTTTAACATTTTCAGGAATAATTGGTATTCCTTTAGGATAATCTTGATATTTAGCTAATTTTCTAAACAGACGAGAAACAATTTTATCTTCTAAAGATTGAAAAGTTACTACAGAAATAATGCCCCCAATTTTTAATTTTTCTAAACTCTTTTCTAAAGCAGTTTTCAAAGAAAACAATTCGTGATTAACTTCAATCCTTAAAGCCTGAAAAAATTTTTTTGCTGGATGACCTTTTTTCCTTTTGACAGCTTCTGGTAAATAATCAAAGATAATACCAACTAGTTGCATTGTTGTTTTTATTGGCTGCTTTTTTCGTTCCTTAACGATTGCTTGTGCTACTTGCCAGGAGCAAGGAGCATTCCCATAATCTTTAAAAATTTTTTTTAAATGAACTGCATCATAACTATTAATAACTTTAAATGCTGTTAATGTTTGCCTTTGATCCATTCTCATATCTAAAGGTCCATTAAAACGATAACTAAAGCCCCTTTTAGGATCATCAAATTGAGGTGAAGAAACACCTAAATCAAAAACAATTCCATCAATTGTTTTTAAACCAACTTCGTTGACAATTGAATCAATATGCTCGTAATTATTTTGAATTAAAAAAAGTCGTTTAGCTGAAATGGCATCTTTAAATTTTTTTTCTCCATATTTTATAGCTTCAGAATCCTGATCAATGCTAATTAAATGACCAGTAGATATTTGGTTTAATATCGATTGAGTATAACCGCCACGGCCAAATGTAGCATCAATATAATTACCTTCAGGTTTTACATTTAAAGAAGTTATTGCTTCATTTAATAAAACACTGCAATGTAATAAATTAGTCAAAATCAATATCCATTAAATTTTCTGAAATATCGCTAATATTATCAGCCATTTCTGTATCCATTTCTTGATAAGATGCAGCATCCCAAATTTCAATTCGAGAATTTACACCCAAAATTACACAATCTTTTTTTAATTTTGCGAAGGAAATTAAGTTAACCGGCAAGTTCACACGACCATTACGATCCAGCTGAACTTCACTTGCTCCAGAATAAAAAAATCGACTAAATAATCTTGAAGACTTTTTAGTTAAAGATAACGTAGATAATTTTTTTACTAAAACATCCCAATTATTTAACGAATAGCCAAATAAACAACCGTCCATACCTCGTGTAATAATAAAAGAACTACCTAGCTCATTACGAAACTTAGCTGGAATTATAATTCTACCTTTTTCATCTAAGCTATGGTGAAATTCGCCCATAAACATAACTAATTACCCTCAAAAAAATTCTACCACAATGCACCACTTCGAACCACGTAGTGACACCTTGTAACATAATTTTAATAAGCGAACATATGTTTCTAATAAGTTTTAGAGAATATTAAAGATATTTAAAGTAAAAAATATTATGTACCAAAAAAACAATATAATTGTTAAAAATTTACGTGATTGCTTTAAAAAATAATAGACATTAAAACGATGAAAATATAAGGCATATGATAAAGCAAAAATAATTTCAAAACTAAAGAATAAAAGAAAAAATAAAGGTAGAATTGAATTTATATATTGCTTTTTTGTTACAAAAAAAAGAGCACCAATTAGTGGAGCCCAAAACCAATGACTTAATTTGATTTTATACTTTGGTGCAAAATTAATTAAAAAAATATTAATTGTTGCTACAAAAACGATAAATCCAATTAAAATGATTAAACTAAACAATTGAAAATTATTCATTATTTAACACTCAGCTATAATTTTGATAGAATAAATACTAGAAGGAAAAAATATGAAAAAGAAAAAAAGTAAATTTAGTATTATCACAAATATTTCCATTTGGCTAATGATTATTGTTACTCTTCTTGGAGTTATACTCTCGGTAGTTTTACAATTTGTAGAATTTTAACCTTCATACAATGTCGGTCGAATTGCGTAAATTAGAATTAAACAAAAAGTAGCTAGAATAAAGGTAGTAAAGAAACTAGGAGCCTGATAAAGCAAAGCTGCAATCCAGACATTCCCATGCTTAGGAATCGTTAAATATTTACTAAAAAAAGTAGCTGAAGCTATTGTATGACAAGCAAATTTTCCTAAAGATCCGATTAATGTTCCCAAAAACAATGACAGCACTGCAAATCCGTGCTGCTTTTTATTTATCGCTAATTGAAGCGGGCCGTGTGCCAATCCAGCCAAGCCGATTAAGGTAAATGCTACTATATACTCAAATAATGCTTGAATTACTGATACAACATTTGGTGTTCCCATTCCTTTCAAAAATAGATCTAAAATTCCAAAAATTAATCCTGAGATCATTCCATTTAATAGCCCCCTCTTTAAAGCTAAAAACGTTATTGGGATAAAGCCAAATGAAATATTCAATATTCCCATATCCGGTTTAATGTAATTTAAAGCCATCGCCAAAGCAGCAAATAATGCATCTTCAACAATCAATCTTACTGTAATTAGTTCTTTTTTTTCTTGGTTACTTTTCATCTTTTAATGCCAGCTTTCTTTTAAAGTTCTCAATAATTTTTAACATAGGAACATATAAAATAATAAAATAAAATAAATTAAATAGCAAAGTAGCCGGTAAATAAGTAGCTAAATATTGAAAAGGTGCAGTTCGTGTTAGTCCCAAATAGTTATTAATTCCATAATATATGGTACTAAAAATTGTCACTGAAAGAAAATAAGAAGATATTATATAAATGAAGTTATGTGGTAAATATTGTACTATCCACTTTAAAAATATTGCTGTTATAGCAAATGATACTGTATAAATACCAATAATCCCTGAATAAAAAATATCCGCTATTATCCCAGAAACAACTGCAACTCCCAGAAAATTAACGTTAATTTCAAAACTTAAAACAGTCAAAACACATAAAGAGCCAAGCCAAAAAATTTTTCCAGCAACTAGTGCTGAAAAAAAATGAGCAATGAAACTGATTGAACCATCTACTAAAATTAATATGTAAATTAAGAATAAAGCAAAAAAGAAAATTTTAAAATTGTTTCGTTTTTTCATTTAATTGCCAACCGTTCGATCAATTACAGTAACCACACTAAAATCATTAATATTAGTTGCTGATTTTACGTAAATCATTGTAGATAAACCATAATCTTTTTTTTCGATTTTGTTAACTTTTCCAATTAACAAACCTTTAGGAACAACACCACCTAATCCAGAAGTAACCACAGCATCTCCTATATGAATTTCCGTATCAGTCGAAACATTTCCAAAAATCAAAGCATTTTCTGTCTCTGAATATCCAGTAATTACGCCATTAATTACTTCTCCTTTTTTAGTGGTTATTTGAGCAGCAAAATGATTTGCTATTTTACTATTTGAAGAAATTAATTCGACCTTTGAATTTAAGTGATTTACTTCCATTATACGACCGATTACACCGGAACCAGACATTACTGGCATATTTTTCTTAATCCCGTTTACCGAACCTCGATTAATTATTAAAACATCCTGCCAATTAGCGGGCGAACGTGAAAGAACAGCTGCAGTAATTTGAGAATAATCAGATAAAGTAGCATTTAATTGTAATTCTTTTTTTAATTCTTTATTTTCTCTAGTTAAAATTTCTATTTTAGTTTGATTTTGCTCTAATTGATCCACTTTCTTTTTAAGTTTTTGATTTTCTTGATAAGTTGATATTAATTCGGTTTGAAAATTAAAACCATTTTTCAAAAGCCTACCAGGTTCATTAACAACATAGCTTGTTACGTCAATGACATCATTAGTTAATTTTAAAAGATAAGGCGGCGTTTGCGAATAATTAATAATTCGAATTGAAAAAACAATTGAAGCAGCCGCTAAAATAAATGATATTAAAATTACAATTAATCTTTTGTTTGAAAAAAGTTTAGGCATTGATTCTTATTCTTTTTTATTTTTGCCGCAAAAAAGTTATTTCCTAATTTATCAATCCTTTTAACTGCGGCTCTTTTTTCACGTTAATTGGATCAAATAATAATAAATTAAGCTTAAATTTTCTAACCTTTAAATTTAGTTTAGGCTGTTAAACTTATTATAAAAAAGTTGAGAAAAATGAAAATATTTTTTTAAAGTGCTAATTTTTAAAGTTATTCATAATGAAGTTTTAAATTTTTTCACTAACTTTAATTCTGCACTTTTTTTACCATTTTGTCATGCAATTAATAAAAAATTTATGCTTAATTAAAATATCTTAAGGTTAAACAACAAAAAATTACAATTTACTTTAAAATATTCTCTTCACGAAGTGATAAATATTGAGCTGCACCAATAATTAGGTGATCATCGAAATGAATTCCCATTATCTTTGCCGCACGCTCCATCCGTTTAGTAAAAATTATATCAGCTTTTGACACTTTACAAGAACCGCTTGGATGATTATGTACCAAAATAAAACTATAAGCATGATTTTTAAGGGCATAACTTAATACTTCACGAGGAAAAGCTAGGCTTTTATCCAGTGAACCCTTAAACAGCAATACTCTTTGAATTAAATTTCTATTGATATCTAAGAAAAAACCCACTAAACATTCTTGATAAATATTTTCAAAGAATTTTAGTGAGATTTCTCCAACTTTGCTACTTGATGTAAATTCTCCAAATTTTAATTGGCAATTTTTGAAAGTACGATTACCCAATTCTACTGCAGCTAACAATTTAAAAATTATAATGTCAGAAAACGGTAGTTTACTTTTAAGCTGCTTAAAATCAAGAAAAATCAAATCTCTTAATCCAAAACCATCAGGAAATTTAGCTAAATCTAAACAATCTGGTGCGATGATCAGTGAGATTAAGTCTTTAGTTGGAACAATGCTTGGTCCAAATTTTTCTATCAGTTCATAAATTTCAGCAATTTTAATTTCATCCAAAAATCAGTAACTCCTTATGTAAGTTTATATAAGAAATTACGCAAAGTTATTTTAAATTTTTTTAATTGTCATGATTTGCTTTTCAGTTTCAATAATTTTTTCATTAACAACTGTCGCTTTTTGTTGCTGCTTTTTTACTTCAGTATCAGGGGCCTTAGCTAAAAATCCTGGATTATGAAGTTTTTTATTAATTTTTTGCAATTCTTTATTTAACTTATCTCGAGATTTATTTAATTTTTCTAATTCAATATCTTTATCTACTAGTCCCGATAGTGGTATAAGAACTGCTCCACCTTTAATAATTACATTAGCTGCTAAAAAATCAACTTCTAAATCTTGCTTAATTATTAATTTTTGAGGATTAGTAAAACGTTCAATATATTGTCGATTAGTTTGTAAAAGTTCCAATAATTTTGGGTCATGTAAATTCAAATAAAGATCAATCGGTTTACTCAAAGCTACATGGTATTCGCCGCGAATATTTCTTACCGCTTTAATGACTTCAATCAAGGAATTCATTGCTTTAATTGCTTCTTGATCTTCAAAACGTGAACTTGGTTGAGGGTATGATTCTTCCATTATCGAAACTTTTTTCTTATTTAACGATTGATAAAGTTTTTCTGTAACAAATGGAAGAATTGGATGTAGCAACAATAAAATATGAAAAAGTACATAACTTAAATGCCACTTCTTAGCCTTTTTAATTTCAGCATCATTACCATACAGGCTTTCTTTAGCCATTTCAATATACCAATCACAAAAATCATTCCAAATGAATTCATATAATATACGACCAACTTCTCCAAACTCAAATTTTTCAAATAAATCATTAACTTTTTCAGTAACTTGATTTAAGCGAGCTAAAATAAAGCGATCGGAAAGATCTTGTGATAAATTTTCCGGTAAATTATAAATATTTTCATCACCATCTAAATTCATTAAAACAAAACGACTAGCATTCCAAATTTTATTAATAAAATTCCATGATGCATCCATTTTTTCAGTTTGATAACGAATATCTTGGCCAGGTGTTGATCCAGTAATAAAGAACCACCTTAAAGAATCAGTACTATATTGGTCAATTACTTGCATTGGATCTAATCCGTTTCCCAAAGACTTACTCATCTTTCTTCCCTGTGAATCTCTGATCAATCCATGTAATATTACATTCTTAAATGGTCTTTGCCCGGTAAACTCTAAACTTTGAAAAATCATGCGAGAAATCCAAAAGAAGATAAGATCATATCCACTAACCAAAGTATCTACTGGAAAATACTTTTTATAATCTTTTGAATCTGTATCTGGCCAACCTAAAGTTGAAAAAGGCCATAATGCGGAAGAAAACCAAGTATCCAATACATCTGGATCTTGATCCCAATTTTCACTATCTTCGGGTGCCTTCATTCCAACATAAACTTTTCCGTCAGTTTTACGATACCAAACTGGAATTCGATGTCCCCACCATAATTGCCTTGAAATAACCCAATCATGAACATTTCCCATCCACTGTAAAAAAGTCTGTTCATACTTAGGAGGATAGAAATTAATTCGGTCATCTGTTGATTGATTAGCAATTGCTTGTTGAGCTAATTCTTTCATTCTAACGAACCATTGTGTTGAAAGTCTAGGCTCAATTTCAACATCTGTGCGTTCAGAATGGCCAACATTATGAATTAATTCTTCTTTCTTTACAAAGTAACCGGCGTTTGTTAAATCATCAGTAATTAATTTACGAGCTTGATAACGATCTAAACCCTGATATTTACCTGCAGCTTCATTCAGAGTAGCATCTTTATTCATAATATTTATAACTTTTAAGTGATGCCTTACACCTACTTCAAAGTCATTAGGATCATGGGCAGGAGTAATTTTTACAACTCCTGTACCATATGATGGGTCAACATATTCATCTGCAATAATTGGCAATTTTCGATTAAATATTGGTAAAACTAAATTTTTGCCAATGAAATTAAGATACCTTTTATCATTAGGATTAACAGCAACAGCTGTATCACCTGGAATAGTTTCAGGACGTGTAGTAGCAATTTGTAAAGAACCACTACCATCTTCTAAAGGATAATTAAAATAATAAAGATATCCTTTCTCTTCTTTATAGATAACTTCAATATCTGACAAAGCAGTTTGCGCTTTAGGATCCCAATTAATAATATATTTTTTTCGGTAAATTAGTCCCTTATTGTAAAGATCAATAAACACTTTTTTAACAGCATTAGAAAGTCCCTCATCGAGGGTAAAACGCTCTCGAGAATAGTCAAGTGATAATCCTAATTTAGCCCACTGCTCTTTTATTATTTTTGCAAAATCATCTTTCCATTTCCATACTTCTTCAATAAATTTTTCTCGTCCTAAATCGTAACGAGAAATTCCCTTTTTTTGCAACATTGCTTCAACTTTAGCTTGAGTTGCAATTCCAGCATGATCCATTCCAGGTACCCATAAGGCATCAAATCCTTGCATTTTCTTTAATCTAATCAATATATCCTGCAAAGTGGTATCCCATGCATGACCAAGATGTAACTTTCCGGTAACATTTGGCGGCGGAATGACTATTGAATAACGTTTTTTCAATGTTCCTTTAGGTTTAAATTCGTCATGGTCTAACCACCATTGATAACGACCATCCTCTACCATTTTGCCATCATATTTACTGGCAATTTCTGATTTTTTTTGATCCATATTTTCACCTTTTCTGAAAAATTTACAATAAACTTAAAATTTGAGGTTTCTCTTTGGTAAGGTAATTTTGATCAGCTTTTATACTAGTAATTTCAAGTTGATTTAATGATTCTGTCATTAATTGTTCAACATCAATTAATTTTTCATATTCGCGAGCTTTAATCAAATGTGGCTTAGTTTTGGGTTGAGGCGGCGCAAAAATTGTACAACAATCTTCAAAAGGCATAATTGAAAGATTGAAAGTATCAATTTTTTTAGCTAAAGCAATAATCTCGTTTTTGTCACAAGAAACTAAAGGACGTAATACTGGTGTTGATGTTACATCATTAATTGCCATCATACTTTCTAAAGTCTGTGAAGCTACTTGACCCACAGATTCTCCAGTAACAATTGCTAAACCATGTCTTTGGGCCCGAATCTTATCTGCTAATCTTAACATCAAACGTCGCTGGACTGTCATCAAATAGCCTTCAGGAACTTTAACTTTAATTTGTTCCTGAATTTTAGCAAAGGGAACGGCAATAAACTGAATTGAAGAATTACCCGTATAAGGAATTAATTTTTTAGTTAACTCCTTACTTTTTGCTAAAGCCTGAGGAGATGTATAAGGGGGAGAAAAGAAATGCACCATTTCGATACGCATACCTCTTTTTAAAGCCAAATAAGCAGCAACCGGAGAGTCAATCCCTCCTGAAAGCATTACTTGAACTTTCCCAGCAGTTCCAGCCGGCATACCATGAGCTCCAGGAATTACGTTATCATAAAGATAAACAGCATCTTTTCTAATTTCAATAGTTAATTCAAAGTCTGGCTGATGTACATCTACTTTTAAACTAGGACAATTTTCTAAAATCAAATCGCCGATTAAATTATTTAAAGCAAATGTACCAATAGAAAAATTTTTATTAATTCTCTTGGTTTTCACTTTAAAGGTCTTTGAGTAAGGTACTGCCTGCTGTGCTAAAAAAAGACTTGCTTTTTTTATTTTTTCAATAGCTAAGTCTACCCTTATTACTTTACAAATGCTTTGAATTCCAAAAATTGTTTGCAGTTTTTTTATAATTGGTTGTGGATCTTCCCCATTAAGCAAAATATGTAAATGATCCCGACCAGCCTTTATAGTAATTGGAAACTTTATTAATTTTTTCTTGATATCAATTCTCAAATGCTCAATAAATTGCCGGCGATTTTTTCCCTTAGTTGAAAGCTCACCATAGCGAACCATTAATTCATTATATTCCATTAAATAAATACCTTCAGTTTATCTTTCATCTTTTCTAGTTGATTCACAAAATTTTTCATTTCGGAAATGTCATTCTGTGGTCCTAAACTAACTCTTAATTCTCCCTTAATGACTTCATCAGGTTCTTTCATTGCCATTAAAACATGAGATGGTTGATTTCTGTTTGACGCACAAGCACTAGTTGTAGAAATAAAAGTTCCTTGAGCTTCCAAGTAGTGAATTACCGTTTCCCCTTTTACCCCAATTAAAGCAAATGAAATAATTGATGGTGTATAAATTTTTGAATTTTTGGAAATAACATAAAAGTCAGGATCTTTATCCAAAAAATTCAATAAAATATTTTTCATTTCAATATATTTTTTTTGACATTGATTAATATTATCAAAACTTAATCGTAAAGCTTTAGCCATTGCAGCTATAGCAGGAATATTTTCCGTTCCTCCACGTAAACCATTTTCTTGTCCTCCACCGGCTATTAAAGGATCAAAATGTCGATTAGGATGATAGATGACAAACCCAACTCCTCTTGGCCCACGAAATTTATGACCTGAAAAGCTTAAAAAGTCAATTCGATCATTTAAATAAATTGATTCTAACTGTTTTCCTATTGCTTGAACTGCATCTACATGAAAAACAATTTGGGGATATTTTTGCAAAATATCTGATAATTCATCCAAAGGTTGAATTGCACCAGTCTCATTATTAACAGCCATAATCGATACTAAAATAGTATCATTACGAATTGCGTTACTAAGAGTTTCTGGCCTGATTTGACCATTTTTATCTGGAGATAGATAAGTTACTTCAAATCCTTCTTTTTCAAGTTGCTTTGCTGCATTTAATACAGCAGCATGTTCAATTGCACTGACAATAATGTGATGACCACTGAACTTTCGATTATGAGCAACACCTTTAATTATAAGATTATCACCTTCAGATCCACCACTAGTAAAAAGTACTTCCCGATTTTTAAGATTTAAGATATCTTTAATTTGTTGGCGAGATAATTCTAAAACTTCAGTTGCTTTACGTCCTAATTGATGTAAACTTGAAGGATTTCCTGGATAATTTTGTGAAACTTTAACAAAAGTATCCAAAACTCGAGGATCAATTGGAGTAGTTGCACTATTATCAAAATAAATCATAAATTCTTTTCATTCGGCTCCATTTCATTTAATTTTAAATTTAACTGATCATGATCATCATAATTATCTATAATTTCTTGAAAAGCTCCTGGCTTAATTAGCTCTAATTCTTTAGCTAAAATATTCATTGAAGCTTCATAATCATATTTTTTTGAATAAATTTGTTTAGCTTGGTTAATTTTAGTAGTTACTTCTGGTCGTTTAGATTGATGTTGAATTACATTTTGAATCAAAATTTCCGTTAATCGAGAATTTTTAACGATTTCATTCGTGCGATCTGCTAAAGATAGTAAATCTTCTTGCAGCATATTCGCAACCTTTTTAATATCAGTTAGATTAATCTTATCAGTTTGCAAAAGGTTATGAAATTTTTTTAGCTCATTATTTACTACTAAATAAAATTCTTGATAATCTTGAGGCACTCCTGGTAAATTCTCTTTTTCAACGTATCTAACAATAACCTTTAAAGCTGACTCATCTACTAATAGATCCTTTTTGTAAACAGATAAATCCTGATAATCTTGAGCGACTAAATTTGCAATTTTTACTTGATTTTTTTCAATTTCAGTTAATTCTTTTCGATACAATTCAAAGTTTCGATTAATTACACTAAAAACTGCTTCTTTATCAAAAACCTTTTGCATGTCACGATTATAGTTCAAACGAATATCTTCAATTTGAATTTCAAACTTAGTTACTTTTTTGAGTTCTTCATCTGGAATTACAAAAACATTTGCACAATGATATACTGTATCCCTTAACGAACGATTTTGCCTCTCTGCATGAACAATAAATTGATAAAGTTCAGTTTTATCACGTTGAACTTGCCGCCGAGAATTATATTCACGCTGTAAAATGGTATATAACTTTTTAATTTTTTTCGAAATTTTAGCACAATTCTGTTGAATGTCAGTTACAGCTGCCTGGTTTAAAAGTTCAATTGTTTGATTAAGAGAATTTTGCAAATCTAAAAGTTGATCATCAAAATCATCATCAATAAAACAATACCCTAAATTTTTAAATTTGACATAAGTAGTTTTAATTTCATCAATCTGTTCCGGAAAGCTTTTATTTAAAAGTTCATATAAATCGGCAATTTCTTGCATATCGTGATTTAAATCTTCAGTTTCTTTTTTTACAACTGTAAATTGAACTTTCGCTTTTGCATAATCACCACTTAAATAAACCTGTTGCACTTGATCATAATTTTCATCAATTCTTGCCAATCGGTGTTCTAAATTATCTTGAGCCGGACCATAAGCGTAGCCTTGTGAGAGAATCTTTCTTTTTACCGTGCTCAAATCGTCATTAATTTGACTCATCAATTCTTTATCCTGATTTTGCACGTTTTGAATTTGAGATAAAGCAGATTGAATTTTAGTTAATAAATCTTGAGCTTCTTTAATCCTTTTTTCTAATTCTGCAATTTTGCGACGACTCTGAAAAAATTGAAATTTATTATTTGAATCTTCTGCTTCAAAAAAGAAAGTTTCTAGATCAACTAATTTTCGATTCTTTAAATGATTGTACTCCTGCTGCAAACGGTTTAAACTAGCTAAACTCTCTCCAGTAGGATTTTCTTGTTCAAGTTTAGTAAATTCTTCATCAAGATGGTGATCCAATAAATGATTCTTTTCTTGATCTAACGCTTCAATTTTTAAATTAACTCGTCGTTGATAAAAAATCACTCCTAGCCAAACTAAGAGGATAAAGATAAAAACGATAAAAACAATGATCCACCACATAGTATATTAAAGCCTCTCTTAATATGATAAATTATACCAAATTACTACCACGATAAAAAATTTTATTCATAAATTGACTGTATGACACAAATCAAGTAAAATATTCCACTGTGTAGAATAGCAGCAATCATCTGATCGGACGTCAACAATTTACACATTTATTTAAAGGAATGAGTAACTTTGCTGCTAAAGTGAAAATTAGGATAAATTGTACGAGATTGAGATGGTAGTTATTTTACTCCAAGACAAATAAATTGGAGGAACAAAATGTCTCGAAATATTAAACCAGTTTGGAAACAATCAAGAAGACTGGGTTACTCTTTACTTGGTACAGGTAAAGAATTACAGCGCAAGCCTTATGCTCCTGGTGATCATGGACGAAATAATCGCTCTAAGCCGTCAGAATATGCAACTCAACTTAGAGAGAAACAAAAGGTTCGTTTAATGTACGGTTTAAACGAACGACAATTTCAAAACTTGTTTGTTCGTGCTGGCAAAATTAAAAGTGAATACACTCATGGTGAAAATCTTTTAAACTTGTTAGAATCTAGGCTAGACAATTTAGTCTATAAAATGGGATTTGCTTTAACTAGAAAGCAAGCTCGCCAAATGGTAAACCATGGACATGTAATAGTAGATGGTAAAAGAGTTGATATCCCATCATACATAGTAAAACCTGGTCAAGTTATTAGTTTAAAAGAAAAATCTAAAAATTTGGATATAGTAAAAACTGCAATTGACAGTACTGTTAGCCGCCCTAATTATGTAACTTTTGATGATAAAAAGTTAGAAGGTACCTTTGTTAGAGAACCAGTACGTGATGAATTAGATCCTGATATTGATGAACAGTTAATTGTTGAGTACTATAATAAGCGACTTTAATCTTTTTCTATTGTTGAATAATAGTATTTGTGCTATATTGATAATAATCCCTAATGTTCGAACTGAGTCAAACATTGTGTTGACCGACAACCATTGATTATTGGGAATGAATCGCATTTGTTAAGATAGGCCTGGCACAAAGGTAATTAAAGCAAATGAAAATAGTTCCCACTTATTTTAATCGCGGGATCAACCAAATCAACTCAGTGAACGGCATCAAGAGAGATTAATAAACTGGAAAATTCCAGTTTATTTTTTTAAGGTTAACTATTATGATAAAAATATTATTTAGTATTTATGCGATTTTAATAAGTTTATGCGGTATATTCATAACTATCAAGCGTAACTTTTTACAATTATCACTGTATCAAGTTCTTTCATATATTTTATCTATTGCAGTTATCGTTATAATTACCATTTGTGCAGTTATTACCGAAAATGCGTGGTTAGAATTTTTTTCACTAATTTTTGGTGTAATCATAACTTTTACTATCAATCGAATTTTAATTAAATCTATGAAAAACAAATAAACACTTTTTATAAATTAAGCTATCTTTTTACTTCAAAAAAATATGACAATTTTCGAAAGGGAAAAAATGGTTTATCAAAATATCCTAACAGCATTTGATGGTTCTAAACTATCTTTTTTAGCCTTTGAAAAAGCTATTAATCTTGCAAAAAAAACAAAAGCTAATTTAGATATAATTGCAGTGATTGATAATCAACTTTTAAAAGATGTATCAAGTTTTGATACCGATGCCTTGCACCGAATAACTGATGGAGTTAAAAATCAAATAAGTTCTTTAGTTGAAAAAGCGAAGGAAAAAAATATCGTAACAAATAAATATATAGAATTAGGAAATCCTAAAATAATTATTAGTCAAGACCGCTTCGCTAATCCTCACGATTTAATTGTTATGGGTGCTACAGGGATGAGCAAAGTTGAAAAATTATTTGTTGGTTCTGTAACTGAATATGTTGTACAACATTCCAGCTGTAATTGCTTAATAGTAAAAAAATAACCTAAACTACAAAACAAAAAAGAATTCAAATTTTATATAGAAAAAAATTTGAATTCTTTTTTTATAATTGTTTTATTTGCCTAAATCAATAACCCATCCTTCCGGTCCAGTTTCAGTACCAAATTGAATTCCGGTTAAACGATTATAGAGTTTTAGTGTAATCGGACCGGGTTCAGTTTCAGAATAAAAAACGTGCTTTTCCCCTTGATTGGTAATAGATCCAACCGGAGAAATTACTGCAGCAGTACCCATTGCTCCTGCTTCTGCAAATAAATCAAGATCATTAATTGAAATTTGAACTTGTGCAGGTTTCAAGCCCATTTCTTTCGATAAATCTAAAACTGATAGCTTAGTAATAGAAGGTAAAATTGATGGTGATTTAGGAGTTAAGAATTGTCCAAGTTTAGTAATTCCAAAAAAATTAGCAGATCCTAGTTCTTCAATATACTCATGATGAATTGGATCAAGATATACTACGTCAGAATAACCAGTTTCATGAGCTTTTGATCCTGGTAATAAACTAGCAGCATAATTTCCACCTACTTTAGCTCGCCCAGTTCCACCATGAGCTGCTCGGTCATACTGTGACGTTACAAAAGCTGTGGGTGTTAGCCCTCCTTTAAAATATGGCCCAACTGGAGTAGCATAAATATTCAACATATATTCTTTACCTGGTTGTACACCAACAACCGAGTCAATTGCAATCATCAAAGGCCTTAAGTAAAGTGTTGCTCCTGTACCATAAGGCGGGACAAATTCTTTATTTGCTAAAACCACTTGCTTAATTGCTTCAACAAAACGATCTACTGGAAATTCCGGCATTAATAAACGTTTAGCTGAACGGTTCATCCGTTTTCCATTTTCATTAGGTCGAAAAAGGTTAATTCCACCGTCGGGACGACGATAAGCCTTTAATCCTTCAAAAACTTGTTGTCCATAATGAATTGAAGGTGAAGCTTCTGATAAAGAAATTTGAGAATCAGTGACTAATTTACCCTCTTCCCACCTTCCGTTACGGTAAAACGTACGAAACCTAAATGGTAAATCATGATATGAAAAATCTAGATTAGCCCAATCAAAATCTGTTGGTTTAGCTTTACTCACTAAATTAAATCCCCCTTTATTTTTAAACATTTTTCTGCATAAAAGTAATTTTATTACAATTAACCCTTTTGTGCAATCAAAGAATAACTAGGGAGTGATTGTACATTTTCAAAATCAAACTTTTCAATTATTGATAATTCATGTTTTAAAAAATTATTAGTAACTAAATCTGAAGAAAGCTGTTTTAATATTGTTTTACCATTGATTAAAACATACATTAACTGCCATGATCCATCCAAAAGTTTAGATGTATCGATTATTTTTTTCTGCTTAATATTATAATGATTCTTAATAAGTAGATTAATCACTTCAGTTGATGAAATTATTGACCGTATATTTGTTATATTACTATTTGCCATTTGAGCAATTTCACCTTGCCATAAATAAGCTAAATATGCCCCCCATTGACGAAAATTTGTAAAGTTTAAATCCCACTCAACGAAATAAATTATTTGAATTGTTTTAGAGACTTGCTGCAATATTTTAGCCAACTCATCATATTTTGCAAAATACCAAGTTGCATGTGCAATAATCACCCCATCAAAGTAATTAGCAGAAAAATTAAACTCCGCAAAAGGAAAAATCTTAGCGGAGTGAAAATGAATTCTACAATTTAAGTTTAATAATTTAGTATCAGAAACACCAAATGTAACCGGGGCACTTCCGCAACCAGGGGTTACTTCAAATGATTCAATTAGACCCTTATCGCCAATTGCTAAAGCTATAATTAAAGTTAAATCACTTTGATTAGGTCCAATTAAAAGATATCTGCCTCCAGTTTTTAATTGCCATTGATTTACTAATTCTAACTGATATTCTATTTGTGACTTTCGTTGTTTTACAAATTCAACATTGGAATTCAATTTTATAACTTTTAAAACTTCATTAAGCTTTAACGGAATCAATATTAGCCAATTCCCCCTACAAATTCCATTCCAATTAAACGATTTAATTCAACAGCATATTCCATTGGTAATTCCTTAGTAAAAGGTTCTACAAACCCCATAACTATCATTTCTGTGGCTTTTTCTTCTGAAATTCCTCTGCTCATCAAATAATATAATTGTTCCTCTGAAATCTTCGATACCTTAGCTTCATGCTCCATAGTAACATTACCATTTAAAATTTCATTATATGGAATAGTATCAGAGCTAGATTCTTCATCCATGATAATGGTATCACATTCTACATGACAAAAAGATCGATCAGAGTGCGGTCCAAAACGAACAGTTCCACGATAATCAACAGCACCACCATCCTTAGATATTGACTTCGAAATAATTGAACTTGTTGTATCCGGAGCATTATGAATCATCCGCGCCCCATTATCTTGATCGACTCCTTTCGAAGCAATTGCTACTGAAAGCATGGTCCCTTTTGCTCCACGACCATCAAGATAAACTGCTGGATATTTCATAGTAGTTTTAGAACCTAAATTACCATCTACCCATTCCATTGTAGAATTTTCCATGGCTTGAGCGCGTTTAGTTTCTAAACTATAAACATTCTTAGACCAATTCTGAATAGTAGTATAACGACAATAAGCATTTGGTTCTACGAATACTTCAACTACTGCGGCATGCAAGCTATCGCTAGAATAGTTTGGAGCAGTACAACCCTCAACGTAATTAACAGAAGCACCTTCATCTACTACAATTAGTGTTCGCTCGAATTGCCCAGAATTTTCAGCATTAATTCGAAAATATGACTGAATTGGAACTTTTACTTCTACATTTTTTGGAACATAAATAAAAGTTCCTCCTGACCAAACTGCACCATTTAATGCCGTAAATTTATTTAAATTTGGTTTAACTAATTTTCCAAAATATTTTTTAAAAATTTCAGGATATTCATGTAAAGCCGTATCAGTATCTGTAAAAATAATTCCTAATTGATCAAATTGTTTTTTCATATTATGATAAACAACTTCCGATTCATATTGAGCTGAAGAACCAGCTAAAAATTTTCTTTCAGCTTGAGGTACACCTAACCGTTCAAATGTTTCTTTTATTGTATCTGGAACATCAGCCCAATCACGATATTTACGATCAGTTGGCTTTTGATAATATAACATATCTTTAAAGTTCAACTCACTAAGATCTGGCCCATAGTCAGGCATCTTTGCTTGTTGATAAACTTTAAAAGCATGAAGCCGATAATTTAGCATCCATTGAGGCTCATTTTTTTCTCGAGAAATTGAACGGACTACTTCTTCAGTCAACCCTCGACCTGTCGAAAAAACTGGAGTAAATTTATCTGAAAAACCATAATCAAAATTTTCGTTTATATCAACTTTTGCTGCTATTTCTTCGTTATTTTTAGTATTTTTCGTTTTTGCTTCAACCATTAGCTTCCTCCACATGTTGAATTGACTTTTCTAGTGCATTCCAAACTAAAGTTGCACATTTAATTCTTTGAGGGAATTTACGAACTCCCTTAAAGATTAATGCATCTTTTAATTTATCATTGTCAATAAAGTGATTATCCGTGATCATTTGAGAAAAAGCTATTCTTAGTTTCTTAGCTTGATCAAGTGATTTTCCTTTAATTAAATCAGTCATAATTGAAGCACTAGCTTGAGATATAATGCACCCTTGACCTTTAAATTTTATATCTTTAATTATATGATCACTAATTTTTAATTGTAAAATAATAACATCACCGCAAGTAGGATTATGTAATTCAGTACTTACAGTTGGTCTTAAAAGATCACCAAAATTATGGGGATCTTCACCAGCTTCTAAAATAGCTTGTCGATATAAAGTTGATAAATTATCATGATCCATGTTTAAAAAACCTCAAAACTTCATGCAAAGCAATTATTAATTGCTGAATATCAGTTTCATCATTATATATATGCAAGCTCAAGCGTAAACAAGCAGGAATCTTTAAATACCGCATCAAAACTTGAGCACAATGATGCCCTGCCCGAATCTCAACTCCTTTAATATCCAATACTGTAGCTACATCATGAGGATGAATTCCTTTTATATTAAATGAAATTATGCCCTGATGAAAAGAAGCATTTTTTGAACCATAAATAATTACTTCAGGTATTGATATCAATTGTTCGAACGCCAGTTTCGTTAATTTTTTAATGTAGCATTCAATTTCATTTAATTTACATTTATTCAGATAATCAAGTGCTGCACCTAATCCAATCACTCCAGATATATTTTGAGTTCCTGCTTCCAAACGTAAAGGAAGCTCTTTAAAAGATGTATTCTGATAATTTACATCAGAAATCATTTCCCCACCATATTCCAATGGTGTCATTTTTTCAAGAAGTTCTTTTTTCCCATACAAAACACCTACTCCAGTAGGGGCAAAAGCTTTATGTCCTGAAAATGCATAAAAATCACAATTAATTTCTTGAACATCTACTGACATATGTCCAATTGCTTGAGCTCCATCAATAACAACTTTTGCCCCAAATTTATGAGCCAAAGTAGTAATCTGAGTTACAGGATTTAAGCATCCCAAAACATTAGAAACATGAGTTAACGCTACAACCTTAACCCGAGAATTAAGTTTTGCTTTGAAATCATCAATGTCCAGCTGTTGATCTTCATCTAAATTAACATAATTTAATTTAGCTCCTGTATGAATGGCTAACTGTTGCCATGGAACTAAATTGCTATGATGTTCCATTACTGAAATTAAAATTTCATCATCAGAATGTAACCGATCCCAAAAATATCCAAAAACTATCCAATTTAAACTTTGAGTAGTTCCTTTTGTAAAAATAATTTCTGTACGTTCTGAAGCATTAATAAATGTTTTAACTTTATCTCTTACCGCTTCAAATTTACTGGTAGCACGTTGTGAAGTTGCATAAATTCCTCGATAAATATTAGCATTATCTTTTGTATAAAAATGAACTAATTCCTCAATTACTGAACTTGGTTTTTGAGTTGTAGCTGCACTATCTAAATAAGCTCTTTTCAATTTTTTTTTCTGAGAGTCAAAAAAAGGAAAATCATGACGATAAGGACTCTCAATCATCAATTGCCAAACTCCTTTCAATAACTGAACGTAACATTTCACGAGTTTTATGACTTTCAACTACCGTAATAACTGATTCTAAAAATCCTCGAATAATTAAACGCTTAGCAACATCGGCATTTAAGCCCCGACTCTCTAAATAATAGAGTTGTTCTTCATCAATTCGTCCAACAGAAGCTGCGTGACCAGCCGTAACATCATTTTCATCAATTAATAAAATTGGATTAGCATCACCACGTGCATTTTCACTCAACATCAAAACTCGGTTTTCTTGTTGAGAATCCGAACCCCGTGATCCCTTAATAATTTCACCAATTCCATTAAAAACTAATTTGGAACGATCTAAAATTACTCCATGTTGCAAAATATTACCTCTAGTTCGCAAACCATAATTAGTTACACGACTATTAATTGCACAAATTTGATCCTGTTGGGCAATAGCCACTGTTTTTACTTCACCTGATGTATCATTTCCCTTCAGCAATATTTTATTACTAACCAACACATTACCTTCAGTAAATTCACCAGAAGTTAAATTAACTATTGCTCGATTTTGTGGCAAAAACTGTCGATAAAAATAGTTATGACCAGTAGTCTTAGCCTGATCATTAACCACGTAAGATAAAGTAGAGTTAGAACCCAAATAAATTTCTCCAAAAAATGTATAATCTCCATCTACTTTTTGGGCCGATAATTGATTTTCAGTAATTGATAATTTAGTATTTTTACCCACTATTAAAATAATCTGCAAACTTTGACTATCAATCGGATATTCAAAATAAGCTTGCAAAGTTTCATCAATTGATAAGTTATCAGGGATAAAAATTAACACTCCTCCATTTAAACGTTGATAATGTTCAAAAACTAACTGATCTTCTTGTGGAGAAATCAATTTAGCAAAATAATTTAAAAAAAGATCCTGATGTTCAAGCCAGGCGGTCGCTAAATCACAAATTATTAATCCTTTTTTTTGATATTTCTCAGGTATATTAACCTTCATAAGTTGATTTTGAGCAAAAACAAAACCAAATTCATTAGCTAAATTAGTTTTTACTGGTAATTCTTTTGAAGTTGATTTTTTTCGTGACTGCTGGCGAAAAATCTGTAATGATTTAACATCGATTTTGTCATATAAAGGCAAAACAAGTTTCTTCGTATTTTGTTGAATTAAACGTTTCCGAAAATCATGAAGCCATTGGAAATAAGATTCTTTCTCCATTTAAATTTCCTCTTTGATGCCATCATAACCAACTCGTTCTAGTTCAGCAGCTAAAGCTGCATCTCCAGTTTTAACGATTCTACCATTCATCATTACATGAACAAAATCTGGAATGATATAGTTAAGTAGCCTTTGGTAATGAGTAATAATCAGCGCTCCAAAATGATCTGATCGCATTGAATTAACACCTTTTGCAACAATTTTTAATGCATCAATATCTAATCCGGAATCAATCTCGTCAAGTATTGCAAATTTAGGATCTAGCATCATTAACTGTAAAATTTCATTTCTTTTTTTTTCTCCACCAGAATAACCTTGATTTAGATTACGCTCTTCAAATTCTTCTGAAATATGCAAAGTCTTCATCGTATGATCAAGTTTTTTTATAAAATCTGAAATAGAAATTTTATGATCAGAATCTTTAGCATTCATCGCTGTACGAATAAATTCTGTATTAGTAACTCCTGGAACTTCAGCAGGATATTGCATCCCCAAAAAAATACCCTTGCGAGCTCTTTGATCAACGGTTAAAGGAATTAATGATTCCCCATCAATTAAAATATCACCTTTAATTATGTGGTAATGTGGATTTCCCATAATTGTTTCAGATAGTGTTGATTTACCTGTCCCATTAGGTCCCATTATTGCATGGATCTCACCAGTATTAATGGTTAAATTGACCCCTTTTAAAATAGTTTCTTTTTCATTTTCGTCATTAGTTACTTCAACGTAGAGATCTTTTATTTCTAATCTACTCATTTAATATAAGACTCGCTTTCTGTTGAGCTAAATGTTTCACTATTACGTGAAAACATATAATTTTTATAATGAAATTTCATTGACATAACTAGTCCAATCCCAATCATGTTACTTAATAAATTTGATCCCCCTTGTGAAATAAACGGTAAAGGGACTCCGGTCATTGGAAGTAATCCAATAGACATCCCTATATTTTCAAAAACATGAAATAAAATCATCATAATTACACCTGTTGAAATATAAGCATAAAATTCATTTTTTGTTTCAACAGTTGTACTAAGCATTTGATAAATTAAAATAAAATAAATAAAAATTAAAATACATGCACCAATAAAACCAAAATTTTCACCAATCACTGAAAAAATCATATCAGATTCTCTGACCGGAACATAAACTTGAGAAACTCCAAAACCTTTCCCCGATAATTGACCGGAACCAATTGCTCGAATACTATTTAAAACTTGATCAGCAGAGCTGGATCCACTGGTTGGATTTAACCAATCAAAAATTCGATTAAATTGATAAAGTTTAAAACCTAATTTTTCTAAAAATTGTTGATTAAAAATTACTAGAGCCAAAACTCCTACAATTAAACCACCTAACGCCACAAAAGCAGGAACAAGTATTTGCCACATAATTCCTGACATTATTATAATTCCTAAGAAAATAGCAATAAAAACCAAATTGGTCCCTAAGTCTGGTTGTAAAACTATTAAACCAACCATAGGTAACGTCCATCCAATTAATTTAAAAATTAAAATAAAATCATTATGTAAATTATGTTGGGGATATTTTGTATTATGCAAAGTAGTAACTCTTGCTAACATGACAATATAAGCAGGTTTTGCAACTTCTGATGGCTGAAAGGTAAATGACCCAATTCGAAACCAGCTTTTGGCATCAACTTTATCAGAAATTTGCCGATCATAAAAAACTAGAACTAAAATTAAAATAAAAACTCCTGCTGCATAAAAATATGGAGTCAATTTCCATAACTGTTCCGAATCCAATTGCATTAGTGAAAATACACAAACAGCGCCTAGTATATACCAAACACCTTGAGAAACCATTGGACGCAATACACTCTCAACATTAGGATCATGCTTTAAAGCAACATAAAGCGATGCTAAGCCAATAATCATTAAAAGAAATACACTAGAAAGAATTCCATAATCAATTTTGTTATCAAGTTTTGTTTCATTTTCCATTGTTATTTACGATTGAATTTCTTTTATCTTCACTATTTTTGAAAATTGTAAAATAATCAGGAACATGGTCAATCCCTCCAGGATTAAAAGGATTACATCTTAGTATTCGAGCAATCCCCATAATTAAGCCTAAAAAAGGACCATGTTTTTTTAAAGCCACTAACATATAATTTGAACATGTTGGATAAAAACGGCAACTAGGTGGAAAAAGTGGCGAAATAAAATTTTGGTAACATTTTACTAAAAAGATTAAAATCTTCTCCATTTTCCTACCTTTTAAAGTAATCTAATAAATGTTGCCAGGTTTCCCAATTAAAGGCTTGAAAAAAATTACCGCCACTGACCATAAAGCCGATGCCGGTACCAACAAAAACCAAAATAATCAGAAGTAGTAAATAAACTATAACCCTGAGTAAAAAATTTTTTGTTTCTTTATTTTTCCACAAATTAAATCTTCATTCCTTTATCAAGATGATCCAACAAAATTCCAGTACCTAAAGCAACCGCCAATAAAGGTTCATCGCCAACAATTACAGGAATTTGTAAACTATCAGAGAACATCTGAGAAATGCCTCTTAGTAAAGCACCACCACCAGTAAGCATAACGCCACGATCTACAATATCCGCAGATAACTCGGGAGGTGTTTTTTCTAATACTTCTTTTGCAGCAGCAATAACTGAAAGCATAGAATCATGTAAAGCTTCAGAAACTTCAACTGAACTAATTGTAATTTCTCGAGGTAATCCAGAAACCATATCTCTACCCCGAACTTCAACAGATACTTCCGGATCTGGTTTATAAACATAACCAATATCTATTTTTATTTTTTCAGCAGTTCTTTCACCTATTAAAAGATTATGCTTTTGCCGTACAAAATTAGCAATTTCAGTATCCATCGCATCACCGGCTAAACGTAGAGAACGACTAGTTACTACTTCACCCATTGATAAAACAGCAATATCACTAGTTCCTCCACCAATATCAACAACCATATTTCCACTAGGTTCATAAATATCTAAACCCGCACCAACTGCTGCAACTTTGGGCTCTAATTCCAAATAAACTTTCTTACCACCTGCTTTTTCAGCAGCGTCAATTATTGCCTTTTGTTCAATTGAAGTAATATTGGTTGGGCAACAAATTAAAATAGTAGGACGGGACATAAATCCTTTAAGATTTAACTTATTCATAAAATAAGTCAACATTTGTTCTGTAATATCAAAATCTGCAATAACGCCATCTTTTAGAGGACGAATTACTCTAATATCTCCTGGTGTCCTTCCAACCATCCGATAAGCTTCCGATCCAACTGCAACAACTCGATTTGATCGAGTCTCCACAGCTACTACAGAAGGCTCATTTAAAACAATTCCCTTATCTTTTTGATTAATCAAAACATTGGCCGTTCCTAAATCAATGCCAATTTCTTTTGCCATGCTAAACTACTCCGTATTTATTATAAATTCTGAATACCCATTGATCTTAATTATATCATTTTATATTCCTATTGATTATAGTTAATTAGGATTTCCAAATATTTTAGAAATCCTTAAAAATTGTAGCGTATCATAAAAGTTAATAAAATCAAATTTAGTATTAGTTTCATGATAACACTAAAAGTCCAGTTTAAATTTTTTCATTTAAACTGGACTTACTTTTTTAAATATTAATGATTTTTTAAGGAAACCGTACTAATTCGATTAATTGCTCGATTTAAAGCAACAGTAGCTCTTCTTAAGGCAGCTTTATCATGATCTTGCTTTGCTTTTTTTATTTGTTCTCTAGCTCTTTCTTCAGCAGTTTGAGCCCTTCCAACATCAATATCACTAGGTCTTTCAGCAGTATTAGCTACAATTGTCGCTACATTATCATCCATTTCCAAAAAGCCACCATTAACGGCAACATATTGAATTTGTCCATTAACGCGGTAGATTTTAACCGGAGCAATTTGTAATGAAACTAGAGTTGGCTCATGATCAGCTTCAAAACCAATTTCGCCGCCAATTGCTCGTACTACAACCAAAGTTGAACGATGATCATAAACAAGTCCATCAGGAGTCACAATATTAATCCGAAAAATCTTATGCTCACTCATTAGCCCACCTACTTCTCTGATTGATCAGAATTAGACTTCGATTCCTCATTTTTTGAAGAAGTAACAGCTTTACCTTCAGTTGAATTTTTAGCCTTAACTTGAGTACGCATCTTTTCAGCTTTTTTTACAACATCCTCAATTGGTCCAACATTAAGAAAAGCGTCTTCGGAAATATTATCATACTTACCTTCAATAATTCCTTTAAATCCTTTTATTGTTTCTTTAACTGGAACATAAGAACCTGGATTACCAGTAAATTGCTCCGCTACAAAGAAATTTTGTGAAAGGAAAAATTGAACTTTTCGCGCACGTTGAACAATTGTCTTTTCATCATCAGAAAGTTCATCCATTCCTAAAATTGAAATAATATCTTGAAGTTCACGATATCTTTGTAAAACGTGTTGAACTTCCGTAGCAACTTCATAATGCTCTTGACCAACAATTAAAGGATCAAGTGCACTTGAACTAGATTCCAATGGATCAACTGCTGGATAAATTCCTTGTTCAGTTAAACGTCGCTCCAGGTTGGTGGTTGCATCCAAATGCGCAAAAGTTGTTGCTGGAGCTGGATCAGTATAATCATCTGCTGGTACATAAACTGCTTGAATTGAGGTAATTGAACCTGATTGAGTTGATGTAATTCTTTCTTGAAGCTGACCCATTTCTGTAGCTAGCGTTGGTTGATAACCTACAGCAGAAGGCATACGTCCTAATAAAGCTGAAACTTCAGAACCGGCTTGAGTAAAACGAAAAATGTTATCAATAAAAAGTAATACATCCTGTTTTTCAACATCCCGAAAGTGTTCGGCTATAGTCAAACCAGTTAAAGCAACACGCATTCTTGCTCCAGGCGGCTCATTCATCTGTCCAAACACTAATGCAGTATTTTTTAAAACATTAGAACTTTTCATTTCATAATAAAGGTCATTACCTTCTCGTGTTCTTTCACCGACACCAGTAAATACAGAAATCCCACCGTGTTCAGCCGAAATATTATGCATTAACTCCTGAATTAAAACTGTTTTACCAACGCCAGCTCCACCAAAAAGTCCAATTTTACCACCTTTAAGATATGGCGCCAACAAATCAATTACTTTAATCCCTGTTTCCAAAATTTCGGTTGAGGGCATGATATCTTCATACTTAGGAGATTCTCGGTGAATATTATCACGAGGATAATCTGGGGCAAATTTTTTACCCCCATCAATTGTTTCACCTAATACATTAAAAACACGGCCTAAATCTTCTTTTCCAACAGGCACTTGTAAAGAAGAACCAGTATCAATAACTTTCATTCCACGAGTCAATCCATCAGTTGATTGCATTGCAATTGTACGAATAACTCGATTACCTAATTCTAGTGAAACCTCTAAAATAACGGTTTCTTTTTCACTCTTTTGAACAATAAGTGCGTTATTAATATCGGGCAAACTATCTTGAGATGGAAACTCTACATCGACAACCGGTCCGATAACCTGAACTACTTTTCCAATATTATCAGCCATTATTCTCCTTTCTACTCAAGAGCGGAAGCCCCGCCTACAATTTCATTTATTTCTGTTGTAATAGCACCTTGCCGTGCTCGGTTATATTCAATTGACATCCGATTAATTAAATCATCAGCATTATCTGTAGCACTTTTCATTGCCATTGTAGAAGCAGAGTGTTCCGCTAATTTTGCATCAAGAATTGCACCATAAATCAGATTTTCTGCATACTGAGGTAAAACTGTATCTAAAACCGTCATTGGATCTGGAAAAGTTTTTAAATCAACTAAAGGTTCAACTTTTTGACTTTCCCCAACTTCATCAAATATTTCCAATTCAGATATTGGAAGAATTTGCTCTACCCGAAAAGTACTTGTTAAAGAATTTACAAAATGATTGTAACAAATTAATAAATGATCATATAAGCCTTTTTGAAAAAGATCAACAGTTTTAGAAATTATCTTTTTAACTTCTCCAAACCTAGGATTGTCAGATAAATTCATAATTTCTAAATCAATTTTAATATTTCGACGATGGAAAAAATCAATTCCAACACTACCAACACAAAAAAGCATTGGATCTTCACCTTTTTTATGAGCTTGACGTAATAAACTCAAGGCTGATTTTAAAATACTACTATTATAACTACCAACGAGACCTCGATCCCCAGTTATAACTAAATAAGCAGCTTTTTGATGCTTTTTTTCCTGATAATCAGATTGGCGACTTTCAATAAAGCTATTTACAATAGATTCTTCCGTTAAATCATAATAAATATTTTGAAAAGCTTCAGGATCACTTTCCTTGGAGCAAGTTAAATATCTAAAAAATTCGGAAGAAGCAACTTTTTTTAAAATTTCGCGTAACTTAGTATCATAAATTTCATATTGAGTATAGTGCCGCTGTACTTGATTCATTTTGGCAGCAGAAACCATCCTCATTGCTTTTGTAATTTGTTCAGTATTATTTACTGATGAAATTCGGTGTTTAATATCTGTTAATGATTGTGACATTGTTTCACCTAATTTGAAATTTGATTCGCAATATTATTAGCTATACTAGAACCACTATTATGATTTAATTTTGTAATAAAATTATGGGTAATTGCTTCAACTGCTTCCTTCAATACATTACCTTTTGGTAAATCCTTTGTTTGAGTAATTTGGTCCATAATTTCATTATATTGTTCATGCATTTCTTTAACTAAAGTATCTTCATAATCACTTATGTTGTTAATCGGTACATCATCAATATATCCTTGAGTTAAAGAATAGAGGATTACGGTTTCTTCAGCTACAGTCAATGATTGATGTAACTTTTGCTTTAAAACCTCGACTGTGCGTCGGCCTCGATTTAGTTTAGCTTGAGTTGACGCATCCAAATCTGTTCCAAATTGAGAGAAAGATTCAAGTTCACGATAACTTGCTAAATCAATTCGCAAAGTACCTGATAATTTCTTCATTGCCTTTGTTTGAGCAGAACCACCCACACGAGAAACTGATGCTCCCGCATCAATTGCTGGACGCGTTCCCGCATAAAATAGGTCACTTTGTAAAAAGATTTGCCCATCAGTAATAGAAATTACATTAGTGGGAATATAAGCAGAAATATCTCCCGCTTGAGTTTCAATAATTGGCAATGCAGTCATTGAGCCTCCACCTAAATCATCACTCAACTTAGCACTACGTTCAAGAAGACGTGAATGAGTATAAAAGATATCCCCCGGATAAGCCTCTCTTCCCGGCGGTCGCCGAAGTAATAAAGATATTTCACGATAAGCAACAGCTTGTTTCGATAAGTCGTCGAATACAATTAAAACATCACGGCCGTTATACATAAAATATTCACCCATTGCTGAACCAGCATAAGGTGATATGTATAAAAGTGGTGCTGGTTGAGAAGGCCCTGCTTCCACAATTATTGTATAATCAAGAGCCCCGTGCTCTTTTAACGTTTCAACCTGTGTACGTACCGTAGATTGTTTTTGACCAATTGCCACATAAATACAAATTACATTTTGATCCTTTTGATTCAAAATAGTGTCAATCGCTAAAGAAGTTTTACCTGTTTTTCGATCACCGATAATTAATTCCCGTTGTCCTCTGCCAATTGGTACTATAGCATCAATTGCTTTAATTCCAGTCTGCAAAGGCTGATTCACCGATTTTCGTTGCATAACACCTGGAGCTTGACATTCAATTGGACGAGTTTGGGTTGTCGTAATCTCACCAGCTCCATCTATCGGTCGACCCAGTGGATCGACAACTCGTCCGATTAAAGCATCTCCAACTGGTACTTCCATAATTCGGCCTGTTCTGGTAACCGTATCACCCTCAGAAATTTTATCATAGGCACCTAAAACAATAATTCCAACGTCGTCTCTTTCCAAATTTTGAATTAATCCATAAACTCCATTTTGAAATTTGACTAGTTCACCATACATGGCATTGTTTAGGCCCGAAGCTCTGACAATTCCATCACCTAAATATGTTACGGCACCAATTTCATCAACTTTAATTTCTTCTTCGTATTGACTAAGTTGTTTTTTTATAGCTTCAGCCAATGCCTCAGTAGTTGCCAAAATTATGCCTCCAATTCTTTTTTACTAATTTTCATTTGCAATAATGAATCTCTAACGCGACTTAGACGGGTACGTAGCGAATCATCAATTAAATATCGCTTACTTTTCAGAATAATGCCTCCAATAAGGCTACGATCTATTTGATAATTAATTTGAATTTTATCTAAATTAAATTTATTTTTAAGTACCTCTACTATTTTGTCTTGTTGATCTTGAGGTGGCAAATAAGGAACTCGAGCAATAAAAACCATTTTATTTTGACGTTGATCCTGAAAATCACAAAATTCAGTTAGTACGTTTTTAATAATATTAATATGCCCATTTCTAACAATAATTTGAAGAAATCTACCAACCTTTTCATTACAATCTTGAGTCAATTTTTTTAACAAATTTCGTTCAAAATTAGCAGGTAATCGTCTACTAGCTAAAGCAGTAATTAATAAATTTTGCTCTTCGAATATTTTAACTACTGATTGTAATTGACTAATAAATTCATCAGCTTCAGTTATTGAGACAATTGACCCTAAAGCTAAAACATAAGCTTTTACATACTTTTCACGATCATAGCTCATTTATTAGCCTCAAGTTTCTTTAAAAAGTCATCAATTGATTGTTTTTGCTTTTCTTGATCAACTTGATCTTGCAAGATTTGTTCCGCCATTTCAGTTGAAATATCAACTAAATTATCTTTAACTTGCCCCATCATTTGAGCTTTCTGCTGCGATAAATCATTTTTTGATCTTTCTTCAACTGCTGCTGCATCTTGGTGGGCTTGTTCAATAATCTTTATTCGTTGCTTTTCCGCATCTTTTTTAGCTTTAGCAATGATAGCACTAACTTCATCATGACTAGCATCAATTTCTTTTTGACGTTGATTTACTAATTTTTCAGCACTTTTACGCATATTTTGTGCTGAATCAAGATCATCATTAATTGTTTTTCGACGATCCTCAAGAATTTTATTAACCGGTCCATAAGCATATTTCCCGATTAAAAAAATCATTACAATCAAGGTAACTAATAGCAGTAGGGTATCGCCTAATTCAAGAGATTCCATTCCTAAACTGAGCATTTTATTAACCCCTTTCTTTCAACCTGCCCTTAATTATTTAAATACCAAAATCAAGGCAATAACAATCGCTAAAATTGGAGTAGACTCAGTCAAACCGACACCAAGGATCATGGTACCACGAATAGTATCACTTTGTTCTGGTTGACGTGCCATACTTTCTAAAGCTTTACTAACTACGATCGCATCACCGAAACCACCAGCGATGGCTGCAAAGGCTGCTGCAATTGCAGCGGCGATTAAATTAATTCCAGTCATTTTTTTCTTTTTCCTCCACGTTTTATTAATTTACTTTTCGATCAATGTAAACCATTGATAAATTTAAAAAGACATAAGTTTGGACTGCACCAATAAATAAAGAAAATACTTGCCAGATTAACATCAGGATGAAGGCAAATGGAGCCGTAATAAAAGTTAATCCTTTAATTCCAAAAGCTAAACTCGAAATTAAATGAACCAAAACTTCCCCTGCATAAATATTGCCATATAACCTTAAAGATAGGGTTAAAAAGCTTGAAAAGTCATCAATTAAATTGATTGGTAAAAAGAAAGGAAATGGTTCAATATAACTTTTTAGATACTTTTTCAAACCGTGTTTCTTTACTCCGGCATAATGAGAATAAGCCAAAACCATCGTTGCTAAAGTCATCGTAACAATAGCCGAAGCTGTAGGTGATCTAAAATAGCTATAGCCATTATTAGATACTTGAAAAAATAATCCAATTTCATTACTACAAATAATGAATAAGAAAACGACAAAGCCAAAGAGCTTTGCGGGCTTTCTGGCTTCTCCTGACAAATTACTGTTAACTACATTATTGGTAAAATTAATCAACCATTCTAAAGCATTTTGCTTACGTCCTGGTCGTAACTTTAAATTGCGTGACCATGAGATTACCAATGCTAAAATTAAAACGGCAATTACCAAAATGGGTATATCATTGGCAAGGTTAAAGCGCAAACCAAAAATTATTATTGTTGCATCTTTATCCGTATTCCTTACCTCTCTTTCGACAATAATAAGAGTTGAAAATCAGTTACTCTTGCCAAATAGATATCATACACCATAAAAAAAATATATAAACTATATTTTTTTTTAAAACGTTTTACTTAGTTCCAAATAATCTATCTCCAGCATCACCTAGACCTGGGAAAATATAACCTATATCAGTTATTTTTTCGTCTAAAGCTGCTGCATAAATATCTACATCAGGATTTTGTTCTTGTACAGCTTTTACACCCTCTGGAGCTGCAACTAATACCACTAAACGAATTGATTTAGCCCCACGTTTTTTTAAGGCTTCGATTGCCATATTAGCAGAACCACCAGTTGCTAACATCGGATCAACAATAAATAAAATCCGCTTATCTATATCTGAAGGCATTTTTACAAAATATTCATGGGGTTTTAAAGTTTTTTCATCACGGTACATTCCAATGTGACCAACTTTAGCTGCCGGAATTAAGCGTAAAACTCCATCTACCATTCCTAAACCTGCTCTTAAAATTGGTATTACTGCCAGTTTTTTACCTGCTAATGTTTTTTGAACAGTTTGTCCCATTGGGGTTTCAATTTTTACATCTTTCAATGGTAAATCCCGAGTAATCTCATATACCATTAATTCAGCTATTTCATTAGCAACTTCCCGAAACACCTTAGTACCGGCATTTTTATCCCGAATAATTGTCAACTTATGTTGAATTAATGGATGGTTTAAAACTGTAAACTTACTCAAAATAATACCTCCTGATAAATTTTAATTTATTATTGAGATTCTAAATGATCCCGATAGATATTTAATACTTCTTGATGCAAATCTTCAAGCTTTTTTATATCTTTTTGATAATAAAACGCCATCATTATTATTTTCCCCAATTTAGTAAATGAATTAATTGAATATTTTTGTTGTGTTAACTTAAAACTCGAAAGTTCCAAAAAAGATAATTGGCCATTTTTTAAAGGAATTTGTAATAATTCAATTCCAATTTGTTTTAAAATTTGTTGAAAATTTTCTACACGTTGAGAAGTTTCTTGAAAACCAAAAAGAGCGTAACTACCTTTTTTACCATAAATATAACTTGAATCAATTTCCTTTAATAGATATTTAAAATTAGCTACTGCAGTTTTAGGAGCCACCCACCTTGATTTAACTAAGTTATCTTTTCCTAAAAAATCACGCTTACTATCTTTAATTATATTTTGATCTTGCGGTAAAGTAACAACTAGTCCTGTACCCCAAAAGGCAGTTAAAAAATCCGCGTGAGAAATTAAGCTGCATTCTTGAATAAAATTGCTACTAATACCCTCTCCTAAGCTAATTATAAGTTTAGAGCCATTTATACGAGTCAAATGATGCCAATAATTCCAATTAGGTTTAGGAGCTATATTTAAAAAATCATAAACAATAAATTGTGGACAATAATTCTTAACCACTGACATAATTTCAGCAAAATCTGGATCTAAAAAGTCCACGGTTAAATATTTTCCTGAATAATGATTCAAAATCCAACGAAATTTAGAATTCAGGGTAATATTAGCACCTGAAATAATTAAAAAGCGATCATTTGATCTCATCAAAGCATTGAATAAAACATTTAGAGCAACTTGCTCATTGGAAAATTCTTCTATAAATACAGATTCACCAAATAATTTTTGCCATTTAATTTCTTCAAAAGAAGCTAAATTTTTAGAAGAATTAAAAGTCAATTTCATGGTTTACCATTTCCTCAACTTTTTTAGAATACAAATTATTACCAGTCACTTGAGCAAAAATAGCTGTAACTTCTGGATTATCATTCAATGTTTTAACTATTTTAAACAATTCTGATAATGGATTACTACTTAAGTCTAAATGATTTCCTGGTAAGTCAAAATTATTTCCTAAAATAAAATAATTTTCTTTAGAATGATCCATAATTAAATTAGCTAGCTCAGAATAATTTTGATAAATATACAATGGTTTTGTTAATTGATAATGCCTTTGATCTGATAAAACTTTCACTTCTTTTTGTAAAAAGTTTGTTAATTCAGACGCCGAAATAACTCCTTGGCGTCGAACCAAAGGATCATTTGACAAATCTAAAATTGTTGATTCAACTCCCACTTTTCCTTCTCCGTTTAAAAGAATAACATCAGCTAAATTATTCATTGACGAAATAATTGTTTCTTCTTGAGTTAGTGATAATTGGCCGCTTAAATTAGCTGATGTACCTGGCAAAGGTCCAATTTTTTTTAAGATTGCCAAAAAATAATCATTATCTGGCATACGCAAAGAAATTGTATGATTATGAGTAAAATAATTACTGTTTGCTCCACAATAATTGGTTTTAAAAATTACTGACAATGGACCTGGCAAAAATTTTTTTGCTATTCTTTCATAAATTAAATAATCTTTTTCATTTATAAAAGGTCGTGCCATTGTTGCATCAGCAATATTTAAACTCAAAGGTTTATTAAAAGAACGATGTTTTATTTTAAAAACTTTTTTTAGAGATTCAACATTATTAAGAATAGCTCCTAATCCATAAACCGTTTCTGTTGGATAAACTACCGTAGCACCAGATTTAATTAATGGTACTGCAGCAAGAAAGTCTTTATGATGAAAAATTTTAGTCATTTTCGCCACCAAAGCATACGATCATGACCTGCCAAATCAGTTTTAAAAACTAATTGTCCCTCTTTAAAAATTTTTTCTAAATTTTTTTTTTGTTTAAATCCAAATTCCATAAACAAACTTCCTCTTGTATCTAAGTAATTTTGAATGAGCTGATAAATTTTTTCATAAAAATAAAGTCCTGAATTAGGCGCAAATAAAGCCAATGGTGGCTCATAATCTAATACTCTTGAATCCATTTCATCAATTTCACTCGAAGAAACATAAGGAGGATTAGTTACAATTAAGTCATATTTACCTTTAATTTTTTGAAATAAATTACTTAAAACAAAATTAATTGTTACTTGATTTTTCTGAGCATTCTTTTTTGCAACTTGTAATGCTGCAACTGAAACATCACTTGCAGTAACCTGCCATTGAGGACGATGTTTTTTTAAAGTAATTCCAATAGCTCCTGAACCAGTAGCTAAATCCAAAACTTTTAAAGGATAATTATCATATAAACGTAATACCCAAGCGACTAATTCTTCTGTTTCTGGACGAGGAATTAATACTCGCTGATCAACATAAAAATCTAAATCATAAAAGTAAGCTTGATGACTAATATATTGATAAGGTACCCCATCTAAGAATTTTCTAAGCCATATTTGAGCTGTAGGAAATTCGTCAAAAGGAAGCTGATAGTAACAAGGTAAATGCGTTAAGGGAACATGCAACAAATCAGCTACAATATAATCTGCGATAATAGCGTCAGAAGCTAATAAAGTACGAGCTAAATTTAAAAAATCAATTACTAATGGCTTAGTTCTTACTGTTTTCAAGATCTTCCAACTTTTGAGCTTGATCATAAGCAACTAAAGCATCTACCACTTCAGCTAATCCTCCATCCATTACTTTATCCAACTTATTTAAAGTCAATCCTATACGATGATCTGTTACTCGATTTTGGGGATAATTATAAGTTCGAATTCTTTCAGAACGATCACCAGTTCCAACAAGATTTTTGCGAGTATTATCATATTTTTCCTGATTTTGCGATTCATAATAATCATGCACTCTTGTGGTTAAAATTTGTAAAGCCTTAGCCCGATTTTGCTGTTGAGATCTTTGTTCTTCCATAAATACCATAATTCCTGTGGGTAAATGAAGCATTCGTACTGCACTAGAAGTTTTATTAATATGTTGACCACCAGCTCCACTTGAACGTAAAATATCTACCCTAATATCTTTAGGATCAATCTGGTAATCTGTTTCACTATATTCTGGCATTACAATTACTGTAGCTGTGGAAGTATGCACTCTTCCTTGCGATTCAGTTACTGGTACTCGTTGGACACGATGAGCTCCATTTTCATATTTTAATTTAGAATAAACATGATCCCCCGTAATTATTGCTTCAACTTCCTTGTATCCACCTACTTCAGTTGGCGAGGAACTTACAATTTCTAAATTCCAACCAGGTTGAGTTGCAACATATTTTTCATACATGTTGAGCAAATCTCCTGCAAATAAAGAAGCTTCATCACCACCTGCAGCACCTCGAATTTCTAAAATAATATTTTTATCATCATTGGGATCTTCTGGCAACAAATCAACTTTCATTTCTTGTTCCAGTTTTTGGTTTGATTCCGTTGCAGATTTTAATTCATCTCTAGCTAAATCAGTTAATTCTTGATCATCAGAACTACTAATTATTTCCTTATTCTCACTAATAAGGTTCTGGTTCTTAATATATTTATGATATTTTTCAACTATTGGTCGAAGTTTGGCTTCTTCTTTTGTTAATTTCATATAACGATTCGTATCCGAAATAATTTCTGGATCACTCATCATTCCTTGTAATTCACCATAATGTTCAACTAATTGACTAATTTTTTCTAAAAAGTTATCCATTTCTTAATTCCTTTAAATTAGGATGAAAATAATGATGGCGACAAACCGACAAATATGATTCATTACCTCCAATCATAAATTGTTTACCCTCATAAATGGGTTGGTTATTTGCCAATCGTAAATTCATCGTAGCTTTGTGGTCACAAAACCAACAAATTGTCTTTATTTCTTCAAGTTTATCAGCATAAAGTAAAAGATACTTTGACCCTTCAAAAAGATGATTTTGAAAATCATTTTTTAAGCCAAAGGTCATTACTGGAATATGCAGCTCATCAACGATTAAAGCACAATCACTAACATTCTTTTTTGATAAAAATTGTGCCTCATCAATTAACACACAAGAAATTTTGGTGTCATGAGTCGCTTTTTCAACCTTTGCAAAAAGATCTGTATCTCTATATATTACATTAGCTGCTCGACCAATACCAATACGGCTTTTAATTTGCTTCTTACCATAACGGTCATCAAGACCTGAAGTAAACAGCAAAACTTTTTTTCCTTCTTCCTCATAATTGTGTGCCACTTTCAAAATTTCAATACTTTTACCGCTATTCATTGCACCGTAATGAAAAAACAATTGCGCCATTTGAATCCTCCCTAAAAACTCTTTTCAATTATAGGGTAAGTATTTAAAATTGACAAAACTTAATAATCAGGTAAAATATTATTTGTTTGTAATTTATTTGCCCGATAGTCAAGGGGTTAAGACGTCGCGTTCTCATCGCGAAGACACGGGTTCGATTCCCGTTCGGGTGATATTAAAAGCAGGGTTTTATTCCTGCTTTTTTATTTTAATCATTATGCCGCCATTTCCTATCAGAAATAACGCGAGCGGCAAATAATCCCAAAGGCAACAACATGATAATTAAAATTGCTTGTGTCAACCAGGTTGCTGCGACACTAATGTTATTTAAACCTAAATTATACATTCCTCGATAAATGTATAATCCTGGAACCATAATCACAATTGATGGAACACTTAAAGAAATTCGGGGATAACCTGCCACAACATTTAACATTGAAGCAATTAAACCAGCAACTAAAGCACCAATAAAAGCTGCAGCAGCTGGCGGTATATTTGTATAATCAATTAATTCCAAACGTAAAGTATTAGAAAATGAACCAATAATTCCACTTAAAGTTGCCATTTTTAGTGGACTATTAAACATAATTGAAAATCCAAATACACCAAAAAAGCTAGCTAATATCCGCAATAATAAGTGAGTAATTGGATTCAAATTTAATGGTAAAAAATTTGCTGGTTTTAAGTGAACTATCATAGCAACTAACCAACCAACCATAGTAGCAACTGTTGTAATCATTAAAGCATAAACAAAGCGTTCAATTCCCGATCGCAAATCAAGTTTTGTTAAATCCAAAATACTAGTAATAAAGGGAAAACCTGGGATTACAAATAACATTGCTCCAATATAACCAGCCTGATGTTGGGGTAAAATTTGAAAAAATAAATTTAAAACTAAAAATGATAACAAATAAACTAAACATGAGCTTGCTACACCTGCTGCTAAAGCTACAAGTAAAGTTAGTTTTTTTCTTAGTAGATTAATACGCAACCAATTGCCAAAACCAGCTCCAAGAAAGCAACAAAACATTTCCACAATGCCGCCGCCCAACAAAAAGACAAAAGCACTGCATGAAATTGCTGCTGCGAATGATTGTGCTAATGAACCATAGGGACTCGGCCTTTTTTGAATACTATCAAGTTGTTTATGAATTTGACGTGGTGTCATTTTGTGACAATTAGAGGAAAATTCTTTCACAAAGCGTTCTAGAACATCTAATTTATCTGTATTAACACCAATTTTTGCTAGGGATAAAACTTCAGAATATGAATGACTTTGGTAAAAACAAGTAAACGAAATTGAAGTTAAACCGATATCAGCAGAACATGTTATTTTTAAATTACGAGAAATTGTGTTCATAGCTTCACGAACACGCCAAGCTCCAGTGCCACACGCTAACAACATAATTCCAACACGACCAACAATTGCCGCTTTTTCTTTCAAACTAGCCAAATTTACAGTTTGATTTTCAACCATAATTTGATCATACCAAGGAATAGCCATATGGTGTTTTTTTGATTTATATTTCATTCTGCATTCTGCCATTTTTTAAAATATTTTTAGAATTCCTTTTGGGTTTTATATAGATCTCCCCCTAAAACAATTTTGGTTTCTATTTTATACCAAATTTGAGTTATAATTTTTTAAACACAAAAATAGTATGCATAAGGTAAATAATAATGGGATTTATTTGGTTAACTGAAGTTGTAAATAAAAGAGAACGAGAAATTTGTATTAATTTAGATAAAATTGTTAAAATTTATCAAGAAGAAAGCCAAAGCAATATTAAATATTACCGGATATTTTTATCCTCGAACGATAATAATGGAATTTTAATTAAAGATCACAATAACCATTTGACTAATACTTTATTTAAAAATAAAGCTCAGGAATAATTTATAAAGTTTAATTAAAACTACTACAATGTCTATCCTCGATGTTAATTCACCTGTTTCTTTAATTAAAAAAATAAAAAATACTTAATGTTAGCTGAAAAAATTAAATAGAATTATCAAAACAAATACTATTGCAAGTTATTTTGGCTTCAGGATTATATTCTAATATGATCAAAGATCGCTAATTTAAATTTTAAACAAAATAAAAAGGGGAGCAAAATTGTTTTCTCACTTAAGAGTGAAATATAACAAAAATTATTTTTTGATGTAATTGAAAGCATAAAAGCTAAAAAATAAGATATTTCTGAAAAAATATCATATAATATAATTAACAAATTTAAAGAAGGAAAGTATGAACGAAGAAAAAAAACAACCGTTTTACAAAATCTGGTGGTTCTGGTTAATAATAGCAATTGTAGTTATTGGGGCAGTCTTTGGAGTAAGTAAACTAACTCAAACAAAAACAAAAACTACTGAAATAGCTCAAACTAAATCGAAAAAATCCCAAAAACCAAAACCGGTTACTAAACAAAGCCAAGCAAAAAAAGTTGCTAAAGAAGCAATTTATAATTACTTGACGAAGGAGAAAAAGCAGAAAATTAAAAAATCAGATATCGAAATTTCAGATATTAAAGCTTCTAGTGTTTATGCTATTAAAAACAATAATTCTCCTCGCAAAAATGGTTGGGAAATTCAAGGTAAAATTAATAATCATACTAAAGGAGCCTCGATAAATTTACTTAGTGCCGTAATTAATCTTCCTGATCGCAATAAAAGTCAAATAGACTATTTGGCAATAGGGTGGGATACATACATTAATCGGGTTAAGCAAAATAATAAATAAAAAGCAGTAAAATTACTGCTTTTTATTTTATATCAAATATTCAACTATTTAATAACTTGATATATTTTTTCAAGTGGTTGGCGCTTTTTAGGAGTGATATTTTGTAAACGGTAACCGAATCCAGCCATATATGAAACCCCAAAGTGGTTAGGATCCATTAAATTATGTTCAGTGAGGTACTGCGTAACTTTTTGACGATTATAACCTTCTATTGGACAACTATCAATATCAAGCCAAGCAGCCGTAGTTAACATATTTCCTAAAGCAATGTAAGTCTGACGACAAGCCCAATCAAATAAAGATTTTTTATCTTTTAAATCATAATCATTTTCTTGAAAATTTCGAAAAAAATCAGTTTGTTTGGAGTGAGCTTGATAAGGAACTTTAAATACATTTTCAACCATATATTTAACATAATTACTGTCAGCAGTAACATCGTTACGAGCTAAACAAATTATAAAATGGCTAGCGCCATTTAAGCTATTAACTGCACCCCAAGCAATTTTTTTTAAATCTTCTTTAATTTTTTGATTTTGAATTAATAAAAATTTCCATGGCTCATAACCAAACGAACTTGGAGAAAGACGTGCTGACTCCATAATTGTGCTCCAATCTTCTTCAGAAATTTTTCGATTCGGATCAAATTTTTTAGTCGCATATCTTCGATTAAAAACTTCAATTATCTTCTTTCTTAAATCATCTTTATCTTTCATATATAGAACCTCTTTGTAGATAATATTAATTATTTTTTTAAAAAATTGTGGTGGTTATAATGAAACATTTTAGCCAATAGTTTAACAAAAAGTTGATCCAACCATTTCAAAATTTTTGCCCAAAGGCCAATATACAAATTTTGAATTTGTCCAAATAAAATTAAACGTGAATATTCAATCAATAAACAAACAATTAAAATTACAGCTGGAATAGTAAAAGTCTGCTGTATCATCAGTCCTAAGTCTTTCACTTCTGTAAAATGTATAAAATGACGAAAAATTAAATTAGAAACATAAGGATTGTCATGAATTAAATAAACAGCGAATACTCCAGAAGCAGCAAAATTTATAAAAAAATTAGGGCGAATTTTCATATTCTTAAATAATAAAAATACGACAACAGCTAAAACATAACTAAAAAAGCTATAATTATACATCCCAATATTTAACGTATAAGTATAAATTTTAGGATGTTTCACTCCTATGTAAAAACCCCAAACATGAAATAAAAAATTTCCACAAATTAACAATACCAAAATAAGAAAAAGAAACCAACTTTTTAATTGGAAGAAAGATTCAAATTTTCGAATAAAAGCTCCCGTAAACCATAACAAAATCATTACCGCAATATCTGTATAACCATAAACTGGTATCCCATAGTACATTAAATAAGCTGGCCCACAAATGACAAAAATTAATATTGCTAATAAAATAACATATTGTTTTACCGCCATATGTTTTGCAAGCTGATTTAAATATGGCATTAAAATATACATAAAAAAATAAGCTGTTGCAAACCAATACAAATTAGAAATTATTGGAAAAACACTTTGAAAAAAAGTTTGAGGCGTGACGCGAGTACCAGGTATCGTCAAATTAGCCAAAATGTAAATTAAGATAGAATAAAATCCTGTTGTTGTAACAATTCTTAGCAAGGTTTTTACTTTTGGAGGATGACGAAAAGTAAAATAACCTGTAATCAAAATAAAAGTTCCAACACCTACTTTACCAATCGGCAAAATTGACATTAACCAAATTTTTTGAGGAGTAACTTTAAATTGACTCCAAGTAAAACCACTATGTGCAATTAAATGATGAATAATAATCGCATATATACTTAAAATGCGTAATACTTCAAAATTTGATTTTCGGTAATGACTATAATCAACGTGAGATCTTTTTTTTCTTGATATTTCCATAAATTATATTAAACAATAAATTTAAAAATTTGTGGAGCTTTTATTAAAAATTTAACGTCGATAATAATTCTCTTTTGGACTTGTATGTACTGTTGATTGATTAGTATAGTTCCCTTGCCATTTTTGACGTTCTTCCCGTTCCTTATCTTGTTGGAGCGTTTGATATGCCATAATTTTACGAATTTCTTTTAATTCTCCCAATTCAGCACTATAACCGAAACGATCCTCTGGATTTCTTGCTAAAGTTTTATTCAACCAAAAAATAATTAAATAGACAATAAAAGCTAAAATTAAAAAGTTAATTAAATCACTTAAAAATTGACCCCAACGGACATTAATAATATTTTGACCTTCACCAACTTGTAAAACCTTTTGTGAAAAATCAACTCGATTCAAAATGATACTTAAAAAAGGATTAATTAAATTATTAACGAATGAACGAATAATGCTTGAAAAGGCCGAACCAACTACTAAACCAATAGCCATTCCAATAACATTATCTCGTAATAAAAACCTTCTAAAACCACTTGCAATTGAATTTTTATGATCATCCATTTTTTTATCTCCCAAAATTAAATTCAACTATTTAATGTAGCAGAAATTTTTGCCTTTTTTATGATTATTATTTTGCAAATTAATTTTTTTTCTAACCTAATTAACAACCATACTAAGTAAAATCATTACTTAAAATGATAATATTCTAAAAAATTAATAATAAGTGATAAAATGATAATACAAATAAATCCTTGCATAGCTTAAACCCCTACATATAAAAATAAAGCCAAAAGGTTTATTGTAAAGCATATTTCAAAATCTTTTCATTTTTACTATCTATGACATTCCAAAAATTAATAAAAATAATTAAAAGTAAATGCAAAATAAAAAATTAAATTTATAGTATTCGTAACTTAATGATCACTTTGTGCTAGATGAACAATTTCGATAATGGTTTCGCTTAATTTTGCCATAGCTTCAACAGTAACAAATTCATAGGGACCATGAAAATTCTCACCCCCATTAAATAAATTGGGTGTAGGTAAACCTAAGTAAGTAATTTTAGAACCATCGGTTCCACCACGAAATGGTATTATCTTTGGCTTAATATCTAAATTTCTTAAAGCTCTTTGAGCAAGATTCAATGGATAAGGATCTTTTTTAATAATGTCCCCCATATTATAATATTGGTCTTTTATTTTAAGATTGATTCTAGGATAATCTAGTTTTTTATTAATTTCTGCTACTATATCAAATATTTTTTGCTTGCGATTGATAAAATTATCGTGATTAAAATCCCGTATTATATAATTTAATTGTGCATGCTCGATTTTACCGTTAAATTCCAATAATAGATAAAATCCTTCATTACCCGAAACCATTTCGGCTCTTTCCTGACGAGGAATTAAACTATCAATTTTTTCTCCAATGGAAATTGCATTAACTAAGTTACCTTTAGCTTGACCAGGATGAACACTTTTGCCTTCAATTTCAATAATCGCTTGAGCTGCATTAAAAGTCTCATATTCCATTTCGCCTACTATGCCATTATCTAAAGTATAAGCAAAATCAGCTGCAAAATCTTTAATATCAAAGTTATCAGCTCCTCTACCAATTTCTTCATCAGGGCCAAATGCTAATTTTAACGGTTGATGTTTAATTTCTGGATGCTTTAAAAGAAAAGCTGTAGCACTAATAAGACCCGCAATTCCTGCTTTATCATCTACACCTAAGAGAGTAGTACCATCACCAGTAATTAATGTCTGTCCTAAATAATTTTTTAAATTTGGAAAATCTTTTGAATCTAAGCTTAAGCCATTTTTAAAATTTATAACATTACCATCATAATTTGGGTGAATTTGCGGTATAACATTACTTGATTCGTAATCGGCTGTATCTAAGTGTGCAATGAAACCAATAGTGGGTTTGGAATTTTTAGTATTACCCGGTAATAAAGCCGTTAAAAAACCATTTTGGGTATTCAACTTTATATCTTTTAAATGTAAATTTTCTAATTGCTGCTTAAGCAATTGAGCTAATTCCATTTGACCAGATGTACTAGGTATTTGATCTTTTGGAACCCATTGATTTGACCTTGTATTAATTTTGGCATAAGTAACAAAATTATTTAATAATTTATTTTTATCAATTCTATATTTCATATTATTACCTTTTTATTCTTATTGATTAGCCATTACATTTTCTATCATCAAAAGTAAATGTTTAATAGCAATTAATTTTTTAAAGTTTATTCATATATTTGTTCTACCTATTTAATTTTAGTCGCATTAATCTGACATAGTTATGAATCCTAGCATCAATCCATCAAGCAACTTCTGATGGTCTGAACCCTATTAATTTGACATAGTTCTGAAGCCGAGGCCACCCGCGTCCTGGGTTACTACACGGTCTGAACCCTATTAATTTGACATAGTTCTGAAGCATAAATTCATCAGTACTAAACATTTCTCTAGGGTCTGAACCCTATTAATTTGACATAGTTCTGAAGCCCATACCCTTAGCGTCAACATATTTTGGAATGGTCTGAACCCTATTAATTTGACATAGTTCTGAAGCCAATGTTTTGAGATGTAGCAATTGGTTGATTGGTCTGAACCCTATTAATTTGACATAGTTCTGAAGCGGAACATCTGTTCGTTTTATTGATTAGTATACTGAACAAAATCATTATCGATAAAACAAACATTTTCTTGATTATCCGCACTTTC
>CALYPJ010000005.1 GCA_945273735.1 uncultured Lactobacillaceae bacterium
TAATAATGATGTTTCTTTTTCGGAAAATATCATTATTCCTTATCAAGATAATTCCGGCGATGATACTACTGCCGCTAATAGCAATCCAGCCCAAAATGATGTAAAAATATATCTTCAAGATTCTCATCATAAAATTAGCGATTTATACATGGAAATTAAAATTAAAAAGGATACACAGGTTACATTACCTTTTACAATAAGTAAAGGACAAAAGGGGCAATATCATGTAGTTTCTGATGGTAAAATGATCATTAATCAATCAGTTACAGCTCCAGAGAATTAGTTAAAAGGATCTAATAATGCAAATAATCCCTTCAATTTTAAATGCTAATTTATTAAATTTAATGCCTGATTTAAAAGAATTAGAAAAAGCAAGTGTCGAAATGATTCATGTAGATATTATGGATGGTAATTTTGTCCCCAATATTTCTTTTGGACCTGATTTTGTAGCGCATATTGCCGAAGAAACCACGCTAAAACAAGATATTCATTTGATGGTACAAAATCCAGATTGGATTGTTGATCAAATTCTAAAATATCAACCAGAAAGTATTACAATTCATTATGAAGCTACTCATGATATTTACCGGATTTTGCAAAAAATTAAAGACCATGGAGTAAAAGCAGGAGTTGCAATTAATCCTGGCACTTCATATGAAGCAATTGAAGCGGCAATTATGATAGCAGATCGAATTTTGGTTATGACGGTTAATCCCGGTTTTGGAAGACAAAAATTTTTAAAAGAAATGCTTCATAAAGTAAGAAAATTAGATTTGACTCGTCAAATTAATCAATATACTTATAAAATTGAAGTTGATGGGGGAGTAAACGATCAAACAATTGTAAAATGTAAACAAGCTCATACAGATGAGTGTGTGGTTGGATCTTATTTATTTAAAAATGGTAATCCTTTAGGTAATATAGTTAAATTACGGCAATTGATTGAAGAATAAAAAAAGCAACTTTTAACGTTGCTTACACTCTAGTAATTTTACCAGATTTTAACGTCCGGGCTGAGACCCAGACTTTTTTCTTTTTACCATTTACTAAAATTCGAACTTTTTGTAAATTTGGTTTCCATTTACGCCTACTAGAATTTAAGGCATGAGAACGGGTATTACCAAAGGATGTGTGTTTTCCTGTAAAGTAATCTTTTGCCATAATTAACGCTCCATTTAAAAATTATCTATAAAATAGTATCATTAAAGCAGGATTTTTGCAAATTGAGATTCTTCAAGGAAGAGCATTTTTCATTTTTGCGGTAAACTTATAATAAAAAAATAGATATTGATGAAAGGAGCTTTCAATGGGATTGAAAGTTAATACAAAATTTGGCCAAGTTGAAATCTCTAATAGTGTAATTGCTACAATTGTTGGTAATGCTGTAGCTGATGTTTTTGGCGTAATTGGCTTAGCACCTTTAAATAATTTTCGTGATAATTTATATGGGTTGTTAAATAAAAAAAATTATCAAAAAGGAGTTCAAATAAAACAAGTTAAAGGTGAAATTGAGGTAGAAGTAGCAATTATTGTTGGCTTTGGCATGAAAATATCAGAAATTGGTAAAAATGTTCAAGACCGAATTAGATATAACTTAGAATTAATGTTATCAGTTAGTCCAGCAACCGTTAATGTGATTGTTCAGGATGTAAAATTAATCGATGACTAGAAATAGTGGGGAATAGCATTGACTAAACAAATAATTGATTCTGAAATCTTCAGAGATATGATCAAAATGGGAGTTCATCGTCTCAATAAGAATGTAGATTTTATTAACTCATTAAATGTTTTTCCAGTACCAGATGGCGATACTGGTACCAATATGAATTTAACTTTTCAAAGTGGTGCTAAATTTGTTAATGAATCTTCATCTAATAGTGTAGGGGAATTGGCAGTTACTTTTAGTAAAGGATTGTTAATGGGAGCCCGAGGGAACTCAGGTGTAATTTCTTCGCAAATTTTTAGAGGATTTCAAAAAGAAATTGCCACTAAAGAAAGTATTAATGCAAGTGATTTTGTTGCTGCGTTAAAACAAGGAGTCGATTCCGCTTATAAGGCAGTGATGAAACCTGTTGAAGGAACAATTTTAACTGTAGCAAAGTATGCGGCTCAATCAGGAATTAAAGCTGTTGCTGAAAATGATGATTTAGAAAATGTAATGAGTGCGGTAGTTGAAGGAGCGAAAATTGGACTTAAGAAAACACCAGATTTACTACCTGTATTAAAAGAAGTTGGAGTTGTTGATTCTGGAGGTCAAGGTTTAGTTTTTCTTTATGAAGGTTTTTTAAATGGGATTAAAGGTGAAGTTAAAGACGATATATATACTCCAAGTGATGAGCAAATGAATGAAATGGTAAATGCGGCTCATCATCAAAGTATTCAAAGTCAATTAGCTACAAATGATATCGAATATGGCTATTGTACTGAGATGATGATTGATTTGGATTCTAAAAAAGCAGCATTTAACTTAGCAGAATTTCGTAACTATTTAAATAAACTTGGTAATTCATTGTTAGCAGTTTCTGATGATGAAGTGGCAAAAGTTCATATTCATACTGAGCATCCGGAAAAGATTTTTAATTATGGTGAAAAGTTTGGACAATTAGAAAAAGTTAAAATTGACAATATGCGTTTGCAACATGAAACCATTATTGAAAATGATGAAAATAATACTCCAAATAAAGATATAACTACAGAAATTATTGTTGTTGCGCAGGGAAAAGGAATTATAGAACTTATGCGTAGTTTAGGTGCAACACATATAATTACTGGGGGACAAACAATGAATCCTAGTACTGAAGATTTTGTAAAAATTTTAAATCGAACATCTGCTAAAAATGCCATTATATTACCTAATAATGGAAATGTGTTAATGACAGCACAAGCCGCAGCTAGTGCAGTAAAATTACCAGTAGAAGTCATAAATACAAAATCTATTCAACAAGGTATTTCTGCATTATTTTCTTTTGTAAAAAGTAATTCACTTGAAGAAAATGTCCAAAATATGAAAGAAGATATTTCAATGGTTAAATCAGGTGAAGTCACTACTTCGGTTAGAAATACTCAAATTAATGGTTTAAATATTAAAAAAGGTGAATTTATTGGTCTTGCTGACGGTCAAATAGTTACTGCAAATTTACGTAGGCCAGATACTTTAATGCAATTAATCGAACAAATGGTAGATGATGATAGTGAAATTATTACTATTTTTTATGGAATCGATGCTTCTAAGCGAGAAACATTAAAAGTGGAAAATGAAATTAAAAATAAATATCCCAATCTTGAAACTGAAATTCATGAAGGTGATCAAGCAATTTATCCTTATCTAATTTCAATAGAATAATTATGATTAAATCACATTTATATGAATCAGTATCAATTTTACCTGGTGTAGGAAAGAAAAAGGTCGAAGCATTAAGTGGATTAGGGATCCAAACTGTGATGGATCTTTTTTATTATTTTCCTTATCGCTATAATGATTTTTATGAACAGAATATTTATAATTTGCAAGATAATGATAAGGCTGTCTTGCGTGGAACTGTTACTACAAGTCCAATTTTAAGTCGTTTTGGCGGGAAGCGCAGTACTTTGCGCTTTAAAATGCTTGTCCAAGACCTAACTATTAACGTTGTGTTTTTTAATCAACCCTATTTGCGTGATAAGATAACTTTAGGTGAAGATTTAGCAATTTATGGTAAGTGGGAACAATCCCAACTTAATTTAGTTGGTAATAAGATTATTGATCCCCAAGAAACTGATCGTTTGGAACCAATTTATTCGACCTCGGCTTCCATGAAACAGTGGGCTTTACGTAAATTAATTCGCATTACTTTTGATAAATATGGTTCAGAAATAGTAGATTTGATTCCTTTAAAAATTCGTCAAGATTTACATTTGTTACCGGAAGATAAAATGTTATGGCAAATTCATTTTCCTAAAACTTTTGATGAAGTAAAAGCTGCTCGTAATACTGCTATTTTTGAAGAATTTTTCTTATATCTTGGTCGCTTAAGATGGTTAAAAAAAGAAGATGATCAAGATGGTATCGCAGTTCAATACAATATATTAGATCTTAAAAAGTTTATTCAAACATTGCCTTTTGAATTAACTAATTCTCAAAAAAGAGCAGTCAATGAAATTTGTTATGATTTAAAAAATAAATATGCGATGAATCGACTTTTACAAGGAGATGTGGGTTCCGGAAAAACCATAGTTGCTGCTTTAGGTATTTTTGCAACTTTTACAGCAAATTTACAAAGTGCTTTAATGGTGCCAACAGAAGTTTTAGCTGCTCAGCATTATGCTAAATTAAAAAAAATATATCAAGGAACTTCGCTAAGATTAGAACTTTTAACTAGCGGGACCTCCAAAATCAAGCGAGAACAAATTTTACAAAAATTAATAACTGGTGAAATCGATTTAATTATTGGTACTCATGCTTTAATTCAAGATGATGTTTTATTTAAAAATCTAGCTTTTGTTGTAATTGATGAACAACATCGATTTGGAGTTAATCAGCGCCGAACATTAAGGGTTAAAGGTTTAATGCCTAATATTTTGTCAATGACGGCAACTCCGATCCCACGAACTTTAGCAATTACGATTTACGGGAGCATTAAAATTTCAACAATCAAAGAAATGCCCCAAGGTAGAATTCCAATTAAAACGCTTTGGATAAAAAACGCGAATGATCCTTTAATTAATCGAGCAGTAACTTTTGAATTGGCGCATCATCATCAAGTTTATGTTGTGGCTCCTTTAGTGGCGGAATCAGAGAAAATTGATTTAAAAAATGCGCAAGATATTTATGACCAATACGTAAAGCATTATCCTGATGTTCGAGTAGGCTTGTTAAATGGAAAAATGAAACCTGAAGAAAAAGAACAAATTCTAGAAGATTTTGCGCAACAAAAAATACGTATTTTGGTTTCAACAACAGTAATTGAAGTTGGTGTTGATGTAAAAAATGCTACTTTAATGATTATTTATGATGCTGATCGCTTTGGCCTTTCCCAGTTACATCAGTTAAGAGGACGGGTAGGTCGAGATAAGTATGCATCTTATTGTCTTTTAGTAGCGCATCCACACAATGAAATTGCTCAAAAACGTTTAGAGTTAATGGTTAAATCTAATGATGGTTTTTATTTAGCCGAAAATGACTTGAAACTGCGTGGTGCAGGTGAAGTATTTGGAAGTAAGCAATCGGGAGATATTAATTTTAAAATTGGCGATCCATTACAAGATCAAAAAAGTTTACTTTTAGCTCGTAAAGCTGTTGATCAAGTCTTTAGTAATGATCCTGAATTAAAAGACGCTCAACATGCGAATTTTGCTAATTTCCTTTTGCAAACTCAAAATAAAGATGAAACGATTGATTAATCAAGTATTTGCAATCAATTGAAGGAGAAAATATGATAATTGCAATTGATGCTATGGGCGGCGATGAAGCCCCAAAATCGATAGTTGATGGTATTGAAAGATTTTTAAAAGAGGATTCTGAAACTCAAATTCGATTGTTTGGTCCGCAGGCTACTTTAGAAAAATTAATTACTCCCTCATCACAGGTTACTTTGATTAATACAACTGAGGTAGTTAGTGGCAATGATGAACCTGTAGCGACAATTCGTCACAAAAAGGATTCTTCTTTAGTGAGAGCTGCTGCTGATGTTAAAGCAGGTAAGGCTGATGGCTTTTTATCTTGTGGTAATACTGGAGCCGTTTTAGCAGCTGGAATTTTTATAATTGGGCGAATTAAAAATGTAGAACGGCCAGCATTAATGCCAACTTTACCAACCGTTATTTCTGGTAAATATTATAATATGCTAGATGTTGGCGCTAACGCTGAAGTAAAGTTGAGTTATTTAACTCAATTTGCGCAAATGGGTAGCATTTATGCTGCCGATTTACGAGGAGTAAAAAATCCGGTTGTAAAATTATTAAATATTGGTAGTGAATCTCATAAAGGTGATTCTTTACATCAGGAAGCATATCAAAAAATTAGTCAGATATCAGATATAAATTTTAAAGGAAATATTGAACCAAATGATTTGTTTAAAGGTGACGCTGATGTAGTAGTTACTGATGGTTTTACTGGTAATGCAGTTTTAAAAACCTTAGAAGGCACTATGAAAACAATATTATATTTGCTTAAGAATAATTTGATTAATGGCAGTTTTACAACAAAATTAGGTGCTTTATTGGTAAAAGGAAGTTTAGGAAGTTTAGCCCAGCAATTTAATAATTCTCAATTCGGTGGAGCTGTTTTATTGGGGGTAAACGCTCCTGTAATTAAAGGTCATGGTAATTCGCAACCTGAAACGGTATACTATGCAATTAAACAAGTAAAAGAAATGATTAAAGGTCAAACGGTGCAAAAGTTTAAAGACCTTTATTGAAAAAGGAGAGCAAAATGACAGATGAAGAAATTTTCAACAAAATTAAAACAGTTATCACTAAGCAATTTGAAATTGAACCAGAAAAGATAACTCCCCAACTTAATTTCAAAAATGATTTGGACGCTGATTCCATTTCTTTGTTGGAATTTTCTCTAGAGTTAGAAGAAGAATTTGGTAAAGAAATATCTGATGAAGATTCAGCTAAAATTCATACGGTTCAAGATGCAATTAATTTTATAAAAGCTCAATAAAATTAGTAAAATGCGAAAATAAAATGAAAAATAATTCATTTTTTGCGTCTTTTTGAGTATAATTAAACCTACATAGTTTGGAGGAGAACCTATGGATAAGGAAAAAGATAATGTACTTTTAGAAATAGAGCATTTACGTACTGCTTTTCGAATTAATGGAAAATTCTATAACGCTGTTGATGACTGTTCTTTGACTCTAAGAAAAAATGAAATTTATGCAATTGTTGGGGAATCAGGATGCGGTAAATCAACTTTAGCAACTAGTATTGTAGGTTTATTAGATCCATTAAACTCAAAAGTTAAGGGATCAATTAAATACCGTGGTCAAGAGTTAGTAGATTTAAATGCAGATGAATACGACAAAATCCGGGGAGAAAATATAGGGATGATTTTTCAAGACCCTTTATCTGCCTTAAATCCTTTGATGCGTGTTGGTGATCAAATTACAGAAGCTTTATATTATCATACTAAGGATTCTGAAGCTGAAAGGAAGAAAAAAGCTTTAGAGTTATTAAAGCGTGTTGGGATTCCAGATCCTGAAGGGACATTTCGGCGTTATCCGCATGAACTGTCGGGAGGAATGCGGCAGCGAATTATTATTTCTATAGCAGTTGCTTGTAGCCCAGAAATAATTATTGCTGATGAACCAACAACAGCATTAGATGTAACTATTCAAGCCCAAATTATTGATCTTTTAAAGGATATTCAAAAGGAAAAAGAATCTGGAATTATTTTTATTACTCATGATTTAGGTGTTGTTGCGGAAATTGCTGATCGAGTTGGCGTAATGTATGCGGGTCAATTAGTTGAAATAGGTAGTGTATTTGATATTTTTGAAGACCCTAAACATCCGTATACGAGATCTTTATTAAACTCAATTCCTCAAGCAGGAGAATTAGGTGATCGTTTGCATGTAATTCAAGGTAATGTTCCTCCATTATCTGAAATGAAACGAAGCGGTTGTCGTTTTGCTCCCCGAATTCCGTGGATTCCGGCAAGCGCCCATGAAGAAAATCCTAGTTATCATCAAGTTGGTGACGGGCATTATGTTCTTTGTACATGCTATCAAACTTTTCATTTTCAAGAAGAAAAGTAGGTGACTTAAATGAGTATAATTGAAGTTAAAAATTTAAAAGTTTGGTATCCCATACGCGGGGGATTTTTTAATACCATTAAAGGCTATGTTAAAGCCGTTGATGATGTTAACTTATCAATTGAGCCTGGTGAAACTTACGGGTTAATCGGCGAATCTGGATCAGGTAAGAGTACTATTGGTAAAACAATTGTAGGAATTGAACGTCCGACTGCTGGGTCAATTATTTATAAGGGTGAGGATGTAACTAAAGGTCGTAACCGTAAGAAACTAAAATATAATCGAGATGTTCAAATGATTTTTCAAGATTCTCTATCCAGTTTGAATCCCCGAAAAAGAATTAATGATATTATTGCTGAACCAATACGTAATTTTGAAAAATTATCTAAAACTGAAGAAAATCACCGAGTAAAGGAGCTATTGGATATTGTTGGAATGCCAAAGGGTTCAATGTATAAATATCCTTTTGAATTTAGTGGCGGGCAAAGACAGCGTATTGGTATTGCTCGAGCAGTTTCAACTCATCCTAAGTTAATTGTTGCTGATGAACCGGTTTCTGCATTGGATCTTTCAGTTCAAGCGCAAGTTTTAAATTATATGCAAGATATTCAAAAAGAATTTAATATTTCTTTTCTTTTAATTTCACATGATTTGGGTGTAGTAAGACATATGTGTAAAAACTTATCAATTATGACGAGAGGACGATTTGTTGAAGTTGGAACACGAGAAGATATTTACGATCGGCCTCAACATATTTACACGAAACGCCTTTTAGCTGCAATTCCAGATATCAACCCCCGTAATCGACAAGAAGATACGAAAGAACGCTTACGTGTTGAAGCAGAATATGAAAATGACGAAAAAGCTTGGTATGACAAAAATCATCGAGTTTTGGATTTAAAACCAGTTTCTAGTTCAAATACGCATTATGCAGCAGTGCCTGAAAGTAATTCTATGGTTGAGCAAGGAGGAGAATAATCATGTGGAAGACAATTTTACGGCGAATTTTGTTGATGATCCCTCAGATTATAATTTTAAGTTTATTAGTATTTTTTGTTGCTAAATTAATGCCTGGGGATCCATTTAGTGGCAAAATTAATCCTAATACTGATCCTAAGACGATTGAAGCATTAAAACATCAGTTGGGGCTTTATGATCCACCATTAGTACAGTATGGTCATTGGGTTCAAAATATTTTTAGAGGTGATTTTGGCCAAAGTTACACATATAATAGACCGGTTTTAGGCTTAATTGGGGAACGTGCTGCTAATACTTTTTGGTTAGGTTTATTAACAGCTGTTTTAACTTATACAGTTGCAATTCCTTTAGGTTTGATTGCCGGAAAAAATGAAGGAAAATGGCCGGATCGCGTTATTGCCTTCTATAATTTTGTTGTTAATTCTGTACCACCTTTCGCTATTTATTTGATTTTTTTAATACTGTTTTCATTTATTCTTAAAATTTTTCCTTCAACCGGAACTGTTTCAGCAAGCGCTCACGGTTTTGTTCAGATCTTCTTTTCACGAATTTATCACATGATTTTACCGGCAATAGCAATGATGCTTTCGGGGACGACGGCAATCGTTCAGTATTTGCGTTCTGGAATTATTGATAATACCAAAGAAGATTATGTACGAACGGCAAGAGCAAAAGGAGTTCCGGAAAAAGTTATTTTCCGAAAACATATTCTTCGAAATGCTTTTCTTCCAATTGCTTCTTCTTTAGGAGGAACAATTACCGGACTTTTAAGTGGTGCTATCGTTGCTGAAAGCATATTTTCTTATCCAGGGATGGGACAATTATTCTTACAATCTGTTAATAGTCGCGATTATTCAGTAATGATTACTTTAACTTTATTGTTTGGAATATTGACCTTGTTGGGGAATTTATTGTCAGATATTATCATGAGTATAGTTGATCCTCGGATCAGAATTCAGTAGGTGTAGAAATGGCAGAAGTAGAAAAAAGTAAATTAGAAAATCAAAAAGATTTAGGAAATGAAGAAGTAACTCCTTCTACTTTAAAAACAATTTATCGTGAAATTATTCATGATAAGTGGGCAATGGTTTCTCTATTTGTTGCTTTATTTATAATTTTATTTTCAATTATTGGGTCTTTTTTTATTAACCAAGATAAATTACTTACAGTAGATATTTTTAATGCCTGGTTGAAACCAGGACAAGCTGGCCATATTCTAGGAACTGAAAATTCAGGTTATGATATTTTAGGCTTTTTAATTGTTGGAGCCCGTAATTCAATTTTAATGGGCATTGCTTTAGCCATTTTAATTGAGAGTATTGGCATATTTGTTGGTTTTATCAGTGCTTACTATGGAGGAATAGTTGATTTAATTATTATGCGTATTGTCGATTTCTTTATGATTATTCCTCAAACTATGGCGGTAATTACAATTGTTTCAATTTGGAAAAACTATACTCCGGTAAATCTTGTACTTCTAATGGCAGCCATGTCTTGGATGTCTACTACTCGGTTAATGCGCTCTTTAGCTTTATCTCAGCGTGATCGAGATTATGTACTAGCCTCAAAAACTTCAGGAACCGGTAATTTTAAAATTATTTTTCGGGAGATTTTACCAAATATTTCTACTTTTATTATTACTGACTTTACTTTAACGCTTGCAAGTATGATTGGTTTTGAAGTTACTCTTAGTTATTTAGGTTTTGGCTTGCCAGACAAAGTACCAAGTATTGGAACTTTAATTGGCTATGCTGGTGACACTAACTATATGTTAACTTACCCATGGGGATGGTTACCTGCTTTGATTACTTTAGTAATTTTAACAGTAAGTATTAATTTCTTTGGACAAGCTTTGCGACGGGCAGCAGATGCACGACAAAGAACAGCTTAGCTTTAAAACGTTTGTAATTTTATTCAAAAACTGGTATAGTACTTTTAAAATTTAATTTGTTGGGAGATGAATTTATGATTAAGCTTAAAAAGATATTAAGCGCTGGAGTTACTCTTTTAGCTACAACGATGATGGTGGCTTGTGGTTCTAGTAACTCAAGTAGTTCTTCAAGTAGCAGTAGTACAAAAAATACTGATACGAATTCAGCGAAAGTAACATTTAAAACTGATTCAAAAAAAGGTGATTCTAAGGGTGGAGATTTAAAAGTTGCGGAAATTAATGATACCCCTTTTTCTGCGGATTGGTTGCCAGAAATACAAACAAGTGCAGTTGATGAACATATAATGAGATGGGCTAGTGAAAGCCTTTTTAAAACTGATGATAATTTTAATATTCAAGATGGTGGTCCTGCTAATATTAAATTTGATGATAAGGCAAAAACCGCTACAATTACAATTAATCCTAAATTGAAGTGGTCTGATGGTAAGAAAGTTATTGCTAAAGACTTAGAATATCCTTATGAGATTATTGGTAATAAAGATACAGAATCTGAACGTTATAACGATCAGTATGAAAATATTGAAGGTATGAAAGAATACCATGAAGGCAAAGCTAAAACAATTTCTGGAATTACTTATCCAAAAGGTGAGGATGGAGATAGTATCGTTATTCACTTTAAAGAAATTAAAACAGGAATGGATGTTTCTGGTAATGGTTGGTATTCTGAAAATGCGGAACCTTACCATTATTTAAAAGATGTAGCTTTTAAAGATTTAAAAGCTTCTAAGCAAAATAAAGTTGCTCCATTGTTTTTTGGACCTTATAAAGTAAAACATATTGTAGGTGGTCAATCTGTAACTTTTGAACCTAATGAAGAATATTATCGCGGGAAACCAAAATTAGACAGTGTTACTGTATCAATTGTTAATCCGGCAACTTTAACACAGCAAATTAAAGCTCATAAATTTGATATTATCCAAGTTAGATCAAGCAATTGGAAAAGTGTAAAAAATACTAGTGGATATAATTATTTAGGTGTTAAACCTATGGAGTATACTTATTTAGCCTTTAGAGTTGGTTCTCTTGATCGAGTTAAGAATGTTAATACCGAAAACCCAAAAGCTAAAATGGGAAATCAAAATTTACGACAAGCAATGGCTTATGCAATGAATGTTGATCAAGTAGTTGATAAATTCTCTAACGGATTGGGTTATCGTGATACTACTCTGATTCCTACTGCATTTGGTGAATTTCATGATTCTAAAGCCAAAGGATTTCCATATGACCCAGCTAAAGCTAAGAAATTGTTAGATGATGCTGGTTATAAGATGGGCAAAGATGGTTACCGAACGGATCCTAAGGGTAAAGATTTAACTATAACATTTGCTGCGATGTCTGGTAAGCCAGAGCAGCAAGCTATTGTAAATAATTATATTCAAAAATGGAAAGAAGTTGGTTTAAAAGTTAAATTATTAAATGGTAAATTAACTGAATTTAATTCATTTTATGATAATTTGAAGAGCACAAGTCAAGGTAATATTGATGTGTTCATGGCTGCTTGGTCTCTTTCTAGTGAACCTAGCGCAGCTGCTTCGATGTGGTCATCAAACCAACCAATGAACTTTTCAAGATTTAGTAGTAAAACTAATGATAAGTTAATTAGAGATGTACAATCTCAAGCTTCAGCAACAAATCATGATCATTTTGTTAAGTCAATGATTAAATGGCAAGATAATATGAATAAAGAAGCATATATTGTTCCTTTAGATCGTGCTTATAATGTTTATGCTGTAAATAAAAAAGTTGAAAATTATTCAAGAAAATTAGCATTTAATGATTATTATAATGTTGGTTTAAGTAAGTAAATTTAATTTAGTTGTTTAAATTATAAAAACCAGGCTTTAATTTAAAAGTAACTGGTTTTTTTTATATATTAAAAAAAGTATAAAACTTTGAAAAGAAAAGTAATAACAGTTTTTATCCTTTAATGTCGCCCTTTATTCTTGTATAATTTTCACTATGGATACTAAAAATAAGCGAATAATAAAATTACAAAATAAATTAACAAAATGTTTTGGTATTACAGTTAATTATGACCTGTTAGTTCAGGCCATGTCCCATACGAGTTATGTAAATGAAATGAATGAAGACCGCTCAATGAGTTATGAAAAATTAGAATTTTTAGGAGATGCAATTTTACAGTTTGTAATTACGGCCTACATTTATAGAAATTATCCCGATTTTGACGAAGGTGAATTAACTCGCTTTCGAGCTAATATTGTTCAATCAGCTAGTTTAAGTCAATTTTCTTTGGAAATTGGCTTGGATCAGGCAGTGTTGCTTGGACAGGGAGAGTTAAAAAACAGTGGTAATCACCGCCGTTCTTTAATGGAGGATATATTTGAATCCCTTTTAGGAGCAATATACTTAAGTTCGGGTTTAGAAGCTGTTACCAAATTTTTGAATGAAACGATTATTAAAGATATTAAAAACGGTAATTTAAAAGTTAATGTTGATTATAAAACAGCTTTACAAGAATTATTGCAAGAAGACGGAACTATTAAGATTGAATATATTCCCCATGATCATCCAGATCAAAGAAAAGATTGGGCAACTGATCTTTTTGTTAATGGTAAATTGATAAGTAGTGGTGTAGGACATAATCGTAAATTAGCTGAACAAGAAGCAGCAAAAGTGGCTTTAGCTAAAATAAATGCGAATAAGGGTAAGTAATATTTGTTTTTAAAAACTTTAACTTTAACTGGTTTTAAATCTTTTCAAAAGAAAACAACTATTGATTTTGATTCAAGAATAAATGGGATTATTGGACCAAATGGATCTGGTAAAAGTAATCTTATTGAAGCTATTCAATTTGCAATGGGGGAACAATCCGGAAAGAGTTTGCGTGGTAATACAATGAAAGATATTATCTTTTCTGGTTCGCAAACTGAAAAAGCACTTAATCGAGCTAAAGTACAGTTGGTTTTGGATAATAGTAACCGTTTACTAAAAGATTATGGTGATTTAGTAACTATAAGTCGTATTTTATATCGTGATGGTACCTCAGAATATGAGATTAACGGTCAAAAGGTAAGACAAAAGGATGTACAAGCATTATTTTTTAGTGCGGGATTAGGTCGGGATACTTTAGCTTTTATAACCCAAGGAAAAGTTCAAAAAATTATTGATAGTGATCCGGTAGCCCGGCGTGGCGTGTTTGAAGAAGTTGCTGGGGTTTATAAATATAAATTAAATCGTCGTGAAGCCGTAAATAATTTAGAATCAACGGATTTTGAAGTTCAACGATTAAAAGACCTGCTTTTAGAATTAAATAATAATTTAAAACCACTTGAAAGTGAAAGCAAACGAGCAACTGAGTATGCAAATTTAAAAGATTTATATGATCGAATTAATCTTTACGGTATTGTTGCTAAAATTAAGAAAATTGTTTTAGAACGTGATCAAAAAATTGAATTACAAAAGAAATTAGAAAAAGAAAATCATCAATATCAAGAGAATATATCAACAGTTAAAACTCAAATTACTGCTGAACAAAATAAAGAGCATGAATATCAAGAAAATCTGGATCATCTTCAGCAAAAATTGGTTACCTTAATTAAAAGCCGTGATCAAGTCAATTCTAAGCATCAAGTATTACTTACAAAAAAATCTCAAAATGAAGCTCAAATAGTTGAATTAAATAATCATTTACTTTCTTTAAGAAAAGAAGCTTTGTTAATTAATGAACAACAAGAGAAAGTTAAGAAAGATTTAGAAGAAATTGAGCCAAAATTAAATTTGAAGTTTCAAAAACAAACCGATCTTAATTCAATTTCAGGTAAAGATTTAGAGTCATTAAATCAAGAATTAGCTAGTTTAAAAGAACAATATTTTGATTTATTAAATAAGAAAACTAATTTGAGAAATAAACTTAATTTAATAGAAAACGAAGTAAATTCTAGAAATAAAATAATTGCTAATTATCAAAAAAGAATTCAAGAAAAAAATTTAATTTTAACGGATTTAAAACAACAAAAGATAAATTTTGAACAAAAAATTAAAGACAGTCAAAAGGTGCTTTCACAACTTCAAAAGTCTTTAGCTAATATTAACCAAAAACTTCAAGGTTTTAAAATAAGGCAAGAGAAGTTAAAACAACAACTTTCAATAAAACAAAATGATCAACAGATTCTGCAAACCCAAGTTAATGAATTGGCTAATCAAGAACGTTCACTTAATGGCTTTTTTGATGGAGTTAAAGTGATTATAAAAAATGCTGATAAAATTGGGGGAATTGTTGGGACTATTTTTCAATTAGTTCAAGTTCCCGAGAAATATCAAACAGCATTATCTGAAGCTTTGGGTACTCGTTTTCAAAATATAGTAACTGTAGATGAAGCTGCCGCTAAACGGGCCATTGCTTTTTTAAAAGTGGCAAATAAAGGACGTGCTACTTTTTATCCATTAGATCGGATTAAAGCTCAGGAATTAAATCACAATGTTAAAGAAAAATTAAATCAAGAAGAGGGTTTTTTAGGAGTGGCTTTAGATTTAATTGAATTTAATCCGCAATATCGTTCAGTTATTTCTAATTTTTTTGGAAAGTTACTAATTGCAAATGATCTAGATGCAGCTACTAATTTATCCCATTTAATGCAAAGTCGTTATCGAATTGTAACTTTGGCTGGAGATTTAATTAATATCGGCGGTTCTTTGACTGGAGGTAAGTCGAACAAACGTCATGATTATTTTCGTAAAAGTGAAATTACAGAAAAAAAGAAATTAATTGTTCATTGTCAACAAGAAATTTTGGTTAATCAAAACAAGTTAAAAAACCTACAAAATGAGCAACAAGAACTTTTAACTAGCTTATCACACATAAATGAACAAATTAGACAAGTAAATCTTGATTTATCTAAATTAAATCAGGATTTAACTAGTGTTATAACACAAGAAAAAAGTATCAAAGACCAAACAACTGAATTAAATCTGGAGATTGCCGAGCAAAACCGTAATATAACTGACTCTCAAGAAATAATTAATTTTCAAGATCAGTTGAAAATCAATGCTAGTGAAATTACAAAAATGGATCAGCAGATGACAGTAATTAATAATCAAATTGAACAACAATTACAGGCAGATGTTGCTGGCAAGCAAAGTAAGTTAGAAGCAGAGATTGCTACTTTAAGGGAGCGAAAACTCAATTTTCAACAACGGTTAAAAGATTTTTTAACCCAGCAAAGTAAAAATCAAGAAGAACAAGTAGCGGATCAAAAGAAAGTTAACAATTTACAAAGACAGAATCTTGAAATTACAGCTAATTTGAAGGTCACTTCAAATCAATTAAAAGAATTTACTAAAAGTGAAACTGATTTAAATCAGCATAAAGAAACTTTGATTGCTCAGCAGCAAATTTTAAAAGTTAGACAAGAGGAGTTGGCAAAGCAATTAAGTCAACATCAACAGCTTTTTGCTAAAATTGAAAAGTCCTTAAATGATTTGGGTATGCAATCAGCACGTTTTAAAATACAGTTAGATAATTTATTAGATAATTTAGCAAATGATTATGAAATGAGCTATGAAGCTGCACAAAAAGCAGTTTTAGAGCATGAATTAACTAGTGAAGAGTTAAAAATTGATCCAAAAAAATTACAGAAACAATTACGAGATTTTGGGAATGTAAATTTAGCGGCAGTTAATGAATATCAAAAATTAAAAGAACGAGTTGATTTTTCTCAAAAACAACTCAAAGATGTCCAGCAAGCTAGAATTGAATTACAAGAATCGATTGACCAATTAGATGAACAAGTGCGGCATTTATTTAAAAAGGCTTTTGATACTGTAAATCAGGCTTTTCAAGAAATTTATCCCATTATGTTTAGTGGTGGAAATGCAGAATTAAAATTGACGGAACCTGAGGATTTATTGCATACTGGAGTTGAGATTATAGCTGCTCCTGCTGGAAAAAAAAGCCGGTCTTTAAGTTTGCTTTCTGGTGGAGAAAAATCATTAAGTGCAATTACCTTGCTTTTTGCCATAATAAAAGTTAGTACAGTTCCTTTTTCAATTCTTGACGAAGTTGAAGCAGCTTTAGATGAAGCAAACGTTGATCGTTTTAGTCAGTATTTAGAAACTCTAAACAGCAAAACTCAATTCATAGTAATTACTCATCGTCGTTCAACAATGAGGGCGGCGCAAAGACTTTTTGGTGTAACTATGGTTGGAACAGGAATTTCAAAAATAGTATCGGTAAGATTAGATGGTGAACTTATCAATAAGGAGTAAAAATGGGATTATTTGATCGCTTAAAAAAATCACTTTTTGGGAATAAATCAACTGAAGAAGAATCTCAAACTACAGATGAATTAAAAGATTCTAATGATCTTGATAGCTTGCAAGAGCAAGATAAAGTTGATAGTAAAGAAATTAAAAAAAATGAAAATAATTTAACAGCGTCTGAAGAAAAAAAAGCAATTAATCAGAATGAGTCAGAATTTACAAGTGATATTAATCAATCTGTCGATACTCAAAATAATATTCATGAGTCTGAACAGTCGTCAAATATAGATACAGTAGATAGTGATTTTAACAAAAAAACTCAAGAAACTTTTGATAAAGAAAATGTTAGTGATGAATCATTATCTAAAGTCGATTCTAAAGATGTAGCAATGACTAAAACTAATGATTCTAACGCTAAATACGATTTAGGTTTAAAGAAATCACGAAATAGTTTTGCTACAAAATTTAATCATTTTTTAGCAAATTTTCGTAGTATTGACCAAGATTTTTTTGATAATTTAGAAGATTTTTTAATTGAATCTGATGTTGGTTATGAATTGGCTATGAAATTATCGGATCAATTAAAAGAAATGGTTAAAGAGGAAAACCTCAAAACAAAAAAAGAAATTGGTCAAGCTATTATTGCTTATTTAATTAATAGCTACGATGTTGATAATGCGGCTAAAAATTTAAATTATCACGAAGGTTTAAATATATATCTTTTTGTTGGAGTTAATGGTGCTGGTAAAACTACAACAATTGGTAAATTAGCTAATCGCTTTATCAAAAGAGGTAAAAAAGTAATTTTAGTTGCTGGTGATACTTTTAGGGCAGGAGCTACTGAACAATTGGATCTTTGGGCTCAAAAAACAGGAGCTCAAATTATTAAAGGTAAATCCAATCAAGATCCAGCTTCTTTAGTTTATGAAGGAATTCATCAAGCAAAAATCGAGAATGCTGATTATTTAATGATAGACACCGCTGGTCGCTTACAGAATAAAGTTAATTTAATGAATGAATTAGATAAAATTAAGCGAACAATTAAAAAGGAATCAGGTAGTGATCCAACGGAAACTTTATTAGTTATTGATGCAACTACTGGTCAAAATGGTTTGAATCAAGCTAAAGAATTTAATCAAGTTACTAAATTAACTGGTTTAGTTTTAAGTAAACTAGATGGTACTGCAAAGGGTGGCATTGTCTTACAAATTAAAAAATCATTGAATATTCCAGTTAAATTGGTTGGTTTAGGAGAAAAAGTCGATGATTTAGTTGATTTTGATCCAGAAGAATTTATGCGCGGTTTCTTTAAAGGAATTTTAGAAACATCATGAAATTTGCTGATAAAATTCGAATTACTCGTTTAATTGATGTATATGGTGGTTTGTTAACTCAAAAGCAACTGGATTATTTGATTTTTTATTATGATGAAGATTTATCATTGAATGAAATTGGTGAGTATTTTAAAATAAGTCGGCAAGCTGTTTCGGAAAATTTACGTCGTTCTGTGCAACAATTAGAAAATTATGAAAATAAAGTTGGACTACTTTCCCGATTAGATCAATTAGATAACTTATTGAATAAAATAGAAAATATGAATTCTTCTACCCCAAAGTTAGTAAAAGAAATTCGAAAAATTATGGATTTTGAGAGAGGTAATTAATGGTATTTGAAGGTTTAACCGAAAGATTAAAAAAAACATTTAAAAAACTTAGCGGGAAAGGGAAAATTAGTCAAAATGATCTTGATAATGCGATGCACGAAATTCGTGCCGCTTTATTGGAAGCTGATGTTAGCTTAAAAGTAACGCGTGAAGTTACTCGCAGTGTCTCTAAAGAAGCTTTAGGAGCAAAAGTTTTAGATAGTGTTACCCCTGATCAACAAATTGTTAAAATAGTTAACGATGAGTTAATTAAGGTAATGGGCTCTAAAGCAGCACAGTTAAATAAAGCTAAGCATATTCCGACAATTATTTTAATGGTGGGACTTCAGGGTGCTGGTAAAACAACTGCCGTGGGTAAAATAGCTCGTCGATTAATGCAGGAAAAGCAATCGCGTCCATTTTTTATTGCAGCTGATGTTTATCGACCAGCAGCAATTGAACAATTAAAAACTTTGGGAGAAGATTTACAAGTCCCAGTATATGATGAAGGTACAAATGTTGATCCTGTTGAGATTGTAAAAAATGGTTTAGCTCAGGCTAAAAAGGATAATCATGACTACGTTTTTATTGATACTGCAGGCCGGTTAACCATTGATGAACAATTAATGGACGAACTAAAAAATATTAAAGAAGTGGCTCAACCGAATGAAATTCTGCTAGTAGTTGATGCAATGACAGGACAGACTGCTGTCGATGTTGCTAATGATTTTAATGATGCACTAGGAATCACTGGGGTAGTTTTAACTAAGCTTGATGGCGATACTCGTGGTGGAGCAGCACTTTCAATTCGTTATGATACAGGAGTACCAATTAAGTTCATTGGAACTGGAGAAAAATTAGCTGATTTAGATGTTTTTTATCCAGATCGAATGGCTAGTCGAATTTTAGGAATGGGTGATATTCTATCATTAGTTGAAAAAGCCCAACAACAATATGATGAAAAGCAAGCTCAAGATTTAGCTCGTAAAATTCAAGAAAATAATTTTGATTTAGATGATTTTATTGATCAGATGAATCAAGTGCAGAAAATGGGCCCAGTTGATGAACTTATTAAAATGGTTCCAGGATTAGCTAATGTTCCAGGAGCTGCTAATATTCAATTTGGGGATAAGGATTTTGCTCATATGCGAGCTATTGTTTCATCTATGACTCCTGAAGAACGTATGGACGCAAGTATTTTGAGTCCACGTCGTCGGAGACGAATTGCAGCTGGATCAGGACGTGATGTGATGGAAGTTAATCGGCTAATTAAACAGTATAAACAAACTGCAACTATGATGAATAAAGTGCAAAATGGAAATTTAGGGGCTATGGATCAAATGTTTGCAGGTCAAGGAGTAAAAGGTAAAATTGGCCGGATGGCTATGAATTCTATGGTCAAAAAGAATAAAAAGCGTAAGCAAAAGCGGTTAAAAAAAATTAAACATTTTAAAACTAAATAATCTTATTAAAAAAAGTTAGATACTTTTAATCTAACTTTTTTTATTTACTATAAAGTATTGCAAAGAGCAACAGTTAATGTTTCTAAAGAAAATCATTTATTTTTAGGTACTATTGCTTAATGGTTTAGTGCTTTCGCTGAATTAATGCGTTACCGTGCTCAAAAAATTAGAAACAGTTATAAGTCAATCTGCTTCTAATTTGGAAAGACAAACAGCTTCTCGAATCAAGATTCAAACAAAATTTAGCTTTCTTAATCTCATTTTTAATTTAGTCGCTCAGTCTATAATTTTAGTTTTAGCTGGAGCTTTAATTTATTTTAAGTTAGTTCCATTTAGTGTAATTCTTACAGCTAATCACTGCTGCCTGGGGACGATAATATCAACAAAATCGGTTAATCAAGAATTAAAAAAATAATTAATCAAAAAAGTAAGATTTCAATTGGTGAATCTACAAGTAATATTGCAAAGATTGAGGTTAAAAAATTATTAATTATAAAAATAGTAAAAGCTTATCTTTCCTGGACTTGTTGATTAAATTCGGAGAAAAAATATTAATAACGGGGGATAGTGATTCTGGGAAATCAACTTTATTAAAGCTAATTAGTGGTTATTTAACTCCTGCAAAAGGAGAAATTATATACTGTGATAAAAATGGAAAAGTCATAAAGCCTAAGATCAGCGAATTTAGTTATATTCCTCAAGATTCCATTCCTTTTTCTGATTAAATTATTGAAAACATTACGATGTTTAATAAACAATTCATAAAAAAGGCACAATCGAACATTGCTAAAATGGATTTACAAAAAGATTTAAAACAATTTCCCCAAGGTAAAAAACAATAATAAATTTAGAAAAGCCAAACTTTTCTGGAGGTCAAAGGCAAAAAATTGTTTTAACTCGAGCTTTAATTTACCAACAATGCTTTTTTTGATTGATAAAGGTACTTCTATTATTGGTTAAACTAGTACAAGACAGATTATAAAAAATATACTAAAAACTCCTGCAAAGGATTTCTTTAATTTCTTGATCTCCTTGATGAAAGTCACCGAGGTATAGTTTTTTAATTGCAAACCAAAATTAAATCAATACTAAATCAGTCATTGTAAGATCAAAATTTTGCTTAATTTTAGTTAATTTATAATTAATTTTTTGAGCCCTATTAAAATTCTTATAGAATAAAAATACTGTAACATCAATCCATAAAAGCTAATTAAATTATTCATTAAATTAAAGAGATCATCAATTTAGGTAATAAATAAAGTTGAAAATTATGTTTGATTTTTTGAATAAGTTCATCTTGTGATAAAGGGTCTTTTGAATAGTTATATATTAAAATAACAGCAAACTCAATCATTTGTAATTTCTAAATATTCCAAGTTCTTTTCTTAACAAATGATTAACAATTGAAGATTTTCCTGAGTCATAGACAATGAACTATGGTCAACAAAATAAAGATTAATTTTTACATAGATAACACTAATTTTTTCATCAGGTTGATTTTATTTTGATATTTTTTAATCCAAGAACTTAATAAACTGAATGAATCTTTTTTATATAGTTGATTAATTTCTTGAAATAAAAGTCGACTTTTTGAAGCACTATATTATTATTAACAAATTGAAATTCATCAGGAGTAATTGCTAAATTATTTAAAATTTGTAATAGCTTGGCAGCTTGAAGATCGCTTTTCCCGTACTCTAAACTATTAGAGAAGGAATGTGAAATTATTCCTCCGTAGTTTCCTTTTGTTGGTAACCCTTGGCTTATTCGAATTTTTTAAGAGTAACACTATTTTTTTCCATTTTATATTAAGTTAAAATTAATTATTATTTTTTTCAATCATTGCAATTTCATCTGAGCTTTTCCCTTTAGTTTCAAATAGATTTTTATTTAACAAAAACCAACAAATTATGTTTAGAATTCCAAAAAATAGAAAAATACTACTGATCCCAACTGCTTTTAAGGTATCCGGGAAAAATAAGGTTATTAAGGCATCAGCTAACCAAGTTCCTCCTGTTGCAAGCGCACTGCCAAAATCTTTAATGGCATTAGGTAAAAGTTCTCCCATTAAAATCCACGGAATTGACGACCAGGTTAAAGCATAAACAGCGATAAAACAGAATAAGAAAATAATTGTTATAAAAACCGGTACTTGAGGAATTTTTGTTAAAATACTTAATAATATTAAAATTCCTCCCATCAAAGCATTTCCTAGTAAAGCTAAAAATTTACGCCCCACTTTGTCTACAATATTTTGAGAAATAATTGCGGCTAGTACTAAAATTATACCAATACCAATTGTACTAAGTGAAGCCAGTTTCTCAGGTAAATGTGCCGATTTTAAAATTTTGGGTGCATAATATAAAATTGTATTTGCCCCAGTAAATTTTTGAAATGTAACAATAAATATACATAAAATTAGGGGAGTAATCATCCAATGTTCTATTTTTTTACCATGAAGAGTTTTTTTAGAGGTAGCATCATTGGAGGTCACAGTCAGTTTTGTACCAAAAATTAAAAGATGATTTTTCTGGGCAGCAGTTACTTGGTTATTTTTTAATAACCATTCTGGAGTTTCTGGAATTTTAAATCCTCCAAGTAATATTAAAAATGTTGAGATGAGACAAATTAAATTCATTATTCTCCAGTTTTGGGAACTATAAAATAAATAATTAACAATGTAAGCTACTAAAAAACCGCCATTAGTTAAAACTGTAGCAAATGAAGAAATTTTGCCTCTAATAGGTGTTGGCGCAATTTCAGATAAATAAATAGGTACTAAACCTTGAATTGCTCCAACTGAAATCCCCATCAAAAAGCGAAATCCCATAATTATTGTAAAATTACGTGGTAAAGAACAGCCAATGATACTTAAAGTACACAAAAAAACAAACCCTAAAAATGTTTTTTTTCTACCAATTTTTTCTGCTAATTTACCAAAACTTAAAGCTCCCAATACGCCACCAAAAATTACTATGCTGGAAGTTAAACCTTGTTGTTGTGAATTAAGTTTAAATTCTGATGACATTAATGGTAGAACACCTGCAATAACGCTAGTCAAATACCCCAGAAGAAATCCTCCCATGGCAATTAAAAAATAAATTAAGTTAATTTTTGCTTTTTTCATTTTTTCTCCTAATATGTTTAAAAGGTAATTTCCAGAGTTATTTTTAGTATTGTTAAGTTTTGGCAAATTACCTCAATGATTTTGTTTAATATAAATTATAGCTTTTTGTTTAAATCTTTTTAATAATTTAAAAAATAGAATTACTTTAGTTAACGTTTTTATTTTATTTAATATTAATACATTGAGATCAAGTCTTGTATTTTTATTGCTTGATGGTGTCAAGTAAAAATGCTTTACAGCTTATTTAAAAACTGGTAGAATGATAAAGTTAATTTAACAAAAGGAGTACATTTTATGGCAGTTAAAATTAGAATGACTAGAATTGGAGCTAAAAGAAAGCCATTTTACCGTATTGTTGTTGCTGACTCGCGGATGCCACGGGACGGTCGTTATATTGAACAGTTAGGATATTATGATCCTTTAGCTAAACCCAAAAAATTAAAATTGGATGAAGAAAAAGCTCTTGATTGGTTAAATAAAGGAGCTCAACCCTCAGATACAGTAAAAAGTTTTCTTTCTAACTTAGGAATTATGAAAAAGTATCATGATCAAAAATATTCTAAAAAGTAATTGATAGAAAATGAGTGATGATCTAGAAGCAATGATCAGAACCATCGTGGTTTCTTTGGTCGAATTTGAACAAAAAGTAAATATTGTAGTTAACGAAGAAGTTGGAATAATTAATTGTAAAATTCAATGCGCTCCTAGCGATGTTGGTCGTCTAATTGGTCGAAATGGCACAGTTGCGGAAAATATTCAGCAAGTTGTTAGAGCTTTTGATCATTTAGGATCAAAGCAGCTTAAAATTTCAGTAGTGAGTAATGATGAAATCAGTTGAGCCTCGTTATCAAGTAGGGATTATTATTAAAACACATGGTTTAAAAGGTGAAGTGAAAGTAAAGCCTACTACTGATTTTCCAGAGCGTTTTCAAAAAGGGAAAAAGTTATTAGTAACAGTTAATCACCAAGATCATATTTTAGAAATAAGCCAAAGTCGCCAACAAGGACTTTTTTGGTTCTTAAATTTTAAGGGACTTGACGATATTAATGTTGTAACGTCTTTAGTTGGAAAGCCTCTTTATATTTCTAATCGAAACGATCAGTTAGATAAAGGTGAATTTTATGTTTCGGATTTAATTGGCTTACCAGTTTATGACTTAAATGGAATTCCTCAAGGGTATTTAAAAGATATTTTGTCATATGGTTCTAATGACGTTTGGGTAATTGCTAATAAAGCTGACAAAGAGCAACTTTTACCTTATACTGCTGATTTTATCAAAGAGGTTGATTTAAGAAAGCATAAAATAATAGTTGATTTGGAATTAACCGCTGATGAAAGTTGATGTTTTAACACTTTTTCCAGAAATGTTTGTAGCTTTAAATTCATCGATTACTGGTAAAGCTATAAACAAATCTTTAATTAATTTAAATTTAATTAATTTTAGAGACTTTACTGAAAATAAGCAAAATCACGTTGATGATACCCCTTTTGGTGGCGGTCCAGGAATGTTGCTCTTACCTCAACCGGTTTTCAGTGCATATGATACGATTGATCAAAGTGATCGGCCTCGGACCATTATTTTAGATCCTGGGGGTAAGACTTTTAATCAAGAACTTGCTCAAGATTTAGCTCAAGAAGAACATCTTGTTTTTATTTGTGGGCATTATGAAGGATTTGATGAACGAATAAAGGGTCTTGCTTCTGATGAAATATCCTTAGGTGATTTTGTTTTATCAGGAGGTGAATTACCTTGTATGGTAATTTTAGATAGTATTATTCGTTTGATTCCAGGCGTATTAGGGAATAATTTATCAACAAAAACGGAATCATTTTCACATAATTTACTAGAATACCCACAATACACTCGTCCTCGGAATTTTAGAGGTATGAGAGTTCCTGAAGTTTTGGTAAGCGGAGATCACCAAGCTATAAGAAAATATCAATTAAAACAAGCAATTAAAAGAACAAAAAACAAAAGACCGGATTTGTATCAAAAATTTATAGCTGAACAAGAAAAAGAAAATGAAGATATTCGGAGGTTAGAATGAATCCAATAATTGAAGAAATTACTAAAGAACAAAAAAAGACTGATATACCTAAATTTAAGGCAGGAGACACCATTAGAGTACATGCCAAAATTGTTGAAGGTAAAAGAGAAAGAATTCAGATTTTTGAAGGGGTAGTAATTAAACGTAAGGGTGGAAATAGTATCAGTGCTACTTATACTGTTCGTAAAATTTCGAGTGGAATTGGAGTAGAGAGAACTTTTCCACTTCATTCACCTCGTGTGGCAAAAATAGAAGTAGTTAAAATTGGTAAAGTAAGAAGAGCCAAATTATATTACTTCCGGAAACTTCGTGGAAAAGCTGCACGTATTAAGGAAGCTCGAAGATAAAAGTTTCTTTATAGATTTACTAAATCCCTTGCTTATCAAGGGATTTTTGTTTTTTATAAAAAATTATATATTTTAATCATGAGTTATAAATAGAACTATTTAAATTAAAAAAATTATAATTAATTTACTTTTTTAAAGCTTCTTAAATTAAATATCTTTTTTAATTTAGTATTAAGTAGACCTTTGACTTTAATTTAAGTTAAGTTTACCCTATACTATTAATTATGTTTAGAAACGGAGGCAAGCCTTATGGAGAACAAATATTTGGCAAGAATAAATGAATTGGCTCGTTTACAAAAAACTGTGGGTTTAACTGCAGACCAAAAAAAAGAGCAGGCCAAATTACGCCAAAAATATTTGGATGAATTTAAAAAAGGATTTCGTTCGCAAATTGAGAGCTTGAAAGTAGTCGATAATGAAGGACATGATATTACTCCTGAAAAGCTAAGAGAAGTGCAACGTCAAAAAGGTCTGCGTAAAGATTGAAAGGGGAATGAGGGAAATAAAAAGATGATTTGGATTATTTTAGCCTTAGTTATTGGATTATGTGGCGGTATGGTGATAGGAGTATTTATTGCTCGTTCAACCATTAAGAAAGAGTTAGTTGAAAACCCGCCAATTACTGAAGATATGATGCGAGCGATGATGATGCAGATGGGACAAACACCATCGACGAAAAAACTCCACCAGGTCATGGAGAGCATGAAAGAAGCGCAACGCAAAGCAAATAAACGAAAGAAGTAGGAATGAATATTTTTTCAAAACTTTCTTGGTTTATCAAAGCAGAATGGAAACGTTACTTAATTGGGATTAGTGATTTGTTATTTTTAGCCATTTTGCATATGTTTCCGCCATTAATTATTGGAATGGTAGTTGATGAACTTAATAAACATACCTTGACCTGGAAATTATTAATTTCTCAGGTTTTTTTAATTATTATTTTAGCTTTTATTGATTATGGAATGCGTTTTATTTGGCGTTATGCTTTATTTGGTGGGGCTGCAAAATTAGAGCAAGTACTTAGACGCCGGTTATTTCAACATTACCTTAAAATGGATGAAAATTTTTTTCAAAAGTATCGAGTTGGGGACTTAATGGCACATGCAACTAATGATATCAATGCTGTCCAGCAAGTTGTTGGAAGTGGAGTTTTATCATTAGTTGATGCTATTGTTACGGGATTAACGACAATTATTGCAATGATTGTTGTTGTTAATCCTAAATTAACTTTATTGACTTTGATTCCAATGCCTTTTTTAGCTTTAACAGCCTTTTTGTTGGGAGAATGGATGCACCGGGCTTACGACCATTATCAGGCTTCTTTTTCACGCTTAGATGATAAAGCCCAAGAAAGTATGAGTGGAATTAAAGTAATTAAAGCTTTAGGTCAAGAAGAGCAGGATTATCAAGATTTTGCTAATTTAACTCAAAAATCTTATCGATCAGCACGTAAAATTTTTTTAATTGATCCTTTATTTGATTTATCATCACAGTTATTTATTGGCTTTACTTATGTTTTAACAATTTTTATCGGTGGAGGAATGGTTGCATCTGGTAGCCTCTCTGTTGGTAAATTAGTTTCTTATTTTTCATATATTTTAAATTTAACTTGGCCGATGTTTGCTATTGGTCAGATTTTTAACATTATGGAACGTGGGGATGCTAGTTACGATCGAATTAATTTTTTAATGCATGAAAAAAGTAGCATTATCGAATCACTTCATGATAATCAAGTGATTCCAAGTGGTAACTTGAATTATCATGTACAAAATTTTAAATATCCTGACGACAAAAAGCTGGCTCTTAAAAACATTGATTTTGATTTAAAAAAAGGAGAAATGCTTGGAATAGTCGGTCCAGTAGGATCTGGTAAGAGTAGCGTTATTAAACTTTTACTCCGCACTTTTGATAGTTATGATGGAACGATTAGTTATTCTGGAAGAAATATTAAAGAATATTCTCTAGATTCATATTTACGTGCTATTGGATATGTTCCTCAAGATAATTTTTTATTTACAAATACCGTAGCTGAGAATATTAAATTTGCACGGTTTGAAGCGTCCTTATCAGAAGTGAAAAAAGCGGCTAAACTTGCAGATATTGATCAAGATATTGAAGCATTTCCGAACGGCTATCAGACTAAAGTAGGGCAGCGTGGAGTTTCACTTTCTGGTGGGCAACAACAGCGGATTGCAATTGCGAGAGCATTAATTACCAATCCAGATATATTAATTTTGGATGATGCTTTGTCAGCAGTGGATGCTTTAACTGAAAAAAATATTTTAAATAACCTAAAAAAAGAACGTGAAGGAAAAACCACCATCATTTTGGCGCAACGTTTAAGTAGTGTAATGAGAGCTAATGAAATTATAGTATTAAAAGCCGGTCAGATTAATGAGCGTGGAACTCATGAATCCTTACTTAAACAAAAAGGTTGGTATTATGATACGTGGAATAAACAAGAATCTGATCGAATGGGAGGTTTAACTGATGGATAGTCAGGAAGAATCAGTTTGGACTAAACATTTTACGCTGAAAGAACAGTTTCATATTATTGGGCGCTTGAATCATTATTTACTTAAATATCCTTGGCATTTAGTTATTTCAGTTGTTCTTGGTATTGCTTCAAGTATAACTTATATTGAAATGATGACTGTAATTCAAAATTTATTAGATCATCATTTAAGTCAAGGTCAAACGGCGACAAAAATTCTTTTAAATTTTACTCTATCTTATTTAACTTTTGTTATCATTCGTGTTATCACTCAATATATTTCAGCTTTTGTTTATTACAATGGAATGGAACGAGCAAAGCAGGACTTGCGTAAAACTCTTTACCATAAAATTATGAAATTGGGAATGACCTTTTTTGATCGGGTTCCTAGTGGATCAATTGTTAGTCGTTTAGTTAACGATACTGAATCACTTAATGATTTTTGGTACTTATTTTATGCGATAATTGCTGGAATTGTGTCAATTATAACTTCATTAATAACTTTATGGTTAAAGAATTCAACATTAACTATTTATTTAATGTGTTTTATTCCAATAATTTTAATTATTGCCCGGATTTATTTTTATGTTAGTACAAAAAACTATCGTCAAATGCGGCAACGTTTATCAGAAATTAATGTTAAAATTTCAGAATCAGTTGAAGGAATTAATATTATTCAACAATTTCGTCAAGAGAAACGAATAGCTAAAGAGTTTAATAAAACAAATAATGATTACTACCAAGCACGAAAAAACGTTATTAAAATGAATGCTTTACTATTAGCGCCAATTATTAATTTACTAAATGGTTTAGCTAATGCATTGATTTTATCTTATTTTGGTATTATTAGTTTTCAAAATACGATTGAAGTTGGCTATGTGTTTTTATTTGTTAATTTAGCAAGTAACTTTTTTAATCCCTTTGTTAATATTATGGATGTATTATCAACTTTTCAGGATGGTATCGTTTCTGGTAGTCGAATTTTTCGAATTATGGATAGTAATATTAAGAATCCAGTTCAACATCCCAAAACTGGGTTTAAAATTACTCGTGGTAAAGTTGAATTTCGTCATGTAACTTTTGCTTATAATGATAATGATCCTGTACTTAAAGATATTTCTTTTGTAGTTGAACCGGGACAATCATTGGCATTAGTTGGACATACTGGAAGTGGTAAAAGTTCCATTATTAATGTTTTGATGCGTTTCTATGAGTTTGGTTCTGGTCAAGTTTTAATTGATGATCAAGATATTCGTGATTATCCAATCGAAGAAATTAGAAAAAATATTGGTTTAGTTCTTCAAGATTCATTTATTTTTTATGGGGATATTAAATTTAATATTCGAATGTTTAATGATAAAATTAGCGATTCTCAAGTAAAAGAAGCAGCTGAAATAGTTCAGGCAGATCAATTTATTGAACAATTACCTCAAAAATATAATGAAAGGGTGATTGAAGGGGGCAAACAGTTCTCTACCGGTGAAAAACAATTGCTTGCCTTTGCGAGGACGATAGTTACAAATCCTAAAATTTTAGTTTTAGATGAAGCAACGGCTAATATTGATACGCAAACTGAAGAGCAAATCCAAAATAGTTTAGCTGCTATGAAAAATGGTCGAACAACTATTGCGATTGCACATCGTCTCTCGACAATTGTTGATGCTGATCAAATTTTAGTTTTAGATAATGGCCAAATTATTGAAGCTGGTAATCATAAATCTTTAATTAAAAAAGATGGTTATTATGCACGAATGTTTAAACTGCAGCATAGTAATACATAAAAAAACCTGAATTAGTTTCAGGTTTTTTTTTATTAGATTATAATTTATACATATAATTAAAAATAAAAGTGAAATTAAAAGATATTTAATGAGGAGAAATTACTTTGAATAATAAATTTCGTTATGATTTACGTTATTCATTTGATCCAAATAATTTTGACCAGCAACAAGAAAAGAATTTATTAGATTTTATTGTTAATGGCACAATTGATGGCATTACGTTCTTTTTAAATCAAGAAGAATTAAATCAGGGTCATGTAACGCCAGAACAAGCAGATCAGTGGTTAATTATAATTAAAAAATTAATGCCTAAATTGCGACGGCTTGGAGTAAAAGTTAGTTTAAACCCCTGGACTACTCTTTTACATAGTGATCGTGGAGCTAAAATTAGTCAAAAATTAGGCTTTAGCCCAATGGTCAATTATGATGGTACTCTTGCAGTAGCTATTGCATGCCCAGCAGATTTAATTTGGCAAAATTACATTGCTCAAATTTATAAGCATTATGCAACAATATTACCGGATTATTTATGGTTGGAAGATGATTTTCGACATTTCTCTCATTCGCCTTACATTAGTTGGGGATGTTTTTGTGATCATCATATGGAGCTTTATTCAAAGAAATTGGGTTATCAAATAAAACGTGAAGAATTTGTTAAGCGTTTATTACAAGCGGGAAAACCCACACCTGAACGTCAAGTATATTTAACAGTTGCAGGTGAAGAAATGGTTAAGGTTGCCAAAAAAATTGCAAAACAGGTTCATGCGATTTCACCTAAAACAAGAATGGGTTTAATGTGTTCGTTTCCCGAAATGCACGCGGTAGAAGGTCGTGATTGGACAAGATTAATTGAAGCTTTGTCTGATCAAGTTGGTGTGGCAATTCGCCCTCATTTGCCAGCTTACGAAGAGGTAGCTGGGGTAATTTATTCGCGAAAATTCAATCAATATTCCCGAACTACAGTATCTCTTGTTCCAAAAGGTACTTTTGTGTTTCCAGAATTAGAAAATTATATGTATTCACCTTATGCTAAATCAAAGCGTTTTTCGCAATTTCAAATTGAGTCTTCGATACTACTTAATCCTCAGGGAATCTTATTAAATCTTTACGATATGATTGGTAGTGGAGTTGTACCAGATTTTGAATATGCATCAATGCTAAAAGAGTCACGAGATTTGATGGAGTTTTTAACAGCTCATCAAATTACAAAACGATATGGTATTAAAGTTCTTTTCAATCCTCGAGAAACTTATTATCGTAATAATTATCAGTCTGGTAAATTTGAAGGTTTATATCCACTAGCAGCCCAGACACTGGCTTTAATCGCTACTTTTGGTTTACCAGTAGATCCAGTAGCTTTTGATAATCAAAAATTTACTGACCAAATTATTTTGATTTCAGGTCAAGTTTTACGGGGAAGTTCTAAAGAATTTATCACCGATTTATTATTAAATAATTTTGTGATTCTAGATGGTGAAGCAATTCAAGTAATTATTGATGCAGGACTAAAACAATTGCTTAATATTAAACAAAGCCATTGGCATGAAGCCCGAACTAACTACCAGTCTTTCGAAGAATATCGAATACCCTTAAATCAAATATCTAATCCTAGAGTAAGCATGTTACAACATATTGGTGACTATTTACAAATTGATTATCAAAATTCAGAATCAGTAGAAATTTTATCTGATGCATATAATACTAAATCACAAAAATTAGGTCCAGTGATGTCTTTAGTAAATCAAAGAAGCCTTTTGTTGCCCTTATCTGTTGATCCGAAATATGGATGGGGTTCACAGTATACTAGTTTCAAAGCGACAGCTTTGAAACGAATTTTTAGTCAAAACAAAGATTTACCTTATGTGATTCAAATGCCAACAGTTAATTTCACTTATGGAGAATCGAGCTTTGATCAAAAAATTCACTATTTATTAGTAAATTTTTCTTTAGATAAATACTTGAAGATTCGTTTGCATTTACCCAGTTATAATGCTAAAAGTTTAAAATTTCAGGCAACTTACCGTGATGGTGGAAGACTAGTTAGTTTATCTGTAATTGCTTTACGTAAGGAGAATTTTTATGAAATTTCATTAAATTTGCCAGGACTGAGCTTGCTTGATCTAGTACCACTTAATGAGGAAAATTAATGAAAAAAAAACTGATAATTATTTTTAGCATTTTGATTATTGGACTTTGCATGATAACCATATTGGGGATTAATCAATATCAAAAAAATAACCAATATCAAAGAAAATTTCCAGAATCAAATAAGCGCTTAAGTATCTCTACTCCCTTACTTTTAGTTCCGGGTTCAGGAGGCACTGCCGATAGCTATGATTCAATGTTGGATTATCTAAAAAATTCTTTATCAGGAGTAGATTTTTTAAAATTAACGGTTAACGAGCATGCTAAAGTGACCATGGAAGGAACTTTAACAAAAAAGACAAAGCATCCTGTTATTGTAATTGCTTTTAATGAAAGCAGTGATGAAGCTGTACCTCAACAAGGTTATTGGTTTGGTATTGCGTTAAGATATTTGCAAAAGAATTATAAATTTAAAAAGTTTAATTATATTGGTCATTCTAATGGGGGGCTAGTTATTAGCCATTATTTTGAAGAAGAAGTTCAAAATGGAGACCCTTTAGGTAACCGCTTAATGTTTTTAGGCACACCATTTAATGGTATCGATTTAAAAGAAAATACTTTAACTTCAAATCAAAAATTAGAACATGTTTCTTCTGAATTAAGAACATTATTAAATAAAAAAGACCGTATACCTCGATATTTAATCATTAAAAATATTTATAGTGATTTAGAGGACAAATCAGATGGGATTGTTCCTATTGAAAGTGTTAAAGCAGGTAAATTAGTTTATGAAAATGTACATTCGTACGAATTGGAAAATTTAGGTGAAAAGATAAACCATGTTTTGCTTGTAGATAATGCTACAACTTTTCAGAAAGTTAATCGATTTTTCTTCAATAAGTAGGGGAAAATTCATTAATATTTCACAATTTCGATTTATATTAAACTGAAAAGGGTATTTTTAATTATTCTAAATTAGGAGGAATAATGGATAAGATTAAAATTGGTAAAAGTAATGTTACAACTACAGTTTTAGGTTTAGGAACTAATGCTATTGGTGGGCATAATTTATTTAAAAATCTTAGTAACGAAACGGGAGTTGAAATAGTTAAGACTGCAATTAATGGTGGGGTTAGTCTATTAGATACAGCTTTTGTTTATGGAATGGGGGAATCAGAAAAACTTATTGGAGAAGCAATTAAAGATTATGACCGCACAAAAATACAAATTGCAACTAAAGGAGCTCAACGGATTACATCTGATGGTCAGGTAATTATTGATAATTCTCCGAAATTTTTACGAAAAACGGTTGATGATAGTTTAGCTCGTTTAAATACAGATTATATTGATATCTTTTATTTACATTTTCCTGATCCAAAACATAAAATTCCTTTAAATGAAGCAATTTCAACTTTAAATGATTTAAAAAAAGCGGGAAAAATTCGAGCAATTGGGGTATCTAATTTAAGTTTTTCTCAATTAAAAGAGGCAAACCAAGACGGATATGTTGATGTTGATGAAGAAGAATATAGTTTAATTCATCGTGAAATGGAGAATGATCGTTTTGATTATTTAAAGGAACAAAAAATATCATTTGTACCCTTTTTCCCGCTCGCTTCAGGATTATTGACCGGGAAATATAAGCAAATACCAATTTTCCCTGTAGGAGATATTCGTCATGATGATCCTAATTTTAAAAGCCCTAATTTTGAAAAAATTAATAAAAAATTGGCAATTTTGCGCCCAATAGCAGAAGATCATCAAATTACTATCGCTCAGTTGGTATTAGCTTGGTATCTTCATAATCCTGCAATTACTGTAGTTATTCCAGGTGCAAAAAAAATTGAACAGGTTAAAGATAATATAAAAGCATCCCAAGTAACACTTAATGATAAAGAATACAAAAAAATAGATGATATTTTCAAATAACCATTCATATATTTTTTGAATATATCTTATGATTATTTTTAATAAAAAGGAGAATTTTTTTAATGCGAAAGAAATCACTAAAACTTTGGTTTGCTGTGATTTTTTCCAGTTTATTATTCATAGGATTAATTTTAGGGCAAGTTGCTAATGGTTTTATATCTAAAGCAATTCAAAACAATCAATTCAATAATTTTAAAAATGGAACATTAAATTTTGATGGTAAAACTTCATCTAATGTCAACAGTTCTCAGCAAGTAAATGATGATAAAATTCAACATTACGTACCTAAAAGTGGAAACTCGGTTCGTTCAGTAACTTCACAAGATCAATTTGTTTTTAATACTTTTGATGATATTAATTTAACGTGTAATTTAGTTAGTTATAATGGTACAGATTCTAAAGTCGTAATTCCAGATTTTTGCTTAAAGGATGGTAAAGAATACAAAGTAATTACTTCTTTAAGCCCTTTTAAGCAAAATAATACAATTCAAAGTATTACTACTGGAAAATATTTACAAAGTATTGGTCAAGATTTTGCCAGCAGTTGTCCTAATTTGTCGGAAGTTAATTTAAATGAAGGAATTACTATAATCAATGGTTGGGCTTTTCAAAACAATCCCAAATTAGTTCAATTTAATTTTCCCAGCAGTGTACAGTCTATTGAAAACGGAGCATTTCAAAATTGTAATAATTTAGAGAAAATTGATTTTGGAAGTAATTCTCAATTAACAAATATTGGTGATTCAGCTTTTATTTATGATTCAAATTTACAGGGAAATATTGTTATTCCAAAAAATGTAACTACAATTGGAAATCTTGCATTTTTTGGCTGTTTTCAAAATGCAGTTACAAATTTAAGCTTTGAACTCGGTTCTCAACTTAAATATATTAAGGATAAATCCTTCGCTTATACTTCATATCTTCAGGGAGAGACAATTTTTCCGGCTACTTTAACAACAATTGGCGATGAGGCTTTTTTAGGAAGTTTTGCTAAAGCTCCAAGTAAAATTACTTTTCCTAGCAATTCTCAATTAACTTATTTGGGAGTAAGTTCTTTTTCCAATGCGACTTATCTTGAAGGAGAGTTATTAATTCCCAAGGGAATAAAGAATATATCTCAATCTGCTTTTTCCAATGCTTACAGTTCTGCTGGTCCTGGGAGCCTGAAATTTGCTTTGGATTCGCAATTACAAACGATTAGTTTTGGAGCTTTTTCACAAACGACTAATTTAAGTGGTAATGTTACTTTCCCCGCAAGTTTAATTTCAATTGAAGAAAGTGCCTTTGAAAACAGTTTTTCAAGACAAACTAGCAGTATTAATTTTCCAATTGATTCACAATTGAAAACCATTGGGGTATCAGCTTTTCAAAATGCAATACAATTAAGTGGTCAATTAATAATTCCTAAAGAAGTTACAGAAATATCTCGATCCGCATTTTCTAGTGCATATAGTGGTGAAAATTCTGGAACTTTGGTATTTGCGTCTGATTCAAAATTAACTACAATTGGACCATTTGCATTTATGAAAACTAAGAAAATGAATGGTGATTTAAATTTACCTGAAGGTCTAACTTCTATTGGAATTCAAGCTTTTGATACTAGTGGTTTTACTCAGCTAAGTTTGCCATCTACTCTAGCAGCAATTCCTGAATATTGTTTTGAATTTTCTATGATAGAGGAAACATCAATTCCTGGTAATATTAAAACTATTGGAAAAGGAGCATTTTATAGATCTAATTTAGTTAATTTAACGATTAATGACGGTGTTGAAACAATTGATACTTTAGCGTTTGCTTTCATAAGGGTAAAAAAAATAGTAATTCCTAGCTCAGTTAAAAATATTTACTATCAAGCGTTTTGGTCTGGTCGCCTTGAACAATTGGAATTACCTTCAACAACTGCATTAGGAAGTCCAACTCAACAAAATGATGCTTTTTCTTGGAATAATATTTGGAGTATCAAAATTACAAATCCAACAGATGGTCCAATTGGTGCGGGGAATCAAAGCTTTAATGGACAAAGTATTTATAAACATTTTAATTATACCCAAGACATTACTATTGATAATTTATTTGATCTTAATATTGATCATACTGATCAAGCTAAAAAATTACAATTTTCTAATATAACAAATGGGGTAACTTTTTCAAATAATACATTCCATATACCTAGCAATATTAATCAATTTACTTTTAATTTTGCAGGAATAATTACTTCAGAAGGCCAAGAAGATAAAGCTTATAATGGTGTGTATACTGTAGATTTTAGTAATAACCGAATTAGATTACGTAATGTAATTGTTACGCAAGGAGGTATTTGGAATCCTGAGAGTAATTTTGTTGGAGCGGAAGATAATGAAGGTAATGATATCCCTTTTAATAAAATAACAGTAAATCCCAATTCAATAGATACTAGTCAAATAGGGAATCATACTGTTACTTATACTTATGAAGACGTAAGCGCTACAGCTAATGTGTTTGTTACTCAAAGGACTAATGATACTTCAGCAGTTAAAGTTCGCTTCTATGCTATTGATAATGATGGACAAATTACCGTTTTACCGGGTGCTCCAATAGTTCCTGATATTACCGGATTTATTAATTTAAATTGGAGTTATACTGCTCCAGATGAAATAGGGGAATATGAAATTGTTGGTTCTAAAAATACTCAAGGGACCTTTCAATTAGGTAAAAATACTCAAAATGGTACTTTTGAATTAACAACAGTAAATCCGGTAATTAGTTTTTATTATGCGTTAAAAAAACAAGACTTTTTTAACGAAGTACCAGATAAATTAAATTTTGGAACAATGAGATATTCACGTCAAAATAATTATGTGAATTCTTTAATTAACGGTCCTAAATATTTGAGATTTCACATCGGAAGTTCTTCTAAAAAAAGTGAATTAGCAGCTCAAATGAGTCCTTTTAAACCAAATGGCCACGATGGTTTAGACATAAATGGAGCAATAAAAATTAAGGCTAATCAAAGCATGATTGATGCCGATGGATATGTTGGAGATAGTCCAAAACCAATTTTTGCGAGTAACACTTTACAAATTAATTCTAGGAATCAAGGAGCTACAGTTTTATTTAATAATTTAAGTAATGCAAATAAAGGCAATTGGAAAGTCATCTTAACTGATGAAAATACTAACCTTAAATTATATCAATTAGGGTCTGCGGGAGATTATTCTGCAAATTTAACTTGGACAATTACTGAAAGCACTCCTTAAGGTATTTTTGATTCTGATCTAACGGTTTAAATAGTTAGATCTTTTTTTGATTAGCTGTGATAAAATTGTTGATTATAAGGAGTGTACAATTTTGGATTATAGCTTTGACGATCGTTTACTTTGGGAATCAGTTAGATTGACTCCTGATAATTTTATTGACAAACGTTTGCGCTTAAATGGAATTTATTATCGCTATGAATGTGATTTACCTTTAAAATTAGGTGATCAAGTGGTTATTACAGGTTTTAAAGGAAATATATTACGGTTACAAAAAGAAAAAGGAGAAAAAAGATGAATGTCAAGTTAATTATATTTTTTTTAATATTAGTTATTTTTGTTTGTTTGTTGATAAATCATGCTGTATCCATTATTCCGCAAAATCAAGTAGGGATGGTTTCAACCTTAGGTAAATTTTCAAAAAAAATTGAGCCTGGATTTCATTTGATTTTACCCTTTATAACTCATGTAGATCGGGTAGATTTGGCGCAAGTTCCTTTAAAGTTAAATGAGCAATCGGTTATTTCAAAAGATAACGCTGAAGTAATTATTAGCTTATCTTTAAATTATCATGTTACTGATCCATATAAATTTACTTTTGAAAATGCTGATTCAGTTCAAAGCATGATTCAACAATCACGAGCTCACCTAAGAGGAATTATCGGTACTATGGATTTAAATGAAGTTTTAAATGGTACTGAAAGAATTAATGCGGCTCTTTCTAAAGAATTAGGTTCTATCACTGATTCTTATGGGGTAAATGTTGATCGAATTAATATTGACACAATACAACCTACTCCGGAAATTCAAGAATCGATGAATAAACAAATTAATGCTACTAGAGAGCGAGAAGCAGCAATTGCTAAAGCTGAAGGTGAAGCTCGAAGTATTGAATTAACAAATAAGGCTAAAAATGATGCTTTGATTGCAACTGCTGAAGCAAATGCTCAGGCTGCTAGAGTAGCTGCTGATGCAGAAGCTTATCGTATTTCTCAAGAAAACGAAATTCTATGTAAAACCTCAAAACAGTATTTGGCGGCACAAAATATTGAAGCATTTGCTAAATTAGCAAATAGTAGTGCCAACACAGTGGTCATTCCAACTTCAGTTTCAGATTCTTTAGGTCAAATTATGACTTTTGGGGAATTGGTTAAGCAAAAGAAAGAAGATTAGTTTTGAAATTAAATAAAAAAGGCGCAAATGGTAAAATTTTAAATGAAAAAAAATTATATCAGGGTCCAATTTTTGATTTAGTTCAACAAAAAATAAAAACGCCTGATAATTTGACAGTTGATCGAGATTTAATTAGACATACTCCTGCTGTCAATATTTTGGCAATTAGTTCAAATCATCAAGTTATTTTGAATCAAGAATATCGTGTGGGGGTTAACCAGGAAGTAATTGCATTGCCCGCAGGATTAATTGATAATGGTGAAACAGCGATTGAGGCTGCTCAAAGAGAATTACAAGAAGAGACAGGATATCAAGCAAAAAAAGTAAAAATTATGTCAACATTGACAAGTTCAGATGGATTTACTACGGAAAAAGTTAGTTTAGCTTTAGTCAAATTTGATCCTCAAAATCGTGGGAAACATCATTTTGATTATGATGAATTTATTACTAATGATTTGGTTCCTTTTTCTGAAGTATTAAAGATGGTTAAAGATGGGCGCATTTTTTCGGCTCATTCTGTTGCTTCAATTTTATATTTTAATAATTTTGAGCGAGATTTTTAAAATGAGTTTAGTTTTTGCTCATCGTGGTGTTCACCAATTTTATCCAGAAAATTCAATGGCTTCCTTTAGGGAAGCTATTAATTTAAAAGCTGATGGTATTGAAACTGATGTCCATTTAACTAAAGATAATGTTCCAGTTATTTTTCATGATGAAAATTTAAAACGTATGGTGGGTAAAAATGAATATCTCAAAAATTTAACTTTAGCTGAGATAAAACAATTTCATCTTAAAAATTCGTCAGAAAAAGTACCAACTCTTAAGCAATTATTGAGTTATTTAAACTCAGTAAATTATCATGGAGTTTTAAATCTTGAAATAAAAACTGACCAAATTCATTATTCAAAAATTGAAGATATTGTTACGGCGATAGTAGATCAATATGTTACTAATTATCGTATTATTTTTTCTAGTTTTTATGCACCAAGTTTAAAGAGAATTCATCAAATAAGTAATCGAGAATGCGCTTATTTATTTAAGAAAAATGATCAAATTGGCCAACAGCTTTATCATCAAGGTATTGTTCAAAGTTTTCATTCGAAATATTCTTATATTATAAAAAATAACACTATACCTCTTAGGGTTTGGACAATTAATCGGGTAAGACAAATGAAAATTTGTTTTTTATTAAACATTGAAGGAATTATTACTGATAACTATAATTTAGCCAAAAAAGTTCAGAATAAAATTAATAATTATAAAAATTGCTACTAATTATTTTAATATCTTAAACTATTATTTTTAAAATAATTAAGATGTATAAATATAGGTTAAGTTTGAAGATATAATAAATTAAAAAAAGTCCGTAATTGTTAATTTTAATGAAGTACTTCCAATTTAAATAATTACGATTAATCACTTTAGACTAGTGATTTTTTGTTAATTATATTTGTTTTGTGGTATGAATTTTGAATTTGGAGAGCACATTGATCATAATTTTGCTGAAAATAACAGTAATAAAGAAGATCTATCGAATATAACTGACCTAATAAACTTGTAGTTGAGGAAGTACGCATTTTATTAGGAAATGAAGTAGAACTATAAGTTAAAGTTAGATCTGCCTCTTTAGCAAGTGTACTTTTAGGTGTACGAGTTAAAACAACAGTGGTAATACCTTCAGGAACAGTTTTTAAAACATTTTTTAAAATTGGACGTTCACCACTATTAGAAATAATTAAAAGAATACCTGGTGTGGGTTGATTAGCTATGTGAGCAGTCATTTCATCAATATCATGCCCTAAGAATGGAGTTAAACCTAGCTTGCCAAATTTTTGCACAAAATCGATAGCAGCTAAAAGTGATGAACCAATTCCATAAACGCTAATGCTCTTGCTTTTAGCAATTGCTCTAGCAACATTTTGTATTGATACGTCAGACATAATTTTATTGGTATCTTCCAAAGTTTGTTGGATACGTACAGTTAGTTTTTCTTTTATTCTTGGTAAACTTTCGTCAGGAGTAATTTCTTTTAATAGAGACTTATCTAAATTATTTAAAGCAGAAAGCTTGATCTTAAAATCTGAAAAGCCACTAGCACCAACAGTTCGAGAAAAGCGTACGATGGTTGCTTGACTAGTTTGACAAGAATCAGCTAATTCTTTAATACTCATTTTTAGAACTTTATTTTGATTATCAAGAACATATTGAGCAATTCTTTTTTCTGTAAAACTAAAACTTTTTAAGTTCTCTTTAATTTTTAACAATAAATTCTCAGTCATAATGTTTTCTCTCTTTATTCTGTTTTTCTCCTAAAATAGCCTTCATTTATTATCATAATTCCTAAAGTTAAGTTTATTTGAGAAAAATAATACTAAACCGCACGGATAATTTATGAAAATTGCATTCACTGAATAAGACTTTGCTAAATACTATGGCATGATAAAAAATCCATATTTTACTGTAGGTAAAGTTAGACTTTAATTATGGAAATATTTAAAATTAAAATCCTGATCATTTAGTTCATTACTTTTTTCTAAAATTATTCCATAACAAGTACCTCTTTTATGACTTCTTGATATAATACACTAAAAATGATAAATTGCGAAAGAAAAAATGAAGTTTTTTAAGAAAAATTTTCATTAAGTCTTCATTTTTTATTTAATAAATTAAAGGACCTTCTTTTTTTTATTTTTTTTAATATTTATAATTATAGTTTAAATTGCTATTTGAACAGCTTTTTTTGAATAATCTTTGTTAAAATTTATGAATTTTTTTCCTGAACGCTATTAATAAATTGTACTTCAAGTTTTTCATTATTTTTTAGAAATATTACATTTTGCAAATTAAGCTTTTTAAAAATTAAAACAAAACTTCATCCGTTTTTTATAATTTCTAAAGATTTATTTTTAGATTTTGGTTTATATGAGTAGAATAGATTATGTAATTATTTTGAAGGAGGATTTGATGAAGTGATGGAAACATTTACATTAAATAACGGAGTCAAGATTCCTAAAATTGGTTTTGGTACCTGGCAAATTCAGGAAGGTGATGATACCTATAATGCAGTAAAATGGGCTTTAGCTGCAGGATACCGCCATATTGATACCGCCCTATCCTATCACAATGAAAAAAGCGTTGGTAAAGCAATTAAAGAATCTGGAATTCCTAGATCTGAAATTTTTGTTACAACAAAAGAACCAGCAGAAGATAAATCTTATGATGAGGCTCTAAGCGATTTCGATCAATCTTTAGAAAACTTAGAACTGGACTATGTTGACTTATATTTAATTCATGCTCCTTGGTTGTGGGGATTAGCTGGGAAAAGTTACCATAAGCAAAACTTAGAGGTGTGGCGTGCCTTTTCTGAAATTTATCAAAGTGGTAGAGCTAAAGCAATTGGCGTATCAAATTTTGATATACGCGATTTGGAAAATTTAATAGATAACAGTAAAATAAAGCCAATGGTTAATCAAATTCAGTATTATGTTGGATTTACGGAGCCAAAAATAGCTAAATTTTGCCGAGAAAATAATATTTTAATTGAGGCGTATTCCCCCTTAGCAACAGGTGATTTACTTATGAATCCTACAATTAAAAAATTAGCAAGTAAATATAATGTAACTCCCGCACAATTAGCTTTAGAGTTTGTTTTAGAAAATAATGTTTTACCGTTGCCTCGATCAGCTAATAAAAATCATATTATTGAAAATTTAAAATTAAACTTTAAAATCGAACAAAAAGATTTAGAAATTTTAAGAAAATTACCTGATACTGCGCCGCAACATTATCATAATTTAACTCAAGGATAATTCAAATTAGTAAATATTAGTAAAATATTCGATTAAAGGTTAATAAAATCTTAAAGGGCTTTTTAAGAGTTAGTTTGCTATGATGTTACTAACGTCAAAAAAAAGGATATTTTATGCAACTTTTAGATTTAGTTTTTCACCTAGAAAAATATTTACCACAATTTATTCAAATGTATGGCTCTTGGATTTATGTTTTATTTTTTGGAGTCTTATTTGTTGAAACCGGTTTGGTGATTTTTCCATTTTTACCGGGTGATTCAATACTCTTTTTAGGAGGCTCTTTAGCGGCTTTAAATAACGGAGGAATTAATATTTGGTTTTTAATCATTATTTCCATCGTTGGGGCAGTTTTAGGTGACTTCGTTAATTTTGAAATTGGTAAACGTTTTGGTCATCACCTTGAAACTAGTAAGAAATGGCAGCGATTTATAAAAAAGGAATACCTAGATCGAGCTCAAAAATTTTTTCAGAAATATGGAAAACTGTCCATCTTTTTTGGACGCTTTATGCCAATTATTAGAACAATGGTGCCTTTTGTAGCAGGTACTGCACAAATGCATTATCCACACTTTGCTGTTTATAATCTGATTGGTGGAATTGTTTGGGTTTTATTTATGACCTTATTAGGATATTTCTTTGGTCAACATCCTTTCGTTCAGCAACATTTTTCTTTAATTATTATTGCCATTATAATTATTTCAGTTTTACCCGCAATTATTATGTGGTTAAAAGGACATTTTTCCAAAAATAATTAAATTGTGAAATTATTTAAAGATAATTTTTGCTTTCTAGCATAAATGTAGAAAATTTATGTTGTAAACTGACTTTTATGTTAAACTTAACTTGATTATTAACTTCTTCGGGGTCGGGTGTAATTCCCAATCGGCGGTAATTTTTAGAAGTCCGCGACCTGCTTTTTGGCAGCTGATCTGGTGAGATTCCAGGACCGACAGTAAAAGTCTGGATGAGAGAAGAAGTTTCTTCAGCGTCTAAAGCGAATGAAGATTCTTCATTATTATTTGATTTTACCCCACAATAATTGTGGGGTTTTTAAATGTATTTTGCCCGATTAAGTTTTACTTAATCGGGCATTTTGAGAAGAAAATATAAAGGGAAAAATAAATGCAAAAAAATCAAAATTATATTCGATATTTAACTTTTTTAGCAGCTTTTGGAGCTTTAGCATATTTATCTACTTTTTTTAAAATACATTTAATTTCATTTTTAAATTATGAACCAAAAGACGTAATTCTAATTTTAGGCGGGATGGTTTTTGGACCAGTTTTCGCTCTTGTTTTGTGTGTATTAGTTCCATTTGTTGAAATGATAACTATTAGTTCAACAGGAATTATTGGTTTTGTCATGAATGTGATAGCTGCAATTTGTTTTGTTTTACCGCCGGTTTTGGTTTTTCATAAAAAAAAGGAAATAAAACATTTAATTCTTGGTTTAATTTTAGGGATAATAATGTTAACAGTTTCAATGATTTTATGGAATTATTTACTTACGCCAATCTTTTTCGGATATTCACGATCGACTGTTATTAAAATGTTAATTCCAATTATTTTACCCTTTAATTTAATTAAAGGCGGTTTAAATTCTTTATTTATTTTAATTTTATATCGTCCAATTATTCAAGGATTGATGAAAAGTAAAATATTACAAACTAGTGATTTTAATTTAATTAAAAACGAAAAAAAATGGACAAATTTAGTAATGATTTTGATCGTTACCGCCTCAATAATTTTATTAGTATTAAGTTATTTTAAAGTTGTCTAAGGAGGATAACAGATGGCAAACCCATTACTAGAAGTTAAACAGCTTCAATACTCTAGTGAAGAATTAATTGACTTAAATTTAACAGTAAAAAAAAAGGAAATTATTCATCAAGTAAGCTTTACAATTAATCATCACGAATTTGTTGGTTTGGTCGGACCTAATGGTTCAGGAAAAACTACTTTAAGTAAGTTACTAACTAAAATTATTGAACCTAGTAATGGGCATATTTTATTAGATGGGGTAGATTATGTTGATTTTAGGCCATCTTGGAAATTACATCAGGAAGTCAGTCTAGTATTTCAACAGGTCTCTTCGCAATTTATCGGAACTGATTTTATTACTGACTTAACTTTAAGTTTAAAGAACTTTGGTTGGTCAATTGCTAAAATTGAAAATAGAATTAAGCAATTAACTAAACAATTACATTTAAAATCGTTAATTAAACGCCCTTTTAGAGAATTATCAGGTGGTCAACAGCAACTTCTTGCGATCGCTGAAGCAATTGCAGTAAAACCTAAGCTTTTAGTTTTAGATGAACCAACAGCACAGTTAGACTCAGAAAACACTTTTTTGGTGGATCAATTATTAGCAAAAATTTTTAAAGAAGAGTCGACTTCTATTTTACTAATCAGTCATAAACCAATTGAATTAAGTTTGACCCAAAAATTGTTGACCTTGAATCAAGGTACACTTACAGGAAATTATTCTACTAATGAGTTTTTATTAGATAGTAACCTGTTAAAAGAAAATCAGCTTATAATTCCAGCAACATTAGCTATACGTGATTATGTTTATAAATTAACTAAAGTACAATTACCATTAGTAGATTTAAGCATAAATTCTTTGATTAAGGCTATTGAAACTGTATTATGTTAAAAATTAGTAATTTAACTTATCAATTTACATCACATATTCTTCCATTATTTCCACATTTAAATTTTACTTTACATAAAGGTGAAATTTATGCTCTTTTAGGAGTTAATGGGGTTGGTAAAACAACATTATTAAAAATATTAAGTGGCCTTTTGAAACCGAGTCAAGGCAAAGTTTTTTGGCACGATCAAAATATTTATCAGTCAAAAAAAATTCTGCGTCAATACCGATCTCAAATTGGATTCTGTTTACAAGACCCGGAACACCTATTTTTTAAACAAACAGTTGCAGATGAGTTGAAATATCACCATGTTGGAAATGTTGCGAAGATTATTAAACAATTTAAGTTGGAGCATTTATTAAATTATTCTCCTTTTGAACTTTCCGGTGGTCAAAAGAAAATTTTACAGTTAGCAATAATGCTTTTAAAAAAGCCAGAAATTTTAATAGGAGATGAAATTACTGCTGGATTAGATACTAAAGGACAAAGTTTAATTGCAAAAAATTTACAAAAATATAAAAAAGATCATATTGTACTTTTAGTCAATCATGATCTTAATCAAGTTATCCAAATGTGTGATAAGTTTCTTTTTTTATCTTCAGAAAAATTTCAAGTAATGACTTTAACTGATATTTTAAATTATCCAACTATTTTTCAAAAATTCGGACTAATTCCTCCTGATACAATTAAAATTGGTCAAGAGTTAATTGCTAGAGATATTTTATTACCAGACACAATTTATTCTAATAGTGAAAAAATTGCACAAATAATTGCAACTTTAATTAATCAAAAGAAAGCAAAATAATGAATTTTTTGGCAAAATTGGATGGTCGTACTAAATTAATTTCTATTGTCGTAATTACGTTATTTATGTTTACTTTTAAAAATTATTGGCAGTATCTACTAATAACAGGAATTTTTATTTTAATTTTTTTTGGGCAATTACATCTAAATCAACGAAAACAAATTATCAAACATTGGAAGTTAATTTTAATTCTACCTTCTTTAAATCTTATAGTTAATTCACTTTTTATTAATGGGAAAGTAATTTGGTCATGGTGGCGATTACATATAACTCATTTAGATTTAGCTATTTTTTGGAGATTAATTTTATTGCTTTTATTTGCTTTAACGTTTAGCACAATAACTAATCCTTCTGAAATGGCGTTAGCAATTGGTAAACTCATAAATTCACTAACTTTAGGTTACTATCAAGGTAGCGGGATTGTTTTGGTTGTGATTATTATGGCTGCTTTTATTCGAGAGTTTAGTGAAACTTGGCAGACAGTTATTCAAGCAGCTAAACTACGAACAATACCATCTAAATCTTTTAAAAGATGGTCAGATTTAATCGCACGGATATGGTTACTACAACCTTTAATTTTAATTTCTTTAAAAAAAGCAGATAGAGTTGCTGATGCATTGATTGCACATGGTTATCATCAAGATGCAAAATTATTTGATTACCGGAAACAAAAATATCATTTAAATGATTGGATAATTTATGGCAGTTTAGTTTTATTCATCATCATAAATAATTTGATTTTAGGAAAACTTTAAGATTAAATCTTAGTTTTGCCACAAACTAAGTTTTTTTCCAGTCCATGGATCAAAGTTTGGATAAGTTTCCCAGTCAATATATGCCGGATTCGGATTAAATCCCATGGCTTTTAAAAGTTCATCAGGACTTAAAACAATTAGGTTATTTTTTTTTAATCGCATAAAACGTTGGACTAGTTCAGTGCTATGTTTAGCTTTAACATCATAAATTAAGTAATCAATTTTTTTAGTATTTAAATTGATTTGTTGTCCTCCTAGATGTCTTAAACGTTTAGTTAATATTGTTGATTCAATAGGCATTTGGCTATCAATAAAGTAAAAATTTTTATTTTTAAAATCCATATTTTTATTATATATACTTGGTGTTTTTTTGTATATACTTATTCGTCTAACATTTATACAAAAAAGTCTAGAATTTTACAATTTTTCATTCGATTGATTGCTTTATTTCTATGCATTTAATATTATTTAATATTAATGCTTTTTTAAAATTAGTGAAAAATGTTAGTTTACTTTCTTTTCTTCTATGCTATCATTTCTAATGGAAAAAGGAGGTAGCTATGTCTGATGAAAGAGACAAAAAGCAAAAAAAACAGCATCTAATTCATTATGCTAATGGTCCATCGTTAGAGGAAATTAATGGTTCAGTTGAAGTTCCTAAGGGAATGAATTTTTGGAAGACTTTATTTATGTATTCTGGACCTGGAGCATTAGTTGCAGTAGGTTATATGGATCCGGGTAATTGGTCAACGTCAATTACTGGGGGTCAGAATTTTCAATATTTATTGATGTCTGTAATCTTGCTGTCGAGTTTAATTGCCATGTTACTTCAATATATGGCAGCTAAACTGGGCATCGTAAGTCAGATGGATTTAGCCCAAGCAATTCGAGCACGTACAAGTCGTACTTTAGGAATTGTATTGTGGATCTTGACTGAATTAGCAATTATGGCAACAGATATTGCTGAAGTCATTGGTGGAGCCATCGCACTATACTTATTGTTTCATATTCCTTTATTTTACGCAGTTTTAATTACTGTATTTGATGTTTTGCTTTTACTTTTATTAACAAAAGTTGGATTTAGAAAAATTGAAGCTATTGTAGTATGTTTGATTTTAGTTATTTTACTAGTTTTTGCATATCAAGTTGCTCTTTCAAATCCTGATTGGGCTGCAATTATTAAGGGATTAGTGCCAAGGGGTGCAACTTTTGCATCTAGCCCTAATATTGGCGGTCAAACACCAATTCAAGGGGCTTTGGGGATTATTGGAGCAACTGTAATGCCACATAATTTGTATCTACATTCAGCAATTTCTCAAACTCGGAAGGTTGACCATAATGATGAGGAAGATGTAGCACGAACAGTTAAGTTTTCAACTTGGGATTCTAATATTCAATTATCTTTTGCTTTTGTGGTCAATTCATTACTTTTAATAATGGGAGTAGCGGTATTTAAAACAGGAGCAGTTAAAGATCCATCATTTTTTGGATTATTTAAAGCATTGTCTGATACTTCAACTTTAAGTAATGGTTTATTAATTAGTGTTGCTAAATCAGGAATTCTTTCGATTCTTTTCGCAGTTGCCTTATTGGCTTCGGGACAAAATTCAACAATAACTGGGACGTTAACTGGTCAAGTGATTATGGAAGGGTTTATTCATATGAAAATGCCACTTTGGTTAAGGCGATTAGTTACTCGTTTAATTTCAGTAATTCCCGTTTTGATTTGTGTTGGAATGACAAGCCATTTATCAGAAATTAAACAGCATGAAGCTCTAAATACCTTAATGAATAATTCTCAAGTATTTTTAGCTTTTGCTTTACCATTTTCAATGCTGCCTTTACTTTTAATGACAGATAACAAAGTTGAAATGGGCGAACGTTTTGCAAATTCGTTATGGGTTAAAATTGCAGGTTGGATTTCAGTTATTGCGTTAACAGCATTGAATATGAAAGGTCTACCAGATTCAATCGCATCATTTTATGGTGATCATCCTAGTGCTGCGCAATTACAGCAGGCCAATATTATTGCTTATACTGCAATTGTACTAATTCTTGCACTTCTAGTTTGGACGGTTATAGATATGCATAAGACACATAATAAAATACTAAAAGATCTTGATTAGTTTTGATGGAGGATAAAAATGTCAAATCAAAATGGTAATCATTCATCTGAATTACAAACTGATTTTCATCGTATTTTAGTAGGAGTGGATGATTCTGAAGATGCTCAATTGGCATTTCGTTATGCAATTAAAGTTGCCTGCCAATTGAAAGCTAAATTAATTATTGTTTCAATTTTAGAAAGTGATGAAATGAATGTTTATCAAGCATTAAATCATGATTATATTCACGGAGAAAGAGAAGCTTTAGTTAAACATTTAGAGGAATATAAGCAAGAAGCACTTAAAGCTGGAGTAGATAATATTGAAACAGTTATTAGTGAAGGTAATCCTGGAGAAACAATTGTAAAAGACATTATTCCGGCTACTAAAGCTGATTTACTGATTATTGGTTCATTAGCAAAAAAGGGTTTACGTAAACATTTTGGTTCCCAAGCAGCTTACATGGCCAAGTATGCTTCAATTTCGGTAATGGTTGTTCGATGATAGATAAATTTTCATTATTTTGAAACGCCAGATGGCGTTTTTTTTTGTTAAAATTTGGTTTTAGTAAAAATTAGTTTTACAGTTAATTAATATTTATAATATATTTATTGATTGTTTTATTTTACAAAGGAGAAAAGCAATTATTGCTAGTTGTAAACAATTTATCTTACAAAGTCGGTTCTAAAATTCTATTTCATAATTTGAATTTTACGGTTAAGTCTGGTTCTAGCTTACTATTAACCGGTCCTTCTGGAAGTGGAAAAAGTACAATTTTAAAGTTAATTGCTCGGTTAGTTGTTCCTCAAATTGGAACAATTCAAATAGACGGCAAAAATATTACTGATTTACCTATTGAAACATATCGTCGAAAAGTATCTTATGCTACTCAAAGTGCTCAACTCTTTGGGCATAAAGTTGCAGATAATTTAAATTTACCATTTATAATTCGTAATCAACCGATAGATATAAGAAAACAAGAAAAAGGATTAGACTTAATGGGTTTAACACAAGACTATCTTCAAAAACCAATATCTGAATTATCTGGTGGTGAAAGACAAAGAGTAGGTCTATTACGAAATTTATTATTTGTTCCTAAAATTCTTTTATTAGATGAAATTTCAACAGGACTTGATATTAAAACCAAAAATAAAGTTTGGAGAGTTATTTACCAGCTACAGTCTAAGAATCACTTTTCGCTGATCTCAATAAGTCATGATCAGGAAGAAATTGCCCAAGCAAAAAATATCTTACGAATTGGGGGAGGAAATTAATGAATCATGTTCATATTTCTAATTTGTCATTAAGTTTAGCAGCTTTAATGGTAGTTATAACTCTAATTATTAGTTATTGGCAAAAATTAAAGTTAGAAAAAGAAATAATTTGGTCTATTTTTCGTTCCGTTGTTCAGTTAATTGTTATTGGTTTTGCATTACGATTTATTTTTAAAGTTAATAATGTTCTCTTAACTTTTCTGATGATGATTTTTATTGTGCTTAATGCTGCTTATAACGGGAAAAAAAGGGCTAAGGGAATTAAACATGCATACCTTATTAGTTTTGTGAGCCTCTTTATTGGTACTGCAACTACAATTGGTTTGATGTTACTTACTAAAGTAATTAGTCCTAAACCTTTTCAGGCAATTCCAGTAACTGGAATGATAGCTGGTAATTCGATGGCAGCTGTGGGTTTGGTCTATGCTAATTTATATCAAAGTTTTAATGAAAATTCCGCGCGTATTGAAGAAAAATTAGCACTGGGAGCAAGTCCAAAATTAGCGGCAAATGAAATTACTCGAAAAGCTCTTCATTTTGGATTGCAACCTACTATCGATTCAGTGAGAATGTATGGTTTGGTTCAGTTACCAGGAATGATGAGTGGGTTGATTATGTCTGGCTTAGATCCAGTAGAAGCTATTAAATATCAAATTTTAGTTGTTTTTATGTTATTTTGTTCCACTGGTATTTCGGTTACTATAGCTGGCTTCTGGGCTTATCACCAATATTTTGATAAAGAGTGGCGATTAATTTTGCCATAATTGATTATTGATGATGATCTTTATTTGAATTATCAGTTGAGTACATTTTTAAAAATGTACCGCATACAGCACTAATTAGCATCAAAATTGCGTATACCCAAAAGAAAACCATATCTTGTGAATCAAGCTTTAAATTTAGAAAAGCAAAAAAAAGGATAATAAAAATATTTAAAGGTAAAGATATAAAAAGACTAAGCTTAATGCTTATAATAAAAATTAATATACATGATAAAATTATTATAAAAAAATAAGTCATAAGTTAATTATAGCAATATTTTAAGAAAACTGCTTCTTTTTTTATAAAACTTGACGATTTTGCCCTTTGCTTTATAATTCCATGTAAGGACAAGTGAATCTAGGGATGTCATTACAGCGAGCTGAGTTTGATGAAAGTCAGTATGACCAACTAGATTTTTATCACCTGAAATTTTTTTAACAATTAAGATCATCACCTTAAATGAGTGGTATAACGATGTGACTCGTCTCAAAAAGGCGAGTTTTTTATTTATGGAGGCATAATGAAAATAAAAGATACTTTAAATTTAGGAAAAACTGGGTTTCCGATGCGTGGAAAATTACCAATTACTGAACCTCAACGTGAAAGTCAATGGGAAAAAGATCACCTCTATCAACAGCGATTGGATTTAAATAAACATAAACCTCATTTCAATTTACATGATGGTCCTCCTTATGCTAATGGTCGCATTCATATTGGTCATGCAATGAATAAAATTATTAAAGACATGGTTGTTCGTTTTGAAAATATGAATGGTTATTATGCACCTTATGTTCCAGGTTGGGATACTCATGGGTTGCCAATTGAACAAGAATTAACTAAATCGGGCTATGATCGAAAAAAAATGGATATTGTTGCTTGGCGTCAATTAGCCCAAGATTATGCACTTAAACAAGTAGATTTGCAAAGAACTGACTTTAAACGTTTAGGAGTTTTAGGAGATTGGGATCATCCTTATTTAACATTAACTCCTGAATATGAAGCACAAGAAATTAGAATTTTTGAAGCCATGGTAAAAAAAGGATTAATATATCGAGGTTCTAAGCCTATTTTTTGGTCATGGTCTTCTGAATCTGCCTTAGCTGAAGCTGAAGTTGAATATCATGATTTAGAATCAACATCAATTTATTATGCAAATAAAGTTATTGATGGAAAAGGTTTATTAGATCAGGATACTTATTTGATAGTTTGGACGACTACACCTTTTACAGTTACAGCTAGTAGAGGTATTACTGTTGGACCAGATTTTAAATATGTGTTGGTTCAGCCTGAAGGTAGTACTCATAAATATGTTATTGCTGAGGATCTGTTGCAAAATGATGCTACTAAATTTGGTTGGAAAAATTATCAAATTTTAAAAACTTTTCAAGGTAAAGAGATGGACCGAATTACAACTGAACATCCTTGGGATCGTAATATTCAATTATTAGTAATGTTAGGTGATTATGTTACTTTAGATGCCGGAACAGGTTTGGTCCATACAGCTCCTGGTTTTGGGGAAGATGATTGGTTAGAGGGGCAAAAATATGGATTGCCTGCGGATGTTACTGTTGACGACCGGGGATTTTTAATGGATAATGCTGGACCGGATTTTGCAGGAGTTTTCTATGATAAAGCTACACCAATTGTTATTGATAAGTTAAAAAATGCAAGTTTACTTTTAGCTGTTGAAAAAATTGTTCACTCTTATCCATTTGATTGGCGCACCAAAAAACCGGTGATTTGGCGAGCAATTCCCCAGTGGTTTGCATCCGTAAAAAATATTCGTAGTGAAATTTTAAAACAAATTGAACAAGTAGAATTCAGTCCTGACTGGGGTCGTCAGCGTTTATATAATATGATTCGTGATCGGGGAGACTGGGTAATATCTCGTCAACGAGCTTGGGGGGTACCAATTCCAATTTTTTATGCAGAAGATAAAACCCCAATCTTAGATCCAGATGTGATTGAACATGTAGCTCAGTTGTTTGAGAAACACGGGTCTAGTTATTGGTTTGCTCATGAAGCAAAAGATTTGTTACCTGAAGATTATACAAATGAACATTCTCCAAATGGTAAATTTACTAAAGAAAATGATATTTTAGATGTTTGGTTTGATTCAGGATCTTCGTGGAATGGTGTTTTAAATACACGAGAAAATTTGGATTATCCTGCAGATATTTATTCAGAAGGTTCTGATCAATTTCGAGGGTGGTTTAATTCATCACTAATAACTTCTGTTGCAATGAACGGGCAACCGCCATATCGTAAAATATTACATCAAGGTTTTACTTTGGATGATCAAGGTCGTAAGATGAGTAAATCTTTAGGTAATGTAATTAGTCCTATTAAAGTAGCTAACCAAATGGGAGTAGAAATTATTCGTCTTTGGGTGATGAGTATTGATACTGGTAAAGATGTTAAAGTTTCAATGGAATTATTTAAACAGATAAGTGATGCTTATCGTAAAATTAGAAATACTATTCGTTTTTTATTATCCAATACCGCTGATTTTGATCCGCAAAAGAATACCGTCAATTTTGAAAACCTTAAACCATTTGATCAATATTTTGTTATTAAGTGGAATCAGTTGTTATCTAAATGTTTAACTAATTATCAGAAATTTAACTTTCCTGATATTTTTAAAATGTTAATGAATTTTATTAATGTTGATTTATCAGCATTTTATCTTGATGTTGCTAAAGATATTGTTTATATTACAAAACCGGACGATCCAGAGCGCCGAAGTATGCAAACAGTTTTTTATCAAATTGCCAAGGAATTAACTCAATTATTGACACCAGTTTTACCTCATACTGCCGAAGAAATTTGGGAAAACCTTAAAGAACCTGAAAGTTATGCTTATTTAACTGACATGCCACAGGTCAAACATTATGGTGACCAAAGTGAACGTTTAAAAAATTGGCAAGTATTTTTAAGATTTCGTGAACTTGCCAATAAAGAATTAGAAGTTGCACGTCAAAAAGATTTGATTGGGAAAAATGCTGAAGCGGCTTTAAAAGTTAGTTATGATCCTGATGTAGCAACAGCAATTAAAAAACTAAACATAGATGTCCGCCAAATTTTAATGGTTAGCCAATTGGAAGTCGTTTCCGGTACTAAAAATCAAATTATAGTATCAAAAGCTCATGGTAAAGTTTGTCGACGTTGTCGTTTAATAAAAGAAGATATTGGGAATGACGATCGATATCCAGATTTTTGTGAAAGTTGTGCAGAAATTGTGGCGCAAACTTATCCAGAAACCCTTAGTGAAGGTTTTGATGATTAATTATGAAAAGACAAGTTTCATTTAGTGAAAATCCTCAAATCCAAAAAAATCGTTGGTGGATTATTACCGCTGTAGGTTTATTTACTTTTATGTCAACCCTAGACACTTCAATTGTTAATATCGCTATTCCTACAATTAGCAAAGATTTAAATGTATCAATGAGTCAAACAGAATGGATTGTTACTGTTTACCTGTTAGTTGTTTGTTCTTTACTTTTACTGTTTGGTAAAATCGGTGATGTTGTTGGAAAGATTAAAGTCTTCAAGTTAGGCATGATTATCTTTACCTTAGGATCGTTTCTTTGTGGCTTAAAAATTAGTTTTTGGGTTTTAATCGGATCTCGGATGATTCAAGGTCTAGGTGCTGCAATGACCATGAGTACAAATAATGGGATTGTTACCGAAGTTTTTAAAGATAGCGAAAGAGGAAGATCTTTAGGCTTAATCGGTACTTTTGTTGCATTAGGAAGTATTGCAGGTCCAGGAATCGGTGGTTTAGTTTTAGGATTTTTACCTTGGGGATTTATTTTTTGGATTAATATTCCTGTAGGTATTTTTGCCTATTTATTAGGTTTAAAAGTTTTACCTAAAGATATTACTTATCAAAAGTCACCGATTGATTTTCCAGGTTTTGTTGCTTTTTCTATAAGTATCATCAGTATTATTGGCCTAATGAGCTATGCTCAATTAAATGGGTTTAAAAGTTTTGTAGTACTTTTATTAACTTTAGTCTTTGCTGTTAGTTTCGTTATTTTTATTCTACTTGAAAGGAAGACAACTTATCCTTTAGTTGATTTAAGTTTATTTCGGCAAAAAGCGTTTACGATCAGTTTGATTTCAGTTTTATTAATTTTTATTGGTAACTTTGCTTTCAATGTTGTAGGTCCATATTATTTGCAAAATTTACGAAAATTAGATCCTGGTAAATCGGGAATTATCTTAATGGCTTTTCCAATTGCTCAGGTTATTTTTTCACCGATTGCTGGTAGATTAACTGATAAGTTTGGTGCTACTATTTTAATTCGTACGGGAATAATTGCGATTATTATTAGTCAAATTGGTTTTTGCTTTTTCCATGGAAAGACTGCTATGTGGTTTGTCTACGCTACAATTGCTTTGTTAGGGTTAGGTAACGGATTATTTCAATCACCCAATAATGCTTTAACGATGGCTAGTATTGATATGAAACATCTTGGAATTGCGGGTGGTTTAAATGCTTTGTTTCGAAATTTAGGAATGGTCTTTGGTTTAACAATCTCTACAACAATTCTTTTTTCTGCAATGTCGATCAAAGCAGGTTATAAAGTTATTTCTTATGTTGATGGTCGACCCGATTTGTTTTTATTTGGAATGAAAGTTTTGTTTTCGATTATGATTGTGTTGTCAATTATTGCTTTAAGTATGAACTTTTCCAAAATAAAATCCAAAAAGTCATAAAAAAAGCCAAAATCTATTTTTTAGATTTAGGCATGATAAATTTTAACCGTTGATTCTCTATCAATGGTTTTTTTTTATAAATTACGATCCATTGTAAAAGTTAAATGAGAAAGATTCATTCCTTTGGTATAAAGTTCTCCCATAAAGTCGCGAGTTCTTTTTTCTGCTTGAATAACTGTTTTTTGGTTAGCGTCTGTTAAAAAATCGGTTAATTTTTCACCAGTTAGACCGGTGTTCAGGGCATCTTTAGTTATTTCTGTCACTCGTGTGCGAAATTTTTGTTTTAATTCAGTTAAGTAATCCAGGTTCATTTGATTAAAGGATTGATAATTTGATTCAACTAATACTGAAAGAGAACGGTAGAGCCAATAAGCATCATTTTCATGGTAATACAATTTTGTATCGCGATAAGAGGGGGCGGTATCATTCATATTAGTAAAGAAAGGGATATATGGTGCAAAAGTGGGATACCCTATACATAGCCACATTATTGCAGCTACTTCTTTTGGAACATCATTTTTAATTTGTAAAATGTGTGAATTTTGAGTTCGATTCAAGCCGATTGGACGATATAGATATTTGCGTTTATCATTGCTTTTAACTAAAGGATCATAAGGAGTTTCATTGTAATGGGATCCTAAAACATACTCAATATCTTCAGGGGTAATTTTGTGTGCGGGATGCAGAATAAAAGGTAAATTGTCACTTTCTGGTTCTTGAATGATTTCGGGATTAAAGTACTTTTGACCATACCAAACACGGGGAGTATTGTAATGATGATCTTTTTCGTTTGAAGTTCCAAAGATATGGCGAAAATTAAATCCTGAATGATCAGGATTTAATTGATTTTTGGCTACAAAGTTATCAATACCTGGTGACCAAATAAAATTATCAGGATCATTAAAATTTACTTCTTGAATAGATACCTGGTTAGCACAGATGGCATAAGCATCATCAGGAATTCGTTGAGCAACCCAGTGATGACCTGAAGCAATTTCGAGATACCAAACTTCATCATTGTCACTAAAAAGTACTGAATTACCAGCAGGAGATCCATATTTGCTAATTAAATTTCCTAAGTATTTCACCCCTTCTCGAGCTGAATCAATATAAGGTAAAGTCATATTAACAATGCAATCTTCATCTAAGCCATCTTTAACTAATGGATCAAAAGCTAAAACCCTTTCATTTCCATAAGTACTTTCTGTTGCACTCATTGCAACATTTTTTTCGTTAATGCCGCTTTCTTCATAGTAACCTAATTTTTTATAGTCTACATTTGGAACACCTGGATAACGATAGGCATTAGCAGGTAATTCTGCCGAAAATCCATTTAACCAGGATTTTAAAACTCGACCTGGTTGATTGTGGACTGCGGGGTGTTGAATAAATTTGTGCGGTGATACAGCATAAAAAGTATCATCATTTCGAGCAATAATCGTTGAACCATCAATGGTTGCCTTCTTACCAACTAAAATAGAGGTGCAACTTGAACCTTTTTTCATGAACAAAATCTCCTTTTTGTCTTTAATTCATTTTATCTAATTTTTTATAAAAATAAAAAGCCATAAGCATACTTTCCCACTTATGGCTGAAAATTAAATTAATTAATTCTGATTATTTTTACCTTCATTAACATAATTCAGTAATTGGTCTTTTAATTGTTTATCCATTTCGTTTAATTGACGTGATGCTTCTTGCCGCCGTTTACGGCCTTCAGCTTGAATCTGTAAAGTTTCATTCAAAGTATCAATTAAATTTTTCTGTGTTTCATTGAGGGTTTCAATATCAATAACTCCTCGTTGGTTTTCTTTTTCTGCTCCAATTGATGATTCTTTAATCATTTGACTATTTTGCTTTAATAAATTATTTGTTGTTTCGGTAACTTTACGTTGAACTTCTAAAGCATTGCGTTGACTCAAAGCATTAATTAAAAGAGCTGTTTGATTCTTCCAAAGTGGAATAGCAGTATTAATTGAAGTTTGAATTTTATCAATTAACTCTTCATTAGTTCGTTGCATTTGACGAATTTGTGGAGCTTGTTGTAGAGTCATTTCTCTAACTAATGAAAGATCATAAATTCTTTTATCTAGACGTTCCTGAAATTGTTGCACATCATTAATTTCTTCGATCTGTAAATCATTTAATTCACCATTTTTTCGCTTTATGTTAAGTTGTTCAATTTGTTGATCTAATTCTTTTAATTTTATTTGGCCAGCAGCAATAAAAATATTAAGAGCCTCATAATAATTTTTATTTTCTTCATACATATCATCTAAAACGCGATTATCACGCATTAAAATATTTTTTTGACGACTCAATTTTTGAGAAATAACATCAATTTGAGTAGTAATTTTTTGATAACGAGCTTTAACTTCAAACATGGAATGTTTAACTTGGCCAAACATTCGTTGAATAAAATTAGGTTTTGTATTTTCTAATTCGTGGGGGTCTGCTTGTTTTATATCATAAAGCAAATCAGATAAAGTTTGACCAATTTGTCCCGTATCTTGATTTTGAACATGATCTAAAACTTTTGCGGAAAAGCTTCCAATTTTTTGTTGAGCAGCATTTCCAAAGTTTAAAACTGACTCCCGTTTAGTTGGATCAATTTGGCTAGCAAGCTTTTGTGCGCTTTCTCGATCAGCTGTACTTAAATTATCAACGACATCATCAGCTACTGGTTTGATTTGGGAATCTTGGTCATGAACTGTTACTTCGGGACTTGAAAAAGCGTTATTAACTAGATCATTAACAAAAGTATTATCACTATTATGTGATGACTTTTGATTCAGATTGTTATTTTTTTCCATTTGTTTATATCCTTAAAAATTATTAGCGGCATCATGAAGGGTTTCGAGATCTTCCGTAATAAATTTATGGTACTCATCATTAATTTTTTGATAAGCATTTTTAATTGCGTTTTGACTAATTTTTAAAACCTTTTTTGTTTCATGATCCTTGTAAATATAACCATCAATTTCGTTAAATTTAGAATATAGTGTCACTAAAGTTGGTAATTCTTTATATAAAAAATCACTTGCAACATCAATCTTTTGAGGTTTAGCAACAATTTCTTTGAAGAAGCCATGTAAAAGTTGACTTATTTGATATTCTTGAGTAAGAGAAGATAGAGTTTGATTTTTACGACTTATGGTTTCAATTTGATTAATTTGCTTCAAAGCTGATGCCATCGTTTGGCGAAAATAATCAATATCACTATCATTCAAACCTTGTTTATAATAATTAGCAAGAATTTTATGATTAATTCGCTTATTATTTTGATTGGTTTTTAGAAAGTGTTTTTTGTTAGTTCTAATAGTGTTACTATTATGGAAGAAATTTCTCCAAATAATATAGGTAATAATCAACGCAATTCCTAAGAATAAAAAAATAGTAAAGATGGTACCATGTTCATTATTAATTGGATCCATCAATAAAAATGGTAGATTAAATAAATTCATTTTTCTGCCAGCTTTCTTCTAATTAACTTGATTTTACCACAATGAATAATGAACGCTCTCGGTCTAAAGAATGAATCTTTTTAAAAAAAACAAAAGTATTTTTTCAAAAGAAAAAAAATCAAGAATTTTGAGTAAAAAAATAAATTACATTATTTTAATGGAATTATTACTTCTTATCATTATTTTTTTAGTTTTATTTTTAATTTAATATAGGAGAATTTAAATATGAAAAATATTTTAATTATTTGTGCAATGGATGAGGAAATTGAAAGGTTTAAGGAATTATTTGATTTCAAAAAGCAAACAATTTCATCAAACTTTCAATACTATGATGTTACTAACAATAATTATCACCTAAGATTAGCTAAATGCGGAATTGGAAAAGTTCAAATGGCATTAACAGCGACTTATTTAATTTCACAAAATAAACCTGATTTAATTATTAATACTGGTTCAGCGGGAGCAGTTGCTCCAAATGTTGAACGACGTGATTGTATAGTCGCCACAGGAGCTTTTTATCATGATGTTGATATGACTGCTTTTGATTATAAATTAGGTCAATTGGCTGGACATAAATTAATTTTTGAGACTGATCAACAAATTACTCAAGAATTATTTAATTTGGCTAAAAAACAATTTGGCGATCATGCAAAAAAAGGATTAGTTGCTACTGGAGATGCTTTTGTTTCTAATAATGATTTAAAAGAAAAAATTTATTCAAAATTCCCCAAACCGTTATGTGCTGAGATGGAAGGGGCAGCTTTAGCACAAGTCGCTGAAGAGTTTAAATTACCTTTTGTTGAAATTAGAGGAATTAGTGATGATGAACCTAATGACGCAGCAGCACAATTTGATTCAACAGTTGATGATGCAGGTTTAATTGCTGCAAACGTTGCAATAGATTATTTATCTAATTTAAAATAAAGCAAATTTAATTATTGAAAAGGGCGGGTTTAATCATTGAAAAGATACTATTTTGATCATGCCGCTACTACTCCAGTAGCACCTGAAGTTATTCAGACAATTACTAAAAGTTTAATTGATGATTTTGGAAATGTATCAAGTACTCATTATTTTGGACAAAGAGAAAAACTAAAGCTACGACAAGCTAGAGAAGTTTTGGCTAATGCTATAAATGCTAATTTAAATGAAGTTTACTTTACTAGTGGTTCAACAGAAAGTAATAACACGATTATTCGACAAACTGCATTATCTCGTCAAAATCAAGGCAAGCACTTAATCACTACTGTAGTTGAACATCCATCAGTATTAAAAGTAATGCAGGATTTAGCTAAAAAAGGATTTGATGTAACTTTTTTACCAGTTGATGATTCAGGAACAATTAGTATAACTGATTTTAAAGCTGCTTTGAGACCAGATACAACTTTAGTATCAATAATGTATGCCAATCATGAAACCGGAAGGTTAATGCCAATTAAAGAAATTGGTCAAATTTTGAAAAATCATTCAGCGTGGTTTCATGTTGATGCTACCCAAGCTTTAGGTGTTACTAAAATTGATGTTAAAAAATTGGGAATAGATTTTCTGAGTGCTTCAGCGCATAAAATTTATGGCCCTAAAGGAATTGGTTTACTTTATAAAAATCAAAATTGTGTTATTCCTCCTTTACTAATTGGTGGTGAGCAAGAAAATAAATTTCGTGCTGGTACAACTAATTTACCTTTAATTTTTGGCTTTGCTAAAGCTATGGAATTATGTGATTCAAAGGAAATTAATAAATGGGTTATAATATATCAAGAGGAGAAAAGAGAATTAGTTAAACTATTAACTGAATTAGGCGTTGATTTTGCTGTTAACGGAGATTTTAATCAAGCGTTACCACAAATTCTAAATTTATGGATTAAGGGTGTTCCTTCAAATGTTTTATTGCCATTGTTAGATTTAGATGGTTTTGCTCTTTCAGCTGGTTCTGCATGTACAGCAGGAAGTGCTGAAGATTCACCGGTGCTAACAGCAATGTACCCTAATAATTTGATAAGAGTACGTCAATCAATAAGGATTAGTTTGGGTCATGATAATCAAAAAGCTGATGTAATTGCATTAGCTCATGCAATTGCTAAACGAGTTAATCATTTTAAAAGGTCAAAAGAAAAGGCGGTTAGTTAAATGTTGAAAGATGTAAATACAATTAAAGGGGATAAGCAATCTTACCGAATTAATCCAAATATTAAAAAGTATTCTTTAAGTGATGTTGGTTTTATTAAAACTAAACGTGGTAATTACATTCTGCAGCGTTCTTTAGACCCAATGGATCCATATACGGCTAAAAAGAAATTAAAGGTGACAGTAGATAGTAAATTAAAGCAGTTGGATATAAGTACAACTGACTCTTCGGGTTTACAACCTATTGATATTTTTAAAAATGGTGGCGATTCCGAGGCTATTGAGCAATATCATTTCATTATTCAAAATCTATTGGATCGGGAGATTTTAGAAATCAATGAGTAAAAGAGTAGTAGTAGGCATGAGCGGTGGCGTTGATTCTTCTGTTTCGGCTCTTCTTTTAAAGCAACAGGGTTATGATGTGGTTGGTGTTTTTATGAAGAATTGGGACGAAACTAAAGATGATGGAGTTTGTACCGCCACACAAGATTTCGAAGACGTAGCAGCTGTTGCCCAAGAAATAGGAATCCCTTTTTATGCTGTAAATTTTGAAAAAGAATATTGGGATCGAGTTTTTAGTTACTTTTTACAAGAATATCGTTTAGGTAGGACACCCAATCCAGATATTATTTGTAATAAAGAAATTAAATTTAAGTCATTTTTGGATTATGCAAAAGAATTGGATGCAGATTATATTGCAATGGGACACTATGCCAAAACTTTTGTTGATACTGAGGGATATACTCACTTAATGCGAGCAAAAGATCAGAACAAGGATCAAACATATTTTTTGGCTCAATTATCGGATGGCCAATTACAGCGTGTAATTTTCCCTTTAGGAAATTTAGAGAAACCAGAAGTACGAAAAATTGCTGAATCTGCTGGCTTAGCTACCGCTCATAAAAAGGATTCAACTGGTGTTTGCTTTATTGGTGAACGTAATTTTAAACACTTTTTACATAATTTTCTTCCAAGTAAAAAAGGACTCATGATGACACCTAATGGTGAAGTTAAAGGTGAACATGATGGGGTGCTTTATTACACTATTGGTCAACGTTCAGGATTAGGAATTGGAGGAACTAGGGGTAATAGTCAACCGTGGTTTGTTGTTGGTAAAGATGTTCACCGTAATATTTTATATGTAGATCAGGGATATCATAATCCACTTTTGATGTCCACTAGCTTAAAAGCTTCACATCTTAGTTTAGTTAATCCTAAATTTAATCTTGATCGAGCTAATAATTTAACAGCAAAGTTTCGCTATCGCCAAAAAGATGTAGCAGTAACTGTACGAACCTCAGGTAATTCTGTAATTGTATCCTATGAGCTCCCTCAAAGAGCGATTACACCAGGTCAAGCCGTGGTATTTTATCAAGGTGAGGAGTGTCTGGGTAGTGCTTTTATTGATCAAGTTTATCAAAATGAAAAACAGCTAGCTTACGTTTAAGATGATTAAGTTATATTTAGTCAGACATGGTAAAACAGTTTGGAATCAAGAACATCGGTTACAAGGTGCGTGGGAAAATTCCCCATTGTTGAAAAATGATCTTCAACGAATTTATGCTTTAGGTCATCGATTGGCTAAGCAAAAATTTGCTGCAATTTATTCTTCACCTTTAAAACGTTCATTTGAAACGGCACAATATCTTGCAAAAGTAATGAAATATTCTCAACCAATTCACGTGGCCGAGGCTTTAAGAGAATTTGATTTTGGCGTAATGGAAGGCAAACGTGATGAAGATTTACCTCAAAAATATCAGTTTCAAGTTGCTAATTTTTTTAAAAGACCTGAAGAGTTTAATGGTAAAGCAATTCATGGAGAAAGTTATCAACAAGCAGCTCAACGGACTAAATTATTTGTAGTTAGTTTAGTTGATTTTTATCCTAATAATTCAAAAATTATTTGTGTAAGTCATGGTGGTATTTTAAATATTATGATTAATGCTTTATTGCAAATTCCAATTAAAGATTATCGTAAACATGGTGGGATTACTAATGCATCATTAACCCGTTTAGATGTTAATGATGATTATACTGCCCATTTAATTGATTTTAATAATACGGACCATTTAAAAAATCTGGATTCTTCAGATACGATTTAAAATGGATCAAAAAAATAATAATAATCAATACGTAATTGGTAAAGTTAAAAAGATTATATTTCGTAACTCAAAAGAACAATTTTTTATTGTTTCAGTTGAAATTTCTGAATTATCTTTTGATTTTCCTGATTCAGAAATTACAATTACTGGTATACTTCCTGGATTAGCTGAAGGCTTAGCTTATAAGTTTTTTGGTCAATTAACAACTCATCCTAAATATGGTCGACAATTTAAAGCAGCTACTTTTGAATTGGTGAATGAACCTAATGATCCGCAAGCGGTAGTTAAGTTTTTAGTTTCTCGTGAATTACCAGGAATTGGTGAAAAAACAGCTCAAAAGATTGTTAATAAATTAGGAGTAAATGCTGTTGATAAAATCATTAATGATATTCATTGTTTAGATGGACTTAAAATTAATTCTGAACGTCAAAAACAAATTCGAAAGAAATTAACGGAAGATGTTGAATTAAATCAAGTTCTTTTAGCATTTAGTCGTTTTCATATTTTACAATCTGCAGCAATTGATGCTTATAATCTTTATGGATTAGAAGCAATTAACATTTTAAATGACAATCCTTATTATTTTCTGGGAAGGATAGTTCGCCTTTCATTTAACCAAATTGATCAATCATGCAAAATGTCACAATTAGATGTTAGTGAACCTGAAAGAATTACTGGAGCGCTAAAATGGGTAGCCACTGAAATGATTGGCCGTTCAGGAAGTACCTTAATTGAAAAAGAACGAGTTTTGAAAAATACTTATTGGGTTTTAGGAGAAAATAATGGTATCAATGTTGATGAAGGATTAGTTGCGAAATGTTTAGAAGAAAATGATGAAGATTTCTTTTCCTTTCAAGATCAGTATGTAACTACTTCAGAGTATGCTCAATATGAAAATGAGGTTAGCTCAGCAATTATTAATTTAAATTATCCTCTAAAAAATAATAAGAAAGCAATTGATAGTGAAATTAATGATTTTGAAAAAAGAGTAAATATTAAACTTGATAATTATCAAATTAAGGCAATAAAAAATGCCTTTTTTAATAATTTAAGTATCATTACGGGCGGACCAGGAACAGGAAAGACGACTATTGTTAAGGCAATAATTGAAATTTTTGCTAATTTGCATAATCTGGATTTAAAAGCGCAAGCACAAGAAGAAAGTTCGGGAATTTTATTAACAGCTCCAACCGGAAAAGCAGCAAAGGCTTTAAGTGATAAAACACAATTTCCAGCTGGAACAATTCATCGATTATTAAAAGTTCGTGATGTTGAGGATCGTAATTCTGAAACCGATTTAATTAGTCCGGATTTATTAATTATTGATGAAATGTCTTTAGTGGATATTGGTTTATTAGCTCAACTAATTAGATCATGTAAAACCAAGCCCACAATAGTAATGTTAGGGGATGTTGATCAGTTGCCATCAGTTGGTGCTGGTCAAGTATTTAAAGATTTAATTGATAGTGATGTTTTATCAGTGACAACATTAAATCGTAATTTTAGACAGGAATTAGGTGGCAATATTATTAATTTTGCTAATTTGGTTAATTCTGGTGAAATTTACGATAGTATGGAAGATAACTATGAAGATTTACAGATGATTCAAGCTACCGGTGCAGATATAGTTCCCGCTATTGAAAAAATAGTACAATCAGAAATTAAACGAGGAGTATCTATTACCGAATTGCAAATTTTAGCTCCTATGTATAAAAATAAAGGGGGTATTTTTGAAATTAATGAGGCTATTCATCAATTAGTTAACCCTCCTAAAAAGAAAATTGGTGGATTTTCAGTAGGTGATAAAGTTATTCAGCTCGAAAATAATCCTGAAAAAGATGTTTATAATGGTGAAATTGGAATTGTTGAAAATGTTGCACGAATTCATGGTCGTATTTTAACGAAAGTTATCTTTGAAAATGAAGATGAAATATCCTATGAACCCGATGAATTAAATCAACTAACTTTGGCTTATGCAATTTCGATTCATAAAGCTCAGGGAAGTGAATTTAAAACTGTAATTGTTACTATGAATGGCCGTTTTGATTCAATGCTTCGCCGCAATTTGCTTTATACAGCAGTAACTAGAGCTAGGGATCATTTATATTTGGTTGGGGACTTGACAACTTTTATTAGAGCTGCTAGTTTACCGTCAATTGTCCGGACAACAGGTTTAGTGAATAAGTTGCAGTTAAATTTATCTCAATCATTTAAAGAGCAAAAATTTTCAGATAAAATTCAACAACAAATTGCTTCGACTTCTTTAGAAGATGTACCTAATAAATCTAATGCTATATCTAAACTAAAAGAACAAAATTTAAATTCTGATAAAAAAGTATATATCTTAACTCCTGAAAATTACGAGAATGTTGATCCCATGATTGGGATGCTAGGGATAAGTCCTTATGATTAAAAAAATGATCAATTATTTAAATAATTGATCATTTTTTTATCTAATTTTTACTTTAAAATTATATTTAGTTAAACGCTAATAACCATGGGAATGATCATCGGTTTACGTTCAGTTTTACTATATAGAAATTCTTGCAACTTATCGATAATTGCCTCATTAATTGCTGCTTCAGAAACGCGAGAGCGATCTTTAAAACATTGTTTAATTGCATGATAAACTTGTTTTTGTGCTTGATTAATCAGCTCACCAGATTCACGCATGTAAATGAATCCTCGCGATAAAATGTCTGGTCCTGATAAAATTTGTCCCGTTTTCATCTTTACAGTAGCACAAGCTGCTACTAAACCATCTTCACTTAAAAGTTGTCGTTCGTGAATTACCGCATTACCAATGTCACCGATACCGTTACCATCAACAAAAGCATCGCTAGCGGGATAATGACTAGTAACTTTAGCATTTTTGTGATTTAATTCTAAAACATCGCCATTTTCCATAATAAAGCAATTTTCTTTTGGAACACCACAAAGCTGTGCCGATTCTGTATGAATTTTTAACATTCGGTATTCGCCATGAATTGGCATAAAAAATTGTGGCTTCATTAGACGAATCATTAATTTTTGTTCTTCTTGTCCCCCATGTCCAGAGGTATGAACATTATTAACTCGTCCATGGATGACATTTGCACCTGCTTCTTCTAAGGCATTAATTACTCGGTTAACGCTAGTTGTATTTCCAGGAATAGGTAAAGAAGAAAAAATAACTGTATCTCCAGGGATAATGGAAATTTGCTTATGGGTTCCGTTTGCAATTCTTGAAAGTGCCGCCATGGGTTCTCCTTGAGACCCGGTACATAGAATCATTAGTTTATCACCCGGAACTTTATTAACTTCTTTAGGATCAATTAAAGTATCTTTTGGATAATTTAGATAACCTAATTCAATTCCATTTTTAATTGCAGCTTCCATACTACGACCAAATACTACAATTTTACGACCATTTTCAATAGCCACATCGGAAGCTTGTTTTATTCTAGAAATATTTGAAGCAAAACTAGCAAAGATTATACGTCCTTTAATTCCGCCCATAATATTTCTAATTGAACGTCCAACAAATCGTTCTGACTTTGTGAAAGTAGGAATTTCTGCATTAGTTGAGTCTGACATCAGTAATAATACGCCTTCAGATCCTAATTTAGCCATTCTTTGAAGATTAGGAGCCGGTTGCCCGTCAACAGGCGTAAAATCAAACTTATAATCACCAGTTTGAATAATAATTCCTTCCGGAGTATGAACTGCAACTCCTAAGGTATCTGGAATTGAATGAGTAGTTCTAAAGAAAGTAACTTTTAATTCACCAAAATCAATTTCTGAATCTTCATTTAATTCATTTAAAGTGCAAGCTTTAGTTAAACCGTTTTCTTCTAATTTACTTCTAATTAGAGCTAAGGCTAATGCTCCAGCATAGATATCTATACCAGGTAATTGTCTTAACAGAAAAGGAATACCTCCAATATGGTCTTCATGGCCATGGGTAATAAATAGTCCTAAAATTTTATCGCGATTTTTAATGACATGTTGATAATCTGAAATGACATAATCAACTCCTAATAAATCATCTTCTGGAAATTTAATCCCACAATCGATAATAATAATTTTATCATGATATTCCACACAATACATATTTTTACCGATTTCATTAAGGCCACCAATCGCCGAGACTTTGACGTTATTATTTACTTTTGTTTTGGTTGGCATTATAAGTCCTTTAGTACTTTAAAATCGGGATTATGTTTTTCCTCATACTCTAAAGATTCTTCATCTAACTCTGTAACATATTCAATACTGTAAGGATATTTAGCAGTTAATTTTTCTTTGAGCTCAGGAATTCCCTTAGCTTCTGCATAAAGACTTTTTGTACTTTCCCGTCGGGGATTGTGATTTGGGTCCTCTTGATAAAAAACTTTGTAAATCATATTTCTCCTATTTTTTTATTTAAATATTTTAATTTATTCAATAACAATCGTATTTTCAGGTAATTTAAAGGGTGATTCTTTACTAATATGGTCATAAAAAAGGACCCCGTTTAAATGATCTAGTTCATGTTGAACTACAATTGCGGGATAATCCTTTAGTTTAATTTCATGACGTTGACCAGTAATATCAAAATATTCTAAAGTTATGCGATCTACTCGAACTACAAATCCTGGAACATTTCGATTAACTGAAAGGCAACCTTCACCTTCATTAAGAGCAGCATGTTTAACCGATTCCCTTAAAATGCGCGGATTATATAGGATATCCTTAAATAGAATTTTCCCATCATTAGCAGGCGCTAAAACTGCAGCAATCCTTTTTGAAACATCAACTTGGGGTGCTGCTAAACCAACTCCAGCACGAAGATGATATTTAGCTGCTAAGTCTTCATCTTGACTTATTTCTAAATATTTCATCATGTCTTTTCCTAATTGACGTTCGTCTTGAGTTAAAGGAAAGGTAACTTTTTGTGCTGTCTCTCTTAATGTTGGATTCCCTTCACGAATAATATCCTTCATTAAAATCATGACAAACTTCCTTTGATGTAATTTAGTCTATAGTTTACTCTATTATATTACAAAGTAGCTCATAAGTATAATTAAAGCTAACAAAAGAAGTCATTTATTTAAAAAATTAAATAATAATAGTAACCTGAGCTAGTTTTTATTTGCTTCTATATGGGAATAACTTCAAACTATTATCTTCATAAGTTGCTAGATAGATATCATTTACCTGATATCCATTGTCTTTAATTTCATTTCGCAACCACGTATCATCTTTACCAATTGCATCCAAAGATTCTTCTAAAATTTGTCCATCGGTTATCAAAGGAGCATTAATCATTGATTCCCCTTTTTGAATAATCGTTAATTGACCATTAGTTTCAAGTACAGCTGCTTTTACTTTTTTTAAATCTTCTATTCCTGCAGTTCGTAGTTTGAACATTAACGTACTAGCAGTCATGCCTCTGGTAGTTAAGCCTTTAACGTCAATTTTTCCGTTAGATATAACTTTTAAAGGGGATCCTTCCACTAATTTTTTCACAATTCGAGTATGATTAGTTAAAAAGCGTATAACTAGAACAACAATTGTCCAAATTACTAAAACTAAGAAAAATTGAAGAACAGTAATATTTTCATTAAAAATAATACCACCAATAATACCACCTAAAACATAATTTTGCATCTGATCAATGACGTTAGTGGGAGCTAAATTGCCTTTACCCGATAAATTAATCTGGGTAATAATGCAAATGAAACCCAATATAAATTTAATTGCAACTTCGGAATAATTAAGCATTTTTTTACCTTATTTCACAATATTTATTTTATTATTTACGAGAGCAGCTTTAACTAATTGATAGCTTGAAAAGTCAGTATTGAAAATGACTTGATAATAATCTTTATGAATTTTGACGACCATTTGGTTAGTTAAAGCCGTTTGATTGCAATAAACATCTTGGGGTTTTACTTTTTTATCTTTTGCTAAACTTTTGATAAAAAAAGTCATTTGGGAAGATTTATTATTAGTGTTTCGCGATTGCTGATAATTAGTAAATTGAATTCCTAACAATAGTACCCCGCATAGTACTACAATAATAATGAGGTCACGATATTTATTATCATCATGGTGGTGGGCAAATTGGAAAGCTAAACCAACAAGGAGTAATCCTATAATAGCTGCTATAACAAATTTAAAGTTCTGTGAGCTGTTAACTTGTTTCAAAAAATATTCATATGCATAAAAATTTACCATGATGTATGCCTCATTCTAAATGAATTGTAATAATATTTTCTTTTATTTTACAATAATTATAACACTTATTTTTTAATTTTTTTATGTAAATTAATAGTCTAAATGTAAAATTATTTAATATACAATTTTGCTTTTGGATTTTCTAATACAAATAGGATAATTTAATTGACATTTATCCAAGTTACGAGTAAAATTCATTGTTGTTCGTGGGTAGTAGCCAAGTGGTAAGGCAGTGGACTCTGAATCCATAATTCATAGGTTCGAATCCTATCTACCCAATAAAAATAGAAAACACCGTTAAATTATTTAACGGTGTTTTCTATTTTTTTATATCAGATAGATAGTTAAGTTATTATAATTTATTTCTTTATAATATAAATATAAAAAATTAAAAAAGAGGTTACTATGACAAGAAAAAAAGGCTGGCAGAATGTATTGATTATTGTTTTTAGCTTTTTGGGCTTTCGTTGGATAGTTCAGATTTTGCAAAGACTTACATTAATTCCGCGCTTATCAATTGAAAATTATATTATTTATCAAACAATTTTGGAAATTCTAATTTTATTATGGTTAATAGGAGTAAATCATTGGTGGATTCACCAAAAAGTGAGTTATCTAACACAAATTGAAAATCCAGTTACTTCACTACTACCGATCATCTTCTTATTGCTTATTTTGATGTCCTTTTTATCAATTAGAGATAAGACTTTAATTCCAAGGACTTATCCAGAAACATTACCTTTAGCTTTATTTGCCGGAATTACTGAGGAATATTTATGTCGCAGTTTATTATTCCCGCAAGTTTTATCTGCTATAAAAAAACCGAATACTAAATTAACTTGTGGAGAGGTTTATAAAGCTGTATTTGGTTCCGCATTTATTTTTGGTTGCTTTCATTTATTTAATTTAACAGCACAAGATGTAATGACAACTTTAATGCAGGTTTGGTTAGCATTTATTGCTGGGGTATTTTTGGTAAGTTTATATATCGCTTCCAATTCTATTTTTGTGCCAATGATTTTTCATTTTTTATATGATTTTATAATTATGTTTGGAAAGGGTGCAATACAGCAATCAGTAAAATTGAATTTACAGTCATTAGAATCTTTAGCTATTTTTACATTTTTTTATCTTAGTTATAGTTTGATATTAATTAATAAAAAGAGATTAGTAAAACAATTAAACTGGTTAACGAGAATTTGCAATTTTTAAAATAATAATCAGTTATATTATAAATTTTAACTTTTTTAAATAAATGTTAATGCAATGAAAACGATTTTTTGATACAGTATAATTAAAAATAAAGGGAGCAAAATATGAATAATGATTATAATGTTGGTTTAGATATTGGAAAAAGTTCAGTTGGATGGGCAGTTATAGATGATCAATACCATGTAGTTGAAGCTAGGGGAAAAAATTTAATGGGGGCAAGACTTTTTCAAGAAGCTAGTACAGCTGAAAATCGCCGAATGTATCGAACAACCCGACGTCGACTTTCTCGGCGCAGGTGGCGAATCCGTTTACTGAATGAAATTTTTTCAGAAGAATTAATGAAAATTGATCCTAATTTTTTACAACGATTAAAATATTCGTGGGTTCATCCATTAGATCAAAAAAATCATAATTATTATTATGGTGGCACAATTTTTGGGAATAAAGCTGCCGATAAGAAATTTTATAAAAAATATCCAACAATTTATCATTTAAGATTGACTTTAATGAATGATGATCAAAAACATGATCTTCGTGAAGTCTATATCGCTGTACATCATTTAATAAAATATCGGGGCCATTTTTTAACTGGAGGTAAAATTAACCCTAAAAACGCTTTTGATATAAAAAAATTTGCAGATAATTTAGAGCATTTTAATGAAACTTTTTATCCTGATGGAGATCTTTTTAGATTAAAAAATCAGGAATTGGTTAATGAAAAACTACTTAATTTTCAAATTACTAAAACTCAAAGAGTTGAAGAAGCACTTAAGTACTTTGAACCTTGCAGTGAAGCTAATAAAAAGCTGGTAAAATCTGTAGTAACAGCAATTCTAACTGGTATAGTAGGGAATACAGTTAATTTAATTAACATTTTTAATTTAAAAAGTGAGATTGCTAAAGATGAAGAAAAAGACTATAAATTTAAATTTTCTGATGAAAACATTGATGAAGAATTGGAAACAATTTCAGGAAAATTAAATCAAGAAGAAAATCAATTCATTAATGTTTTACGTGAGGCATATGATGGTATTACTTTAAAGTCAATTTTAAAAGATTCTAATTCTCTTTCTCAAGCAATGGTCCAACGATATAAAAATCATCATCATGATTTGATTTTATTAAAAGAAAAATTTAGAAACAAGGATACAAAAAAAGATTTTGATAAAGCTTATATGAATGTACTTTCTGCAGATGATAAAAAACAAAGTGCAGGAAAAAAATATTTCCGTAAAAAAGTTATAGCTGCAATTGAGAATTATTTTAGTGGAGAATTGGATTTTAATGAAATAAAAAAAGCGCTTACTAGTAATAATGAAAAAGAAGTCGCAAAGGCAACTACGCGACTTGTTAAGATAACGGAGGATAGAGTTAATCATTTAGAACCAAATGCAATCAAAGATTATCAGTTGATTTGCCTGTTACAAGATATTAATTTAGATAATTTCTTGTTAACCCAAAGAAATAAAGATAATGGAGCAATTCCTCATCAGCTACATGAAAATGAGCTGAGACAAATTATTAAAAAACAAGGTAAATATTATCCCTTTTTAAATGAAACTTTTAATAAGGAAAATAAAACTGAAAATAAAATTGTAGGTTTACTGACTTTTCGAGTACCTTATTATGTTGGCCCTTTAGTAGAACCAGAAAAAGTTACTGGTGATTCTAGTAATCATTGGTTAGTTCGTAAAGAATTAGGAGAAATTACCCCTTGGAATTTAGCGGATAAAGTTGATTTAGATGAATCTGCAAAAAAATTTATTCATCGCCTGACAAATAAAGATTCCTTTTTAATAAAAGAAGAAACTTTGCCGGATAACTCCATGATTTATCAAAAATTTAAAGTTTTACAAGAGTTAAATAATGTAAGGTATTCTTTTACTTCGGATTCATCAAATCGTCGGTATCGTTTATCACCATCTTTAAAACAAAAAATTTTTCAAAATTTATTTAAAACTCACGTAAATGTTACCGCCTCTATGGTTGAAGATTTTATTTTAAACTCTGAAAGTAGATCGGTTAAATTATATGGTCTTTCTGATCAGCATAACTTCAATAATTCTTTGAAAACGTACAATTACTTTGTAAAAATTTTTGGTAGAGAATTTGTTGAACGTCAAAGTAGTCAAGATTTATTAGAAAATATAGTTGAAATTCAGACTATTTTTGAAGATAGGAAGTTGATTAAACATCAGTTAAAAAATTTAAAAAAGTTAACTTGTTCTCAAATAAAGCAATTGAGTTACAAACATTATACTGGGTGGGGAAAATTATCTTGGAAGTTTTTAACTACGAAAAAAATTCATACAGCGATTTTAAATAATCCTATACAGCAAGATTACAGTATTATGGATTTATTATATTTCACTTCAAATAATTTAATGGAAATTATCAATAATCCTAAATATAAAGTTAACAAGTGGATTGAAGAAGAAAATGTTGATAAAACCGATTCAAAAATAGATGTCTATTCTCTTATTGATAACTTAAAGGGATCGCCAGCTATTAAACGAGGAATTCATCAATCATTTCGAATTTTGGACGATATTCAACGTGTAATGAATGGAGTTGCACCTAAGAATGTTTACCTTGAATTTGCTAGAGAAACTCAACAGTCTAGAATTACTAATTCACGAATTAAACGTTTAAAATCACTGTATCAAAATGAAAGTATAAAAAGTGACTATGCTGAGCTTAGTAACGATTTAGAAAAAGTAACTCAAGAACAAATTAAAGACGATCGATTATATTTATATTTTTTGCAACTTGGTAGAGATATGTATAAAGGTGATAAAATTGATCGAAATCAAATCTCACAAAATTATGATATCGATCACATTATTCCACGATCATACAAAAAGGATGATTCTTTAAATAATCGAGTTTTAGTTAACCGTTCTGAAAATGCTCGTAAATCAGATTCAATTTTTCTTAAACCAGATGTTATTGCTAAAATGAGACCTTTTTGGAGCTATTTACTAAGGTCGAATTTGATCAGTCAAAAAAAATTTGATTTACTTATTCGTAAAGAAGACTTTACTGAAGAGGAGAAGAAATCTTTTATTGCTCGAGATTTAGTTGAAACGCGACAAATAATTAAAAATGTTGCTATGATGATCGACCAGAAATATGATGGGAAAACTAAAGCAGTTGCCATTAGGTCAAGTTTAACAAGTGATATGAGGCGCTATACTCATAAATTAAAGAGTCGTGAAATTAATGATTATCATCACGCACATGATGCCTTAATGATAGCAACTGTTGGTGAATACGTTCAAAAGCGGGGCTTTGATGATCAGGGAGAGTTTACCTATGAAGCTTTTGATCGTTATAACAAAAATCGGGTAAAAAAATTTCGTAAAAAGAATTCTTCCTCTAATACCAATGAATCTGATTCTCCAATATTTCAAGATAACAATAGACTTGATCCGCTTGGATTTGTAGTTGGTAGTATGAAAAGTCCTAAATTGATTCAACAAACTAATAGCGATACAGGAGAAATTGTTTGGACTAAAGATAATTATAATTATTTGTTAAGCCAATTAGAGAATCCCTATATTTTATTTACACGAAAAATTGGTGATTCTAAAGGGAAGTTATATAAAGAAACCCGATATCCTAGTTCACTTAATGATTCAAAAACTAAAGGTAAAATTCCTTTTAATAAAAATCAAAGCGTTGAGTTATATGGAGGTTTCGATAGTTCTCAACAGGCGTATTCTGTTTTAATTTATTATAAAAAGAGATATCGTTTATTGGGGATAAAAAGAGCTTGGGTTGCTGAGATTCAAAAGGATAAAGAATTTATTGTAAATAAAGTTCAAGAAATTGCCCCTGGAGCGAAAATTATTCTTGATCATGTTCCAAACGAACAGGCTGTAATTAAAAATGGCAATTGGATGACAATTGGTTCTGCAACAGAATTGCATAATGCTCAGCAGTTATATTTACCTCATGATTTATATAATAATTTAACAATTATTCTAAAAGCAAGTACTTTAGAAAAAGCACAAGCACGATTAAAAAACGAAACTCATCGAAACTTAGACGAAATCATGATTGAAGCATTTGATAAAATCACCCAAGCCATGGAAGAAAATTTTCCAGCTTACCATAATTTTCTGAAAAAAATTATGGAATATCGTAATGAATACTTAAAACAAGATTTTAATGACAAAAAGCAATTTATTTTAGATGTATTAACTGGGTTACATGCCAATTTTCAATCAAAGAATTTGAAAAAAGTTTGTTCTGATTTTGGACGATTTCACAGTAGGGTCGGTTTTACTTTAAAACCTGATGATATCTTTGTTTTTAATTCTGTATCTGGAATATATCAACGAAAAGTTAAGGTTAAAGATTTATTGAAAATTGAGTAATAAAAAAGCCCCTCTCGGGGCAGTACATAAACTCTCAACAAAAGCTGATTGTTTTACTTCAATTCACTATGTCAATTTAATACGGTAGACCTTTTTAAAACCTACCATACATATAATAAAGGAATAAAAGTAAAAAGTAAATGGGTTGGCGAACAATTGTTGTTACTAAACATGCAAAAATTTCTTATCGAATGGAACAAGTATTAATTCAAACTGACGATAATTTAGTTCAAATTCCAATATCAGATATTCAGTTAATATTAATTGCTACAACGCAGGTTGTTATCACTTCACATCTATTAATGGAACTCGCTGAACAAAATGTTAGAGTGATTTTTACTGATAAGAAAAAAATGCCAATTGGTGAATTTAATCCCTATTATTGTAATTTAAATCGTAATAAAAATATTTTGAGTCAAATTTCTTGGGACGAAGGGAAAAAAGGGCAATTATGGCAACAAATAATAAAAATTAAAATTGCTAATCAGGCAAAATTATTAACTAAGCTTAATCGAAAGAAATATAATGGGATGCCTGCAGAGGATGACTTGAATGATTTAATGGCTCAGGTTAATTTAAGTGATAAAACTAATCGAGAGGCTGTTGCAGCAAGGATTTATTTTCAACGACTTTTTAAAGTTAATTTTAAGCGAAGAGATGATGAAAATCTTATTAATGCTTATTTAAACTTTGGCTATACCGTTTTACTTTCGATAATAACTCAAGAAATTTGTAGTGCAGGGTATCTAACTGAATTAGGAATACATCACGATAATATGGAAAATGTTTATAATTTATCTTCAGATTTTATTGAACCGTTTCGGGTTTTTGTTGACGAAATTGCTTTTAGTAAATTGGACTCTACTTCTTTTGATTTGGACGATAAATTGGAATTGGTTAATCTTCTAAATCAAAATATCACAACTAGTAAAGGTGAATTTTTATTATCAAATTTTATGAAATCTTTTGTACGAAATTGTTTAAATTATATGTCTAATAAAAATCAAAAATTACCAGAATTCAATTGTAAATTATGAGTTTAAGGTATCGCATAATGAGATTAATTATTTTTTTTGATGTTCCCGTAGCAACCTCTGATGATCGAAAAAGATATCGTAAATTACATCAACTATTAGTCAAAGAGGGCTTTTTAATGATTCAATATTCAGTTTATGTTCGAATTGTTTTAAATAAACAGTCTGCATTATTTTTAGAAGAACGTATCAAAAATGCGGCGCCAATTGATGGTGTGGTTCAGTCTCTCATAATTACTGAACAACAATATTCAAATATTAAGTTTTTATCCGGGAAAAAAATTGATGATGTTCGTAATACTGATGATCGGTTGATTGTAATATGAAAAATTTTTTAACTGTTTTTCCTAATGATCCTTTTCCGATCATTCCTGGCTTAAATTCCATTAATATCCAAAATTTAAATTTATTTTGGAATGTTGTTAAAGATATCCAAATGGGTAAACAAGAGTTTTCGGTATTAACTCTTGATAATCGTTTGTTGGATTATTCTAAACAACTAATTATTTTAGGAGATTTGATAAATTGTCCAACGCCTCAAACGATCTTTCTAAAACAAATTTTTAAAAAATTAAAGAAATTAATCTCTGACGATGCTATTGACCAAATTTATTTATTAGATCGAAAGATTAGAAATATTTTTAAAAAAGA
>CALYPJ010000006.1 GCA_945273735.1 uncultured Lactobacillaceae bacterium
CTGAAGCAACTGAGCACTCCAAGGGGCAAGCAGATTATTCAGAAAGCCATGAATAGAATTTTTTCGATGCTGGTTTATCTGCTGGTGTTTTAACTGCAGTTGATCCTTTTATATCTAATGATGTAAAAAATAACCCTTTCGAATTTAGTAATGGGAAAATATGCTGGTGATGATCGCTTGTTTGTTACCTACACCAATGGCGAATCGATGAACAGAGTTATGCCTAATCATTCTTTAATCGCAATTAAAGAATATGATTACGTTAAAGATGTAAAAAATGGTGATGTAGTTGCGTTTGATGATAGCGGTGAAATGTATGTAAAGCAATTCTATAACGATTACAGAAGCCAAAACTATGTGTTTAGCCCGAATAGCTCAGATAACTCCTTCACCCCTATAATTTACCGATGGGAAGCTGCACATGAAATAAAGATTATTGGAAAGATGGTTATTTGTGTGCTCAACATGTGAAGAAATCGCTTTATTTAAAAAGAAAAGGAAAAAGCCTCAAAGCAATGAATACCAGTGTGAAGCTTTGATCTTTAGATAACAGGACAAGCATTGCGGTACGCAACTGTTTTTTTGTTCCACCATAAATACATTTTAAATTATTTATTGGCTGATGTAACCAACCTATTTTCCGTCACTAAAGGTTACTTGTAAAGTAGGACTTATTTTCTTGAGTCTGTAACTGTATTTAAATTCAAATGTTTGGCCTTCTTTGAGCGGGTTCATCAGATCCGATATTAACATTTGCTCCTTTAGCAATTACACCGTCAGCTCCGGTAACAGAAATGCCAAAACTACCAATTTTATAGGTATCAACTTCACCTCTTTCACATTTAACCGTGTAAGATAACGCAACATACTCTGCAAAGCCTTTTTCTTCCATGTATTCAACTGCTGGATTATCAGAATTAATTTTTTGTGCTGAATTAACAGTTACTTGAATAATACTGTTATCACCAACCTTAAATCTTTCTGTTTGACCAAATTTAAAAGTCTTAGATCCTTTTGAACCTAAATCATCCTTTTTAGAAGATGAATTGGATTTAGTTGTACTTGAAGTCGGAGATTGTATTACTACCATCTTTACCAGAATATTGTTCAATTAATTTTTTGTTTTCCTCAGTTTACTTGCTTATATGGGATTGAGAAAAGCAGAAGCCTTAGCGTTAACGTGGGATGATATTGACTTAAACAAAAAGCAGTTAAGTGTAAATAAAACTTTAGCCCTCGGATTTGAAAATAAATTGCTTGTTTTACCCCCTAAAACTAAAAGATCAAAAAGGACTGTACCACTAACCAATCACTTAACTTTAGTGCTTACAGAGTATAAATTGGCTAACCGGAATAAAATAATTTTTAACAGTTCCTGAACGGGTGAATACTTATCACTAAGTGCACCGCAAAATTAACTTACGTATATATATCATAAAATGCTGAAATGTTTTAAACATATAACGGTTCACGGCTTCCGCCGTAATTGTGCAGCCTTGCTGTACGAAAATAATCCTGAGATTATGCCAAAAGATATCAAAATGCTCCTTGGCCATGAAAAGATTGAAACTAGCTTAAATATTTATACGCATATGATAAATATTGGTGAAAATAGAGTTGTCGTTGCACTAAACAACATCAATCCTGTTAAAAATGAGCAGAAAAAAAGATCTCTTTGAACCCCAAAAATTCAAAGAAATCTAAAGAAAAAAATAGAATTTAATTGAAAATCAGCGAATGCTGATTTTTGCTTTTTGGCTTAACAGCAGGGTTTCTGATTATTTGCGAAAGCCCCCAAAAACCAAAGTGGAGAATATCGGACTTGAACCGACGGCCTCTTACATGCGAAGCAAGCGCTCTCCCAACTGAGCTAATTCCCCATAGCAAATTTAATTATACACTTGAGTTAAAGTTTTGTGAATTAAAAAGGGAAATTTGTTTTGTCCTACTTAGCTTTTCATACCAAGTACGGTGGCCCTTTTTTAACAACAAAAGAATATCTCCAATGAAAAAAATCAAAGGCAAAAGTGTAATTAAAATTAAAGCTACGTAATCTGAAAGTTCGGATGTTTTAGCCCGTGATAATTGAAATAATAACCAATTTAAAAAATATATGTTGCAAATAATAATTCCATATCCTATAAAATTACGCAGAAATATTTGCCACCACGCTGCCTTTCCTGTTCTTAAAACACTTCCATATTGAAGCTTTACCACTTTCATTCCTAAAGTTGAACCACCAAGTAGACATGGCATTAAAACAAAAGTAAGAATCAATATCAAAATATTTTTCATACTAAAAGAAAGAAAGTTTTTAAATAAAAATTGAAATAATGATACAAGTAAAGCAGTTATTACTAAATCAATAAAGAATGCTAATACACGTCTACCTAAAGATATATTGTCGGAACGTTGAGCAGATTTTTCATTTACCTGTGATAAATCAGGTAATAATTTTTGAAAAATAGGTGCAACTGCATAACCAATGATTCCGCCTAAAGTATTTAAGATAAGGTCATCTACATCAAACAATCGATAAGGACGTTGATATAAACCGTACAAAGCGCTCAATTGAGTTAATTCAAAAAAAAGTGATAAACAAAAACTTGCTATTAATGTAGTCTTTAGCTTTACTTGAAAATAATAATGCAGGAAAAAGCCAAATGGAACAGTTAAAGCCAGATTAAACAAGGGCTGAATAAACGTTCCATCTTTTATACCTTCTTTCCATGCATAAACGCCTTGAGTAACTATAGGATTTGATCTAATAAATTCTTTAATAATCATCAGTGGATCTAAATTGTATTTAGGATAGTGCGCTGCTGCTAAATGGGCAACTTCTTCCTTAGAAGGTAATGGTAAAATTATTAAAAAATAAGCCGAAATCAAATAAAAAACAAAAGCAAATGTAACTATAAAACGCCAAGGAGAAATTGCTCCATATTTACGGTATTGCCAAATTAGAAAAGGAATTAAAAAAATAATTAATACTATTGGAAATACCAATACTGCTGTTTTAATCGATATTATGTATGTCATACAGAGATAATATCACAATAAAAAACCATGTTCAATATATAGAATATTCATTTCTTTAAAGCCCAATTACCTAATTAATCAGATTCGGAAGCAGCTTTTTTAGGTAAAATTAAATTTAAAATAATGGCTAACAACGTTGAAAGTGCAACTCCTGTAAAAACAATCCCATGGCCTAAGTCCAATTGAAAATTACCGACTCCTGTTACTAGTACTGGTGCAGCAATCATTATGTTACGCTTTTTTCCAAAATCAACTTTGTTATCAACAATTATTTGCAAACCAGTTACAGCTATAACACCATATAGTATGAATCCTATTCCTCCAATTACTGCTCCCGGAATTGATTGAATTAATGCACTTAGCTTTCCAACAAAACTAAAAATAATAGCAAAGAATGCGGCACCACCAATTACCCAGACTGAATAAACTCTACTTAATTGCATAACCCCAATGTTTTCACCGTAACTGGTTACCGACGGGCCACCAATTAAACTCGCAGTTATCGATGCCATACCATCACCCGTTAAAGTTTTAGATAATCCAGGATCTTTAAAAAAATTTCGCGCCGTAATTTTATTTAAAACCATAATATGTCCTAAATGTTCTGAAATGGTGACAAATGCTAATGGAGCCATGCTAATAATCGCACTCAAATAAAGATGCTTACTCTCAAAAATACTATTAAATTTTGGCAAAGTAAGCCAATTAGCATTTGCTACTGGTGTTAGATCGACAATACCAAAAAGGATTGCAAAAATATATCCGGTAATAATTCCTAATAAAATTGAAATTAATCCCCAAAATCCTTTTAAAAACATATTATATCCAATCGTAAAAAGTAATGTTAATAAAGCAACTAAAAATATTTTAATGTCAAATTTTCCAGTAGCTACACCACCTACTCGAGTAGCATTTAAAGCAGCAGATCCAGCTAAACTCAACCCTATTACAATAGAAACTGGTCCAACTACTTCTGGTGGAAAAATTAAATCTATCCAATGGGTACCCACTTTTGCAATAATTAAAGCAACTACTAAATAAACAAGACCAACGCTGAAAATGCCTTGTGCTACCGCCGGATACCCAAAAGATTTCATTAAACTTGCCATAGGAATTACAAACGCAAAACTTGATCCCATATAAGCCGGAATTTTTCCATGTGTAATTAAAATATGCAATAATGTTCCAACACCTGATGAAATTAATGCAATGCTAGGATTTAATCCAACTAACAACGGTACTAAAACAGTAGATCCGAACATACTAAACATATGCTGTAATGATAAACCAATCCAAGTTCCAAATGGAGGCCGTTCATTTATATCGTAAATTGCATTATTTTTTTTTAACAATCTTTTATACTCTCCTATATTATTTTAAACAAAAAAAAACTCCTCAACTGAGAAGTAAAATTAAAATAATTAAAAGATTCAAGAAAGGAAACACCAGCCCACTTATCATAACATGAAGCAACCTTTAATATATTTCTTTTTTTCTCCTGATTATCTTTCATTATTTTATATTCCCTTTGGATTTTTAAAAAATCATACCGATTTTTTAAAACAATTGCAATGTTTTTGAAGATATTTTTCTTTTTGAAAGCGATTTAATTTTTTAAACTTTATTTCAAAAGATAATGCGGAACCTTTATCAGGAAAAATTTCATAATATATTAAAGATACAGGCAGATGTGACCTTGTATATTTTGCCCCTTTTCCTAAATTATGTGTTTTTATTCGATGATTCAAATTATTAGTCGTTCCCGCATAAAAAGCTCCGTTACTACAAAGCAATACATAAAAAAAATATTTTTCAATTTTAACCATTAATAATGTCACTTAACTCCGAAGTATAGATACCTTTTTTTTTATAGATATATAGCGGTGGTTCAATTTTTATACCATCGCTACTTTTACCTTTGATTGCTTCTATAAAAACCATTTTTGCATTTGTATTTCGAAAAGAATGAATAAATTTTAGGCGATTGATTCCTAAATTATATTGTGAAAAACCAGCTAAAATTTCAGTAAGACGCTCAGGACGATGAACAAAATAAGCTCTCCCGCCACTTTTTAACAACAAATTTGTTGTCTTTAAAATTTGCAATAAATTAGTTCGGACTTCATGCCGTGCAATAGCAAAAGCTGAATTAGGATTACGAATAGAATGAGGTAAAATTTTAAAGTATGGGGGATTACAGCATAGTACATCAACCGAATCATGAGCCATATATTTTAAAGAATCTTTGAGATCAATATTCAAAATTGTAATTTGTTTTTGAGCATGATTTAATTCTCTAGTTCGACGCGCCATGTCAACAAGTTGCTTTTGTAATTCAATTTCAATAATCTTAGCCTTAGTTTTTCTTAATAAAAATGTAGCCACAGCTCCATTACCAGATCCTAAATCAACAACTACTTTTGATTGAGGGGAAATCTTTGTATAATAAGCTAGAATAATTGCATCCAAAGAAAAAGAAAAAACATCTTTACTTTGAATAATTGGCAAACTTTGATTAAAAATATAATCAATTCTTTCATTTTTTTTCAAATTCATTTTATTCTTAAACCAAATCAGTTAGGAGATTTCAAATGTTTTACACTTTTATGCGATATTTAGCAGCATTTATTGTCTGGTTAATTAATGGAAAAATTCAAATTCAAAACAAAGAGATAATTCAGAAAAAGAATTATATCTTTGTTGGACCACATAGAACATGGTGGGAACCAATAATTGTAGCATTAGCAGCCTGGCCAATTCGTTTTTCATTCATGGCAAAAAAGGAGCTTTTTCATAATTTTATTTTACGTTTTATCTTGAATCATGTTAATGCATTCCCTGTAGACCGTAAAAATCCCAAACCTTCAGCTATTAAAATTCCTGTAAAATATTTAAAATCGGGTAAATTATCATTATTAATATACCCTTCTGGTACTCGTCATTCAGCTGCAATGAAAGGCGGAGTTGCATTAATTGATAGATTGACGCATTCAGAAATTATTCCTGTAGTCTATCAGGGGCCCATAAAATTTTCAGGAGTTTTAAAAAGGCAAAAAATGACCATTCGTTTTGGAGAGCCTTTATCCGTAGATTATTCAATTAAAAATTTGAATAAATTTACATCAGACCTTGATCAAAAAATGGCTTTAAGTTTTGCAAAACTCGATTACGAAATTAATCCCAACTTTAAATATATTCCTAACTCAAAAAAATTAGCTCAGGAAAAAGCAAAAAACCAACTTTAAATTCCTAAATAAAAATTTTACGCAATTCCTAAAGCAATTTTAGCATAACGAGATAAACGATCCATTGACCAAGGAGGATCAAAAGTTAATTCAATTTCAACATTTTTAACCTCTGATACATTCTTTAATTCAGTTTCAATCATATTTTGTAATTCTTGGCTTAAGGGACAGCCAACAACAGTTAAGGTCATTAAAATTTTACAAGTTCCCGCATCATCCAAATCAATTTGATAAACTAAACCTAAATTAATAATATCAATACCTAGTTCTGGATCAATCACGTTTTCTAAAGCTTCTAAAATTTCCTTTTTAATGTGCTCATCATGATTAACTTCACTCATTAATTTTTATGTATCACTCCTTAGCTTACCACCATCAGCTAAACGATTTGTCGGTAATTCATTAAGAACAATATGAACATGATCTTTAGGAGCTTGGATATCTCTACTAATAACTTCTGTAATATCTTTTACTAACTTTTTTAATTGTTCTTCTGATCTTCCTTCAATTAGATCAATATGTACTAACGGCATTTTTTCTCCTTCTAATTATTATTGTTTGCAGTTAAATTAATAATTTGTAAAATAACATCTGCGGCTTTTTCCATTACTTGCAAAGAAATATACTCATAACGGCCATGCATATTTTCACCACCAGCAAAAAGATTAGGTGTTGGTAAACCCATAAATGATATCTTTGAACCATCAGTTCCACCTCTCACCGGCACCTCAATAGGTTTAATACCTAAATTTTTCATTGCTTTTTTCGCTAAATTAATGACTTCAGGATGTTCTTTTAATACTTCAGCCATATTATAATATTGATTAGTAATTTTAACTTTAACTCTTAAACCATCATATTTTTTGTTCAACTGATTAGCAATTTCTTCAACTAACTTTTGACGATTTAAAAGTCCCTGACGATCAAAATCTCTAATAATATAAAACATTTCCGCATGATCAACTGTACCATTAAGTTTAGTCAGATGAAAAAATCCTTGACGGTCTTTGGTATTTTCAGGAAATTCATCTTGAGGTAAAGACTGATGGAAATCAATCGCAATTTGTAATGCATTAATCATTTTTTTATAAGCAACACTAGGATGAATTGAATATCCTTGAATTTGAACGTTTAAACTAGCGGCATTAAAAGTTTCCCATTCTAATTCACCTTCGGTACCTCCATCAATAGTGTATGCATAATCTGCTCCAAAATCGTCTACATCAAAATTATCCGCACCAAAGCCAGTTTCTTCATCCGTTCCAAAACCAATGCGAACTTTACCATGTTTAATTTCAGGATGGGCTATTAGATATTCCATTGCAGAAACAATTTCAGTAACACCTGCTTTATCATCTGCCCCTAAAAGGGTTGTGCCATCAGTGGTAATCAAAGTATCACCAAAATATTTCTTTAAATTAGGCGAATTTACTATATCCAAATTATATCCACTTTTTCCAAGCGGAATTTTACTTTTCCCATCATAATTTTTAATAATCTGAGGTTGAACATTTTCTGAATTAAAATCAGCAGTATCAACATGGGCAATAAAACCTACAACTGGAACTTTTTTTGAAATATTAGCAGGCAATGTTGCTGTACAATAGTTACTTTTGGAATTTATTGTTACCTCTTTTAAACCAATTGTTTTTAATTCCTCAGCCAATTCTTTTAAAAATTGCATTTGATTTGGTGTCGATGGCCTTGTTGAGCTTTCAGCATCTGAACGAGTATTAATTTTAACGTAATGAATAAATCTGTCTAGTAAGTTTGTATACTTCATTTGTCCTCCAAGTTAGGAATTTCCATTGCGGATAATTTATTAGATTTAACAGTTAAAGTCGGAAACTCTTGTTGAATAATTGGCACCATTTTAAGTGCAAATATTTTTTCAACAACATGCCCTACATCTAACACTGCATAATGAGAAATTTGAGCTTCTAAAAAATCATGATACTTAACATCACCTGTAATAAAAAGATCTGCTCCTGATTCAAACGCTGGTTTAATCCCACTAGCTCCAGCACCACCAATAATTCCAACTTTTTTTATTTGTCTGCCATTATCAAGAAATTTAATCATTTTAATTTTAAGTTTGTCTTTAAAAATTTTGATTAACTCATTTATACTTTTATTGGTTTCACCCATTCTTCCGAAATAATTGATTCCATTGATTGTTTTACCTGGACAGATTTTAGTCACGTTTTTTAAATTTAATAATTCTGCTAAAAAATCATTCATTCCTGGTTCTCCATCATCAAAATTTGTATGAATACTAAAAACATTAATATTATGTTTGATTAATTCAGCATTCATTTGACTACGAGGATGACTTAAATCTATAGTTTTAATTGGATGAAATATCAAAGGATGGTGACTAATAATAGTATCAATATTATTAGCAACTGCAGTTTGCACTAATTGGGGGGTAACATCTAGAGTCGTTAAAATTTTTTTAACTTCTTGATCAGGATTACCGATTTGTAAACCAGGGTGATCCCATGTTGTTGCATTTTCTAAAGGATATTTTTTTGTTAGAAATTTAATGATGTCTGAAAGAAAAATTTTTTTCATAAATTATCCTCAATCGTTTTTATCACTTGATCTAAATCATTAATTGATGCTATTTGATGAGCTTTTTGACGTTTAGATTTAATATTTTTTAATTTTTTAACTTCTTGAATCCATTTTTTTTTAAAAACAGTATTTTTTTCTTTTCTTAAAATAGGTCCAAGAAGGATATCGGAAGCCGAATATTTTTGTTTATCGTTTTGTAAATAAGCTACGATAAACTCATAAAAATGATTTTGCTCCTCAATTATTTTTTCTTCAGTAATTAGAAAATTATGCTCAAATAACCATTTTCTAAGTTGATTTTCGCTAGTGTTGGGTTCAAAAATATAACAAGCTTTTAAAGGAAGATCCTGAAAATTATCCATAATTTTTGTAATTAATTTACCACCCATTCCAGATATAATAACTACATCAAGAGTTTTCAAATCCAAAAGCGGTAATAAACCTGATCCCAAACGGGTTTCTATTTGAGATTGCAAATTATATTTAGCAATATTTGTTTGAGCATTTAAAAGAGGTCCCTCCTTAATATCGGTTGCGTAAATATGCTGTGCTTTTTTAGTTTGAATTAAATAAATCGGCAAGTAAGCATGATCAGTTCCAACATCAGCTAAATTAACAGTATCATTAGGTACCAAATCTGCTAATACCTTTAACCGTTGATCGATATTAATCACTAAAGGAAATCCTTTAACTGTCTAGATCTACTAGGATGTTTTAATTTTCTTAAAGCTTTCGCTTCTATTTGACGAATTCGTTCACGAGTAACTCCAAATACTTTCCCAACTTCTTCAAGCGTTCTGACACGTCCATCATCAAGTCCAAAGCGTAATCGTAAAACATTTTCTTCTCGATCGGTTAATGTATCTAAAACTTGTTCTAATTGTTCTTTCAATAGTTCATAAGAAGCATGTTCTTCTGGACTCGTAGCATCATAATCCTCAATAAAATCGCCTAAATGAGAATCATCTTCCTCACCAATTGGAGTTTCTAAAGAAACGGGTTCTTGAGCAATTTTTAAAATTTCTCTAATTTTGGAAGTTGGTAGATCCATTTCAGCACCTAATTCTTCTGGTAAAGGATCACGACCTAAATCTTGTAATAACATTCTTTGAATTCGAATTAATTTATTAATAGTTTCAACCATATGTACTGGAATACGAATTGTTCGAGCTTGATCGGCTATAGCACGAGTAATTGCTTGGCGAATCCACCAAGTAGCATAAGTTGAAAATTTAAAGCCTTTTGTGTAGTCGAATTTTTCTACAGCTTTCATTAATCCCATATTACCTTCTTGAATTAAATCAAGGAACTGCATACCACGACCAACATATTTTTTAGCAATAGAAACAACTAATCTTAGGTTATCTTCTGCTAAAATTTGTTTTGCTTTGGTATCACCAGCTTCAATTCTTTTGGCAATTTCGACTTCTTCTTCGGCTTTTAGCAATGGAAACTGTCCAATTTCTTTTAAATACATTCGCACTGGATCATTAATCTTAACTCCAGCGGGAGCTGTTAAATCATCTTTCTTGATTTTAGAATTTTTTAGTGATTTTAAAGCTAAGTCAGACGGTTCACCCTTTTCATCAGTAACACTTATTCCTTCATCTTCTAGTCGTCCTATAATTTTTTCAAGTTCATCACTATTATGTTCTTGAGTTAAATCAAGTCGATTTGCTAATTCATCATATGTAATTTCATGAGCTTTTTTATATTTAGTAACTAATTTTTGAAATTCAATTTCTTTTGCATCAACAGCTGGAGCATTAGCAATAATTTTTCCTTTACGTCTATTAGTTTTGGACTGAGGAGACTTTTTTGAATTGGAAGAACTATTATCAATACTACTTTTAGGATTTTCTTTATCTTTTAATAAAGTACTTGAAGAATCAGAAACATCATTTTTACGTTTTTTAGCTTTAACAATTGCTGTAGCTGGAATTTTAATTTTATTAGATTTCGTAACCGAATTTTTAATAATTCTAGAATTACTCTTTATCTGATCTTTATTTCGAATTGTCACATTATGTTTGTTTGGATTTTTGTTAGAACTTTTTTCCTTTTCAATGTTTCTTTTATCTACCATCAAGATACCTCCTGCTGTTTTATCCTGATCAATTTGATTAATTGTTTTACACTTTCATCTAACTGTGACTTTTGACCCAATTTTTGATAAAGATTAACTTTATCTTGCATTTTTTTTATTTTATTATTCAATTCTTCTTTTTTAATTACGGTAATTAACCCAGCTACTTCCTTTTTATCCGTGGTAGTTGGACGATCCAACTCATTTATTGAAGTTGCCAGGCTAACTAAATCTGAAGGTAATATATTTAAAAATTCATAAAAACGAACTTGACCTTGATTATCTTCGTAATACTGTTTAAATAATTCAAAAATAACTTCATAATCTGAATTAGGAAAAGTCCAATGGTATTCTTCATCAAGCCAGGAAAATAGATCATTGTTAAAAGCTAAAAAAAGCAATTCTCTTTGAGCACGCTCAAAACGATTATCAATTTGTTTTTTTACCGGTGCTAGATCATTTTTAATCAATCGCTGATTAATATGATTTTCTTTAGCCACTTGTTGATTAAATTGATTTTGAAGATTAATTAAACTAATTCCAGTAATCTGAGATAATTCTTTTAAATAAACTTCCCTTTGAAGTGAATCATTTTTTAAATCACTAAATTTACTAAGAATACGCCTAACAAAATTTAATAAATCTTGTTCATTTTTTAAATCAATATTTTCTTGATAATAATCTAAACGAAAACGATACTTTGAAATCCGTTCTTTTTGAACTAATTTCTTAAAACTGTCCCCACCATATTTTTTTATATATTCATCGGGATCAAGTCCCCCTGGAATTGGTGCTACAAGTACTTCTAAATTTTTTTGCTTACTCAAATTATCTATTGCCTTATCAATTGCTGCTTTTCCTGGTGCATCACCATCATATACTAAAATTAAACGATTAGTAAATTTATTCAAAAGCCGTAATTGTTTTGCGGTAAAACTAGTTCCCATTGAAGCTACTGTATTTTTTAAACCAGCTTGCCAAGCACTAATTACATCAAAATATCCTTCCAATAAAACAGCCTCATGAGATTGAACAATCTCTGATTTTGCTCGATTAAGATTATAAAGTAAATTTCCTTTATTAAAAATTTTACTTTGTTTACTATTTAAATACTTTGGTTCATTAGCTAAATTAAAATGTAAAGAACGGCCACCAAATCCAACCAAATCACCGTTTTCATCATTAATTGGAATCATTACTCGATCTTTAAAATAATCATAAGTTTTAGTTTCTGTCGATGTAATTACGTTACTTTCTTTAATCGCATCTGGAGATAAATCTGAAGCGGCTTGCAGAGATTCAGTAAGTAAATTATTATCAGGTGCATAGCCTAATTGAAAAGTTTCCATAGTTTTAGGTAAAATATCCCTTTGTTTTAAATAATTTAAAGCGACATCTCCAATTTCAGTATGCTCTAAAACGTGATGATAAAAAGCTTGAGAAAAAGTTAAAACTTTTTGAACAGCAACATTAACCGTTTTTACAGAATGATTCTGATAACGATAAGAGTCAAACGGAATTCCTCCAAATTCAGCAACTTTAGCCACCGCATCTACAAAACTAAGATTATCAATCATCATGATAAAATTAAAAACATTTCCACCACGGCCACAAGAAAAGCAATGAAAAATTTTTTTATGCTCATTAACTGATAGAGATGGAGTTTTTTCTGCTTGAAAGGGACATAAGCCAAAATAATTTGCTCCCTGTTTCTTTAAATGAACATATTTACCAATTATATCGACAATGTTTACTCGTTGATGAATATCATCAATTAAATCTTTGGGAATCCTTTGTGACAAGCATTTACCTCAATTTTTATTTAAATTAAATAACTAATTTTGTTAAGTCTCCCAAATTAGTTATTAAATTATCTAAAATTGCCATTTGAATATAGCGATTTTGACGTAATTCAACATTTTTGTCATTAATCATAGTTTTATCAAAATAATCTACAATTACTGGCACTAATTTTTTTAAATTAAAATATAATGTTTCAATATTTTTTGATTGATTCCAATCTTTTTCAATTATAGCAGTTTCTTTTGCTAATTTTTTTTCGCTTTCATTAACAAATAAATTTAAATTAACTGACATTTTTTTATAATCAGCTAAATTTTCTTTCTTAAACAAACGTTGAACCCGAGAAAGATTTTGAATAGTAAAAATAAAATCATTGTCACTTCGATGTTTAGATAATAAATTTGCTACTTCAAAAATCTGTAAAGGATTTAAATCCAAAATACAGTGAGTAGTTTTTATAATATCTGAATCAAATTTTTGATCATACATTTGTTGATCAACTCGATCTCGAATAAACTCATCAATTTCTAAAATATGTTTTTGAAATCCCATAGGATGAATTAAATCTTTTTTTCCTTTTTGTAACTCATTAAAAATTCTACTTAAAGAAATATTCCATCGTCGGTCAATCATAATTCTAACAATTCCTGTAGTTTGCCGCCTTAAGGCATAAGGATCATTAGAACCAGTTGGAATCTGGTTAATACTAAAAAAAGATATCAAAGTATCAATTTTATCAGCGACTGCTAAAACTGATCCAACTATAGTTTGAGGTAATTCACCATTTGCTGACGTTGGTAAATAATGTTCAAAAATCGCTGCAGCAACTTGATCGTTAAATCCAGCTAAACTAGCATAAATCTCTCCCATTACTCCCTGAAGTTCAGAAAATTCTCCAACCATTTGAGTCTGTAAATCAAAATCATAAATTTTACCAGCAGTAGATAAATCGTTCAGTTCAGTGTTAGTTAAATTTAATTTTTGACCCAAATTTAGAGCAATATGTCTACTTCGTGCCATCTTATCATAAAGATTTCCTAAATCATCATGAAAACTAACATCTTTTAACTGAGAAACATAATCCTTAATAGGATGTTTTTGATCTTCTTGATAGAAAAATAGTGCGTCATCTAAACGAGCTTCTAAAACTTTTTCGTTTCCTTTAATAACATTATCTAAATATTCTTTATTTCCATTACGTACAGAAATAAACTTCGGAAGTAATTTATTATTATCATCAGTAACATAAAAATAACGCTGATTATCCTTCATTGAAGTAACTAAGACAGCATCAGGAATAGCCATATATTTTTTAGAAAAAGAGCCCATAAAAGCAGTTGGATATTCAACAATATTAACAACTTCTTTTAATAAATCTTGATCTATTTGAACATTAAAATGATTTTTAATTGATATTTCTTTAATCTGATCTAAAATCATCTTTTTCCGTTTATCATGATTAGCAATAACAAACTCTTTTTTTAAAGCTAATTCATAATCAGTAGCGTTACTTAAAGATATTTCTTTACCTAAAAAACGATGTCCATAAGTTTTTCGATCCGCCTTTATATCTAAAATTTTAAAGGGAATAACCTGATCATCAAATAAAGATACTATCCAATGAATAGGTCGAATATATTCAAAAGAGTAATTTGCCCAACGCATTTTTGTTTTAAAAGTTAAGGAAGTTAAAATATCTTTAATTCCAGGCAATATTTTTGTTGTATTTTTTCCCGGAACGTCTTTTTTTACATATAAATACTTTTTATTTTTAATTGTTATTGTGGTCAAATCATCAGGCTTAATTTGATTCTTCTTAGCAAAACCTAAAGCAGCTTTCGTCCAATTTCCAGTCTCATCTTTAGCAATACTTAAAGATGGACCTTTAGCTTCAAATTTTAGATTATTCTGTTTATCAGCTAACCCAACTATCAATAAAGCAAGCCGACGTGGTGTAGAAAATTGTTCAATATGATCATAATTAATTTCATTTTGTTTCAAAAAAAGAGCGGTTTTATTCATAAATTGTTCAATTGAATTATCAATAACGTTAGCTGGGAGATCTTCTAAACCTAATTCTATAAGATAATTGTGATTCATTATTTTTTATCCCCCTTATTTTCAAAAAGATGCTCATCTTTTAAAGGAAAACCCAATTTTTCCCTTTCAGATATAAACACTTTAGCTACTTTATGTGCCATCTTTCGAATTCGTCCCAAATAACCAGCTCTTTCTGTTACCGAAATAACCCCACGAGCATCTAATAAATTAAAAGTATGTGAACATTTCAAAATAAAATCATAAGCAGGATGAACTAATCCTTCATCCAACAAACGATAAGCCTCATGTTCATATTGCTGAAAAAGACTAAACAACATATTTGCATCACTAACTTCAAAAGAGTATTTTGAATGCTCAAACTCAGGTTCAAAAAAAATGTCCCGATATTTAACACCATCTCCCCATTCCAAGTCGTAAACTGAATTAACATTTTGAATATAAGATGCTAATCTTTCTAAACCGTATGTTATTTCGCTAGATACTAGATCTACTGGAATTGAACCTACAACTTGAAAATAAGTAAATTGGGAAATTTCCATGCCGTCTAACCAAACTTCCCAACCAACTCCAGCACATCCCATTGAAGGGTTTTCCCAGTTGTCTTCTACAAATCTAATATCATGTTCCAATGGATTTATCTCGAGATATCTTAAACTATCAAGATAATAGTTTTGAATATTTTTGGGCGAGGGTTTCATTATTACTTGAAATTGATGATGTTGATAAAGGCGATTAGGATTTTCACCATAACGACCATCAACTGGTCTCCTTGAAGGTTCCACATAAGCTGCATGCCAAGACTCTGGACCAACTGCTCGTAAAAAAGTATAGGGGCTCATCGTACCGGCTCCTTTTTCTGTATCATATGCTTCCATTAAAAGGCAGCCTTTTTTGCTCCAAAATTTTTGAAGCCGCAAAATTATCTCTTGTACCGTGAGATATCGTTGTTGCATCCTAAGTTTCCCCATTTCATTTATCTATTTATATTTTATATTTTATGATGACCGATGTAATTTATCTATAAATGATTTTGTTTTTGGATATATTCCAACATAATTACTATAGATTTGATTACAAATAAAATCTAAAGTTTTCATGTTTTTCGGATCAATTTGCATTTTAGCTATCGACTTAACAGATCCAATTTTTAAAACTTGAATACACCTAACTATTCGAGAAGTTAAATGAAAGCGATAACGATCTTTTTCAAAATGATTCATACAAATCATTCCATCATATTTAAAAGAAAGATCTAATGGTAAATCACGACGGTGACAAATTTGACAAGAAAAAAAATCTAAATTAACGCCAAAAACATTTAAAAGTTTTAATTCAAAAGCATGTGTCAATGTAGGAGTATCAGCATTATTTTCAATAGCATCAAGACTGCACTCTAAAAGTTGAAACCAATTTGCAATTGGTTTAGAATCTTCAAAAGCACTATCATAAAGTGAAAAAATATACTGAACATAAGCACTTTTTTCAATATCTTGATAAATTTTTTGATATATTTTCTCTGTAATTACCTCATTAATAAACGAAAAAGATTTGTCAGATATTTTACCGATGTATTCTCCTATAGTAAATGCTTGTAAACCATAGCTTAAACGATTTCTAGTTTTTCTGCCACGTTTCAGGAAAAAAGTTTTTTTGCCATAAATATCGGTTAAAACCTTAATTAAAAGATCATCATCATGAAATTTTTTACGGTAAAAAACAATTCCTCTAAATTTTTCCATTAATTTTTTTCTTTTTTATATCCTAAAGAATTTAAATAAGAGCTAGAGTTACGCCACTTTGGTGCTTTTTTAACCCATAATTTTAAATTTACCTTTTCGTCTAACAATTTTTCAATTTGTTTACGTGAACTAATACCAATTTTTTTAATCATTGAACCTTTAGCACCAATGATAATCTTTTTTTGAGAATCACGTTCCACATAAATTGTTGCTTCAATTACTCTTTTACCTTGAGAAAATTGACTCATATCAAGGACTTCTACAGCACTAGCATGTGGTATTTCTTCATTTGTTAATTCTAAAATTGATTTTCGAATCAGTTCTGAAACAAAGAAAAACGTTGGCCTATCTGATAAATCCTCAATATCAAATAATGGCATTCCTTCTGGTAAATATTTAATAATTTCAGGTTCTAATGACGCAAAATTTTGACCAGTAGTAGCCGATAATGGAACCATAGCTTTATATTTCAAATTATTTTTAAAATAGTCAGTAATTTCTAATAAAATATTGGGATGAATCAAATCAATCTTATTTAGAATTAATATAACCGGGGCTTTTTGTTTATTTAATTTTTCAATAACAAATTTTTCCCCATTTTTTAAAGCAACACTAGTATCTACTAAATAAAGAATTAAATCCGCATCTTTAAAAGATTGATAAGAATAATCATCCATTTGTTTACTTAATAAATCCTTAGGTTTATGAATCCCAGGTGTGTCAATAAATACAATTTGTAGTTGGTTAGTAGTATATATCCCTTTAATCGCATTACGAGTAGTTTGGGGACGGGATGTTACAATTGATAATTCCGTTCCTAAAAAGCGATCCATTAAAGTTGATTTCCCCGCATTAGGTCGACCAACAATAGAAACAAATCCTGATTTAAACACGACGATCACCCTTTAAATTAAAGCGCACAGGAAATAAATTCTTGAATAAATATTTCCTACTTAATCCATTTATATTTGCTAAAATCACTTCCGTATTTGCGGAAAAGAATTCAGCCATTACTTGCAAACAAGCCCCACAGGGAATAGTAACATCTTTAGTGTCTCCGACGACTACAATTTTTTTAAATTCATGCTCCCCCGCAGTAACCGCAGCAAAAATAGCATTACGCTCTGCACAACTAGTCAATCCAAATGACGTATTTTCAATATTACAGCCTGAATAAGTAGAACCACTTTTAGTCATTAAAACTGCACCAACTGAAAAATGTGAATATGGTGTATATGCTCTTTTTCTAACTTTAATAGCCTCAGCAATTAACGATTCATTCATTTATATCACCTCTAATTTCGTTACTTTATCTTAACAATAATGGTATTAAAATGCTAAAAAAGGTCTACACTTATCGGGCATAAACCATTTCAAACTTAATAATTTACATTAATTAGTATCCATTTTAAAGAGATAATTTTGTAAAAGAAATAATTATAACATTAAGAATTAAAACTATAGCTAAAATCAAAACCGCACCTGCTGCCATATCTTTAATTATTTTTACATCTTGATCAAATTTTGAACCCCATATTTTATCAGAAAGATGCTCAATTACAGTATTAAATATTTCAGCACTAATTAACAAAAACCAGTTCAAATTACAAATAACAATTTCAATTATATTAAATTTTAATATTTTAATACTGATACATAAAGCTATTAAGACGACTAAATCAATTTTTAAATTACGTTCAGTTTTGAAAGCATAACAAATACCTTTAAGTGCAGAAATTAATGAATGCATAAAATTGTGATTCTTAAATTGATTATTTGATGAGCCCATAACTTTCTAAAATTTCTTCTTGTATTGCCATCATCCTCGATGCATCAGCTTTTTTTATATGATCGTATCCACTTAAATGTAATAGACCATGAACTACAGTATAGCCTAATTCACGTTCTTGACTATGATTTAATTCTATTGCTCTTTGGAATACAAAATGCGGTGCAATAAATAGATCACCAATATCACGAGGTATTCCTTCTTTTTTAAAGATTTCCAACAGTGCTGGATCCTCGCCATCTTCAATTGCAAAACTAATTACATCAGTTACTCGATCCTTGTTACGATATTTTTTATTAATTTCATGAATTTTATTATCCGAAACAAAATTAATTGAAATTTCTGTATCATTATTGTGACCAATTTTTTTACCGCCAAGTTCTATTAAATCTTTAACTTCTGGTAAAAATTTTTCAGGTAACAAATTTTCCTCATTATTAATTTCTAAATCCAATTAACGACGTTCCTTTTCGTAAGCTTCAATAATTTTCGTAACTAGTTGATGGCGTACAACATCTTTAGAAGAAAAATTAATAAACCCAATACCTTTAATATCTTTTAAAATCTTTGAAGCTTGCAATAAACCACTTTGAACTTTAGAAGGCAAATCGATTTGGGAAATATCTCCATTTACAATCATTTTTGAATGTAACCCTAAGCGTGTCAAAAACATTTTCATTTGTGAAGAAGTAGTATTTTGGGCCTCATCTAAAATGATAAAGGAATTATTTAAAGTTCTTCCTCTCATATACGCTAAAGGTGCTATTTCAATCACTCCATGATCAATTAAACGCGCACTCTGATCAGCTCCCAAAATTTCGTCTAAAACATCATAAACAGGTCGTAAATAGGGATCAACTTTTTCTTTTAAATCTCCAGGCAAAAATCCTAAACTTTCACCTGCTTCTACAGCTGGTCTCGTTAAAATTATCCGTTCAACTTGATGCGTTTTTAAACTAGCTACAGCCAAAACTACCGCTAAATATGTTTTTCCTGTACCAGCAGGGCCAACTCCAAAAGTAATATCATTATTTTTAACTAATTTAACAAACTTTTTTTGAGTTTCATTTTTAGGTCGAATTATACCGCCTTTTTTAGAATGATAAATTACTTGTTGATAGTAATCTTGCTCTATTTTTTGTGAACTTACTTGTTGAACATTAATTAAATTAACAATATCAGTTTGATCTATTTGAATACCCGAAGCAATCATCTGTTCTAATTGTTTAATTATCTGACGTGCTAATACAGCTTGCTTTTCATCTCCTATAATTTGTAGTTGATTATTAATTAAATTAATTTCAACTGCCAAAGAATTTTCAATTAAATGTAAAAAAGAATCATTAATACCAAAAAGTTGATAAACATCATTAGGATAAGGTAAAAAAAATTCTTTAAAATTTGATCTTTTTGTTGTCAAACATACTCCTTAGATTAAAAAGTTTACTTTAAGGACATAGACTTCATTTTATCCATAGTTCGATTTAAAGCCCAATCAACAAAATTATTACCGACATTATTACTATGACCTTTAACCCAAATAAAAGTAATTTGAGAAAAACTCTTTAATAGACTATAAATTTCTTTCCAAAGCCCTTGATTTAAAACAATTTTACCATTAGATTTACGCCAATTTTTTTTAGCCCAATTATCTAACCAATGTTGGTTAATAGCATCAATAATATATTTAGAATCAGAATAAAGGGTAATTGGAAAATGATTGCCATGTGATGATTTCAATTTTTGTAAAGCTTTTAATAACCCGGTTAATTCCATTTGATTGTTGGTTGCTCCTAATACACCGTCACTAGCATAAAATTTCTTATCATCGTAAGTAATTAAATATGCCCATGCAGCTAAATCAGTTGATTTAACTTTGCCTCCTTTAAAATTGCCAGTATTACGAGTACCACCGTCAGTATAAACTGTTATTTTAGGCAAAACTATCCTCTAATATAAAAAAAGACAGTTACTGCTGTCTTTAACATTACTTCTTTTTTCTCTTGCGTGCTGCTTCAGACTTTAACTTACGCTTAACACTTGGTTTTTCATAGAACTCACGTTTTCGATATTCTTGTAACGTTCCACTCTTTGAGACTGCCCTTTTAAAACGTTTTAAAGCATCATCAAGAGATTCGTTCTTTCGAACAACTGTCCTCGTCAAAATTCAAACCCCCCTCCGCTTACTAATTAGTAATAATACTACTAGGAACTTAACGCATTGTCAAACTTTAAGTGACAAAATTTGCAATAATTATAAAATTTAAATACTTATATATTTTAAATTCATTTATAATAACAATTACTATAAGATAAAGAAAAATTTTAAATAAAATAGTTCTCAAGGGTTGAACAAGTTAGAGCATTTTCCTAATATAATTAAGTTAAATAAATAATTATTAATAAGGTTAAGGAATTAATGAATACAAATCTTTCAGAATTTTTTCATCGTTATCAACGCTGGAACAAATTAACTGCTACTATAACTTATGCAATTTCAGTTACAATAGCGGTCAATATTTTTTGGTCATCAAGTAATCTATACGGTTCAGGAATAACAGGATTTGCTCAATTAATTCAAACAATTACTCATCGATATTTTCATATTAATTTTTTAACAACACCAGTTATGTTACTATTGTTGAATCTTCCTTTACTTTTTATCGCATGGAATAAAATTGGCCATCATTTTACAATTTATACGTTAATTTCTTTAGTTTTATCTACTATTTTTATGCACTATATATCTGGAGAACCTTTAACTAATAATCCAATTATTAATGCTGTATTTGGAGGATTAATCAACGGTACGGGTACTGGATTTGCATTAAGAATGGGAATTTCAACAGGTGGTCTAGATATTATTGGGATTTTAATGCGACGTAAAACCGGGAAAACAGTAGGAACCATTAATATGGTTTTTAATTTTTTTATTTTAGTTGCATCAGCATTAATATTTGGTTGGGCAACTGCTTTTTATAGTGCTATAGGAATTTTTGTGAGTGCTAGAGTAATGGACTTACTCTACACCAAACAACAGCGAATGCAAGTTCTAATTGTAACAGATACCCCCAAAAAAGTAATTGATAATATTAAAGTTGGAATGCACCGCGGTGTAACTATTATTGGTGAAGCCAAGGGCGCTTATACACGTAATGAAAAAACTATTTTATTAACAATAATTTCACGGTATGAGCTATACGATTTTCATAAGATTATGCAAGAGACAGATCCTAATTCTTTTGTTAGTATAACTAATGTAGCTAAACTATATGGAAATTTTTACGAAAAAAAAGTTAATTGAATTTATCTGATTTATTGCATTCAAGCAGATTTTTGGTTAAAATATAAAAGTTGTGTCACAGTGGCTCAGCTGGATAGAGCAACGGTCTTCTAAACCGTGGGTCGTGAGTTCGAATCTCACCTGTGACATTGAAAAATTAATTCTTCAATAACAAAAAAGCTCAATATATGAGCTTTTTTTGTATACTATAACATCATAATTAAAGAAAAATTACTATAAAAAGACAAAAATAAAAACGTTGAAACTTCAATTTCAACGTTATTAAATTTAATCCAAAAACGAATCTTTTTTATATTTATAAAGCATAAATTCTTAAAACTATTTAGGGAGCTTAACTGGACGATCTGGATGAGAAACATCAGAAGTAAAACTAACAGATCTCATTGCAAAAGGAGTAGATACCCAAACTGTTTTTCGGGTTCGCATACCTTTATTAAAATTGTTTTGATTACGATAATCGGTATTTTTATTAGATTTAGAAGAAAATAAATGCCCAAACATAATTAAATTTGACCTCCATTCAAAATAAATAAAATTTTTATATTTTTATTTTAGAAAGAATATAAAAATTAGTGCAACACAGCAGTTAATTTTATTCAAAAGCTAACCTAAAATACTTCATCGATTTATAGTTCTTTAATTCTTTCCACTAATAATTTTAACATTTTTATTTACTTTTGGGGCACTTTAATTCTAAAAAAAAATTAATTTTTAATTAAGTTTTTATAAAAATTATAAAGCCTTTTTGCACCATATTTGCTGATCTAAAATTTAAAATCTTTAAAAATTATATAAATTTAAACTAATACTCAATTCAAAATCAATTAAACTTCATAATTATTTATTTGCTCAATTTTAGTTATATATCTATTTTTCATTTGCAATATTACAGAATTACGACTAGATTTATTAAAATATGAAGAAGTCCATTCTTCACCATTACGATTAAAATCAAGATGATAAAGCCCGTTTTTATCCTTTTGAGAGTAAACAGTAATATTAATTGATTCTTTACTTTTTTTTCGATTGTTAAGGTTTTCTAAATTCATTGTTCCTCCGAAACAACTTTATTGTTTAAGATTATTAATCTATTTTTTTTTTACTTTTTCACTACAATAATTGTAAACATTTTTAAAAAATATAAAAGCGTTTGTTAAAAAAATAAATTAAATCATTTGTAATCATTAGTGTATTTTCCGATATACTATAGATAAAAGACTGGAGGAATAACGGTGAAAGAAATAACAATTTATACAGTATCTGATTCAGTTGGAGATACTGCAACCAAACTAACACATGCTGCTTTAGCTCAATATCCTGAATTAAAAGTAAATTACGTAAAATTTCCTTTTATCAATGAAGAAAAGAAAATTACTAACCTTGTTAATGAGGCAGCTGAAAATAAAGCAATAATTGTATTTTCCTTAGGGGGCAATGGACTTGCAAAATACATGAATAATTATTGCAAGGCTCGTCATGTAGTTTGCTTTGATTTAATGAGTCCAATTATTAATTACATTCATGATTTAACTGGATTAAGCCCCAAAGGTGAAGCAGGTGCGGTTCATCATTTAAATGAAAATTACTTTAATCGCATTTCAGCCGTAGAGTTTGCTGTACTTTACGATGACGGTAAGGATCCTAAAGGCTTTCTCGAAGCAGATCTAGTTTTGGTTGGAGTATCTCGAACTTCAAAAACACCGCTTTCTTTATTTTTAGCTAATCGTAACTTAAAAGTAGCCAACTTTCCCTTAGTAAAAAATGCAACTTTACCTCCGGAATTATTTAAAATTAACCCTCAAAAAATTGTTGGATTAACAACTGAACCTGAAGTTTTAATGGAAATTCGTAAAGAGCGTTTAATTTCTTATGGATTAAAACCTGAAGCTGCATATTCTGATATAAAAAATGTTAAAAGCGAATTGCAATATGCTAATAATTTATTTAAAAAATTGGGATGTATGGTAATTAATACTGCTCATCGTTCAATTGAAGAAAGTGCGGCACTGATTATGCAACACTTAAATTTAGATGACGAAGGAAATAAAATTATGACCAAAAGAGATTAGAATAGGAATATAAATGAAATATAACGCTTTTGCTAAACCAATTTTCTATAATTCAAAAACTGAACTAAAAAAAATTAACTTATTTTCAAATGACAAAGAATTTTCAACACAACTAAAATTTTACTTTAATCATTTAACCTACCCACAAAGTGATTTGAATAAAATTGCAGTTAATCAAAACCAAACTTTATATGATTTAATCGTAAGTAAACCAAATCAGTTAACTGCTGAACAGTTCTATACTATCATTTTACAAATTCTTGATTTTCATTTAGGAGTTGATTTTACTTTAAATAAATCCATAGACTTTTTAAATGAAATTAATCAAAATATTTTAAAAGAAAAAACAGTTTCATTAAATAATTTACCTGATTTTATTTTTAATGCGCTTAATCTTCGTGCAGCTAATGGTCTCTCTTTAATCGATAATTTAATAAACGATAATTTTTTAATAAATTTTGAAGAAAAAAGCAGCAATTCGATTTTTTTTGCTGGAAAGTCCTTACCAGTTTTTCATAATTTTATAAAAGAAAATTACTATATTGACACACAAATTGATACTGATGGAGATGGTTATAGTGATCGTGTATTAGTCCAAATTACCCGTCCTATATCTTCAAATAAAATACCTGTAATTCTTTGTGCAGATCCTTATTATGAGGGTACAAATGAAATGAGTCCCGAATTAAATTCTATTAAAGGAGATTTAAAAGTAAAAGATGTCGAAACAATTAAACTAAATCCAATTAGTGATTATAAAATTGCTCCAAGCAAAATAATTAAAAATTCAGATGATAAAAAATTTTCTTATTCGGCTAATCAAGAATCTCTTGATTTTCCTCTTAATAATTTCTTCTTAGCCCGTGGATTTGCTGTGGCTTATGTTGCAGGATTAGGAACAAGAGGGTCTCAGGGGATGCGAACTACTGGTGATCGTGCAGAGACAATAACTTGCTGTAAAGCTATTGAATTCTTAAGTGGAAATGGATCTGGTTATATTAATAAAAATAGTAAAAAGCAAATAATTTTAAATTGGTGTAACGGTGCAGTTGCTATGACTGGACGTAGCTATTTAGGAACTTTAGCTACAGCAGCAGCAACTCAAAATCCCAAAGGACTTAAAACCATTATTTCTGAATCGGCAATTTCAAATTGGTACAATTATTATCGTGAAAATGGATTAGTGGTTGCCCCTGGTGGTTTTCCAGGTGAAGACGCAGATGTACTAGCTTTAGATACTTATTCTCGCTGGTATGATGGTGCTGAATATTTAAAAACTGCAGAAAAATTTAAAAAATTTAAAAATAAGATGAAACATGAGCAAGATAGAGTAACAGGAAATTACAATCAATTTTGGCAAAATCGTAATTATTTGTTAGAAGCAGATCAAATCAAAATCGATTGTTTGTATATTCATGGACTTAATGACTGGAATGTAAAACCTATTAACCTTTATCAGCTCTACCATAAAGCTAAAAATGCTCATCTAAAACTAATTTTGCATCAAGGACAACACATTAGTCCTCATAATATTCAATCTCTTGATTATTTAGATATTTGTAATTTTTGGTTAACCAATCATCTTTATAATATTGATAATAAAATTACTAAAATTTTACCTAATATAATAGTTCAAAACAATCGTAATCCCGACTCTTGGAAAGAATCAAAAAATTGGGGCAAAAAGCAAGTAAAGTCAATCAAATTAGGTCAAGGTAGTTATACTTATTGTGATAATTTAAGCCAAATTTTTGATCATAATTTCAATCATAAACTAAATAATTATGAATCTTCTTTTGCCTTAAAAGATCCTATTTTTAAAAAATCTTGTTTTATTTTAGATATAAAACTACGGGAAGCCTTGACAATTAATGGTCAAGTGAGAATTAAAATAAATATTAAAACAAATGCTCAAACTGGTTTACTTAGTGCAGCTCTGTTTGAAATAAATCCAACTAAAATAACAACCACAACTACTACTCCTGTTGAAAATCGCTTTTTTCAATTAGTACCTAATCAAGAAAGAATTGCATTACATACTTTTAAAACTAAATCATTCCCATATCGCTTAATTACTTTTGGTCATATTAATCTACAAAATATAGATGGTCCAGCTAAAATTAACCAGGTTAAGCCACAAATACCTCTTGATTTAAATTTAGATTTACAACCTACCATTTATGAACTTGTACCCGATAGTAAACTAAGATTAATTTTATTTGGGAGTGATATGAAATATACAATTCAAGTAAAAACACCACAAGAATATACTTTAAACTTAGATCGTTCTAATTTGTTTTTACCATATTAATATTCACATTTAAACTAAAAAGAGAAAAATTACTTTGTAATTTTTCTCTTTTTTTTAATCCCACTATTTATAAAATGTACTCGCTTAAATCTCTATCTGAAACTATTTTACCAAGTTTATTTTCTACATATTGATCAGTAATTTCAATTCTACCGGTGTTCATTCCTGGTGATTCAAAAAGAATATCCTCAAGAACTTTTTCTATTACTGTTGCTAGCCTTCGAGCTCCAATATTTTCATTCATCTCGTTTAATTTAGCCGAAATCTGAGCAATTTTATCAATTGCTGAATGACTAAAAGTCAATTCAACACCATCTGTTTTAACTAATTCCTCATACTGCTTAATAATTGCATCGTCAGGATCAACTAAAATATGACGAAAATCAGATTCAGATAGATTATTTAATTCAACCCTAATTGGAAAGCGCCCTTGTAATTCAGCAATTAGATCACTAGGTTTATTTTGTTCGAAAGCACCTGAAGCAATAAATAAAATATGTTCTGTATTTACCATTCCATATTTTGTTTTTATTTCGGAACCTTCTACAATTGGTAAAATATCTCGCTGTACACCTTCTCGTGATACTTGCCCTGAGTTACGACTACCATCACTAGCTATTTTATCAAATTCATCAATAAAAATAATTCCAGAATTTTCAGCTAAATTAATTGCTTCAATATTAACGTCACTAGAATTAATCAATTTCTCTGCTGCTTGATCAGTTAATATTTTTCTTGCTTCCTTTACCTTCATTTTTTTTTCAACAAAACGTGGAGGAAAAATTCGATCTAACGTTTCTGACATAACAACCCCCATCGATCCCATAGTATCCAATGAAGGGTTTTGGGACTTTTCTTGAACCGGAATAGTCACCATTTTATCTTCAAGTTTACCATTTTTTAATTTTTCGCTTACTTCATTTCGATCTTCAATAAGTTTTTTCTTAGCAGCTGCCTCTTCAGCTTCTTTTTGTTCTGAAGTTTTTTCTGATTTACCATTATTTTGATTAATATCCTTAGGAAAATTAGGAATAGCTTTTGAAGGATCAATTCCTAAAACGTTACCCAACTGATTTACAGCAGTAAGAACTTGATTCATTTCAGAATTAGAAGACTCGGTCTTTTTTTCTGGAACTAAATACTTAACCAATTGAGAATTAGCCATTTTTACTGCTTCATCAAAAACCGCTTTACGTTTATCTTTTTTTACAATATTAACTGAAATATCTACTAAATCACGCACCATTGATTCAACATCTCGTCCAACATAACCAACCTCAGTAAATTTAGTAGCTTCTACCTTAATAAAAGGTGCACCTACAATTTTTGCTAATCGACGAGCAATTTCAGTTTTTCCAACTCCAGTAGGACCAATCATCATTAAATTTTTAGGTGTAATTGATTCTTGCCATTGACGGCTAAGTTGTAAACGACGATAACGATTGAAAATAGCAATAGCAATAGCCTTTTTAGCTTCTTTTTGCCCAACAATATATTTATCCAATTCGTTTACAATTTGCTGAGGAGTTAATGGACTTTTAGGATTATTCACCACGATTTAATACCTCAACTTTAAGATTATCATTAGTATAAATATCAATTTCAGAAGCAATTTTAACACTTTTTACAACTATTTCTTCTGGTGATAAATCAGTATTATCTAGCATGGCCATTGCAGCGGCTTGAGCATAATTACCACCAGAACCAATAGCCAAAACGTCAAACTGCGGTTGAATAATTTCACCATTTCCAGAAATCAATAGCATATCTTTTTTATTAGCTACAATTAACATTGCTTCAAGCTTTTGTAAAGCTTGATCCTTACGCCAATCTTGTGCCAATTCAACTGCCGATCTACGTAAATCACCATTATATTTTTTTAATTTACTTTCAAAGCGATCTTGTAGAGTTACAGCATCAGCTACTCCTCCAGCAAAACCAGAAAGCACTTGATTGTCATAAATACGCCGAATTTTTTGGGCGTTTCCCTTCATGATGTACTTCTCACCAGCAGTAACTTGACCATCTCCAGCAATTGCTATTTGATGTTTATTTCTTACGATACAAATTGTAGTCATATTTGAACCTCATTTCCTTGGAAAATCTTGATTATAAATTTCTTGTAGTTTTTTTACAGATACATGAGTATAAATTTGAGTTGTATTAATTGATGCATGACCTAAAAGCTCCTGAACAATCCTAATATCAGCACCATTATCCAACATATGAGTAGCTAAAGAATGACGCAGAATATGAGGATGGATTCCTGGATGATTAATTGCAATTAAAACTCGTTTAAAAATATATTCTAACCCGCGAGAAGTTAATTTATCTCCATGAGAATTTAAAATTAAGAAATCATTAATCTTATTTTTTAAAATTGCAGGGCGCGCTTTTTTTAAATAAATCTTTAAGATCCGATCAAAATGTTGGTTAAAAGGAACATAGCGATCTTTATTTCCTTTTCCGTGAATTAAAATCACCTTTAAATTTCGATCAATTTCATTCAATTTTATTTGAATTGCTTCAGAAATCCTAATACCTGTGGAATATAATAATTCAAAAATTAAACGATTTCTAATTTCTATAGGGGTTTCACAAGGAATTTCATCAATTAATTCATTCATTTCTTTTTGATAAAGAACTTTAGGTAAGTGTTTTGAACGTTTAGAACTTTTGATTTTTTTTATAGGACTTAAAATTATTAATTCTTGATGAAGTAAATATTGAAAAAAAGAAGCCAAAGCTGATTTCTTGCGATCAATTGAAGCAGACGAATATTTTTCATTTAAATGATTCAAATATAAAAAATAATCTTTTTTACTAATATTTATATATTGCTTATCATTAAAATAATTAAAAAAATCATTTAAATCTCTTTCATAAGCATTAACAGTTTGTTGAGAATAATGTCTTAAATTCTTAATAAAATCTAAAAACTTTTCAATTTGCTTTTGATTTTCACTCAATAACTTATACCTCTAGTTCTTGAACTATTTTTAAAGCACGCTGAGCCATAATATTTCTCCGCTCAATTTTATTTTTCACCTTTACATTTAAAGGAGATATGATCCCAAAATTAGCATTCATTGGTTGAAAATGTTTTGAATCAGCATTGGCTACATAATTTCCCATGGCTCCAAGCATTGTTTTAGAACTTAAATTAAATTCTTTTTTGTTCAATTGTTGATAAAGGGCTAAAGCAGCTACTAAACCACTACCTGCACTTTCCACATATCCTTCCACCCCAGTAATTTGTCCTGCAAAGTATATTTGTGATTGTTTTCTTAATTGATAATTTGCCGTTAGTAAATGTGGTGAGTTAATAAATGTATTACGATGCATAACCCCGTATCTTACAAAACTAACATCCTTTAAACCTGGAATTAAATGAAAAACTCTTTTTTGTTCACCCCATTTTAAATGAGTTTGAAAACCCACCAAATTATACATAGATTTAGATACATTGTCCTGTCTTAACTGAACAACTGCATAAGGCAATTCACCATTAGGTTTTTCTAAACCTACTGGTTTTAACGGACCAAAAAGCAAAGTTTTTTTGCCTCTCCGAGCCATTTCTTCTATTGGCATACAACCTTCAAAATATTTATTATCCTCAAAATTATGTAGCTGAACTGTTTCCGCGGTTACAAGCGCTTGATAGAAAATGTCAAACTGTCTTTTGTCCATAGGACAATTTAAATATGCTGCTTCTCCTTTATCGTAACGAGACTTTTCGTAAACAAAATTATAATCTATTAAATTATTTGAAATAATTGGCGCCGCAGCATCAAAAAAGAACAACTGATTTTCACCAGTAAGTTCTTTAATAGTCTGCGTTAAACCAGGAGAAGTTAAAGGTCCTGTAGCAATAATTGTTGGATTATTACCAATTGAAGTTACCTCGTCATTGATAATTTCAACATTAGGTAATGCCTTAATCGTATTTGTAATACTTTTAGAAAAGCTATCACGGTCTACCGCCAAAGCACTTCCAGCTGGAACTTGGTGTGTATCAGCGGCACGAATTACTAATGAGTCTAATTCCCGCATCTCAGCTTTTAATAATCCTACACCATTTGTAATGTCATTAGAACGTAAAGAATTAGTGCAAACCAACTCTGCAAAATAATTTGTATGATGTGCAGGCGTCATTTTTTTATCTCGCATTTCAAACAGCCGAACCGATATACCTCTTTTAGCTAGTTGGTAAGCTGCCTCAGACCCTGCCAAACCAGCACCAATAATATCAACCTGTACACGTTCATCCATTATTTTTGCACCTCTTCAGCATAATCACCATTAGGACAAATAACTTGTAAAACATTTTTAGTTTTTTTCTCAACCAAGTAATGATTACAATTAGGACAATTTCGAGGTACTGGTTTATCCCAAGAATTAAATTCACATTTAGGGTAACGGGAACATCCATAAAACAAGCGATTACGTTTGGTATGTTTTTCAATTACTTCTCCCTTTTTACATACAGGGCAAATAACTCCAATTTCTTTAACTACAGCACGTGTATAACGACAATCTGGAAAGCGACTACAAGCAATAAATTTACCATATCGTCCCATTTTATAAACTAATGGTGCACCACACTCAGGACAATTTTCAGATACTAATTGCTGTTTAAAAGCAATTTTTTCAATCTTTTGATCAGCATTTTCAACTTCTGGCTCAAATTTTTGATAAAATTTATCAACAGTTGAAACCCAATTACTAATACCTTTTTCAATATTATCTAAATTTGTTTCAATATCAGCAGTAAAACCTGTATTTACAATTTCAGGGAAAAATTCTTCTATAATACTATTAACAATCTTACCTAAATCAGTTGGTTCAAAACGTTTAGCATTTAATTTTACGTAATATCTTTTTTGCAAAGTATCGATAATTGGCGAAAATGTTGATGGTCGCCCAACACCATTTTCCTCTAATGTTTTAACCAAACTAGCCTCACTATATCTTGAAGGGGGTTGAGTAAAATGTTGATCAGGATCTAACTTAATTAATTTAACCTGGTCATCTTTTTTTAAATCTGGAAGCTTACCATCTGTTTTCTCATTTACATCTTTATAAACTTTAGTGTAACCTGGAAAAACTAATTTAGAACCTTTAATTTGAAATTGAATATCATTTTGAGTAACTGTAGCATTAACACTATCATATACCGCATTTGCCATTTGACTAGCCAAAAAGCGATCCCAAATTAAAGAATATAATCGAAATTGGTCCCGTGATAAAACAGTTTTTAATGATTGAGGAGTTCTCAAAACCGAACTTGGTCGAATTGCTTCATGGGCATCTTGAACCTTTTCATTTTTATTATTTTTTGCAATGCTATGGCCAACGTAATCTTTTCCATATTTTTCTTCTATATATTGATGTGCTTCATTAATAGCTACAGGAGATACTCGCACAGAATCAGTACGCATATATGTAATTAAACCAGCATGCCCAGTTTTTCCACCCAAATTAACTCCTTCATAAAGTTGCTGAGCTAACATCATTGTTTTTTTAGTATGAAAATTTAATTTTCTATTAGCAACTTGTTGAAGAGTTGAAGTCGTAAAAGCTGGTAATGGATTTTTTCGTATGTTTCGTGCTTTGACATCAGAAACAGTAAAATAATCTTTAATCTTAATTTTTTTTATGATTGCTTTGACATCTTTTTGGCGATTTAATTCTAATTTTTTACCATTAATTCCAACAAATTGACCTATAAAGGCCTCTGTCCCCTTTTTAAAATGACCTAAAATAGTCCAGTATTCTTTAGGGACAAAATGGTCGATCTCTTTTTGCCGATCAATAATTAATTTTAATGCAACTGATTGAACACGCCCCGCTGAAAGACCTTTTTTTACTTTTCGCCATAAAATAGGACTAATCGAATAGCCAACAATTCGATCTAAAACTCGTCGAGCTTGTTGCGCATCAACCAAATTCATATCAATTTTTCTTGGATTTTTAAAAGCTTCTTTTACTGTATCTTTAGTAATTTCATTAAAAACCACCCGATTTTTTGCATCTTTTTCTAAACCTAAAATATGACTTACATGCCAAGCTATAGCTTCTCCTTCACGATCAGGGTCAGAAGCCAAATAAATTTTTTTAGCTTTCGCTGCTTCTTTTTTTAAGTCCTTAATAATAGGACCTTTTCCGCGAATTGAAATATATTCTGGTTTAAAATGATGTGAAATATCAACTCCCATTTTACTTTTTGGTAAATCGCGAATGTGACCTTTAGAGGCCACTACATGATATTGACGCCCTAAATAACGTTCAATCGTTTTAGCTTTAGTTGGTGATTCAACGATGACTAAATTTTTTTTGTTGGTTCGTTTTTTTGTCGAATTAACCATTTAAAATTATCCAATCTTTTAGAAATTCATATATGTAAATAAGAATACTACTATTGTCAAATAAATTTACTCATAGTACCGCAACTCGGTTAAAATATCCTTAGGATTTAAAACTAATTTTGCCCCTGCTTGAATTAATTCATTTGAACCAGTCATTAAAGGATCACTAGCTAAACCTGGCAAGGCAAAAATTTCACGATTATTCTGTAAAGCTAGATTAGCTGTAATTAAACTTCCGGAATGATGTTTAGCACTCGCTACTAATACTCCTTGAACTAATCCTGCTATGATTCGATTACGTTGAGGAAAATGAAATCTCCGTGGTGGTTGATCAAATACATATTCGGAAATTAATAAATGATTTCTTGAAATATTTTTTTGAAGCCACTTGTTTTCTAAAGGATAAAATTGACCAACCCCTGATCCAATAACTGCAATGACAGAACCGCCTTGTTCCATTGCAGTAGTTAAAGCAACAGTATCAATTCCACGAGCCAAACCACTCACAATTGTAACCTTATCTTTTACAAATTCAGGACTAAACGATTTAATTATCCTTCCAACTGCAGCTGAATGGATACGCCCTCCTACAATTCCTAAACATTTTGTTTTTAAAAGTCTAATATCTCCTAAATAACTTAAAACATAAGGCGGATTATAACTTTCTTTTAACCTTAAAGGATAATCATTATCCAATATAGTTAAATAATTTAAATTTCCCAAAGGAAGTTCATTCAATACCATTCTTTCCCAAAATTCACGAAATTGATTAATTTTTTTAGAAGATAATTGTGAAAAACAAACAACTTCATCCCAATCTAGACTTTCTCGTTGAGAATGCTTTTGATACCTTAATAAGGAACAGTAATTAACTTTAGTAAAAGTTTGGCTCAAAAATCCAGCTATAAAAATTTTACGTAATTTCAAATCTTTCCTCCATATATTGTTTAATTAATATTATGTAATTACGTAAATTTATCTTTAATATTTTTTACTGGAGCAAAACTTAAACGGTGAATTGGAGAAATTCCATATTTTTTTAAAGCTTCCAAGTGAGTTTTAGTACCATAACCTTTATTTTTATTAAAACCATATTCCGGATAAAAGTAATGATATCTAACCATTAAATGATCCCGATAAACTTTAGCAACAATACTAGCAGCACCAATACTAACACTGCAACTATCACCTTTAATAATATCAGTTTGATGAATTAAAGAATTCAGATGAATTGCATCAACTAGCAATTCTTGAGGTTGAGGTTTTATTTTTTTTACTGCTTGAACCATTCCGAGACGACTAGCTTCAAGAATATTAATTTTATCTATAGTTTGTACAGAAATTATTGCAATACTATAAGCTAAAGCTTGTTCTTTAATTTTAGAAGCCAGCAATTCACGCTTTTTTGAAGATAATTTTTTAGAATCATCAATTCCTAAAATCGGTCTTTTAGGATCCATAATTACAGCAGCACAGACCACTGGACCAGCTAAACAACCTCTTCCTACTTCATCTAAACCTGCAACAATTTTTTGTTGTTGCCAAAATTTCTGCTCATAATAACATTTCTTATTATATTCATGTTTTTGTTTATCAATAAGTTGTTGTTGTAATTTATAATTTTTATATAATTTCTGTACGCTTTTTCTTGAATCATTAACTAATGCCTGTAAAAAAAGAGGTGATACCGTTGATTCAGTTAACCTCTTATTAATCTGTGCCACTGTTAAATGTTCAATTTGGTTGTTCAAGAGTGATTCTTCCATATTTATTTTTTCTAAATTTACTAATAATTTCCTCAGCTTTTTTTTCTGGATTTGAATAATGTTTATTCTCAACCAATATTTTCCAAGAATTTATTCCTTCAAAATATGTCTGAGATACGTGAGGATAATCCGTACTTAACAAATTAAGCAAAAAATCAACCACTTTTTCGGGATCATAAATATAATTTGCAATTGAATTCAACAACGCAATTTTAAAACCAGTAGTTTCTGAATCAAATTTTGGCCAAAGCATTCCTGGAGTATCTAAAATTTTAAATTGATCATTTATCTTATACCATAACAATTTTCTAGTTAATCCAGGTTTATTTTGAACTTGGGCTACGTTTTTTTGTACTAAATGATTCAAAAGTGTTGATTTACCTACATTAGGAATACCAATAATACCTGCTCGAATAGGAATATTTTTTATTCCTAAATTAACATAGCGCTTTTTTTTCGTATAAACTAAAGTTTGTGATGTTTTAATTAAATTTCGTAGTCCTTTTCCTTTTTGAGCATTAATTAACAAAGCTGTATCGTCTTTTTTTCTAAAATAGTCCAACCATTTTTGGGTAATAGCAGAATCTGCTAAATCATTTTTATTAAGTAAATATATTTTAGGTTTACTTTCAAAAACTTCTAACAAGAAAGAGTTAAGGGAACTTTTGGGTGCTCGTGCATCAAGTAAAACTAGAACAACATCAATCTCCTTTATTCGTTCAGCTAACAATCTTTTTGTTTTGGCCATATGACCCGGATACCATTCTCCCGTCATCAGAATAACCTAAAACGAGTTAAAGGAGCAAATCGAAAAAAAACTATCCCATTAATTCGTTCTTTTTTAACGAATCCAAAATACCGGCTATCCGAAGAGTGAGCTCGATTATCTCCCATTACAAAATAACTACCTGAAGGAACTTTCTTTGCATGATTGGTAGCTACTAAATCAGCCATATTGAAGTCAAAAGTCATATTTTTCTCACCATTTATTTTATTAATAAATTTTTCTGGATACTTTTTATTGTTTATATATAAAGAATTATTTTTAAAAGAAACATGATCTCCAGGTAACCCGATTACTCTCTTAATAAAATGATCCTTTGAATTAATTCCGACAAAACCTTGTGGTGGTTGAAAAACAATTATATTAAACCTCTTTATTTTTCCAAACTTTCTTAAAACACATTTATCTTTATCATTAAATGTAGGCTGCATGGAATCACCATCAACAATTGAAGTTTTAAAGAAAAAAGTAAAAACAATTAAAACAATCAAAACATTAATTACTGAAAGAAAAAGCAACTGTAAATAATATAATAAACGTTCGGTTTTACTTGCCTGCTTTTTTATGTAAAGACGACGAGCACGGCTCTTTACCGCTGTGTAACGCACCATTTATTTATTCACCTGTTTGCTATTATTTTTGTAATATTTCAATTGCTTTTTTTTGCATTGGATCTTGTTTTTTTGCAAGTTCACTTAATGAACGAATAATTTCCTGAATAGTGCTTTCATCAATTTTTCCCGAAACATTAATTTCTCGTTTGGATTGAAAGCTTCTAATAGCCTGAGACGTTTTTTCATCAAAAATTCCCTTTTCATTTCCGGGTTCAAAACCTAAAACAATTAACCCTTTTTGAACAGACTTTATATTGTTAGAAACGTCTCCTTGTTTCAATGGCTGTTTAATGTCATTTAAAACTATATTAGTATAATCAGGATAATGAACTTCATAATCAGGTTTAACACCGTGATTATTAATCCAATTACCATCAGGTGTAAGCCATTTAGCAACAGTCATTTTTAATTCAGCCTTATCTGGTAAAGCAACCACAGACTGAACCGTACCTTTACCAAAAGAAGTTGTTCCGACAACAGGAACATTATTATGTTTTAATGCCGCAGTAAAAATTTCAGCAGCACTAGCACTATCACCATCAATTAAAACAATTGAAGGTTCCTTTACTTTAAATCCCTGATCATAATTTTTATTGGCTCGATAAATCTTTAAATCAGATTTTTTACGACCTTGAACTTGCATAATTGGCATCCCATCTTTCAGAAAACAACTGGATAAAGATAAAGCTTGTTTTAATTCTCCTCCAGGATTTCCCCTCATATCTATGATTAGTTTTGTAGCTCCTTCTTTTCGTAATTTAATTATTGACTTTTTAAATTCATCAAAAGTTGGATTTGAAAAAGATGAAACAGAAACTAAACCAATTTGAGAATTTATCATTTTTGATTTAACTGTTTCAATAGGAATTGTATTACGTACCATATTAAAATTAAGTTCTTGATCACCTCGTTTAACAGTAACCAAAACTTTAGTACCTTTTTCTCCTCGAATTAACTTTGTTGCCTCAGTAGGTTGTTTACCTATGACAGATTTACCATCTACTTTAATAATAATATCTTTTGCATGGATTCCAGCTTTTTTAGCAGGAGACCCGTCAATGACACTATCAACAACTAAAAATTTGTTTTTTTCCATTACAGTTATTCCAATACCAACAATACTAGAAGAAATAGTTTCATTTAATGATTGGGCTTCTTTAGAATCAAGGTATGAAGTATAAGGATCATTTAAACTGTCCAGCATCCCTTTAATTGATCCTTTATCTAAATTATTTTCATCGACAGGTTTATAGTAACGCTTTTTTATTAATGTTTTTACTGCTTCGACATAATTAGAATTACTTGAATTACTTTGAGATACATCATTTCTAGGGGATTCAGATACTTTATTTAATTGTTCATGGGGTATAAAGAAACCAATTAAAATTCCAATACCTAAAATTAATAAGCTAACTAAAATATTCCGTACTTTATCATGCTTAGAAATATTTTTTTGAGATTTAAAATCTTGATTAAATTTATCTTCCACTATAATCTCCTATTGCTTAAGGTATCCATTCAAAATGATGCGATCATTTGCCAAATCCACCGTATCAATTTTAAAACTCATATTTTTATTTACTCGTACTTTATCTAAAGCCATTATTATTTCTACTTTCTTTGAATCAATTGTAATAAAATGAGGCAATTTTATTTGAGCTTGAATCAATTGTAAAATTCTTTCTAAAGAAATACTTAAATTTCCCATAGAAACAACTTTAGGTTTTAATAATAGATCTTTATTTTTTAAAACAGCAACATCCATAATCATATTAAAAGGCAAAGTTTGTCCAAAAATCTTAATACTACCTGTCAGCTGAGCATTATCATCTAAATTAAAATTTAAGTTCAAATCTTTTGAATTCATTTGATTCAAATAATGATTAACTATGCTTTTAAATTGCTTTTTCGTCATTAACACTTGAAAATTAGGACTACCCTTTGATATTTGAGAACTTTGAGGTAATGTTTGTTTCGGCTTCTCCAAAAAGAGGCGAGTATAAAGAAAAATTCCACCACCAACAATTATTGCAACTAATCCAAGAAAAAGCCATTTCCATATATTTATTGAATTCTTCTTTTTATTCATAATTATCACCTAATTATTTTGCTCTTATCAAGATAAATGTATAGGGAATTTGCAATTACTCCATATCCTAATCCGTTAGGATGAACATCATCGTCTTCAGATAAATATTTATTTACAGTTTTTCCATTCACTTTTTTTTTAGCCTTAGAATTATTTAGTAAAAGATTTATATCTTGATAATGCGCATTGGATATTTTTTTAACTGTATTAAATGTTATTTCATTCCATTCAGAAAAAAGTTCATTAAGATCCGTAATTTGATCAAAGACAAAGTAAAATGGATTGTAAATACCTAATACAATAATTTTAGCTTGTGAGTTAATTGTTCGAATTTCTTGCAAACTTTCTAAAAGATTTTTCTGATAAATACGTTTTTGAGGCTCAAAATTCTTTTTACTTAAATTAAAGAAATTATTTTGAATTTTATAAATTACATCATTTCCCCCCATGTTAAAAGTGATAAAAGTAGCCTCAGAAACTGATTTTCTTAATTTACGATTAGTAAAAATATACTTTTTAATTTGATTTGAAGTTTTTCCAGTATAGCCAAAATCATGAGCTGTTACATGAATTCCTTTTTCTTGTTCGATTCGATCCTTTAAAGCACCAACAAAACCTTGATTATGATTCGTATCTCCAATTCCATAAGTTATTGAATCTCCAATAGCCGTATATTTGATCGATTTAGGCTTAGAAATATTGGAACTATAACTAGATGGACGAGGTATAAAAAAATTTAAGCTTAAAAAGGTAATAAGAGTAATCATTAAGAAAAAAATTAAGGCTTTTACTATTGACGTGACTTTTTTCATTAAAATAACTACTCCTGTTTTTAAAAATTAGATATTAATAATAAATAATTGCTAAAGCTTTATCTCCAGCGTGAGTAGCAATTACTGGTCCAGTCTCTGATAAAAGAGTAGAAACATCGGGTCTAACTCTGCGAATTTTATCTTCAAATTTTTTTCCAAATTCATAATTATCAACATAAGATAACCCTACACTATGTAAATTAGGTATTTTAGTAATACGATCAACTAAATCGTTAAAATACTGTTCTATGCCTTTCATTCCACGTGTCTTTTTTACAGGAATTAACTGCTGATTTTCAAGTTTTACGATTAATTTCAACCTAATTAAAGTTGACATCATTCCAGTTACTCGACTAATTCGACCACCCTTAATCAAATTAGTTAATGTAGGAAAAGCCAAGTAGAGACCCGTTTCTTTTTTTACTTGCTCGATTGCTTTTAAAATTTCATCTTTAGTTGCTCCTTTCTGAGCCATTTTAGCTGCTTTTAAGACTTGAAAACTTTGAGCCCGATCAGTAAAGTCAGAATCAATTACAGTGACTTCTCCATGACTAATTTGCGCAGCTTCTCTTGCTACATTAACTGTTCCACTTAGTGAAGCTGCCATATGAATTGAAATTACTGGACGATTTTGACTTGCATATTTACTGTAAATTCCTACAAAATCTCCTAAAGGTGGTTGACTAGTTTTAGGAAGATTTTTGGACTTTTTCATTTTATTTACAAATTCTTCTGGACTAATTTCAATTCCATCAATGTAATTATGTCCATCAACATCTATTCTTAATGGTACTACTTCAATCTCATATTTTTTAATCTCATCGTTAGTTAATCTTACTGAAGAATCAGTAACTATTTGAATTTTACTCAATTTATCCTCATTTCTTTTAATTATTACAAATAAAATTTAAACATTTTAAAATAGAAAAAAGTTAGACTTAAAACTTTTTTGAAATCTCCCTAATTGTACCCTTTTTTATGTTTAAACAAACCTCAAAAAAAATTTAAAATCAAAATAGATAATTAATCTTCAAGTCGTTCAAATACATTAAAATTTACCTGATAATTAGCTTTACTAAAAATTGTTTTTTGATTTATTAATCTGAATTCTGAATAATTTATTTTTACCATATAAATATCTCCAGAAAAATTTCCAAAAATAATAGTCTGATAAAGCCTTTTTACCCATGACAAAGTTGCTTGAAATAATTGCTTACCACCTATAATAAAAAACTTTTCTGATGGTGACTTCTCAATAATTTTTTTTAATTCATTAAGATTTGAAATTATTTTTATCTGATTATCATTTAGTTTTTTAGTTGTAAGTACAAAATTTTTTCGACCTTTTAAGGGCTTACTAGGTAAATTTAAATAAGTCCTTCTGCCCATTACAATTGAATGCCCCCAAGTAATTTTCTTAAAATAGTTCAAATCTTCAGGTATATTAGGCCAAGGCATTGATAAAGTTTGACTATTACCAATTAAACTTTTCTTATCCTGAGCCCAAATAAAATTTACATTTTTAAAAAAATTACAACTATTACTAGTTTTATTTTTGACTTCTAGCATATGCAATAAGATCCTGCTTATTATTATTTATTTCCCTTTTTAACACTTTATTCTCAAATAATTTTAACATTTTTCCTAATTCTTTACCGGGTTGAAAGTTGGCAAACTGAATTAAATCTTTACCTGAAATAGCTAGATCACTAATTTGGTGAATTGGCAAATTATTATACCCATCTAGAAAACTTTCTCCAAGTTTACAATTATTAATTTTATTTAATAGAAAAGTGCCTATTTTTATATTAGACAACTTTAACCCATAAAAAAGTTGATAATCTCTCAAACCAGTTTCATAATTTTGGTAAAAATTACAAATTTCTTGCACATTTTTGATCAAACTATTAGAACTCTTCCATTGATTTAAAACCTTTGAAATTTGGTTTATTGGAAAAACATTTAAAATAAATAAAAAGCTCCAAATTTCAGCTTCATCGTGGAAAACAATTTTTGAAAAACGATTTTCTAAAATTTGAGTTTTAAAGCTAGGCTGAATACTGGGCATATATTGATCAATTTTAGCCTGATAGATTAATTTAAAACTTTTTTGCCAAGCTACACCTTTCATCATCTTAATAAATTCATGATGTATTCGCTCAATAGAAATATTAGCTAATAATGGTACTTTTTTTATCAACGCTTTTTTAGTAATTGGATCCAATGAAAAATTAAGCTGACTAACAAAACGAATGGCTCTAAAAATTCTTAAAGCATCTTCATTAAAGCGTTCAAACGGATTTAAAACGCAACGAATTATTTTGTTATTTAAATCTGCTAATCCACCATAATAATCACTTATTTCTCCTTGAGGGGACATTGCTAATGCGTTAATAGTAAAATCACGTCGTTTTAAATCTTCTTCTAAATTACGAACAAATTTTACCGAATTTGGATGACGATGATCTAAATAGTCTCCATCTGTTCTAAAAGTTGTAATTTCATAATTTTCATGATGTAACACTACCGTAACTGTACCATGTTGTATTCCTGTATCAAAGCTATGGGGAAAAAGCGACTTTACCTCTAAAGGTAAAGCATTGGTTGCTAAATCTAAGTCATTTATTGGTTCATTTAATAACCAATCTCTTAGACTTCCCCCAACAAAATAAACTTCAAAGCCATGACTTTGAAGTTTTTTAGTTAATGGTAGTGCTTTTTTAAATAATTCTGGTAACTTATCTAATTTCTTTTTAACCATTTAAATCTAATTCATTTCTTAAATTTTCGTATGCTAAAGCTATTTTATCATCAGTTGGTACTAATTTTAAGTAAAGTTGCATTATTGATAATAATTCTTTGGGTTGATTTAATTTTTGAAAAAGTGCAATTAGATCCGACAAATAACTAGGGTTATTTCGTAAATCATTAAAACATGACAATAAATTTTCTGCAGCTAAATTCAATTGATCCATATTTAAAAAAGCTAACCCTAAATTCCAACTTAGTTGTGGGGCGAGAGTTTCTTTTTTATTTAAAAGTTTTACTACTGAATTATAATCATTATTTTTTAAGCCTAAATTTGAAAGATAAATTAACGCAATAATGTTATCCGGATCACTTTTTAAAACTTTTTTAAAGCCAGAAATTGCTTGATATTCATGTCCAACTTTTAATGCTAACTGAGAAAATTTGATTAATAATGGTAAATCAAAATTATCAATTTCACAACCTTTTTGTGCAAAATTATAGGCTTTTACAAATTGTTCTTTCTTTTCATAATCTTGGGCTAAAATCAAGTATGCTCTAGCGTAATCAGGCGTTCTTTGACACAGTACTTCTAAAGAATCAATAGATTTTTGATAATTTTTTAGTTCAAAACTCACTGATCCTTTCATAAAAAGATCATCATCACGCAAAACGATATCATTAAATTTATTATAAATACTTGATGCTTGTTCGTATTGTCCTAAAAATGAAAGACAATTTGCCTTCCTTACTAAAAGATTTTGATTAAGAAAGTCGGTAACACCTTTTTTTATTAGTTGCTCATAATATTTTAAAGCTGCTGCATATTTCGATTCTGAATACAATAATTCAGCCATTCCAAAAATTAAAGCACGTTGTTGAGGTGCAATTTGTAAAGCTTTTTTTAAAAATGATTCACTTACTTCAGGCATACCCAAAGTTTGATAAATATCAGCCTTTTGAGTTAGAGCTGATAAAATGTTATCATCATCGTCTGGTACATCATCTAATAATAAAAGAGCATCATCGGTTTTACCATTTTCATTTAAAATATCAGCAAGCATTATTTTGGCGCCATTGTTTTGAGGTTCAATTTTAATTAAATGTTGAAAAATCAACTCTGCAGGAACTAAATGCCCACTTTCAATTAATGTTTCACCTAATGTCATCAAGGTTTGGGGATCGTCATAATTTATTGCTCTTTTAACTTCCAGATCTAATTTATTTAATTTACCTTGTGCTAAAGCTTGTAAAGCTTTTTTTGAAAATTCTTGTTTTATTTTTTTATCCTTATTCAAAAAAATACCCAGTTTATATTAACTGGGATTTTGATGTTTAACACTATTTAACAGATTCCTTTAAAGCTTTCCCTGCTTTGAAAGCAGGAACTTTACTTGCTGGAATCTGAATTTCCTCGCCAGTCTGTGGATTACGACCAGTACGAGCAGCACGTTCTCTAACTTCAAAGGTGCCAAAACCAATTAACTGAACTTTACCACCTTTTGATAAAATATCTTGTATTGATTCGAAAACTGCATCAACTGCACGTGTAGCGTCTTTTTTTGTTAAACTGGTGCTTTGTGCAACTGTATCAATTAAATCTGACTTATTAGCCATTAAATTAACCTCCAAAAAATCAATGGAAAATGAAACATGAAGTCAACTGTCACTCTTCACGATAACCAATTTAGCACAATCAACCACATCAAGCAAGTTTTTTATGATATTTTTTTTTTTAGAAAATAATCATGTACATATTTACTAAGTTATTTGTGTGAAAGTTAAGATCTTTCACGAGCTTTTATCCGGATTGGAACACCTTCAAATCCAAATACCTGACGTAAATAATTAATAAGATAACGTTCATACGAAAAATGGAATAATTTGACATCATTAACAAAAACAATAAATAGTGGTGGATTTATTTCCACCTGAGTTAAATAAAATAACTTAAGTTTACGTCCTTTGTGTGCAGTCGGCGGAGTCATCGAAACTGCATCTAAAAGTACGTCATTCAAAATTGATGAAGGAATACGTAAAGTTGCATTTTTATAAACTTCGTCAACCAATGGTAAAATTTGATCAATTCGTGTACCGGCATGGGCAGAAACAAATATAATAGGCACAAAATTTAAATAAGGTAATTCTTGGCGTAGATATAATTTAAATTCTTGCATAGTATAATTATCTTTTTTAATTAGATCCCATTTATTAACTACAATAATCATTGCATGACCGGACTCAAAAGCAATACCTGCAACCTTTTTATCCTGTTCCCTAATTCCTGCATCAGCATCCACTAAAACTAAAGTTACATCACTTTCTTCCACAGCAGTTTGAGCTCGAATAACTGAAAATTTTTCAACTAAATCAGATACCTTTCCGGGGCGTCTAATTCCTGCTGTATCAACTAATTCATAAATTTTACCATCTTTACTTTTTAAACTTAAAGAAATTGCATCTCTGGTAGTTCCCGCTTGTGAAGAAACAATTAATCTTTTACTACCAATTAAGCAATTAATCAATGAACTTTTTCCTACATTAGGTTCACCAATAATACTTACTTTTATTTTATTTTCTTTAGATTTTGGTAAATCTATTTTTTGTGGTAACCTTTTTACTATTAAATCTAATAAATCTCCCACTTTAGTCCCATGAACAGCAGACACAGCTATCGGTTCACCTAATCCTAATTTATAAAATTCATAGGCATTCAAACGACTTGCATCATTATCAGCTTTATTTACTACTAAAATTACATCTTTTTGCCTTTTATGTAAAAGTTTACTGATTTTAGCATCTTCTTCAGTGACTCCGGAATTACTTTCAACGATAAAAATAATTAGATCTCCTTCACGTAGAGCCTCATTTACTTGATCATTAATTTCTTCATTAATTTTATTTTTATGAAAGTCCAACCCTCCTGTATCAATTAAGTTAAAAGTAACACCATTCCACTGTGCTTCTCCATAATTTCGATCACGAGTTACTCCGGGGGTATCTAAAACAATTGCTTGCCTCTTTCCAATAATACGATTAAAAAGTGTTGACTTTCCTACATTAGGCCGTCCAACAATTGCTACATTTGCTTTAATTTTACTAACCTCATTCTTTAAACAATTTAAAATTTATCTTTTTTATTTTTTTTATCATTCAAAAAGCGTTGAGATTAGCTCAACGCTTTAAAAATTAACTAATAATTATGCAACAATCCCACTATCATTGATTATTATTATCAGCTAACTGTTCCCCTTGTTTACTACCAATAATATCACCAATTGAAAAGCCAGAAGTTTCTGTAGGTTTATACTTCAGGTTATTTTCACGAGAAGAATTACTACCTCGATTAGTATTATTATTTGACTTCTCTTTATTTTCTTGTAAAGCTTTAATTGATAGAGAAAGTCGCTTATTCTCTTTTTCTAAATCAATCACTTTAACTTTTACTTCTTCACCCACTTTTAAAACTTCATTAGGTGTTGCAATATGTTTATGGCTAATTTGCGAGATATGAACCAATCCCTCAATTTCAGGTAAAACTTCAACAAAAGCACCAAAACTAGTTAATCGTTTTACTTTACCATTAAGTATATCACCTATTTTAATTTTTTGATCAATATCATCCCATGCTGTTGGCTCTAATGCCTTCAAAGATAAAGAAATACGCTCTCTCTCTGAATCAATTTTAATTACCTTAGCAGTGACTTCTTCACCAACACTTAATACATCATTGGGATCAGAGACTCTCTTACGGGAAAGTTCTGAAATATGAATTAAACAATCAATTCCCTCAATATCAACAAAAGCACCAAAAGAAGTAACTCTTGTAACCTTACCGGTAACACGATCGCCTTCATGAATTCTTGAAATCAAATCCTCAAATTTTTGCTTCTTTTCTGCTTGCACAAAGTCACGTCGAGAAAGGATTAAACGGTTTTCTGATGGTTCGATTTCAATAACTTTTACCTTTAAATCCTTACCAATATATTGGTTTAAATTGTGTACAAAATATGATTCAATTCTTGAAGAAGGTATAAAACCAATTACGCCACCAACTTCAGCTAATAATCCTCCCTTAACCGCTCTAATAACATGAGCCATCAAAACATCGTCAGTCTTTAACCGTTCTTCTAACTCACTCCATTGTTTACGGGCTTCAATTCTCTTTCGAGAAAGCAAAAGATTACCATTTTCTTTATCAGAACCAAATTTAGAAATAACAACTAAATCTAAATTATCTCCAACTTTGAATGCTTCATTAATATCATTTATTTTCTGAGTAGAAAGTTCTCTTTCTGGAACTACTCCCTCTAAACCTGTACCTAAGATACTTACTACAAGCTGATTGTCGTCAACTTGCAATATTTCTGCTTTGACTACATCACCTAAATTTACATTTAAACTTTCATCAAGAGCTTTAGCCATTTTCTGGCTGTCACTAAGATTGTCGCTCATGAAATATCCTCCAAAAATATGCTAAGTATTAATATACTCCATTTTGCAACAAAAATCCATTATACTCTTATTTTACTCAATAATAATGAAACCACTTCCGAAATACTTAAATCACTTGTATCTATCAACTCAGCATCAGGTGCTTTTTTTAAAGGGGCAACTTTTCGTTGAGAATCAATTTTATCTCTTTTCTTAATTGACTCTGTTAATTTTGACAAACTTGTGTCTATTCCTCGTTCTTGATTTTCTAAAAAACGCCTATGTGCCCTAACTTCCGGAGAAGCTGTTACAAAAAACTTATAATTTGCTTGGGGCAAAATTACTGTTCCAATATCTCTACCATCCATAATTACATTTTGTTGCTTTGCCATTTTACGTTGTAATTTTGATAAAAAATTTCTAACTTGAGAATAAGTAGCAACTTGTGAAACATGTTCAGCAACATCAGGTTGTCTAATTTTATCAGTAACATCTTCATTATTTACCCAAAAATGCTGCCCATCTTTACTTGATGTAACATGAAAATTTAAATTTTTAAATAAGGGGATAATTTCATTTTCATTATTCAAATCAACTTGTTTTTTTAAAGCAAAATAAGTTAAAGCACGATACATTGCTCCAGTGTCAATGTAGATAAAATTTAACTTTTTAGCTAATTTCTTAGCAACAGTGCTTTTTCCTGAAGAAGCAGGACCATCAATTGCAATTTGCATTAAGGTACCTTAATTACTTGGCCAGGATTTAAAGGAGTTGCAGTTGTAGCTCCATTAGCTTGCAATAAACTAGAAACAGGTATGTTATATTTACGGGCAATTCGATACCAGTAGTCACCTTTTTGAACTGTATAACTTCCTGAAGTATTCCCTGAATTAGTTACTGAACTGTTACTATTTGAGGAAGTTGCTGGAGCAGTAACATTATTTGAACTAGACTGGGCAGAGGATTGAACATTGTTACTTGAACTTGCTACGTTACTATTAGCCTTAGAACTTTGAGAAGTAACATTATTTGAATTATCACGTGAAGAAGAAGTGGAAGTAGTAGAAGAAGAACTTAATTTCTTGTTCTTAGAATTTAAACTTTTTGAACGAGAAACAGATTTTTTAGAGGAACTTTGAACTGTTACTTGATTTTTAGGATTGTTACTTTTATTATTTCTGGCATTAGTCATTGCACCTACTGCTAACGGAACTAAAATAACTAAAACCAAAGCTGCAAGAATAATGAAATAATACAAATTTTTATTAGATTTCATTTTCCGAGCTCTTACTCTTGATAAATTTCCCTCTTCGTCTCTTTCATCACTAAAAGTTTTGTCCCACGGTGTTTCTTCACTATTTTTATTTTCATTTGAATTTTGATCTTTCATCAAATTAACTCCAATTTTTGCTTAATTTAGTATACCATAATCGTATTTTGGAATACTTAAATAAAATAATTTGAGAAAATATTTAACTTTTTTTAATCTATCTATTTTAACTACTTAAGGCTAATTTTAGTCTTATCTTTTACAGTTTAAATTATATCATAATTTATAATCTTATTAGTATTTTATTGATATAGTTATTTTAAAATACAATAAATATCTTTTGTAAAAATTTAGATTATAATTGATAAATAAAAGTAACAAAGGAGTTTTCATTTATGCAATTAAATCTAATTTCTCAACGCTGTATTGCTTGTGGATTATGTTTTCGCCAACACCCCGAAATTTTTACGGTAGACGACAAAGGAATTGCACATTTTAAAAAAGACCTAACAACTAAAGATTATCTAACCCTTAATTCTAGTCAGATTAAACAATTACGCACTACAATTACTAACTGTCCTGGTCATGCTTTTTATATAAGTCATTAACGACCTTTTTTACTTAAATTTTTTAATTTTTTAATTTCAATATCGGTTAATTGCCGAAACATCCCTGAGCGCATACCTTCGTCTTTTAAAAAAGCAATTTGAATTCGCGTTAATCGACGAACCGAATATCCCAAATAAGAAAAAATATTCTTAACTTCATGATTTTTACCCTCGGTCAAAGTTATTTTTACAAAACTATTACCCGTTTCCTTATTTACTTTTTTGACTTTTATTTTGGCAGGGGCATATTTTGTATTTTTTATTTTAATACCTTGACGAATTTTTTCTAAATCATTACTTTTAATTAAACCTTTAATCTTAACTAAATAAGTTTTAGGAATTGTAAAACGTGGGTGCATTAACAAATTGGCTAATTCTCCATCGTTTGTCATAATTAATAATCCACTAGTATCATAATCTAAACGTCCAACAGGAAATAAATGCAACCTCGGACTAAAAAATTGACTCACTGTCATACGATTATATTCATCTTTAGTTGAAGAAATTACTTTCTGTGGTTTGTAAAAAAGATAACTTTTTTTTGCAATCGGTTTAATCAGATGATTATTAATTTTAATTTGATCATCAGGAGAAACTTTGAAACCGAGAGTTCGAATTACTTCACCATTAACTTTTATTTGACCCGATTTAATTAAAATTTCTGACTTTCTGCGAGAAGCTACCCCGCTAGAGGCCATCACTTTCTGTAATCTTTCTTTTTCTACCAAATTAAAATAGCTCCTTTTCTTTTAATAACTTCGCATCTAATTTTGGTATTTTAAGTAAATCTCTTAAATCGTTCAATCCAAAATAAGTTAAAAAATAATTAGTTGTGCGATAAACTTTTGGGCGACCCAGTGCTTCACTTTTTTTAGACATAATTAATTGCTTCTTTTCTAAATTATGTAAAATTTGAGAACTATTTACTCCTCTTAATTCATCTACTTGAATTCGCATTATGGGTTGTTTAAAAGCAACAATAGCTAAAGTATTTAACTCAGAATTACTCAAACTTTTACCCATATATTTCTCAAGAAAAAGATCAATTTTTGATGCCAAATAGCTTTTAGTTTTAATAAAAAAAGTCTTTTTGTTTTGTATAACTTCAAGGCCACTATCATTATCATTTTCATATTTTTCTTTTAATTGTTGAAGACAATCAATAACTGTAGATTCGTCAAGATTATAAGCTTTTTGAAGTTGCTCAGCTTCGATTCCTGTCTCACCAGCTAAAAATAATAAAGCTTCAAAAATTGCCTCATAATCCATAGTTTTGCTCCAAAAATAATTCTCCAAATTCATTTATTTGACTTACTTTAAGTTGCCGGTCATGCATTAATGATAATATTTCAACAAAACAAGCTATTACCCCGTCAAGACTAGGAAATTCACGGATAAGTTGAGAAAAAGTTACTCGTTTATGGCGTCTCAGTAATCCTTTTAAACAACTCGCAACATCCGATAATGAAATATTTAACCTTTTAACTACATTAAAAACTTCCTCTCGTTCGCTTTGATGAATCATTATTTGTTGCATACAATCAACTAATTGTTCTAAACTTACCGCTCCTTTTTTTAAAGCCGGCCTTTGCCATTCTGAAGCAAAAATTTCTTCTCTTGAATAATTTAATTGGTGGTTTAACTTTTGTTGTTTTAAAGCTTCTCCGATTTTAACAAATTTATCGTAAGCTAATAATTGATTTTTTAAATTATCACGCGGGTCAGAAATTTCATCTAAAGCTTCTTTTTGTTGGTCTGGTAATAGCATTTTAGCTTTTATTAAAGTTAATTTACTGGCCATTACTAAATAATCACCTAAACGATCGAATAATTGATTTTCATATTTTTTTATAAATTCTAAAAATTGAGAAGTAATTTGGACAATAGGAATATCGTTAATATCAATTTTTTGTGATTGAATTAATTTTAATAATAAATCTAATGGTCCTGAAAAATTATCAATTTCGAAAATTAAATTGTTTGTTTGTTTTTTGGTAAGGTTTTCTCCCATTCTTTAAAAATATCCTTTAGTTTTTCAGCACCTAAAAATTTTTTTTGTGACATTAACCTTTGTAAGTCATTTAAAACTAGATTATACCCAACTTTATTTTGAAAATTATGACGTAAAATTATATCTTTAACTATAACAAGATTTTTATCCATTATTTCTAATGATAACAGTCCATCATAATTACGATCAGGACCTCGCCAAAGATAAACTTCATTCTCTCTATTAGTTAATTGATTAATCGTATTTTCTAATTTGGATGTTTTTATTCTTCGATCATTATAAGTCAAAATTCCCATTGCAATTTTCTTAAACTCTGGTACATATTTTTTTAACATTTTTATTCCCTTGGTTTAGTTTTATTATAAATCTTTAATAACAAATTATTAGCAATATGTGTATAAATTTGAGTTGTAGAAACATTTTGATGACCTAGTAATTCCTGAACACTTCTTAAATCAGCTCCATTGCTAATTAAATGTGTTGCAAAAGAATGCCTGAGGGTATGTGGTGTCACTTTTTTATCAATTCCTGCTAACTTTAAATATTTTTTGATCATTTTCCAAATAGATTGTCGAGAAATTTTATGGCCTTTATAATTTAAAAAAACTTCAGTTACATTTTGATGCAAAAATTGGTTACGAAAATTTTCTAAATATAATTTTAAATAATAAACTGCCTGATCATTTAAAGGAACAATCCGCTCAACATCACCTTTACCAATTACATTAATTAAATGCATTGATAAATGTAAATCATTTAATTTTAAAGAATTAGTTTCGCTAACCCTTAGACCAGCAGCATACATTGTTTCTAAAATTGCACGATCACGAATCCCATATTTACTTTTTAAATCAGGAGCATTCAACAATCTTGAAACTTCTTTATAATTTAGAACACTAGGTAAAATTGTTACCCTTTTGGGACGAGAAATGTTATCAGTTGGATTAGTTTTAATCAATTCATTATCTAATAAATATGCATAAAAATTACGTAAAGATGATATCGAACGAATTGCAGAATTAACTGCCATTTTATCACCGTATACACCCTGATAAAAATTTTCAAAATCTGAAGTTTTAGCATTTAAAAAATTAATATGCTTTGATTGACAATAAAATAGCCACTTTTCAATATCACTTAAATAAGCTTTAACCGAATTTTTGGATAAATTTAATACAATTAAAAGATAATTTTCAAAATTATCAATAATTTTTTGTTCTGATTTATTTAATTTTAAGTTTAAGATAACCATCTTCTTCTACTATTGTCTTTGTTTTAAGTAAATGTCCAACTGCTCTCTTAAAACTACTTTTACTAATTCCAAATAAATTTTTTATTTCTTCTGGGGAGGATTTATCTGTAACTTTTAAAGCCTTTTGAGGATTATATTTAATAGCAGCTAAAATCATTGCAGAATCATCATCAATTCTAGCATAAGCATTTTTCAATAAAGAAATATTAATTCGATTATGTTTCCCAAAACCAATTACACGACCAACTACTTTTTGCCCTAAATGAACTCGATCATTTGTTTCAGTATGATATAAATAAGCCAAACGTTCTTCATTCAATAAAATAAAAGAACCATTTTTTCCAAGGTGATAGATTGAACCACTTACCATTTGATTACGCTTCAACTTTGAATCATTATTAACAAAACCACCATTAATTAAATCTTCATCAGTGGCTAGTTTACCCCAAAGACGATTTTTGCGATCTTGTTGCAATCTAATAATCAATTCATCTCCCTCTTTTGGCCAATCTTGTTTTTGATCAGGTAAATCATCCAAAGAAACTAAAATGTCTTTATCAACTAATCCAATATTAACAAAAACTCCACTTTCATGATCAACTGATACTACTGAAGCTTTTCCAAAACTTCTTAAAGAAGTTCTAGGAAAATTAAGAGTTGCTCGCCATTCATTATGACGATTTAAATAAACAAATCCAAAATATTTTTTTCCTATAGATAAAGAATCTAAATCTTTTGCTGTAACTAAAATTTTTTCATCATTAATCAAACCAATAATTTGATTATTTTTTTTATTTATAATTTCAATTTCAAAAATTTCCCCATTATCCATTTTTTCTCCTTAATCTCCTTAATAATAAAAGAAAACGCGAAAAGATAAACATTTCGCGCTTTACTATAAAAACTTAGTAATTTTTACACTAACTAAACGTTCTCAATTTTGCCTTTATAAACAATACCACCCTTTGGATCAAGAGTAATGGTTTGTCCATCAGCAACTAAATTGGTAATATTTTTAGCACCTACAATTACAGGAATTCCCAATGAAAGGCCAACTACTGCTGCATGAGAAGATAATCCACCTGCTTCAACGACAATTCCAGATGCTTTTTCAATAGCTGGAGTATAATCTTTATCAGTATTTTTTGTAATTAGAATATCACCACCTTGTATTTTAGCAATAGCTTCCTCAGCTGAAGTGGCAACTTTAGCGGTACCAACCAAAGCATGATCACCTATACCACTACCCTTGCTTAGTTTAGAACCAATTAATTGAACTTTCAAAACATTAGTTGTTCCAGTTTCACCAACAGGTACGCCAGCTGTAATTAAAATTAGGTCTCCTTCTTTAGCAAATCCTAATTCAACCGCTTTTTGAGTTGCTAAATCAAAAAGTTCATCAGTAGATTTCGGATTACTAATTAATACTGGTTGAACGCCCCAGTTAATAGTCAAGCTCTGTTGAACAGCTTCATTAGGAGTTAAAGCCAAAATATCTGCTTTAGGACGGTATTTAGAAATCATTCGAGCTGTAAAGCCAGATTGAGTAGCAGCTACAATTGTTTTAACACCCAAATTTTTAGCGATATGCGCAACTGATTGACCAACAGATTCAGTTACATCAGTTTTATCAGAAAGCATTTTTAATGTGAATGAATCCTGATTAACTAACGAACGTTCAGTTCTTAAATCAATTTTAGCCATAGCAGCTACAGATTTAACTGGATATTTACCATTAGCACTTTCTCCAGAAAGCATCGTTGCATCAGTACCATCAATTACTGCATTAGCAACATCAGTAACTTCTGCTCGAGTTGGACGCGGATTTTCCTGCATTGAATCTAACATCTGAGTCGCAGTAATTACTGGTTTACCGGCAGCATTACATTTACGAATTAATTCTTTTTGAACAAATGGGACATTTTCATAAGGGATTTCTACACCCATATCACCACGAGCAACCATTAAACCATCAGATACTTTCAAAATATCATCGATATTATCTATTCCTTCTTGTGATTCAATTTTAGGATAAATTTTAACAATTTCTTTATGTTTCTTTTCTAATATTTCTCTAATATCTAAAACATCTTGAGGTTTACGTACGAAACTAGCAGCAATGAAGTTAATGCCATGATCAAGTCCAAAATTAATATCATCTGTATCTTTTTCAGTGATACCTGGTAACCGAATTTCAACGCCAGGTGCATTTACACCCTTTTTAGAGCCAATATAGCCTTCATTTTCAACTACAGTTATAAGCTCTTTATTTTTTTCATCTTTTTCCTTGATTTTTAGATCAACTAAACCGTCATCAATTAATACATGACCACCAACATGGGCATCATCATAAAGTCCAGGATAAGTTACTGCAATCTTTTGAGGATTACCAATCAAACTATCATCCATAGAAATTCGAATTATATCACCAATATGTGCTTCAAATCCTTTGTTTTCTTGATCAGTTGTTCGAATTTCTGCACCCTTAGTATCTAACATTATTCCAACTAATTTACCAGTAATCTTTTCAGCTTCACGAACCATTTTCATTCGCGATAAATGTTCTTCATGATCACCATGAGAAAAATTAAAACGAAATACATTAGCTCCAGAATTAATTAATTTTACGATAATGTCAGTTGAATTACTTGCCGGTCCTAAAGTTGAAACAATCTTTGTTTTTTTCATAAATTTCCTCTCACACTAATTAATAAGCTAAAATATTAGCTAAATCATACATTGAAAGATCTGTTTTAGACTTGGTATTAAATAAATCAAGCATTGAATGATGAGTAATTACTCCTTGTTCAATACCCACTGCTTGCCCACCTTTACCTGCAAGCAATAAATCAATAGCATAACTACCCATACGTGATGCTAAAATTCTATCTTCTGCGGTTGGTGAACCACCACGAGCTACATGCCCCAATGTAACACTGCGAATATTTTCAATACCAAGATTAGACAACTGCTGAGTTAAAGAATCAGCATGAATTGCCCCCTCAGCTGTAATAATAATTTGATGTTGATGCCCCCTTTGACGAGCATCTTTAATTGTTGTTGCAATTTGATCAATGTCAAAGGGCTTTTCAGGAATAACAACTACTTGGCTTCCTGAAGCAATTGCTGTTCTTAAAGCAATTTCACCAGAATTCCGACCCATAACTTCAACAACAAAAATTCGACCATGACTTTTAGCAGTATCTCGTATTTTATCAATTTCAGAAACAGAAGTCTGAATCGCGGTTGAGAAACCTATTGTTTGGTCTGTAAAAGGAATATCATTATCAATTGTTCCTGGTAATCCAATTGCATTAATTCCTTGTTCAGTTAATCTGACTGCACCATGGTAAGAGCCATCACCACCAATAGTAACTAATGCATCAATTCCATTTCTTTTTAATTGAGCAACTCCTTTTTGTTGATATTCTTTTTCAGCAAATTCGGGATATCTTGCAGTATAAAGAATTGTGCCACCTAATTGAATTAGATCTGAAACTTCTTTTTCTTTAATTTCAAAAATATCTCCTTCAACTAGTCCACGGTAACCATAATTAATGCCACATACTTCTAAATTTGAGCTTAAAGCTTTACGGGCCACCGCTCTAACAGCAGCATTCATACCTGGGGCATCGCCGCCGCTGGTTAAAATACCAATACGTTTCATGAATAAACCACCTTAATAAATTTTGTTGGATTAACAATATTCCAATCGCGGTTAATGTTACCACTAACCGCGAGTTTTGTCATAAGTTTTCATTTTCCCGCTCTTTTTGAAAGACAACATGAGATTGGCCAACTAAAGTCAATAATTTCCGATAAAAAACATTTGTTACATTAACCCAATTATCAGGATTTAAAAGAACATTTTTGTTATTATCATTATCAATTAAAAATACAGGACTTAATCCTGGACATTGGCGCAATAATTTTCTTAGATTTTGTAAATTTGTATTGGAAATTTTAGTAATATCTATGAAAAGTTTTTCATGGTCAAAAGCATCTTTTGCTGTTGAAAGTAAAAATAATTTATTAATTATGAAACTCTGTTCTTTTTGCCTTCTTAATTGTCCATAAACTCCTACCTTTTTTGTTTCAACTAAATTTGGATATAAATCAAAATAACGATTAGCAAAAATAACACCATCTATTTGATCTTCAGCATCATCCAAAGTCACGAATGCCATTTTTTGCTTATTTTTATCCTTAATCACACGAATTTTACTTAAAGTAACAAATAACCAACTATTTTTTCTTTGCTCCAAACTTTTTATTTTTTGAGGATGATAAATCTTAGCTAATTCTTCAAATTGATCGAAAGGACCACCATTTAAATATAGACCGGTAAGGTCATATTCCATGGTAATTTTCTCTTCATAAGAAAAATCAGGGTAATTATCCCATCGAGGTTTAAGCTGCTGAAAAAGGGTAATATTATTTTGTGAAAACTTAATGGAATCTAAACTCATTTGCAAATTTTCTAAAAGTTCACGTCGATTTTTATGTAATCGATCACATGCCCCAGCTTTAATTAACGGAATAAAATTATCTACTTTTAAAAAGCGCTGATTTAAACGATTTAAAAAATCATTTAAATCTTTATAAATTCCATATTTCAAACGTTTTTTAACTATTTCACTGATAAAATCTCTACGCAACCCTTTTATAACAATTAAACCAGAAATAATTTTTTGGCCATTATTACTAAAATTTAAAACACTTTGATTAATATTAGGAGCTATTACTTGAATTTTTCGCTTTTTAGCAGAATTAATAAAAACACGCATACGACTTAAATCACCAGTAGCATAAGCCAATTGTACCGTAAAAAAATGAATTGGGAAATGAGCTTTAATATAAGCAAGCCAAAAAGCTAACATACTATAAGCAACAGAATGTGATTTATTAAAACCATAATTTGAAAAATATTCAATTAAATCATAAACTTTCTTTGCTTGTTTTTGACTATATCCATTTTTTAATGCACCGTCAATAAATTTAGATTGGTATTTTTCCAATAACCGATGATTTTTCTTACTCATTGCTCTTCGCAGCATATCAGCTTCACTTAGAGGAAAGCCTGCCATCATATGAGCTACTTGCATCACTTGTTCTTGGTAAACTATAACGCCATAAGTACTATCAACAATTGGTTTAAGGGGTACTAAATCAGGATCATAAGGTTCATTTTTGTGCTTTTTGTGATCAATATAAGTATTAATCTGTCTCATTGGTCCCGGCCGATATAAAGCATTCGCCGCAACAATATCACTAAAATTCGTAACATCTAAATTAACTAGAACTCTTTTTAAACCTGATGATTCAAATTGAAAAACTCCATCAGTATCTGCATCATGAAATATTTGCAAAGTGTCAGGATCATTAAGCTTAACACTTTCTATTTTAAAATTAGGATTATTATATTTATGAATTAAATTTACCATTTTTTTCAAAATACTTAAATTTTTTAATCCTAAAATATCAATCTTTAACAATCCTAATTCTTCAACATCATGGTAAATATATTGAGTGAGTAAAATATCGTTAGACCCTCTTTGTAAAGGAATTTTATCTACTAATTTTTTTTCAGAAATTACAACTCCAGCTGCATGAATTGATGCCTGTCTTGGAAGCCCTTCAATTTTTTTTAAAATATCATAAAGCAAGTTCCCAAATTTATCGGCATTTACCAATTCACGAAAGCTTGCTGATTCTTTGTAACATTGATCTAAGTTAACATGAAAAATTTTAGGAACTGCTTTAATCCATTTATTAACTGTTTGGTTATCTGCTCCAAATACTCGTAAGCAATCTCTAATTCCTTGTTTAACACCAAGAGTAGAGAAAGTGATAATTTGAGCAAAATTATCTTTACCATATCTCTTTTTTAAATACTCAATAATTTCTATACGCTTATCATCCGGTACATCTAAATCAATATCCGGCATATTAACTCGTTCAGGATTTAAAAATCTTTCGAATAATAATCCATACTCAACTGGATCTACTTTAGAAATTCCTAAAGCATAAGCTACCAAAGATCCAGCAGCTGATCCTCTTCCTGCACCCAATTGAATATTTGATGAATTGGCATAATTAATAATGTCCCAAATAATTAAAAAATAATCAGAAAAGCCCATATTTTTAATAGTTTCAAGTTCATATTTAGCACGTTTTTGGTATATAGGATCTTGATCTTTATGTAATTCTCGTAATCCCTTTTTAACTAAACTAACCAAATATTCAAAAGAACTATTAAATTTTGACTTAAAATGTGGTAATTCAGTTTTTTCTTTTAAAATTTCAACATTCAATTTTTGAGCCAATTCATTTGCATTAAAAATTGCATCAAATAAATCACCTTTAGAATCATTTTTAACTTCTTCAGCAGATTTTAGTTCATCCTGTCCTGGCGAAGTAACTAAAGGATCTAGAGGATCAAGTTTGTCTTGCTGATCTATTGCTCTTAAAACTTTTAATACAACTGCATCTTCAGCGTTTAAATATCGTACTTCGTTCATATATACAATTTTAAGCAGCTTGTTTTCATAAATTTTTTGATAACTTGCTAATTTAGTTAAATTTGTTTGATAAGGTGAATAACCTAAATATAAATCAGAAAAAATTAGGTGGTATTGGTTGATAGTATCAATTATTTGCGAAAAATTATCACAAATTACTTCGTTTGCTTGAGGATGAATAATTGCAACAAGATCAGAAAAATAATCTTTAAAATCGACTAAATTTGTTGGAGTCTGTCGAACATTAATTAATGTTGAAATTTTTAATAATTGATGATAACCCTTTACATTCTTTGCTAAAAGAACTATTTTTACTGTTATATTAGGATTTAAACCCGGAACTACTAAAGTCATTCCAATTAAGGGTTTTAATTTATTTTTTTTACAAAGGTCATAAAATTGAATAACACCATGCATTACATTAAAATCAGTTATTGCAAGGGCTGAATATCCTCTTTTTTTTGCAACACTGATTAAATTTGGTATTTTTATTGTTGAATTTAGAGTAGAATAGCTTGTGATCGTATTTAGGTTTACAAATGTCATCGTTTATTCCTAAAAGTAATATTATTTAAAATAACAGAGGTTAATTGAAATAATGAAATATTTAACATCCATGATATGGATTATTATGTTCTTTCAGATAATTGGATTTATAGGATCTAGTTTAACTAAAACTGTTTATAATCCTTTACAGACACTTTTTATTTCGTTAATTTTTGGTGTCATTTTCATTTTAGTACCTTTTGAACTTGAAAAACTAACAAAAAGAAATTAATTTTGTTAAATATTAAACAAGAATATGTATGGATAGATAATTAAAAAAGGATCAAGGTTTTCCTTGATCCTTTTTTAATTATGAAGGAGATGCCGAATTATCTTTATTAATTACTGGCTTTCCCTTATAAATACCTTTCGGAGAGACGTGATGACTAACTGTAAATTCACCACTCAATTCATCAAAATGAATTGCAGGTGCTGTTAATTTCTTATCACCACGACGTATCCGCTTCTTCGTTTTCGAAGTTCTTCGTGCTGGTGTTGCCATTATTGAACTCCAATCTCTAAAAAATTACAACGAGAACATTGTATATGCTTATTTCATAAAAATCAAGTAAATTTTTCATTCATACATAGGTATAAATTAAAATATCTCCAACATACATAAACTAACACTAAAGCATTACAAATATATAACAACCTACAAAAATACATTTTATCTGTTATTTACATATATATTTTAGTAGTAATTTTTAAATTTTTACAGAAAATACTAATATTAAAGTTATTTGAAAGCAATAATTAAAATCAAAATGTGCTTCAATTTAACCGCTACAAAGAGCAATAATTGACACATGCCAATGAGACCCTTAAAATATTTATTTAATTGATTTAAGATTTAAAAATTAGAGGAAAGAAAATGAAAAATGTAAAATGTACCAAATTAATTTGGTCACTAATTCCCCTTCTTTTTACATTATTTTTTTTTAGTCGGCCAGTTTATGCTGAAACTAAGGAATTTAAGGTTGGAATGGAAGCGGGATATCCCCCATTTAATTGGACTCAAGTTGATAATTCAAATGGTGCAGTAAAAATTGAAGGTTCCAAACAATATGCAAATGGCTATGATGTTCAAATTGCTAAAATTATCGCTAAAAAGCTTAATCGAAAAATAGTAGTTGTTAAAACCGTTTGGGATGGTCTTTCACCAGCACTAACATCGGGAAAAATAGATGCTATTATTGCTGGAATGTCCCCCACACCAGAGCGAAAAAAAACGGTTGATTTTTCTAAACCATACTTAGTTTCTAAAGCTATTATGATTGTTCGTAGGGATTCTCGATATGCCAAAGCTCAATCAATTCAGGACTTTAAAGGAGCCAAAATTACATCTCAACTCAGCACTTTTCTTTATGATTTAATTCCACAAATTAATGGTGTTAAGCAAGAAACAGCAATGAATGATTTTAATGCTATGCGTTCGGCATTACAAAGCGGAGTAATTGATGGTTACGTTGCTCAAGAACCTGAAGGAATTAGTGTTCAAAATGCGATTCATTCTTTAAAAATGGTTAAATTTGCTCCTGGTAAGGGATTTAAAACTGATAGTTCAGATGACGCTTCAGCTGTTGGATTAAAGAAAAATAGTCCTGATTTAGAAAAAATAAATCAAATTTTAGCTGAAATCTCTCCTAAACAACGTGAAAAATTAATGAAATGGGCAGTTACCCATCAACCCCAAAGCCACGAAAAAAAAACAAATTGGTTTATTAATATTTTTCAAAAATATGGGTCTCTACTATGGCAAGGAACTTTAACTACTCTTTGGATTTCTTTATTTAGTACTATCGTTGGATTTTTTATTGGACTAATTATTGGAATTATTCGAACTGTTCCTTTGTCAAAATCACCAACCAAACGTTTAGGACAAAAAATAATAAATGGTTTTTTCTGGATTTATATTGAAATTTTTCGTGGTACCCCAATGATGGTTCAAGCAGCAATATTTTATTACGGATTAGCTCAAGCTTTTAAAATTAGTGTTAATAAAATGGCTGCGGCTTTACTGATTGTCTCAATTAATACGGGAGCATATATGGCCGAAATCTTAAGAGGTGGTATTGAATCAGTAGATTCTGGTCAAAGAGAAGGAGCTATGGCTTTGGGAATGTCGCATTTTCAATTAATGAGAAAGGTCATTTTACCGCAAGCTATTAAAAACTCATTACCAGCAGTCGGTAATGAATTTGTAATTAATATTAAGGATACATCTGTTCTTTCTATAATTTCAGTGACTGAACTCTTCTTTAATGGACAAACAATTGCTGGGCAAACTTACCAATTCTTCCAAAGTTTCTTTGTAATTTCTATCATTTATTTATTCTTAACATTTACAATAACACGAATATTGAAATTTATTGAAAGAAAGATGGCTGGTCCTAAAAATTATAATTTAATGGCTAACCAGATTCAGGTATAAAATATATGAATCAAGAAATATTTAAAATCAATAATCTTAAAAAGAGTTTTGGTACACACCAAGTTTTAAAAGACATTTCCTTTAAAGTTGAAAAAGAGGAAATTATTTCAATAATTGGCTCTTCTGGTTCTGGTAAATCTACCTTGCTAAGGTGCTTAAACCTTTTAGAGACCCCAACAAGTGGTCAAATAACTTATTTAGGTCAGGATATCTTAAAACCCAAATTTGATATTAATCATTACCGTGCAAAAGTCGGAATGGTTTTCCAATCTTTCAATTTATTTAATAATCTAAGCGTTTTAAACAATTGTATTATTCCTCAAGAAACTGTCTTAAAAAGAGATCATGAAACAGCTAAAAATAATGCAATTCAAAATTTACAAAGTATTGGAATGTCTCAGTTTTTAGAAGCTAAACCCTCTCAATTGTCTGGAGGACAAAAACAAAGAGTTGCAATTGCTCGGGCTGTTTCGATGAATCCAGATGTTTTACTTTTTGACGAACCTACTTCTGCCTTAGATCCAGAAATGGTCGATGAAGTATTAAACGCAATGAAAAAATTAGCTGAAATTGGACTAACAATGATTATTGTTAGTCATGAAATGCAATTTGTAAAAGATATTTCACATGAAATTCTTTTTATGGATAATGGAATAATTTTAGAACATGGGAGTCCCTATCAGATATTTGAACATCCAAAAGAGAAAAGAACGAAAGATTTTCTTAAAAGATTTCTAAAGAACGTTTAATAAAAAAACCTTAAAGGTCAAAAAATTGTCTTTAAGGTTTTTTTAAATTTTCAACTTTCTTCTCTTAAAAAAATGAATTAATAAAGTAATTATAATACTAACTAACAATATAATTGCAAATAAATAATCCGGGATTTCAATTCTAAATGGTGGAGCTGATAATAGCAGTTTAATTCCAATAAAAAAAATTAAAATATATGCCATTAAATTAAGTTCAGGAATTTTTACCATCAATTTTACCATAATTTGAGCTACTAGTCGCATAGCTAAAATTCCAATAAGACCACCAATTAAAACAATAATTGGATTTTTAGAAACTCCTAATGCCGCTATAACAGAATCTATACTAAAAATAACATCCATTGCAACCATCTTTAAAGATACTTGTCCTACACTAGCTTTGACAGTCTTTACCTTTTTTGTTTTTTCAGGAGAATGCAAGTGATAAAAGTAACTTAGTGACAAATATATTAAATATAAAGCGCCGATGATTTTTATCCAAGCATAACGAATTAAATAAACTGCTAAACCAACCATGATAAAACGCGCAATATAAGAACCTAACATTCCAATTCCCAAAGCCTCATCTTGTTGTTTTTTATTACTTAATTCATTAGTTAGCGTTGCTAATACAAGTGAATTATCAACAGATAATAAACATTCGAGTAAAATTAAAGAAATAATTATAGACCAAGCATGTGATGATTGAAAAACAGCTAACCAAGCCTTACCATCAAAAAATGGACCATATAATTTTGCTAAAATTGTCATATTTTACTTCCTTTATTAAACACTTGTCTATAACTCTAACAAAACCCGCTAAATTTTTCATCATCTAGCGGGTTTTTATAATAAATAATTTTTAAAAATTAATATTCATCAATAAGTAATTGTCGAATTTCACTTAACCGTGGTTGTCGAGGATTAGCAGGTGTACATTGATCGTTATAAACTAGATCTACTAATTTATCTAATGCCTCATCAAAATCCTTTTTCTTAACTCCATTCTCTTTTAAGGTAGTTTTTATATCAACTTCTTCTGCCAGTTTTTGAATTTTCTTTATTAAAGCTTCAACTAATTCTTGATCATCTTTACCCTTTAATCCTAAAAATCGAGCTATATCTGCATAATCTTTTTGTGCGGTATAAACTTCATAACGAGGGAAAGGACTACGTTTTACATTGCCAGTTACTGCATTAAATCGGATAACCGGTTGCATTGCAATTGCAATAGCCAAACCATGTGGTAAATTAAATTCCCCACCAACTTTATGTGCTAGTGAATGATTAATTCCTAAAAAGGCATTTCCAAAACTTAAACCAGCTAAAGTTGCAGCATAATGCATCTTCACTTTAGCTTCTTCTCCTTCTTTAGTCGGATGTTTAGGATCAAAATGATACGAAGTTGGTAAATTTTCAAAAATTAATTTAATTGATTCTAAAGCCCATGGACGAGTCATTTCTGATGACATCACTGAAACATAACTTTCTAAACAATGGGACAAAGTATCAAACGCTGACCAAGCAGCAGTATGTTTAGGTACTGTCATTACTAATTCGGGGTCGATGATTGCTACTTGAGGAGTTAACTCATAGTCAGCTAATGGATATTTAACATGAGTCTCATCATCTGTAATAACAGCAAAAGGTGTGACTTCAGATCCGGTCCCAGAAGTTGTTGGAATAGCAATCAAACGTGAATACTTAGGTTCAGTAAATTTAATAATACGTTTTCTAATATCCATAAATTTTTGTTGCAATTCAGTAAATAATTCTTTTAATGTTGGCACATTATTAAGAATATCTGGATTGTCAATAGATTCTTCATAGATATAACGAGAAATTTTAGCAGCATCTAAGGCTGACCCACCTCCCAGAGCAATAACTGTATCAGGTTTAAATCCAGCCATTTGTTGAGCTACTTCGATTGCTTGACTTAAAGTTGGGTCAGGTTTAATTGAACCATAAATTCTTGTATCAATTTGATTTAAATTTAAGTCTAATTGGTGAAGTATTTTTTTCACAAACCCAAATTTTACCATTCCTGGATCAGCAACAATAAAAACTCGATGCATTTTTTCAATATCTTTTAAATAAGAAATAGAATTTCTTTCATAATAAATATTGCTTGGAATTCTTATCCATTGTGGACGATTCCTCCGACGAGCTACAGTTTTAATATTTAAAAGATCCATCGTTGATAAATTATGTGACAAAGAATTTTTCCCCCAAGAACCTGTACCTAAAGTTAAGCTAGGACGCATAGCATCATTATATATATCCCCAATACCGCCAATTGAATCAGGTTGATTAACCAAAATACGTGCTACACCTAAAGCATTTGCATATTCTTTTACGAAAGGATCAATTTGTGATCCGATTTGAATAGCTGCATTATGGCCAGCTCCTTGATAATTTAATAATTTTTGAACAACTTCTATACCTTCTTGACGATCCTTCACTTTATATAAAGAAAGCAAAGGGGTTAATTTTTCAGAAGAAAGCTTTTCACCAATGTTTTTAGCTTCAAGTTCAAAAAGCATTACATCTTTATCTTTAGGAAGATTTATTTTAGCTTTTTCAGCAATCCATTTAGCTGGCATACCAGCCACTGGGCCATTAACATGATGCCCTTCATTGAATACAAAGTCAGCAACTTTTTGATAATCCTTTTTAGGAACAAGATAAGCTCCTAATTTTTGTAATTTAGATAAAAATTCATCGTAAATCGATTGTTCAATGACAACTGAATTTTCGGTAGCGCAAATCATCCCATTATCAAATCGTTTAGACATTAATAAATCTTCAGCAGCATAATCTAAATTGGCCGTATGATCAACAAAAACAGCACCATTACCAGCCCCTACACCCATTGAAGGGTTACCTGAAGATAAGGCCGCATGGACCATGGCTGGACCACCAGTTGCAATGATCGATGCAATTCCAGGATCTTTCATCAAGGCATTAGTTGCCATTATACTTGGTTCTTTAATCCAAAGAATAAAATCTTTCGGTGCCCCTGCTGCAATTCCAGCTTCATAAACGATTTGAGCTGCATGTGCTGAACATTTTTGCGCTTGGGGATGAAATGCAAAAATTATAGTATTACGTGTTTTTGCAGCAATCAAAGATTTAAAAATAGCAGTTGATGTTGGATTAGTAGTTGGTGTAACTGCGGCTAAAACTCCTAATGGAGAAGCAATTTTCACTTGACCTTTAACTGAATCTTCAGAAATAACCCCAACAGTTTTATCGTTTTTTATTGCATGATAAATTGATTCTGCAGCAAAACGATTTTTCGTATCTTTATCTTCAACAACTCCACGACCAGTTTCATCACAAGCTTCATGAGCTAAACTTAAAGAATTTTCTGAAGCAGCTAATGCCATTGCTGCAACAATTCGATCAACTTCTTCTTGCGAGTAATTTGCAAATTCAGCTTCTGCTTTTTGACTACGTTCAACCAGTTCTTGCACTTGCCTTTGAGCTGCTTCAGTTAATTTTTGTTTTTCAGCATCACTTAAAGGCTTTTTTGCCGTTTTTTTAGTTAACACCATTAAAATTCTCCTTAAAAATTTTTAACGCCACAATTATACTAAAGTTTAAAATTGTTTACAATTTTAAACTACATAAAAATGTTGGATTTAAAAGTTTTTTTAAGGATTAGAACATAAATTAATCATTTTTTTTAAAATTTTAAAAAAGCTATTTTTGATATTGACGATGATTATTGATCATTAAAATTCGATAAATTTGTTCACATAAAACCAATCGAAATAATTGATGAGGCATTGTTAATTTTCCAAAAGAAATTGATAAATTTGCTGAAAAATCACTCGGTAAACCATAAGAACCCCCAATAACAAAAACTATTGTAGAATGATGCAGTTCAATTTTAGCAATTGTTTGAGCTAATGTAACAGAATCATATTCAGCACCTTCAATTTTTGTTGCAATAATAAAATCATCTTTCTTGAGATACTTTTTTATTCTTTTAAATTCTGTATTTACAATATTTTGTATCTCAAGAGGCTTTGGATTTCCAATAAACTTAGTTTCAGCAACGGAAATAATTTCAATTTTACAAAAAGATTTCATTCTTTTTACATATTCAGCAATACCATCTTTTAAATATTTTTCTTTTATTTTACCAACAGCAACTATCTTTACTTTTAACATTATTCCAAAAAAAAAGCGCTTAGGCTTTTTTTATTATTCTCCTTGCTTTACCGTAATTTCTGGTTTGGCAGTTTCTGTTAATTTAACTTTAAGATCTTTCTTGTGACCTCCTCGATAAACGCTCAAAGTAATAGTATCTCCTACTTGATATTTATAAAGTTGTGAACGTAAATCAACAACAGTATTAACTTCTTTTCCTTCAATAGAGTAAATAACATCATATTGCTTAACTCCAGCTTTTGCTGCAGGCGAATTATTTGTTAATGATACTACTACTACACCAGATTTTACTGAAGATGGTAGATGTAAAATTGATGACTGTTGCGTCGAAGATACTTCAGAGAGGTCTACCGGAGAAATACCTAACGACGGACGAGCAACCTTTCCATTTTTTTCTAATTGATTAACAATTTGAACAACTTCATTACTTGGTATAGCAAATCCCATTCCTTCAACATTTGAGCTACTACCAGAACCTGATAATTTCATTGATGTAATTCCGATAACTTGACCACCAATATTAATTAAAGCACCACCTGAATTTCCAGGATTAATGGCAGCATCAGTTTGAATAACAGTTGCTTCACCTGTAGTTTGACCAGTATCTTCGTCAGTTACATCTACTGTACGAGATTTTGCAGAAATTATTCCTTGAGTAACTGATGTTGCAAATTTACTACCCATAGGAGAACCAATTGCTAAAACTTGTTGTCCGGGACGTATTTCATTAGAATCGCCAAAATCAGCAACTGCCTTAACTTTATCGGCTGAAACTTGTAAAACAGCTAAATCCGTAACTGAATCAGTACCTAATAATTTAGCCGTTACTTTTGAACCATCACTTAAAATCACTTCCAACTTATCAGATCCAGCAACAACATGATTATTAGTTACAATAAAGGCATTTCCATTGCTTTTTTGATAAATAACCCCAGATCCTTCGCTTGATTCTTGTAAACTTCCAGATGATTTACTGCGATTACGAGAATTTCCAAAAATATCACCAAATAAACTGTTTACAGGCTGTTGTTTTTGTAAATTAATTACGGAAACAACTGCATCTTTAACTTTATTAAAGGCCTTTTCAGAATCAGAGTTTTCTTTAACAACAATGTTACTTACTTTTGTGGGCTGATTTGAATTATTTGTAGATGTTTGAGTAGGCATATTTTGATCATTAAAAAAATGAACTAATAAACCACCTATACCTCCACCAATTAAACTAGCAATAATGACAATTAAAATAATTGCTTGAGCTCCAACTCCATTTTTATTTTTTTGATGGTGAGGAGAGTTCTCATTAATTTTAAAATTACTTTGATTATTATCCATCAATAAATTAACTCCTGTTTTATTTTTCAAAAATCATATTACATCTGATCTTTGAAAGAAATGTGAAATTTACTTAATATTTTTTTATTAAAAAGAATTAAACTTCCATAAGTTTAGTGGGAACAATAGGATCTGTTTCCAAAATTTTAAAATCATGACCCGTAGCTAAACCATCTTCAGTTAAAATATTACTTACAGTTAATTTAGCTAAAGACTTTAAATTATTTTCTTGTGATAAGTGACCTAAAAAAATTTTTTTAGTATTCAATCCAATTAAATCTGAAAGTGCTTCTCCGCTTTCATCATTTGATAAATGCCCTTGATCGCTTAAAATTCTTTGCTTTAAATTCCAAGGATACATTCCAGAACGTAACATTTCTACGTCATGATTACTTTCAAGTAAATACATATTAGCATTACGGATTTTATATTTTATTTTATCGGAAACATAACCTGTATCAGTAAGCAATGCAAAAGACTTATTATTACAATGAAACTGATAAAACTGAGGGCAAATAGCATCATGAGAAACTCCAAAACTTTCTACATCAACATCACCAATAGTCGTAGTTGTTCCTGGTTCAAAATCAACAAATTGTTCCGGAGGGATTATTCCTATTTTTGATTTCATCATTTGAAATGTTTTTAAATTTGCATAAATTAATAGTTGAGGATATCGACGGGCTAATACTCCAACACCTCTAATATGATCTGAATGTTCATGAGTAACAAAAAGGTAGTTAATATCACTCATCTTACGGTTAATAGTTGCTAAACCTTTTTCAATCTTTTTGCCCGATAATCCTGCATCAATTAAAATTTTTGTTTGAGAACTTTCAATATAAGTTACATTGCCCTTACTTGAACTTGCTAAAACACTCACCAACATTATTAAATTAATTAAAACTTCCTTTCCAAAGGACTCCTGTAAATGCATTTATTTTTTCTATATTAACACTTTTTGTTCTTTTGTTTTGCAAAGCAATAAACCACGTTGGAACATATACCGAAACATTATTTGTTTCTAACATCCAAGAATATGCTAACTTTTGCCACAATATTTTAGTATTATTTGGTATTTCATTTAGTGTATATAATTTTAAAATTGCTTCTTTTTCTGAAATAATTGTTTCTGTTTCTTTAGAACTTTTTAAACTATCAATATGAGAAATTTGATAATTAATGACATGATCATTCCTAATTTCAAAAGAGATCTGCCCAGTAAGATCATAAAATAATTCATTTTTATATTTTTGAGCAAAAATAATTTGTTTAGATGTACTAAGCCTTTTTTCATATACATAATCATTAGAATAAGGAAGTTGTGAATTTTTTTGTAAAAACTCTTTCAATACTCTTATTTTGTTTTTATTATTAATAATCAATGGTTTCGTTAAATTAACTTTTTGAGGTTTAAAAGTTACACCGTTTGTTTGACTTACTTGTGGCCGATTTCCCTTATGTGAATAAGATAAAAGATAACCCTTTTGTAATTTTTTTTCAGAAGTCTCTTGAACCGTAATATTATCTTTGCGCATTTCTTTAATAGCGTTGTTTACTGTAGTTTCTTTTTCAGAATTTGCTTGCAATTTTAAACCATTACGATAATTCACGAAAAGGAAAAGATCTAAAAAAAAGAAAATAAATATAAAAACAACTTCAATCTTTTTAAAATTCATGAATTATCACCCCCTTGATGGTTGATAATTGTTGCAGCATCTCGATAAATTCCCCCAATTTTAATAAAATACCCTGGTAGCAAGTTAATTACTTCAACACTGTCATTATTTTTAACCCATGAATAACCTAGTTGAATATCCTGAATGTCGCGTATTTTTATTCCTTTATTTTTTAATCTTTGAAGCAAAGAGTTCGTTGTCTCTATAGTTACGGAATTTTGCGAAGTAGAAATTGGAACTTCTAAAGTTGTATTTGAAAAATAAAAAGATTGCGAATTTTTTTGCCATAAAAGTGAAACGTCACCCTTTTGTTCATTATAAAAAACCGGAAAACCATCGATGTAACTTCGAAAAACTACATGTTTTTTTCCTGTTTTCGCAAAGTAACGAAAACTATTAAAAGAATTATCAATTTTTTGCATTGTATCTTTACTTGTTTTTAATAGCGAAGTAAGACCATTAGGAACTTGATTTGAATCTAAATGATAATCAATAAAGTGCACCAAACCAGTTTCATTATTAACTGTTAGAGATTTGGTTAAGCCTTTTTTATAAATATTTGCTTTACTATCAAAAGTTAATCCTGCTGATCCATCATTAGTCATAAAATTAGAAACAAAAACGCTATCATCAAGTGTTTTTACTAAGTAAACATATGATTTTAATGAAATAGGATTTTGATAATTAATTAAGTAACTTAAGCCTATTCGTTCTTCTTTGATTAAAATTTTATTTTTTATTTTTGATACTATATCAAATAAATGGTTTTTCTTTAAAAGTAAACTAATATAATAGTATTGAAGATTTTTATCATTAGCAAAATATATCTCTGTTTCTATTGGTGATATTTGACGAATAATTACGCGATTAATTGAAAAATCTTTAATTTTTGAGTCATATTTAAATCCAAAAGTATCAGATAGAATATTTATACTAATTGGTGCCTGATAATATAGTTGAATAGAGTCTGTACTAGTTAAAAGATTTTCATATTGACTATTCGAATCAGCAGTATATTTTATTAGCCTTTTTAAATCTAACTTATTAAAAATTACTTTAATTGATTCGGTAATATCGGTAACTCGATCAGATAAAATATATTTATTACCACGACCATCTACCTCTAAAATTTTAATCGGATTATATAGATTTGCTAAGTTATGTGAATGATCTACTGGAGTAGCTATATTATTATTAGAAATAATCGATGTTTTACCACTAAAAGCTCGATTATTTGTCCAAATAAAAAATGACAGGAAAAAACTTAATCCAACCAACAAAATTAACGTGATACGGATAAAAAAATTTTTCAAAATTTTTCCTCCTCTTTACTACCTGGATTATCCCATGTCGAATCTTCAGACCAATTATTATTATCATAAGGTAGAGTAAAAGAAAAAGTGGAACCTTTATTTTCAACTGACTCTAACCATATATGTCCACCTAAAGCTTGAATAACCTCTTTACTAATTGCTAAACCAAGGCCTGTGCCCCCTTGTCGTCTTGAACGAGCTCGTTCAACACGATAAAAACGGTCAAAAATTTTTGACTGTTCTTTCTTAGGTATTCCTTGTCCTTGGTCACTGATTGAAAAAATAACATTTGTATTTGTTGTTTTTATTTTTACTTTTATTAAACCTCCATGAGGAGAATACTTAATTGCATTATTAATAATATTATCGATGACCTGCATTAAACGATCCGGATCAGTCTCAATCCAAACAGATTTTCGATCAAAATTCCTGATAATTTGATAATTCTTTTTGTTAAGATCTTCAAAATTGTTGATAAATTTAGCAGATTCATTAGATTTACCATCAGTTTTGATCATCATATCAAATCTATCTAAGATAAAGTTTGTAAATTCAATTAAATCAATATATTCTAAATTAAGCTGAAACGTACCACGATCCAATCGCGAAAGATTAAGCAAGTCATTAATCATCCTAATCATTCTTTGCGTTTCTTGCAATGAAACATCAATAAAATGAGGTGCATATTCTTTTTGTTTCCAGGCACCTTCCGCTAAAGCCTCAAGATAACTTCTCATACTTGTTAAAGGTGTACGTAATTCATGGGAAACATTAGACACAAATTCCCGCTGTTCTCGATCGTTCTTTTGTTGTTCAGTAATATCATGTAAAACACAGACAAGCCCTGTAATATATCCATTTTTTGCTTTTAAAGTTGCGAAATCAACATTTAATATTAGTTCATCTTGGGAGTCTTTATTCAGATTTATCTTAATACCATGCGGTTGTTCTAAAATATCACGAATAGAATATTGATTATTTAATTTCAAAACTTCTAAAATGGACTTACCAATAATTTCTTTACGCTTTAATTTTAAAAACTCCAAAGCTCGTTCATTAATAATTGAAACTTTACCAACACGATCTGTTGCAATCACCCCATCAGTCATATGAAATAAAACAGAATCTAATCTATTTCTCTCTCTTAAACTTGTATCTTGAGCTTCACGAATTTGTACAGATAAATCATTAATCGATTGTGCTAATTGGCCTAACTCATCATTTGAATAAACAGGGACTAATCCTGAATAATCTCCATTAGTCATTTTAATAGCCTGATTTTTCATATCATTAATGGGTCTCGTCATTGCTCTAATAATAATAAACGCTAAAAAAAGCGCTAAAATTACAGCTCCAAAAGTAGCCGAAAAGAAAATAATCATGACATTATTAACATTTCGATAAACATTTTCCATACTTGCTCGAATATATACTACTCCAACAGCTGTACTAGAAAGTGAAGAATTATTCGTTACTTTAATTGGTAATGCTAAAACGTAAGTATTCCCGTAACTTCGATCAAATACTTGTTTTTTTTGGCTGATACCACTGTAAAGTGCTTCTTTAATATCTGAGTTAGTTGACTTTTGTCCAATTAAATTTCGATTATTTATATTAGAATCACCACGAATCATTCCCTTTTTATCTACAACTTGTAATGAAGTTAAATCAGAAGTTTGTGAATAATTTAAAATGTTTTGAATGTCACTATTTCCTTGAGTTTTATTAGGATTATTAATTGCTGCTCCTAATTGGTTCAAAACATAATTGGGAAAAATATTATTAACTGAAGTTTGCAAATTCTGAATACCTTGAATTTGACTGGAACGCACAAAATAGGCTCCAATTATTTCAATTGTAACTAAAAGAAGCAAAATAAAAACCATGGCTATTTTAAAAGTGAGAGAGCGAAAAAAACCAAAAATTTTACTCATTATTTGTTGGATCATTTAAGTAATAACCAATTCCTCTTTTTGTAATTAGAAATGATGGATTACTGGGTATATCTTCAACTTTTTCACGTAAACGTCTAATTGTAACGTCTACAGTACGACCATCACCAAAATAATCGTAATCCCATATTTTTTGTAAAAGATGTTCTCGAGTCATCACTTGACCTACATGACGAGCCAAATAAACTAAAAGTTCATATTCCCTATTTGTTAATTCAATAGTTTTATTATTCTTTTTTACAGTATAAGCATCTGTATCAATTTCTAAGTTACCAATTTTAATCTTTGATGTTTTATCAGTTTTTTCTGGAAGAATATCACTTCTTCTAAGATTAGCTTTAACACGAGCCACTAATTCTCGATTAGAAAATGGTTTAGTCACATAATCATCAGCACCCATTTCTAAACCTAAAATTTTATCAATTTCATCATCCTTAGCCGAAATTATAATAATTGGGGTATTCTTTGATTTACGAATTTGTCTCGCAACTTCCAAGCCATCAATTTTAGGCAACATTAAATCGAGTAAAATCAAATCCGGTGACTCTTCTTCCGTTTTTGTTAATGCTTCTTCACCATCAAATGCGGTAATTACGTCAAATCCTTCTTTATTTAAATTAAATTTAATAATATCTGTAATAGGTTTTTCATCATCAACAACAAGAATTTTTTTTGCCATTATTACCTCCTAAAAAGAACCAAAAGTACTATCAATTTTAAATATTCAAAAATTTATGTTATTCTTCGGTACTATTGACTAAAACTGATTATAACATTTTCACAAAATAAACGATTTATAGATTAAAAGAGTTGAAATTATTGAATCTATTCTATTTTAACTTTGAATTTATTTTTGAATGTTAAATTAAAATATTATTCTAATTTTTCTTTATCATTAAAAAGTTGATAATATAATCTTGCTTATTCAATTATGTTTGGTGATTCTAAGTTCTATGATTTTTTCTTTATCCGTTACTAAAATCATATCAGAATTTCAAACAGTTGAGAGATGGTTAGTAATTATAAAAACTAATCTTTCCTTTCATTAATTGATCCATCACTATTCCTGCAACAACAAAAATTGAGTGATAATGTTTCCTTATATTATATTTTCATAAACATTCTAAATGCTAAATGCAATCATTTTTTATTAGATAAACAAAAAAATCAACTCATAATACAATCACCAATAAATTGGATCATATAAAATCATTGATTTTTAAACTTTACTAAAAATGACAAATTTTAAAAATATTAAATTTTTCTAAAGCCATTTGAACAATGAGTTTCTAGCTAATTGAAAGTAAATAAAATAATTCAATACGGGATGAATTGATTTTCGAAATTTTAAATTTTTTTATTCCATTAATCCATTGAAAATGTCAATAAAAGATATAAGTGACATTATATCAGTTCTAGTAAATTTAACAATTACATTTAAACAGATTTATCATTCTTAGCTATTAAATCTCTAATTTGCGTCAATAATTCTTCTTGACTAGGTTGAGGAGCTTCAGATTTCTGAGGAAAAATTTTATGTACTAATTTGATCAATAAATAAACTACAAATGCAATGATTAAAAAATTAATCAAATCGTTGATAAAATTTCCATATTTATAAGTTGCACCAAAAAGAGTAAACTTTAAACCACTTAAATTCGTTTTACCCACAAAAGTAGATAATAAAGGATTAATTAAATTACTAGTTAAAGATGTAACTAAGGCTGTTGTAGCTCCACCAATAATTACACCAACTGCTAAATTAAAAACATTATTTACTGCAGCAAACTTTTTAAAATCTTTTAACATTTTTTCCTCCAATTTCATATCATACATTATATAGGTAATGATACATCTAATTAGTAAATTAAGTAAATAAATGTTAAAAAGTAAAAAAATATCGAAAAGATTTTATGCAATACAATTCTTAAATGAAAGGGTTAACTTTTGAAAAAAATTAATTTTTGCCCCCATTGTGGTCAATATATTTCATTAAATTCTGCACTTTGTTTAAGATGTGGCTTTAATATAAAAAAATATAAAATCAGAACAAAATTAGCTTTACTATCTAAAAATAAGCAAAATATACTTAAAAGCAAAAAAGAAATTAAGTTTAATCAGTCTAATTTAAGTAGATATCATAAAAAATCAATTCAAAATAAGAAAAAACATCAATTTTTAATAACTTTCAGTTTAGTTATTTTTTTAATTATTGGAGTTTCAGTTGTATACTTTACCGGAACATTTTATTTTAGCCGAAGTCGTCAAATTAAAAAATTAGCGGAACAAGTAACCTCAAATAATCCCCAAACCCTTTCAAAAATTATTATTAATGAAAAAAATCAGCCATTAAAATATTCCGAAATCTTACCATTAACCAAACTGTATCAAAGTTCAAAACACGAACAAGAATTAATGTATGAAAAAATCATTAGTGTTCCTACTTCAGGTAGTATTCAAATTATTAAAAAGGGAAAAATTTTAGGCTTATATCCGAAATATAAAATATTACTCAAAAAGAATCGCTTTACTTTAAAGACAAATTTAAAAAAACCGATTTTTGCAATTGATAATTATATACTAAATAACAATGGTAACCTAAGAACAGTTCAACTTTATCCTGGTAAATACAAAATTGAATGTATTGGTATTTCAGACCATAACCAAAAACACTTAAAACAAGATCTTTTTTTATCTCCTTTTGAACAAAAACAAATAATTAATTTTCATATAAAAAGTAGAAATAATCACAAAAAAAAGTTAGTAGACCCGCTTTTAGATATTATTAAGCAAAATGATTTTTAAAAAATAAATGAATAATGATGAATAATATAGAATATATTATTCTTTTATCTATTTTATTTATTAAATATATTCTATATATTAAAAACTAAATCAATGAAATTATACAAATAACAAATATATAAAAAAACAAATTCTAATAATTTTAGAATTTGTTTTTTTATATTAACACTTTGTATTTTATAATCTATAACTAAATGCTCAACTATGATCACTGTTTTGTATTTTGTCTCTGATTGAAGATTCCATATTAGTTTTATTATGACGACTATTGTTAGCAAATAAGAAAACTAAAATAACACAAACTATAGTAATAATCCAACCAAATAAAGTTGAAAATGAAAAAATAACAAACAAGGCTAATACAGCAAACACTGTTAAATAAATATTTGATTCAAACCATTTAAAAATATTTTGAAATGCATTACTTGTAAATTGAATATTTATTCCTTGATCATTAGTATCTTTTTTAGAATTTTTATTTTGTTTATTTGAATGATCAGCTGAATCAGATTTATTATTGTTTGTTTTATCAACATTTTGATTTTCCAATTCCTGATCATCATCTGATTTAGCAGCTACTGATTTTGAATCTTCTTTATCATT
>CALYPJ010000007.1 GCA_945273735.1 uncultured Lactobacillaceae bacterium
TCTAGCTGTTCTTTATAAAAGCTATATTCCATCGAAAAGAAGTATTCGGGGGTGTAGAGACTTTGATTATTCCTAATTCGTGGAATCTGCTAAAAGTTATGATGGGAAAAACATCCAAGATTTTTTACTATATTTAATGAAGGAATCCGAAATTTATAAATAAAAAAACGCTTCTGATTAAGAGGCGTTTTTTTGAACCCTAGATGTTGTCAAAATAATGTCATTTTGTTGTCACAAAATCTATTTTCCGTTTTTGTCTATTTGTGTAAATTCTCAATTAATGGGCTTTTTCTATGGTCAATTTTACTCGCTTACGCTTATCTAAAGGAAGATACAAAAATCGAACCCAAATGACAAATTTTTTTAAAGACAAGTAAAAAAAAGAATGCCATCATATCGTGCATTCTCGTTATTTAATTACATTTTAACGGAGAATGGGGGATTCGAACCCCCGATACAGGTAAAGCCCATATACATGATTTCCAATCATGCTCCTTCAGCCGCTCGGACAATTCTCCATTAAAGCTTCATAATAAAGCTTTATTTTGTTTCACGATGTAATGTAACTTTATGATCATTAGGGCAATACTTTTTCATCTCTAAACGACTAGAATTATTTCTTTTATTCTTTGATGTTAAGTAATTACGATGATGACATTCTGTACATTCTAAAATGATGTTAATACGCATAATTGTTTTTTCACCTCGCTTATCAAAACCAAAAGTAATTAAATTTTATCACAAATTCTTATTGAATACGAATAATTTTTTTATTTAATTTTTATATCTTCAATGTTAACACTTCAACGCTTTTTTGGGGAGAATTGGGAATATTTTTAGTTATGAGATTTTCACAAGGATTGACAAGAATTTATAAATTCGTATACTTTAAATGTTGCCTCAATGGCGGAATTGGCAGACGCGCAGCGTTCAGGTCGCTGTATGAATATTCATGTGCAGGTTCGACTCCTGTTTGAGGCATTTGGACAGTGAGAATCTGTCTTTTTTAATAAAGAATATATCAAGGATGACGAATGAAAAAAATATCTTCAACAATGGTAAAAGATGTGATCGTCCAAAGAAAACCAGAAACACATAAATATAACTATGGAAGAGTTTTACTTATTGGCGGTAACTTAAATTATGGTGGTGCAATTATCATGAGCGCTAATGCTGCTGTAAATAGTGGTGCTGGATTAGTAACTGTAGCAAGTGATCCAATAAATCTTACAAGTTTACATGTATTAATTCCTGAAGCTACTTTTACAGATTATAATCAATTTGAAGATTTAATTCCACTAATCGAAAAATCACAAGTAATTGCTATTGGATCAGGATTAGGAACAACGGAAATTTCTCTAAATTTATTAAAATTGGTTTTTGACAAAATTAGTTCCAAACAAATTCTAATTATTGATGGATCAGCATTTTCATTACTTCATGAACATTATTTAAACTTTCCTTTAGCAAAAATAATTTTAACACCGCACCAAGGTGAATGGGAGTCTTTTAGTGGGTTATCATTAGAACAACAATCATTTGAAAAGAATCAAGCTTTTTTGCTCGAAAATCAATTAGAAAATTCTATATTGGTACTAAAAAAACATCGTACTGAAATTTACTATAAAAATCAAATTTGGCAGAACCCCACAGGTAATGCAAGTATGGCTACAGCGGGAATGGGTGATACTTTGGCAGGAATGATTGCTGGATTTACAGCTCAGTTTTCTAATTTTTTTAAGGCAACATGTGCAGCAGTTTATCTTCATGGTAGGATTGGTGATAAATTATCTAAAGATAATTATGTTACAATTCCTACTAAAATTTCCCAAATGATTCCTAAAGAAATGAATTTATATTCTGTTTAAAATTAGAATTATGGTATAATATTTTAGAGTGCGGGTGTAGTTTAGTGGTAAAACACCAGCTTCCCAAGCTAGCGTCGCGAGTCCGATTCTCGTCACCCGCTTTTAATGGAGGTTTTATGAGTTTAGAAAGTGTAGTTATCCAAGAATTAAAACGTGTATTACCTGATTATGGTATTACTGATCTTGATGTAGCCCAACTTTTAGAAAAACCGAAAAATTCAGATTGGGGAGATTTTTCTTTTCCAACTTTTTCTTTAGCTAAGATTAAACATAAATCCCCGTATAATATTGCTGAAGATATTTATCAACTTTTAAATAAGAACTTGTTTACCAAAGTTAATATAGTTAATGGATATATTAATTTTTTTATTCTTAGGACAAATGTTTCAAAAAAATTACTTCTGAAAATAAATAATGAAAATCACTCTTTTGGTAAAGTAGATTTGGGTCATGGAAAAACTGTAACCATTGATATGTCATCTCCTAATATAGCTAAGCCTATGTCAATGGGACATCTACGTTCTACAGTTATTGGAAACGCTTTAGCTAATATTGAGAGTAAGTGTGGTTATCAACCAATTAAAATTAATTTTATTGGTGATTGGGGTACTCAATTCGGTAAATTATTAGCAGCATACAAAATGTGGGGCGATAAAAGAGAGATAGATAACGATCCAATTGATACCCTACTTAAATTATATGTACATTTTAATCAGAAGGCAAAAAAAGATCCTAAGTTAAATGATTTAGGACGTGCTTGGTTTAAAAAATTAGAAGACGGTGATAAAGAAGCAATAAGTCTGTGGAAATGGTTTCGAGAAGTTTCATTACAGCGATTTGAAGAAATCTACAATGATTTAAAAATTGATTTTGATTGGTATGACGGTGAAGCCTTTTATAATGATAAAATGGATTCAGTAGTTAAAAAATTGAAATCTGAAAACCTTTTAACTGTTAGTCAAGGTGCTCAGGTTGTTGATTTAAGTGATGAAGGTTTTAAAAATCCTGCTTTAATAATTCGGAGTGATGGTGCAAGTTTATATATTACTCGTGATTTAGCTGCTGCAATTTATCGCAAAAAAAAATATCATTCAGTTAAATCAATTTATGTCGTGGGTAGTGAGCAGAAGCAACACTTTGATGAATTAAAAGCTGTCCTTAAAAAAATGGGATATGAATGGTCTGATGAAGTAATTTATGTACCTTTTGGATTAATTACTTATAATGGGAAAAAATTATCTACCCGTGAAGGCAGAATTATTCTTTTAAATGAAGTCTTGGATAACGCATATGATTTAGCTTTAAAACAAATTAACGAAAAAAATCCAAGTTTAATCAACAAAGAAGAAGTTGCACGTGAAGTTGGTTATGGTGCAGTAGTATTTCATGACTTAAAAAACGAAAGAATTGAAAACTTTGATTTTAAACTTGAAGAAGTAGTACAATTTGAGGGTGATACAGGGCCATATGTTCAGTATACTAATGCCCGTGCACAAAGTATTTTACGGAAATCGGAAAGTTTTCAGATTAAGAAAGATATAATGGATATTTTTGATCAAGACGCTGCTTTTGATTTAATTAAAATTTTAGATCAATACCCTCAAATTATTTTACAAGCTGAAAAGAAATATGAGCCTTCTATACTTGCTAAGTATGCAATTCAACTTTCAAAAGTATTTAATCGTTATTATAAAAAAGTAAAAATATTAGTTGAAGATGATCAATTATATACTCGGTTACAACTAGTCAGAGCAACTAGTTTAGTTTTACAAGATTCTCTAAATTTATTAGGAATTAAAGCTCCTAGTGAAATGTAAAGAAGGGATAAAAGTTAATGAGAAAAGAAGAAAGACAATCCATTATTGCTCAAATTATTGGCGATAACGTAGTTGCAACTCAAGAACAATTATTAAATATCCTTCAAGAAAAAGGAATTCATGTAACTCAAGCAACAATTTCTCGGGATATTAGAGAAATGCGAATTATTAAACGACCTGATTATTCTGGAAATCTTCGGTTTGTAATTTATCGTCAAGATGAACGAGAACCATTCGAAAAGCTGTTGGATAATGCTAAAATTGTTGGGCTTTCTATTACTCAAGTTCAATTTTTAAATATAATTAAGACGATTAAGGGTTCCGGAAATGCTTTTGGAGCCATTCTTGACGAATTATCATTACCAGAAATTATTGGCACAGTTGCTGGTATTGATAGTGTTGTTGTTATTTCTAAAGATGAGGAAGATGCTAGAAAAGTATACGATCTTTTAGCAGAATATATTAATGCAAAAGAACTTGAGACGTCCTAAGACAAATTTTTTTATTAGTTTTGTTAAGCAATATCATTTAATTAAAATGACCTTAGCGGTGATTTTATTTTTTTTAATTTTAGTATGCTCATTTTTTACATACAAAGCGAAAACCGCTGATATTAAAGGACTTGAAAGCTCTTTGCGCCAAAATACAACAGTTTATGATCGGGATAAAAAATATGCAGGCGTATTACTGAATAGAAAAGGGCGTTATATTGATTTAAATCAAATTAGTCCGAATATCATTAACGCTGTAATTAATACTGAAGACCGTACGTTCTATCAAAATTTAGGTTTTAGTTTTAAAGGAACTGTTCGTGCAGTATTTGGTTATTTGATACATTTTGGTCATGATGTAAATGGCGGTGGTAGTACAATTAGTCAACAATTAGTTAAAAACATGTTTTTAACTCAAAAGAAGTCAATTACTCGCAAAGTAGAGGAGTTATTTTATGCTATTCAATTAAATAAAGTTGAGTCCAAACAAAAAATTTTAGAGATGTATTTAAATCATGCATATTTTGGTAATGGTGTTTGGGGTGTAGAAAACGCTTCATTACGGTATTTCGGTATCCATGCTTCGCAGGTATCAGTAGCTCAAGGTGCCTCAATTTGTGCAATGTTGGCAAATCCCGGTTTATACAATCCGATAAGTTATCTCAACTATGCTTTGCAACGACGAAATATTATTTTAAATGGAATGAAAGAGAATAAGGTCATTTCACAAGATACTTACGAAAAAGCAGTTAATGAAAAAATAGAAGTTGTTAATAATTATACGCCTATAACAACTTATAATTATCCATCATATTTTGACGCCATAATTGAAGAAGCAAAAAGTAATTACAAAATTTCAGAAAACGACTTACTTAATGGCGGGTATAAAATCTATACGTGTTTAAACCAAAATATGCAGAAAAAAATGGAAAATTACTATTCAAATGAAACCATATTACCTAAAGTGGGGGATACTCAAGCTCAATCGGCTTCAGTCGCTGTCAATGTTAGAGATGGTGGGGTTGAGGCTCTTATTGGAAATGCTAACGATCAAAATCATTTATTTTTAGAATTAAATCGAGTAACACAAATGAGTCGGGCAGCAGGTTCTACTTTAAAACCATTTGCAGTTTATATTCCAGCTTTAACTAAAGGATATAAACCTAATTCACTATTACAGGATAAATTAGTTTCATATGATGGTTATGAACCTAAAAATTATAATAATACTTATTCAGGTAGTGTTACTATGACACAAGCATTAACTGATAGTTTAAATGCTCCGGCTGTGTGGCTATTAGATCAAATAGGATTAAAAACTGGAGTTAATTCGTTAAATGACTTTGGATTTAAAGTTAGTGACAATAAACAAAACCTAGGATTAGCTTTAGGTGATTTAAATGTCACTCCTTTACAAGTTGTTCAGGCTTATCAAATTATTGCTAACAATGGTCAAAAAAAAGAGACTCATTTAATTAATCGTATTGAAAATTCTAATGGTAAAACTATACAGATTTTCAACGACTTTTCTAAAAGTGTAGTTTCACCAAAAATTACTAAACAGGTAACTGAGATGCTTAAAAACGTATTTAACAATGGTACAGCAGTAGCTGCCAAACCCAATAATTTTGAAGTTGCTGGTAAAACAGGTAGTACACAAACTAAAGAAGGTCTAGGAACTGCTACCAAAGATCAGTGGATTGTTGGTTTTACTCCTGACTTATGTTTAACTACTTGGGTAGGTTATGATCAACCTAGTGAAGAGCGAAAGCTTATTGATAGTAACTATGCAAATTGGACATTTAAAAATATTTTTGAAAGTATTTATAGTGATACTGAGCAAACTTCTTTTAATAAAGAGACTGTCATTCCTAAAAAAGAAAAGCATAATTTTATAAAAAAAAATATTGATTTATTCCATAATGGAATTAAATCAATTCAAAATGATTTTTCATCATTTTATCGTTCAGTAATAGATTTTTTTAAGTAACATCGATATAATTTTTTTAGTAATAATTAAGGGGAAAGACATGAAATTTATTCATACAGCCGATCTTCATTTAGACACACCTTTTCGCGGCCTACAAATTGAAGATCAACAAATTTTAAAAAAAATTAGAAATTCTACTTTTGTTGCTTTTGAAAATATTGTTGATGTTGCTATTAAAGAACAAGTAGATTTTGTGATTATTTCAGGAGATTTATATGATCGTAATGTTCAAAGTATTACTGCTCAATTATTTTTGAATGAACAATTTTTACGTTTAAAAGAAAAAGATATTTCAGTTTATTTAGTTGCCGGGAACCACGATTATATCAAAAGTCAAACCGGTAATTTTGAGTTTCCAGAAAATGTTTTTGTTTTTCCCAAAGAAGTAAAAAGCTTTTATCATAATGCAAAAGATGGAACTAAAGTTGAATTAGTTGGATTTAGTTACAGTGACCGCTGGATTACCGACGATATTGCTGCCACTTTTCCCCAAAAACATGTTGATTCAGATTATACAATCGGTATTATGCATGCAGCGCTAAAACAAGGTCATAATGATAATTATGCCCCCTTTTCTAAAGATGAACTGTTAGAAAAGGGATATGATTATTGGGCTTTGGGACATATTCATGAACGTCAAATTTTGAATAAAGATCCTTATATTATTTATCCTGGTAATACACAAGGTCGTAGTATTAAAGAAGCAGGAAGTAAAGGATTTTATTTAGTTGAAACGCAAAATAAAATTACTAAAGTTAATTTTTTACCAAGTAATACTATTGAATGGAATCGTTTAGAAATCGATGGTAGTGGTTTGATTTCAATGAGTGATGTACAAAGAGAAATTGATTTGAATGTAAATGAATTAAGTCGAAATATTTCTCATTTTGTATATGTTACGATTTCTAATGCCGATAACTTACCATTAACTGTTATAAAATCAATTGAAGATGATTCTTTTACTAATAGTTTAACTCCAAGAGTGTTTGAACATAATTATATTGTCGTAATTAAAATAGTTGTAAAAATAACTAAAAGTAAAGTTTTTTCTGATTTAGATCAAAGCTTTTGGAATCGAAGTGCGGAAAAAGTTTTTTCTCCTGAGAATTTAGAAAATCAGATTTTACCCTTATTGAAAAACTATCGTTATCTTCAAAATCTTGTTCGAGATCCTAATTTTATCAGTACTTTAAGGGATGATACTTTTGAACTAATTAATGAAAGAAAGAATGAGAGCGATCAGTAATGAAAATAACAAAAATTAATATTTTTGGTTTTGGTAAATGGATTGATAAAACTTTTGAGGTATCTGATGATTTTCATATTTTTTATGGATTGAATGAAGCAGGAAAAACAACCCTGAGAACTTTTATCAAAAGTATTTTATTTGGATTTGGCAGAAAAACTGATAGTGAAAAGTATAAACCTCGATTTGGTTCTTCTTTTGGAGGAGAATTATATGTAACTCAAAATGGGACTGAATATATTATTCGACGCGTGGGCGGTCTTAGAAGTAGAAGTGGAAGCGTTATCGTTACCTCAAATGGTCGAGAATATGATGAATCTAAGTTATCAGAGTTATTAGGTCCTGCTGATTTGAGTCTTTATCAAAATATTTTTGAATTTGATGAAAAAGCATTAAATCAAGTATTTAACTTAAAACGGGCAGATTTTACTGATCAAATTTTAAATATTGGAATGACTGGATCTCAAAATTGGCTACAATTAAGTAATAATTTAATTAATGATGCAGGAAGTATTTTTAAGCCTTCAGGAACTAAACCAATTTTAAATGTTGAAATGAAAGAACATCGAGATTTACAAAAGAAAGTTAACGAGGCTGCTAAAGAAAATAACTTATTTATTACTCTTCAGGAAAGTAATAAAGAATTAAATGATAATAAAAAACGAATTCATCTAGAATTAGAGGATCGAAAAAGCGAAAATCAAAAATATGAACAACTTTGTGATAATTGGGATAATTACCAAGAATATTTAAAATTAACAAAAGCTTTAGCTAATCGTCGAAATTTAGATGTAGATCTTTACGATAATTTTATGCAAGTAAAGCAGAGTTTTAACAATGCTAAAGAGGATTTAAGAGTAGCACAGCAAGAGGTTAATAAAATTAATAGAAATACTTTAATTAATAATCCTCGTTTTGCCTTTTATGAAGAAAATCAAACTAAATTTGATCAATTGCATGAGCCACTAAAAGAAATAACAAATCTTCAAGAAAATAATGATAAATTAATTAGTGAAATTAATCAATTAGAAAAAGAAAAAAAAGAAATTTTAAATAATAATTCCTTTACTGAAGAGACCCGTGAGATGTCGGAGAGTGATTATCAAGAGGGATTAAAATTGAAAAGGAATTATGATGAACTACAAGATGTTTATATCAACTTACAAAATCAAGTATCTGATATAGAGTCTAATAAAACTTCACGAAGTATTCCAAGGACAAGAAATCAAAAAAATTTGACGCCTACATTAATGATTCTTTTAGTTGGGTTGATCGTAGCACTTATAGGTATTTTTATGGGTCCTACTGGTCATATTGTTAGCTTAGTTGCAGTAGCTGTTGGTTTAATTGGTGGAGGGGTAAGTTATTACTTTGCCCCTGAAAAAAAAGAAAATTTATCTGATGATAATAATGATGAGCTTACTGATACAAAATTAAATGATGAGTTGCGTCATGTAAATCAGAGAATGCAAGAAATTGTTCGTAATTTAACTGATTTAAAGGATAAATACGAATATGAATTTCCAATCGATACATTTTTAAATTTCCAAAGAGATCTTCATAAATTGTATCAAGATACTAAGACTATCAATACTTCTATTAAAAAACAGAGCAGTATTCAAAAACAAATTTTAAATTATTTAAACCAGTTTAATTTTGCTAAAAATTGGATTCAAATATCTTCAGAAAATATGAATCAGTCAGTTCAAAAAATTAATGATTTCTATAGTGATATGATAAATTTGTCTACAATTAATGCTAAAAATAATGAAGAGAAAAAATTTTATAATAAAAAAATTAATAATTTAAGTTTTAAAATGGATGATGCTAATAAAGAAATGGCTAAACTGCTCAATGAAAATGGTTTGAAATCAGAAATGGAATTGGAAGTTTATCATCATGATTTATTAAATCGAGAAAAACAAAGGGAAAAGTTAAAGATTTATGAAAATAATTTAAGTAATCTGCTACCTAGATTGACTAATTATGAAAATTTAGAACAACTTAATTTTTCAAAAAAACAGAATTTAGATAAGATTCAAAATCTATCAAACCAAGAAAAAGAGATTAATCAGAAAATTTTAGATAATCAAGCAAAATTAAATATGGTTATTGATACTAAACAATATGATCGATTACGCCAAGAATTAGCTAATTTAGAATCACAAATTGAAACTTTAACTAAATCATGGTTAACAAATTATTTGGGAAGTAGTTGGATTAAAGAGGCTTTAGATGAAGCAACTCAAGAAAGATTTCCTAAAATTATTGAACATGCTACTAGTTATTTTAATTTATTAACAAATGGACGTTATAATGGTATTCATTTTGAGGGTGATTCGCTCAATGTAGAGCGTAATGATAATCAAACCTTCGATATTTCTCAATTATCACAAGGAACTGCTGAACAACTTTATGTTTCATTACGTTTTTCATTTGCTATTAGTTTTTTAGATAAAATTCAATTACCATTAATTATTGATGATGCATTTATTAATTTTGATGTAATTAGACGTGCTAAAGTAATTGAATTAATTCAAAAGCTCAAATCTTCGACACAATTACTATTTTTTACAACTGATTTAGGTATACGTAATCAGTTCATTGCTTCTAATCATTTAACAGAATTAGTTGTTTAATTAAATAAAATTCAATATTTTATCCTCCAATAATTAAAAATAAATTATTGGAGGGTTTTTTATTTAATTAAAAGGCAAAATAAATGGTTATTTTTATTTAATATAGACTAATTTTATTATGATTTTTCAAAGTTATAAACAATGTAATAAAGTTGGATCAATAATAAACTCTTTCAAATTAGCATAAAATAAAAGTCAATTTTTTAATAAAAAAAAGATGATACCGAATAAGTTATAATATTTCATAGTTGGGTTCTACAGATTTATAAATTAGATCAAAAAAACTTCGTTTATAATGCCTAATTAACGAAGTTTCATTTATATTTTAAAAATAATTTATTTATAATAAGCAATCTAATTATTTTTACTTATTACTATTTTGGCTCATCCCTGTTTGTGATTGTTTTGGTGTTTCATAGAATGATGATAAAACATCTTTCATATCTTTATCAACTACTTTTGCGTCAACTTCTTTAAGAACTTTGCCAAAAATTGGATTCATAATTGTTGTATCTCTTTCCCATTGAGAATAAATCTGATTGGTTAATTCTTTTTTATGATCAGATAAACTACCTTTTTCAGGTTTTTTCAATAATCGAATAATAAAATAACCATTACCTGAAGAATATTTAACAGGTTCTTTAGTATATTCGCCAGCTTTGTTTAACTTAGCTGCTGCTGCAGTAAAATTAGGATCTAAGTTACCTGAAGATGATTTTGGATCAAAAGGTGATAATTTACCATTATTATTTTTAGAAGAAGGATCTTGGGAGTATTCTTTAGCTAACTTACCGAAGTTTTCTTCTGTAGGATCTGCCTCAAATTTCTTTAAAACATCTTTAGCTGTATTTTCATCTTTAGCTAAAATAAATTGAACAGAAATTTTAGGTGAATAGTTTTTCCATGCATCATCCAAAGCAGTTTTAAATTTTTTACTAGAGGTTGGCTGCTTATCTTTTAAAGCTGCCGAAGCTAAAAGTTGATTTTTAATAACCTTCTTATAAGATGATTCTGTATAACCACTTTGTTTAAGAACAGTGGGTAGTGAAGAACCATATTGGTTTTCTAATTTCTTATACTGAGCATTTATTTGAGATTTTTTAACTTTACTACCATATTTTTGATCCAATGCATCTGATAAAATAAGATTCTGCAAAGTGGTTTTTCCAGCATTGGAATCTTTTAGTGCTGAATAATAATCATCTTGCGTTATAGTTTTACCTTTCATTGTAGCAACAGTTTTGCTAGTACTAGAACAACCGACAAGCAGGAGTGAAACTGATAAAATTGTACCTGCTAAAAACTTTTTTTGCATGTATTTACTTCCTAATTAATTTTTTTTCACAACAAAAGAAATTCTATCATATTTGGCTCAAAACCGCAAAAAAGCTAATAAACTGTTAAAGTTTATTTTTCTTTGTTTGCATAACTCCTTTTGCTAACTTTTTTTCTATAACTTCCAATTTAAGATTAGTAATATATGTAAAATCTTTTAAATTTTTTGATAATTCTTTCATAACGGGAATAATAACATTCTGCTTTTCTTGAAGAACCTTATCAAATTTTTTATTTAAATCATCATATTTATTTAAAATATTTTCAGTACTATTATCTATATCTTGTATCCACTCTTGGTTTTCTTTTTTATTAAGAAAATCATAAATACTATAAGCTATTAGAGTTACACTTCCAACTAAAATAATTTTTTTAAATTTCATTTTTTATTTGCTTACTAATACTCTGCGCTAGTTTATTTAAAACTTCCGCGCTATAATTTTTACTGTTATCATGAAACTTCAAGGTAAAAGTGTCTTTCTCGTTATACCGAGGAATAAAGTGAAAATGAGAATGAAAGACCGCTTGACCTGCTATTTTTCCATTATTACTAATTAAATTTAAACCATTAAGATTAGGTAAAACTTTTTTTAAAGCTTGAGCAATCAAAGGAATTTTTCCTAAAACACTTTGTGCTAGGGTTTGATCATAAGCAAAGATATCTTTTACATGTTTTTTAGGTATTAATAAAGTATGACCTGGGGTGGTTTGGGAAATATCTAAAAAAGCATACACATCCTCATCTTCATATACTTTATAACTTGGAATTTCATTATTAATGATTTTACAAAAAATACAATCTTTCAAAATTAACTCCTAAAGGTAAAATATGACTCTTAAATTATCACACGTAAATGGTGGATATTCAAATTTATTAATTCTGCGTGATCTCAGTTTTGAAATAAATTCAGGGGAAGTTGTAGCTCTAATGGGTTTAAATGGAGCTGGCAAATCAACTACAATCAAACATATTATGGGTATACTAACACCTATATCAGGTGAAATTACTTTAGATGGTGTATCAAGAGATCGTGACTTTTCAGTTTATGAAAAACAAATTGCTTATGTACCTGAACAGCCAGTTTTTTATCGTCAACTAACTTTAGAAGAGCATCTTGATTTAGTTATGAACGTTTATGATCAAAGGAATCCTCAAACTCAAAATCGTGCTCAAAAATTATTAGAAATGTTTCGTTTAGATGATAAACGGGATTGGTTACCAATTCATTTTTCTAAGGGTATGCAACAAAAGATGCTACTAACTTGTGCTTTTATGCTTGATTCCAAACTAATCGTCATTGATGAACCATTTGTAGGATTAGATCCAGTAGCAATTGATGATTTGTTAAATCTAATTCATGAACGTAAAAAACAAGGGAAAGCAATTCTAATTTCAACTCATATTTTAAATAACGCTCAAAATGTCGCAGATCGTTTCATTTTATTAAAGCAAGGTAAAATTAAAGTACAAGGTAACTTAAAAGAAATAAATAATTACTTTTCGTTAAATAACGCTAGTCTAGAAAACATTTATTTAAAAATTGCTAAAGGTGAGCTTTAAATGAAAAGTATTTTTAAGAATCGACAACGAACTAACTTTAAAAAAAATTCAAAATATTTACCTTATGTTTTCAATGATCATTTTATTTTAATAGTAATAATATTAATCGGTTATTTAGCTTATTTATATGCAAATAATTTAAAAATTATTTTACAAATTAAACCATTTATTTTACAAGTTCTCATAATCTTTCTGTTATTTTTTGAATTACATAGTTTTAAGTTTGTTACATATTTGGAAAAACCAGACCAAAATTTTTTACTTCCTATTATAAATCACATCAATGATAGTTTTGTTTTTGCAACGGTTTATAGTTTAATTTTACCTGTATTTACATTTACATTTACAGCAATTATTCTGACACCGATATTACATGGCATAAACTCTAGTTTTAATTTTTTATCCATTTTAATCTTGATTTTTGGCTTAACCATTTTGCAATGGGCAATATTTATTTGCTTTCAACAAAAAATTTATGGCAAAATAAAAGATAAAGGTTTTTTAATATGTAAAGAAATTATTTTAGTATGTACCTTAGCTTTAATTTTTTTACCTTGTGATTGGCTGTTTTTGTTAATTACATTAACTGAGGTAATTCTACTTAAATGTTACGATCATTTAAAACCCAACAGTATTTTGCAAATTAATATTGCAATTTCTGAAGAAGAAAAAAGGCAGAGCCGGATTTTAAGACTATTTAGTCTTTTCATTGATCTTCCTAATAAACAAATTCCAGTTAAAAGACGAAAATATTTAGATTTTTTTAAAAAATTTAATTCAAATTTGCAGAATCTATTTTTGTTGACATTTCTTAGATCAGGAAATTATTTGGGGTTATTTTTGCGAATTTTGATTATTAATTACATTGTTAATTTTTTTGTTAAAGACTTTATCGTTGCAATAGTTATTAATTTTACTCTATTATATTTACTTTTATTTCAATTAATTCCAATTTATCAGCAAACGATAGATAATATTTATATTAATATTTTTCCGATTGCTAAATTAAAATGGCAGAGATTTTTTAGAAATTGGTTAAACAAAGTAGGATATATTTATATACTACTTAATGTAATAATAATGATTTTAGTTTCACCAGAACATTATTTAATTTATTTAACTTATTTAATTGGAGGGTTGATTTTAATAAATTTAATGACTAAAATTTATTTTCCTTTGAGAGAAAAAAAGGTAAGAAGTAATGCGAATTAAAAAACGCCCTTGGGCTAAAGAACTATATGAAAATAATCAAGATTTTTATCAAAAATTCCCTGAAAACTTAAAAGGAAATTGGCAGAATTATTTTGAAAACTCAGCTCCTATTGAATTAGAAATTGGTTCTGGGAAGGGGGGATTTATTACTCAGCTGGCCAAGAAAGAACCAAAAAAAAATTTTATTGCAATGGAAATTAATGAGATGGCATTAGCTTTTTTATTACGTAAACAAATTGCTAATCCTCTGCCAAATTTAAGATTAGTTATTGGTAATGCTCATGAAATTGAACGTTATTTTACTATGGGAGAAATTGCTAATATTTATTTGAATTTCTCAGATCCATGGCCTAAAAAGCGACATGCAAAAAGACGTTTGACTTCACCTGAATTTCTAAAAAAATATCAAAATATTTTACAAAAAGGTGGGAAAATTCATTTCAAAACGGATAATGAAAATTTATTTGCATATTCTGTAAAAGCGATTGCCAATGAATCAAACTTATTTTTAAACTATTTAACTTTTGATTTACATCATAGTGAATACAGTGAAGAAAATATTGTAACTGAATATGAACAAAAGTTTTCCAAGAATGGAAGCAGAATTTTTATGTTAGAAGCACAATACTTAAGGAGATGTTAATTATGAAAAAATATGATCCATCATCGACAAATTTACAAATCGGGTTAAAAATCTTAACTTTTACGGCTACGTGGTGTGGTGATTGTAAATTTATAGAGCCATTTATGCCTATTATTGAAAAAAATAATCCTAATTTTGAGTTTATTGAAGTGGATATTGATAAATATTCCGAATTGGCTAATAATTTTAGAATTAAAGGGATTCCAAGTTTTGTTGCAATTAATGAAGGTGAAGAAATTGGGCGCTTTGTTAATGGTGATCGTAAAACTAAGCCTGAAATTGAAAACTTTATTAAAGGATTAAGTGTTAAATGATTGTTGCAAGTATTAATCAACCAGCTTTTGGAGATAATATTTGGCTAGATTTTAGTAAGCAAAATGATTATCAAACGGCTGAAAAAAAAGACGACTTATTTTTAATTAAAAATTCTCAAAATAAATTAATTGGTATAAATTTATTAAATTGGAGTTCAAGACTGGGAATTAATAAAACCCATGGATTTATTCCTATTAATTTAGAACAAATAAGTAAAATTAGTCAAAAAATACCTGAATATCAAGATGTTTTAAACTATGAACTTACAAATCCTTATTTTACTGTTGCTAAAATTAAATCAATTAACCCTCATCCAAGACTTAGTCGATTAAAAATAATTGAAATTGACATTGGTCAAAAAGATTTAGTTAGCATAGTTTCAGGCTCAATAAACCTTAAATTGAATTTACATACTGTTTATGCTCGACCAGGAGCAATTTTACCTAATGGTAAAAAAATTTTAAAATCTAAAATTGGTGGTGTGAAAAGCCCAGGTACTCTTTGTAATCGTACTGATTTAAATTTAAATTCTCCAGAAATTAAAGGAGCAATTGAAATTACAGATTCAAGTGTTAATCCAGGAACTGATTTTGCTAAAATAGCAAAAATAAATTATAAATAATCGAGGAAATATGATTGATCGTAATGGGAACTATTTTATTATTGGAATTAAAGGTTCAGGGCTAAGTGCTTTAGCTGCTATCATGAAAAATGATGGGTTAAAAGTAGCTGGATCCGATATTCCAGACTATGTTTTTACTCAAGATAAATTAAAAAAAGAAAAAATTAAAGTATATCCTTTTAATTCTAAAAATATTCAGGCTGGTCAAACAATTATTCAAGGAAATTCCTTTAATGATGATCATCCCGAAGTTAAAAGGGCCAAAGAATTACATTTACCCATAATGCATTATCATGAATTTTTAGGAGAGTATCTAAAAGACTATTTTTCAGTTGGAGTTTCAGGAGCACATGGTAAAACGACAACGACTGGAGTTTTAGCTCATATTTTAAATCATCAAGAAAAGATTAATTATTTAATAGGTGATGGCTCTGGCCAAGGTAATCCTAATTCTAATTTATTTGTTTTTGAAGCTGATGAATATGAACGTCATTTTACTAAATATTTTCCTGACTACTTAGTGATTACAAACATTGACTTTGATCATCCCGATTATTTTCGAGATTTGAATGATGTAATCGATGCGTTTAATACTATTGCTAACCAGACAAAAAAACAAATTTTTGCTTTTGGTGATGATGATAGTACTCATCAATTAGATACTTCGTGCCCAATATTATATTTTGGCTTTAAAAAAGATAACCAAGTTCAAATTATTATAAAAGAAACAAAAAGAGCTTCAACTATATTTACACTAAATCAAAATGGTAAAAAAATAGGCACTTTTGAAACAAGTCTCCCTGGTCATCAATACGTTGTTGATATGACAGCAGCTATTTTGGTAGCAAAATCTTTTTCCTTAAGTAATGAAGTTATTCAAGCTCAAATTAATAGTTTTAAAGGTGTTAAAAGAAGATTTAATATTAGCAAGTTTAAAAAAGTAACAATTATTGATGATTATGCACATCATCCTAATGAAATTGCGGCTTCTATTGACTCTGCTCGGCAAATGTTTCCTGAAGAAGAATTAACAGTAATTTTTCAACCACATACTTATACTCGAACTGCTAAATACCTTCAAGATTATGGTCGTGTATTAGGTGCTGCTGATAAAGTTTTTGTAACAGATATTTTTTCTTCTCCGCGAGAAAAAACAGGTACAGTTACAAATAATGATATTGTTAAATTAATTGGTTCTAAAGCACATGTTATTAGTCTTAAAGATATGTCTGAATTAGATCAAATTAAAAATGGTGTTCTCTTATTTATGGGAGCTGGCGATATCCAAAAATATGAACAAGCTTATCGAAAATCAAATCCAACTCAAGTCTGATTGACTTTTAATAAAGATCAGTTAAACTGTTAAAGATAAAGTAGAGGTAAAGATTTAATGCAAAATAATTTTTTTAAAAATAAAAATAATGAAAGAACAACAGAGTCAAATAGTACTGTAAATTCATACATTAATGTCCGTGATCAGGGCTTATCTAAATATTACAGCCTAGTTTACTTAATTATGTTTTCTGGCGTAGCAATGACGACTATAATTTCATGGTTGTTAGCTTACCCCTTAAAAAATGTTTTTTTAAATTTTATTATGTCTAGTGGTAGTTTTGGCATTTTAGTTACTACTTTTGCGCCTTTGATTTTAGTTTTCGTAATGGGACATAATGCAAATAAAGATGCTCCAGCAAAAAATAATTTAATCTTATTTTTAATAATATCAGCTTGTTATGGTGTAACAACTTCTTTAACTTTATTGGCTAGTTCTACAATAAATGTAGTTAATGCTTTAGGTGTTACTTCTTTAATTTTTTTGTTAATGTCAATTTTAGGACGTAATACAAAAAATGATTTACAACGTGGTCGACGAACTGCAATGATGTTACTGTTGGGTGTTATTTTAATTTCTGTAATTAATATTTTTACTAAAGCAGCTACACTACAGTGGATTTTAAATTATGCTATTTTAGGAATTTTTACTTGGATGATTGCTAGTGATCAACAAAATATTAAAACAGCTTATTATCAAATGGAAGATATGGGAGCAACTAGTACCACTATGGCTAATTATGCTACTTACTCTGCACTTGGTTTATATCTTGATATTCTGAATATTTTTATGGTTTTAATTGATATTTTTGGTGGCAGCAATAATAGAAATTAATTAAAAATTATTTTGAATTTTAAAAAGCGAAAATTCTTAAAAGAAATTTTCGCTTTTTTTAGCCTTTAAACATAATATTGGATAAAATAAAAGTATGAAAAATAAAAAATTACTCTTGCTCGATGGCAACTCTTTAGCATATCGTTGTTTCTACGCATTAAATGTAAAAAATTTTACTAATCACGAAGGAATACCTACTAATGCTATCTATGGCTTTAAAAGAATACTTGATGCAATTTTAAAAGAAATTAAACCGACAAATATTTTAGCTGCCTTTGATGCTTCAAATAAAACTTTTAGAAACGATCTTTATTCAGACTATAAATCGGGTCGATCTAAAACTCCTGATGAATTATTTGAGCAATTTCCTGCTATTCATCAAATGCTTAATCTGATGGGAATTAAAGATTATGAATTGGCAGACTATGAGGCAGATGACATTATTGGGACTTTGGCTCAACAAGGCAATAATGCAAAAATGGAAGTAGCCATTGTAACTGGTGATCGGGATTTAACTCAATTGGTTAATGATCATACTACTGTTTACATTACTCAAAAAGGTTTTTCAACCTATGAAACCTATACTCCCTCATATATAAAGAAAAAGTTAGGAATAGAGTCTAAACAAATTATAGATTTAAAAGCTCTAACTGGAGATACTTCAGATAATTATCCTGGAGTAAAAGGAATAGGTGAAAAAACAGCCTTAAAATTATTAAAACAATATTCAACATTAGAAGAGTTATACGATCATTTGAGTGAATTTAAGCAAAGTAAATTAAAAGAAAATTTGATTCATGATCAAAAACAAGCTTTTCAAGCAAAAAAATTAGCAACAATAATTCGAGATTCTCCAGTTACAATCACTTTAGAAGAAACTAAATTTTCTCCAGTAAATCAGGATGGATTAAACAATTTTTTTGAGAAATATGATATGAGATCTTTCCTAAATAATCAATCATTACAAAAACAAGAAGATATTTTAAAAGAGAAGAACGTTCCAACTTATCAAATTTTGGATAAGTCTAATTCTGAAGATTTAAAAAAATTACAAAATCCATTAGTTTATTTTGAAACTTTTAATCAAAATTATCATGAAGCTGAAATTAAGGCAGTAATTATTGCACAACGTGACCAGATTTTTGTTGCTAAAGATTTTAATTTATTGAATAATGGCATTTTTAGGAGTTTTAACAGTATTAATACATACGACGCAAAAAAGACTTATATTCTTGCTAAACGCTATAATTGGAACTTGCCGCCAATAAAATATGATTTAATGATTGCTTCTTATGTTGATGATTCAAGTCATAGTGATGAAAATCTTGCAACGACAATCAATGATTATTTTGATCAGTTTATACTATCTGATGAAGCTGTTTATGGTAAAGGAGTTAAAATTTCTTTACCAGAAGATGAAAATAGTCTTTTTGACCACCTAGCAAAAAAGGCAGAGGGATATTTCTTAGCTAAAGATGTGGTTGATGCTCATTTAAGAATGCATAAACAAGAACCTCTTTTAAATCAAATCGAATTACCTTTATCAAAAGTTTTAGCTAAAATGGAAATTGAGGGCATAAAACTCAATAAAAATGAATTAAAAGAGATGGGTAAAGAATTTGATGCTAGTATTTCTGATTTAGAAGCTAAGATTTTTACCGAAGTTGGACAAGAATTTAATTTAAATTCACCAAAACAACTATCAAATATTCTTTTTAATGTAATGAATTTGCCTCCTGCTAAAAAAACTAAAACTGGTTATTCAACTTCAGTAGATGTTTTAGAATCTTTACGTCCTAAGTCCCAAGTTGTCGGTTGGATTTTAGATTATCGTCAATTGGCAAAGCTAAAGTCAACATATGTAGAAGGACTACAAAAATTTGACTTCGGTAATGGGATTATTCATACACGATTTCTACAAACACTTACATCAACTGGCCGTTTATCATCTGTTGACCCAAATCTACAGAATATTCCTGCAAGGGGAATGGGTAAAATTATTCGAAAAGCTTTTACAGCAAGGCAAAATGGTTGGAAACTTTTTTCTTCAGATTATTCTCAAGTTGAATTGAGAGTATTGGCACATATATCTAAAGATCCTCACATGATTGAAGCTTTTAAAAAAGATAAAGATATTCATCAAGCAACTGCTCAAAAAATTTTTAATTTAAGTCCAGGATCAGAAGTAACGCCAGATATGCGTAGAGTAGCTAAAGCAACTAATTTTGGAATAGTATACGGCATCTCAGATTATGGTTTATCTAAAAATATAGGAATTAGTCGAAAAGAAGCTGCAAATTTTATTAATACTTATTTTGAACAATACCCTTTAGTTAAGGCATATATGAATGAAGCTGTAAAATTTGCTAGAGAAAATGGGTACGTTGAGACTTTATCTCATAGACGACGATATTTACCAGACATTCATGCGAAAAATTTTAATTTACGTCATTTTGCTGAAAGGACTGCAATGAATACTCCTATTCAAGGAAGTGCAGCCGATATTATTAAAATTGCAATGGTTAGCATTCAAAATTATTTAGTTGATCAACAGTTAAAGTCCAAAATGATATTACAAGTTCATGATGAATTAACATTCGAAGTAGCTCCTGGTGAAGAAAAAATTATTGCAAAAATAGTACCAAAACTGATGGATTCGGCATTTAAATTAGCTGTACCTTTAAAAGTTGAAAGTCATTTTGGTTCTACCTGGTTTGAAGTTCATTAGAAAAATGGAGAAATTTTTATGCCTGAATTGCCCGAAGTCCAAACAGTAATTAATAATTTAAAACCCTTAGTTATTGGTCATACAGTAACTAAAGTTGATATTTTTTATCCAAAGATGATCCTTAATGATCCACATGAATTTGTAAATAAATTAATAAATTTAAAATTTATAAATATTAGAAGAAGAGGTAAGTATATTCTCTTTGATTTATCTAATAATGAGAGTTTAATTAGTCATTTACGAATGGAAGGTAAGTATAGTGTACTTGAAAATAATGCCGATTTACCTGCTCATAGTCATGTCGTTTTTTGGTTAGAAAATGGTTCAAAAATAGTTTATCATGATACCCGAAAATTTGGGCGAATGCACTTAGTTAAAACAGATCAAGTAGCAGATGCTAAAGAAATTAAAAAATTGGGTTGGGAACCTTTTGATCCACAATTTACTCCGGATGTTTTTTTAAAATTATTACATACTCGTCATGGAAAAATTAAAGTGGCATTACTTTCACAAGATTTAGTTGTAGGATTAGGTAATATTTATGTTGACGAAGTTTTGTATTATGCACATATTCATCCAAAAAGTAATCCCAGCCATTTAACTTTATCAGATGCTACTTTTTTGCAAGAAGGAATTAAAAAAATATTGAAATTAGCCATTAAAAAAGGGGGAACAACAATTTTTAGTTTTAAAAATGCTAATGGAGAAATTGGACATTTTCAAAACTACTTAAAAGTTCATTCTCAGAATAATAAATTATGTGAACGTGACCATGCCAAAATTCAAAAAATTAAGTTAAATGGACGTTCAACCTATTTTTGTCCAAAATGTCAAATTCTCAAATAATTGGGATAACTGGAGGGATAGGAACTGGAAAAACCTTTGTATGTAAAATTATTGCCAATTATGGTTTTTCGGTTTTAAATTCCGATAAAATTGCCCATCAAGTATTAAACAAAAATAAGCAAGTAATCCATATAGTTAAAGAGAATTTTGGTATGCAAGTTATTGCATCAGATGGATCTATTGATCGAAAAAAATTAGGGCAAATTGTTTTTAAAGATTTTTCACAATTAAAAATTTTAAATCATATTCTTGATTCATATTTAAAAGAAGCAATTTTTAAAGAGATCCGAAAAACACCAAGTCCTGTTTTTATTGAAATTCCTCTACTTTATGAGCAAAATTATCAATCTAGATTAGATCAAGTAATTGTAGTTTATGCTGATGATCTTACAGCAATTAAACGAATACAAAAGCGTGATCATATTGATAAGCATTTTGCAATAAAAAAGGTGAATTCGCAAATGTCAATCAGAAAAAAAATGAAGATGACTAAATATTTGATCAATACTACTAATCCTCAAGTTCAAAAACAAGTCCATCTAATATTGCAAGAGCTAAAATTAATCTAAAATTCATATAGATAAAAAAGGAGTAAATTGTGAAATGTCCGAATTGTGGTTTCTCAGAAACTAGAGTTGTTGATAGTAGACCTACAAAATTAAACACTGCTATTCGCCGTAGACGTCAATGTGAGAATTGTAAGTTCAAATTTACCACCTTTGAAAAAATTGAATCAGCTCCATTGATTGTTGTCAAAAAAAATGGTTCTAACCAGGTTTTTGATCGTAATAAGATTTATCGTGGTCTAGTCCGTGCTGCTGAAAAACGAAATATTAGTAAAGAAGTTCTTAGTAAAATTGTTGAAGAAATTGAAGAGCATATCCGTTTAGGAAGTGAATATGAAGTTACTACGCGCCAAATTGGTGATATGGTTATGAAAAGATTAGCTACCGTTGATGAAGTGGCTTATATCCGTTTTGCTAGTGTTTATCGTGAATTTTCAAGTATCGATATGTTTTTAGCAGAACTTCAAAGTATGTCTAGAAAAAACAAAAAGAAAAGAACAAAATTAAAAAGATTTGATAATACTAATACAAGGGAAAAAATTAATGACTAAAAGAGAAATTAAAGCTAATAACGGCTTTTTAGTTACTAATGTTAATTATTTTTCAGATTTTAGCCAACAAGTTTTAACAGATTTATACCTTCCAATTATTGGTGCAAAATCTTACACCTTATATTTATATTTTTGGAGTTTAACTAAAAAAAAATTAGTGTCGATGGATCGTTTCGAACACACTAGAATAATTAATGCATTAGGAATTAGTTTAGATGATCTTAAAGAGGCATTATTACACCTTGAAGGAATTGGACTTTTGAGGACTTTTTTAAAAAAAGATATCATTGGTTTACTATTTTTATATGAATTATCTTCCCCGGTAAGTCCGGAAACCTTTTTTAAGGATAATCTTTTAACTTCTTACTTAAAAGAAATGGTTGGTAAAAATATATTTGAAGACTTAAAAGAAAAATATACATTACATCCTGTTAATACTAAAAATTTTACTGAAATTACCGCTTCATTTTCTGATGTTTATCAATTCAATTCTGTAAATCTTAATCCAGATAAGATTTCATTGAACTTTCAAAAGTCACGTACTCCATCAAACAATGAATTTGATCAAAATTTATTTTTAACTTTAACTGGTAAATTTGATTTAGATAAAGAATTAATTAAAAAAAATTTAGATGAATTTGAAGAAATTGCTCAATTTTATCAATTAAATGAATTAGATTTAGTTAATGCTCTAGTTAGTTCTCATTGCTTTCGGAAAAACAAATTTCAAGTTAACTATTTGACTAATTTTTTAAATCAAAAAATAATAATTAATAAAAATTTATACAAAAATAACAATTCTTCTAATGATAATGATAGAGATGGTGAAAATATTTTAAAAAATCTAAAATTAAACGTTAATGAAGAAAATATTATAACTCAAGCTAAAAGTTATTCACCATTACAGTTTTTAACGAAATTAAAAGAACAATTAGGAGGGTATATAACTAATTCTGAAGCAGCAATTATAAGAAAATTATCAAGACGTCAAATTTTAGATGATCAAGTTATTAATATAATGATTTATTATGAATTAAAGAATAATCCCACAATTACTGAACACTTAACTGATACTTTAGCTAATGATTGGTCCCAAAAAAGAATCCAAAAAGCTGAGGATGCTTTAATTTATGTAAAAAACTTTAAGAATAAAAAGAAGAAATCTTCTTATTCATCAAATAAAACTTCAAATAAAACTTCGAAACCGGTGCCAAAATGGTTTGACGAAAAGGATTCACCCCAGAATGAACTTGCAACTGATCATAATTTAGACAGCTTAATTAAAACTGAAGAAAAAAGGCGAAAAAGATTAGATAAGAAGGAATAAAATTGGAGAATTTATCTTTAAATTTTAAGGAATATTTCATATCACATAAATTAAAAGATCAATATAAACAACTTGTTCAACAAATGTGTAATGATACAGAAGTACAGAAGTTTTTAAAAGAAAATAAAATTACACCAGAGTCGGCATCATTTAAAAATGGAATTAATAAAATTTATGAATTTTATCAATCTAGACAAAAAAATGATCAAGCTTATTTACCAAAATTAAATTTTTATCAAGGACAAATTGAGCTTAATTACTATCCCAGTGCCATTACTTTAAAAAACCAACGGGATCAAAAATCTGCAAAGTTATTTCATTTATTATATTTACCAAAAAGACTTAAAACGGCCCGGTTGGATGATTTTGATCAATTAGGAAGAAAAAATGCTTATTTAAATGCGTTAAAATTTAGTAATTGGTTAATCGCTAATCCTCATAAATTTATTCAAGGGCCTTATTTTTTTGGTAAGTTTGGGGTTGGAAAAACTTATTTACTTGCAGCTATTGCTCATGAATTAACGATTCATAATATTGAAACATTATTTGTTCATATTCCTACATTAGTTATTGAATTAAAAAATTCTATCGGTGATAATTCACTTGCATCTTTAATTAGTAAAATTAGGATGTCACCAGTTTTAATTTTAGATGATTTAGGTGCTGAAAATTTAACTGCTTGGGTTCGTGATGATATTTTTAATACGATTTTACAATATCGCATGGATGCCAAATTACCTACTCTTTTTTCATCAAATTACAGTTTTGCTGAACTTGAAAAGCATTTATCAGAAGTACGGGATGACTATGATCGAGTTAAAGCACGAAGAATTATGGAGAGAATACGCTTTCTTAGTTTTGAAACCGAAATCTCAGGAAAAAATTACCGCGAAAATTATTAAAGCTGATAAAATACTGTTATATTAGATATATTAGTTAAATTAACTTAATAATAGTTTTAAAAAGGAGCATTATGGTAAAAATAACCTTACCTAATAGTGAAATAAAAGAATATCAAGATGGAGTTACAATTTTAGAAATTGCTAAGAATATTAGTCCCAGTTTAGCAAAAAAAGCAGTTTTTGCGACTGCTAATGATATTGATTCACCACTTAATAAAAGTATAACTCAAGATTGTAATCTTATTTTACATACAAGTGATGAACCAAAGTCTTTAGATAATTTAAGGGCAACTTTAAGTTTCTTTTTAGGCAAAGCAATAAAAAAATTTGACCAAACAGCAGTTTTAGGAGATCATGGCTTTAACGATGGCGGCTTTTTCTACGATAGTGATATCGCTACTGGACAGATTTCGGCAGACCAATTACCAGAAATTACTAAACTCGTTATTAATGAATTAAATCAAAATAATAAACTAGTATGTGTTCGTAGTTCTATTGATGAGGCTATAACTATTTTTAAAGAGAATTCTTATCAAGTCGAATTGCTAAAATCTTTAAAAACTGATTATGTATATATTAATACTTTTGAAGATTATAAGGATTTTTCTTTAATTCCTTTATTAACTAATTATCAAAATATTAAATATTTTAAATTATTATTTGTCGCCGGTGCTTACTTTTTAGGTAAGTCAAGTAACAAAATGTTCCAAAGAATTTCCGGAACTGCATTTTTTAGCAAAAAAGAACTTGAAGAAGATGAAAAAAAGAGAGAAATTGCCCGTTCTCATGATCACCGTGTTTTAGGACAACAACTTGATCTATTTTTTGTTAATCCAGAAATTGGGGCCGGATTACCGTATTGGTTACCTAAAGGTGCTACAATTCGTCGTATAGTTGAAAGATATATTATTGATAAAGAAGTCGATGCGGGTTATCAGCATGTATATACTCCAGTGTTAGCAAATTTAAATCTTTATAAAACTTCTGGACATTGGGCTCACTATCGAGAAGATATGTTCCCACCAATGGATATGGGAGATGGTGAATTATTAGAATTACGTCCAATGAATTGTCCTTCTCATATCGCAATTTATAAGTATAAACCTAGAAGTTATCGTGATTTACCATTAAGAATTGCAGAATTAGGTATGATGCATCGATATGAAAAGTCAGGTGCTCTTTCGGGTTTACAAAGAGTTCGAGAGATGACTTTAAATGATGGGCATACTTTTGTAGCCCTAGAACAAATTCAAGATGAATTTAAAAAAGTATTAAAATTAATGATGGAAGTCTACCGCGATTTTGATATCAAAGACTATAAATTCCGGTTAAGTTATCGTGATAAAGCTAATACTGAAAAATATTTTGATGATGATCAAATGTGGGAGCGCTCTCAAAGTATGTTGAAAGGTGCTATGGATGAGTTAGGACTGGAATATTACGAAGCAGAAGGCGAAGCAGCTTTTTATGGACCAAAATTAGACGTACAAACTAAAACAGCAATGGGTAATGAAGAAACGATGTCAACAATTCAATTAGACTTTATGCAGCCAGAACGTTTTAAATTAACTTATGTCGGTGCTGACGGCAATGATCATCGTCCAATAATGATTCATCGTGGGATTATTGGCACTTTAGAAAGGTTTGTATCTTATCTAATTGAAATATACATGGGAGCTTTTCCAACCTGGTTAGCACCAATTCAAGTTGACATAATTCCGGTTAATAATGACTTACATCAAGATTATGTTAAAAAAATTGAGGCTGATCTTAAAAAAGAAGGGTTGAGAGTTCAAGCTGATCTTCGTAATGAAAAAATGAATTACAAAATTAGAGAAAGTCAAACTCAAAAAATACCTTACACTATAATTGTTGGTGATCAAGAAAAGTTATCGGGAAATGTTACGATTCGCCGCTATGGACAAGAAAAACAAGAAACTTTAAATGAATCATCATTTATTGAATTAATTAAATCAGATATTGCTAATTTCAGTCGCGAAGACTAGATTATCCAATAAGAAATTATTTGATACAAGGAACTAATTAATAGATTGGTTCCTTGTTTTTCTATTTTCCTTGGTATGAGAGGAACTATTATCTGTAAAATCAAATAATAATTGAATGGTCTGTGTAAATATATAAAAGCAATAATACCTAAAGCTACTAAAAATATATAAAAAACAAATTTACGTTTATTTAAAAAAAGTTCAAAATTTTTTTTACTAATAAAAACTAAGATAATTTTAAAAAGTAACGATTTTGTAACGAATCCTAGTAAAAGATAAATAGCCAAATACAAGCCAAAAATCCATAAAACAATCTGAAGTGCTATTGAATTTAAAATCGAAGTTTTAAGAGTTGCCCACACTACTAAAATATTTGAAGAAATTAATAATCCAGCAAATAAAATATTGGGACGTCGAAAAATCAAAATTGTTAAAAGTATAAAACTACATATTGCCAAAATAATTATAAATTGTTTTTTCTCTTTGATTTGGCTTATTCCCTTTATTTGATGTAAGGAAAAAAGTATAATTAACCACAACAGCAATAAAAAGAAATTAATACTTAATGTAAAAGAAAATTCTTTGGTGAGGCCAAAGATTGCCATAATAAAGATGACAAGATTACAACTATTTTTTAAAAGTATAGTATTAATTGTTTTTGGTTTGTTCATGGGTTTTATTATATTTGAATTCATTATTTTTTAGAATAGAAAATTAAAGGTGGGATAAATAAATATGTCTAATAATTACTTATTTTCTTCAGAATCAGTATCAGTTGGTCATCCTGATAAAATTGCAGATCAACTTGCTGATACGATTTTAGATGCTATTTTGGCTCAAGACCCCAAAGCTAGAGTAGCTTGTGAGGTTTCAGTCTCAACAGGATTAGTATTAGTGGTGGGAGAAATTAGTACTTCAGCTTTTGTTGATATTCAATCTTTAGTAAGAAATAAAATTAAAGAAATTGGTTATCGTGATAAAAAATTTGGTTTCGATGGTGATACTTGTGCAGTTTTGACAGCTATTGACGAACAATCTAGTGATATTGCTCAAGGAGTTAATGATCCTGAAGATGCTAAGCATCAACAAAATGATTTAGAATTAGGCGCTGGAGATCAAGGAATAATGTTTGGGTTTGCAACTAATGAAACTGAATCATATATGCCATTGGGCTTGGTTTTAGCTCATAAATTAATGAAACAAGCTAAAAAAGTTAGAGAAGATGGCACCTTATCTTATTTGGGTCCTGATGCAAAATCTCAAGTAACAATTGAATATAATGAAAACGATCAACCACAGAGGGTTGATGCGGTAGTTTTAAGTACACAACACCTAGCTAACATTGAATTAAATCAGTTAAGATCAGATGTACTTGAAAAAATTATTAAACCAATAATTCCAAAAAACTTATTAGATGAAAAGACAAAATTTTATATAAATCCAACAGGACGATTTGTTATTGGGGGACCTCAAGCTGATACTGGACAAACGGGCCGAAAAATTATGGTTGATACTTATGGCGGCTATGCTCGAAACGGGGGAGGGGCATTTTCAGGTAAAGATGCGACAAAAGTTGATCGTAGTGCGGCTTATATGGCTCGTTATGTTGCAAAAAACTTGGTAGCAGCTGGTATTGCTCCAAAAATCCAAATACAAGTTTCATATGCTATTGGTTTAGAAAAACCATTATCTTTAAATGTTAATACTTTTGGTAAAAGTAAATACACTAATAAACAAATTATTAAAGTTATTAATCAACTTTTTGATTTTCGCCCAGGTGCAATTATAAAGAAATTAGATTTACAGCGACCAATATATGCTCCTTTAGCTGCATTTGGCCATTTTGGCCGAGATGATCTTGATCTTACGTGGGAAAAATTAGATAAAGTATCTGATATAAAAAACTTAATTAATACATTTTAACAATCTCTTTATTAACCCAATTTATCCAATTTATAAATATTTTTTTTTGGAAATAGCTCCCAATTTTTTATAAAAATTTTATAAAATGAATCTATGAATTTCTTGGGAGGATATTTTGGAAACAAGAAAAGAACGCATTAATGCGCAAATTAAACGTAATAAAAAATATCATCATCGCCAAAAGGTTAAGAAATTTGGAAAGTTATCCATATTTACTGGAACCACTCTTGGTTTAAGCGGAATTTTCACTCAGGTTGGTAATACTAAAGCTACACCATCATCAATGGATAATGAATCAGTTAACACTAATCAAATTGCCTCTAATCCTGCACCAAATTCTTCTTATAATTTTACTCAAGATGCTCTTCAAGTTTCTTATTTGACGCAAAATCAATATAATTTTTTGAGCCAAATTGCTCCTATTGCTCAGAAGTTGGCTTCAGAAAACAATTTATATGCTTCTGTAATGCTCGCTCAAGCAATTATTGAATCTGGGTGGGGACAAAGTGGTTTAGCTTCAGCACCTAATTACAACTTATTTGGAGTAAAAGGAAGTTACTTAGGTAATTCAGTTTCTATGCCAACTCAAGAACAAACATCGAATGGTGAAACTTATTCAATTGTTGCTGATTTTGCTAAATATCCAAATTATGAAGCATCTATGAAAGCTTACATTCAAACGATGTTAAATCCGCTTTATGTTGGATCATGGCGCTCTAATACTAGAAATTATCAAGATGCTGCTAATTATTTGACTGGTCGTTATGCAACGGCAATTAATTATGGAGACACCTTAATTTCAACTATACAAAAATATAATTTAACAATTTTTGATTCAAAAGATTTTTCGGTAAATCCTCAATTAAAAGGAGTTGCTTTTCCCTTAAAACAACAGCAAACGTATATAATTCAAAAGGGCGATTCATTATGGGGAATTGCGAGAAAACATGGTGTAAGTTTAAATGAAATTTTAAAATTAAACCACTTACAACTAAACAGTAAGATATATCCCCATCAAATTCTTAAGTTACGTGAAATTTCACCCGTATCTAATATTCCTTTTTATAAAATTGTAAAAAATCAATCTATTGATGCAACGAATAAGCCGGAATTACCATTATCAACAGAAAGTAATGAACAGTATCTAAAAAATGAATTAAAAAATTCTTACACAGTTAAGGCTGGTGATTCGTTATATGCAATAGCTAAAAAAAATGGGTTGAGTCTAGCTGATCTTTTAAGAATTAATAATTTAAACGTCAATTCAATAATTAAACCGGGTGATGTTTTAAAAATTCAAGACTTTTTAAATTCTAAATCTAATGCTGCATTAAACGTAAGTGAAGATGGTTCATATTTAGTTAAAAAATATGATAGTTTATATCGAATTGCTATAAATTCAGGGTTAAGCTTGAATGAATTATTAAATTTAAATCACTTAAAAGCTAATTCATTAATTTATCCGGGACAAAAGTTAATTGTTAAATCCAAAACTAAAACGGTAATTCCAAGTACACCGAAAACTAATAATACTAATTTAACTAAATATAAAGTAAAAGTTGGTGATACACTTTATCATATTGCTCGACAAGCTGGAATTAGTCTAGATGAATTATTAAATTTAAATCATTTAAAAATTAATTCTTTGATCTTGCCAGGACAGGAATTGATTATTAAAAAATCAGTAGCTGATAATCAAAATAATCATAAAGTTCCGTTTCCTTCGTTAGACAATAAAGATTTTGATCAGCATAAATCATCAATTTATACAGTAAAAGCTGGTGATACGCTTTACCATATTGCTCAAGAATTTAAAATAAACCTTAGTGATTTACTAGAAACAAATCATTTAAATGAAAAATCTTTAATCACTCCAGGTCAAAAATTACTAATTTCTTCACCTTCGAAAGTAAATCAGCAAAAAGCAAATAAAGATCAACCTTCTAAAGTTGAAGTTTCTGAAAAAGAAACTAATGAAACTAATACTTATCAAGTTGTTAAAGGTGATACTTTTTATAGTATTTCTAAGAAGTTTGGAATTACAATTGATGAACTTTTAAATGCTAATAATTTAAGCTTAAATTCAGTAGTTAATCCTGGTAAAAAATTGATTATAAATAAATCAGCTTCAGAAACTTTAACTTCTTCTGATGTTGAATCAAATAAAAAAAGTGGTAGTAAAATTGAGGATAGCAAAACAGTTGCTGAAGTTGATCAAAAAACCTATACTGTTAAACAAGGTGATTCCTTGTATAAAATTGCAACTAGTCATAAAACTACAGTTAATGCTTTGGAGAAAATCAATGAACTTCCAGGAGATTTAATCATTCCAGGACAAGTAATTAGAATCAAGTAGTTTTAACCATTAATCAAGGAATTTCCTATGAATGTTATTTCATAGGATTTTTTATTTTTAAAAATATTTTAATTTATAATTGTTTACTATATTAAGCAAAGCATTTTTTGGCTAAAATTAAATTAAGTATAAAAAAGGGGAAAAGTATGTTTAATCATCGAGTAATTGAAAAAAAATGGCAAAAATATTGGGATGAACATCACACTTTTAAAGCTGATGACTTTTCAAGTAAAAAGAAATATTATGTATTGGATATGTTTCCGTATCCTTCTGGTCAAGGTTTGCACGTGGGGCACCCCGAAGGATATACGGCGACTGATATCATAAGTCGGATGAAACGAATGCAAGGATATAATGTTTTACATCCTATGGGGTGGGATGCCTTTGGTTTACCAACAGAACAATATGCTTTAAAAACGGGAAATAACCCTGCTGATTTCACTCAAAAAAACATTAACGTATTTAAAAAGCAAATGAAATCTTTAGGTTTATCCTATGATTGGGATAGAGAAATAAATACAAGTGATCCTAATTACTATAAATGGACTCAATGGATATTTGAAAAACTATATGAAAAAGGATTAGCATACGAAGATAAAATTATGGTTAATTGGGCGCCAGACTTTCCTGGGGGTGGTATCGTAGTTGCTAATGAAGAGGTTATTGACGGAAAAACAGAACGTGGTGGCTACCCGGTTTATCGAGTTCCAATGAGACAATGGGTTTTGAAAATAACAGCATATGCGGATCGATTATTAGAAGACCTAGATGATCTTGATTGGCCTGAAGCTATTAAAGAACAACAGCGTCATTGGATTGGACGCTCAAAAGGGGCATCTGTTTTATTTAAAACTTCAGTAGGTGATAAAAATATTGAGATTTTTACTACCCGTCCTGATACTCTTTTCGGAGCTACTTATATTGTATTATCTCCCGAACATGAATTAGTAGATCAAATTACAACTGATGAGTATAAAGAACAAGTCAATGCCTATAAAAAGAAGATTGCTTCAAAATCAGATTTGGAAAGAACTGATTTAAATAAAGAAAAATCAGGAACTTTTACTGGTGCTTATGCAATTAATCCTGTAAATCAAGATAAAATTCCAATTTGGATTGCAGATTATGTTTTATCTTCTTATGGGACTGGAGCAATTATGGCAGTACCTGCTCATGATGAACGAGATTTTGAATTTGCTAAAAAATTTAATTTGCCTATTAAATTTGTCATTAAAAGTCCTGATAGTAATACAGATTTAAACAGTCCCTATACTGGAGACGGATTACATATAAATTCAGACTTTTTAAACGGTTTAGATAAAAAAAATGCCATTGATAAAATGATTAATTGGTTAAAAGACCATCATTGCGGTAAATCTAAAATTAATTATCGCTTAAGAGATTGGATATTTTCAAGGCAGAGGTATTGGGGAGAGCCAATTCCTGTTATTCACTGGGAAGATGGAACTTCCAGTTTAGTACCTGAAAGTGAATTGCCATTAAAGCTTCCTCACATTGCCAATTTAAAACCTTCAGGAACTGGTGAATCTCCATTAGCTAATGCTACTGATTGGCTTAATGTAACTAGAAAAGATGGTGTAAAAGGGCGGCGTGAAACTAATACAATGCCTCAGTGGGCTGGTTCTTCATGGTATTATCTACGTTATATGGATCCTCACGATGGTAAGTTTTTAGTTGATCCTAAGAAAGTAGCATATTGGCAAAATGTTGATCTTTATATTGGAGGAGCTGAACATGCTGTTTTACATTTGCTTTATGCTCGTTTTTGGCATAAATTTCTTTATGATCTAGGCGTTGTTCCGACTAAAGAACCATTTCAAAAGTTAGTTAATCAGGGGATGATTCTTGGTCAAAATCATGAGAAAATGAGTAAATCTAAAGGAAATGTCGTTAATCCTGACCAGATTGAAGAAGAATATGGTGCTGATAGTTTAAGAGTTTATGAAATGTTTATGGGCCCTTTGGAACAATCAATTAGCTGGTCAGATAAAGGATTAGCAGGAGCTAGACGTTGGTTAGATCGAGTTTGGCGATTATACATTGATAAAGATAGTGGTGAGCTTAGTTCTAATATTTCTGATTTACCAAACCCTGAATTAGAATATATATATAATAAAACTATTAAAAAAGTAACCGAAGACTATGAAAACCTTCGTTTCAATATTGCAATTTCTTCAATGATGGTTTTTGTAAATGAGGTTCAAAAATCGGACCACTTTAATCGAAAAATGGCCCTCAATTTTATTAAATTATTAAACCCAATTGCTCCGCATATTACTGAAGAATTAAATGAAAAGCTAGGAAATAACGAAACATTAGCATTTGCTAATTGGCCAACTTATGATAAAAGTAAAATTATCGAAAATAAATTTACAATTGCTGTACAAGTTAATGGTAAATTAAGAGGTACAATTAAAATTTCTGCTAAAGTTGATCAAGACACTATTAAGGAAGAAGCTATGAAATTACCTAATGTCCAAAAATTTATCAGCAATAGACAAATTGTAAAAATTATTGTAGTTCCTAATAAAATTGTTAATATAGTTATTAAGTAGGTTAAAATTTGGCAACCTCTAAAGGCGTTAATTCAAAATTTATTAAAGGCTCCTTCTGGATGACTTTAGGTAATGTTACTTCTAATTTACTGGGTGCGCTTTATGTTATTCCTTGGTTAAATTGGTTATATCCACATGATACAATTGCTAATTCACTCTTTTCGAAGGGATATCAATGGTATGCCCTTTTTTTAGTAATTTCTCAAGCTGGTATTCCAAGTGCGATTTCAAAACAAGTTGCACACCACAATGCTTTAGGTGAATATTCCACAAGTAAAAAAATCTTTCAGCATGGGGCTTTTTTTATGCTGTTATTAGGAGCAATATTTAGTTTAATCATGTTTAGTTTAGCTCCTTTACTTTCAGCAGGTGATAAAAGATTAATACCAATATTCCGCTCATTATCAGTAGCAATCTTAATTATTCCAGTAATGAGTTTATTTCGTGGATTTACTCAAGGTTTTTCCAATATGAAACCTTCAGCAATTTCATTACTTATTGAACAAGTATTTCGAATATTCTTTATTCTTGGTTCAACTTATTACATAATTAAAGTTATTAAAGGTAATTATGTATCTGCAGTAATATCTTCAACATTTGCAGCTTTTATCGGAGCTACTTTCTCTTTAGCTTTTCTTTTAATACATATTTTTCATCACCGAAAACAATATCATTTAGATGTTAGTGTCAAAAAATCTTCTTTATCTACTTCTAAACTTTTTGTAGAAATTATTAAACAATCTGTTCCTTATATTTTTACAGATTCTTCAATTACATTACTTTTTCTAATTGATCAATATACTTTTAACCCAGCAATGTTATTAGTTAAACATTATTCCGAAGATCAACTTAATTTTTTTTATGCCCTATTTGCTGCAAATGCCAATAAGTTAACAACAATTGTTTTATCACTTGCTGTTGCTATGGCAGTTAGTTTGACACCATTACTATCTTCAATGATTACAAAAAAAAATATAAGAAAAGTTCGTCATCAAATTCGAAAAATATTAGAAATTTTCAATTTTATAATTTTTCCGGCATCTTTAGGTGTTTTAGCAGTTGCTACTCCACTTTATACAATTTTTTACCGATACGATACGTTAGGTATTTTAATTTTACAGATTTCAGCATTTATCTGTATTTTTGAAGCTTTATTCATGGTTTTGTGTGCGATCTTTCAGGCAGTTTATTTGAATATTACAGCTATTAAGTACTTATTTTTAAGCGTTGCTTTAAAAGCAATATTTCAATTTCCTTGTATTTATTTACTACAGGAAAAGGGCGGAATAATCGCCACAGGGCTATCTTTAACTATTACTTGTATTTTAATGTTTCGTGAATTAGTTCATATTTTTAATTTAAATATAACTAATTTTTTAAAACGTACAATTGGACTTTTAACTTCAGCTATTATTATGATGTTTATTACTAATTTTGTTTTAAAACTAATTTATCTTATTGTGAATCCAACTGATCGAATTAAAGCAATAATTATATTGATTATTGGAATTATAATTGGCGTTGTGATATATGGTTTTTTAGTTTTTATAACTGGGTTAGCTCAATTTATATTAGGTTCAGAATTAATTAACAAAGTTAAAAGTCATCTGCATCTTAAGTAAACATTTTTAATGGCATACTATTTGAATGCCATTAAGGAGAGTGATATATTATTAAACAGTGAATTATTCAAGAATTTAAAATTTGTATTATAAATTTATTTAACCAAAGGAGTTTAGAATATGTCAGGACATTCTAAATGGCACAATATTCAAGGTCGTAAAAATGCACAAGATGCTAAAAGAGGAAAAATTTTTCAAAAAATTTCAAAAGAGTTGTATGTAACTGCAAAAGCAGGTGGGATTGATCCTTCAGCCAATCCAAATTTACGTTTAGTTATGGAAAAAGCTAAACAAGCTAATATGCCAAAAGATAATATAAAACGAGCAATTGATAAAGCTTCCGGTGTCGGTGGAGCAAATTATGAGGAAGTGGTTTATGAAGGATATGGTCCGGGGGGAATTGCGGTTTTAGTTTATGCTTTAACCGACAATAAAAATCGAACTGCAACCCAAATTAGATTAGCATTTAGTCGAAATGGAGGTACATTAGGTGAAACTGGATCAGTTTCTTATATGTTTTCTAGAAAAGGGGAAATCTTAATTTCAAAAACTGATCAAGATATTGATGAAGAACAGTTAACTTTAGATGCTTTAGACGCTGGAGCTGATGATATTATTAATGAAGATGAATATTATACAATCTATACTAATCCAAAAACACTTAATGAAGTAAAAGATGGACTTGAAAAAGCAGGGTATGTTATTTCAAATGCAGAGGTAAGCATGATCCCTAACATTACGACGCCAGTACCAAAAGACAAAGAAGAAAAATTTGAGCATATGCTTGATGCATTAGATGATAGCGATGATGTTTCAAGCGTTTATACAGCTGCTGAATAGTTATCCTTTTAAAAAGCCTTAAATTAAGGCTTTTTTTTTGCGTAATTAACTTATGAGGTTAAGAAGGAGGTAAAAACATATTGATGGAATAAATATTAAAAGGCAATTAATAACATGGATTGAAAAGCAATTTTCGGATATTTACTTTTTACCCAAAAATGAATATTACCAAATTGCAGCACAAACAAATTCAGGATTTAAAATTTTAGAAAATTTAAATTTAACAAATGCACGCACGGCGATTAATTATTTTAAGTTTGCTGCCGGTCTTAATTTAAGTGAAAGTCGTCGACCTCAGATGGGAGCAATGGAATTTATCAATGAAAAAAAAGAAAAAATATTTATCCGAATTTCTACATTAGGCAATTTTAGAAATCAAGAATCGTTAGTGATCAGGTTAATTTACTCCTTAAATCATCAGATAAGTTTATTTCGCCCTCAAGATCTTGTTATTTTGGAGAATTTTACTAAAAGAAGGGGGCTAATTTTATTTAGTGGACCAACAGGATCAGGTAAAACGACAATGATTTATTATCTTGCACGAAAATTAGCGCTAAATTCAATGGTTATGACAATTGAAGATCCAATAGAAATTTATGAACCTCTTTTTCTACAAATTCAAGTAAATTTAGCAGCAAAAATGGATTATGCAGAAATTATTAAAGCTAGTTTAAGACATCGACCTGATATTTTAGTTATCGGAGAAATAAGGGATGAAATATCAGCACAAGCTGCAGTTACAGCTTCTCTAAGCGGTCACTTAGTTTTTTCAACTATTCATGCACGTAATATATACGGTGTAATTGAACGTCTATGTGGTTTAAACATTGAAATTAATACAATTAAAAACTGTTTAAATGCAATTTGCTATCAACGTTTAATTCCTGATAAAAGTAAAAAAGTTCATGCACTAACCCAAATTTTTGATGCATTTAAAAGTAATTATCAGCTAACCGAAGCGGAAACAATGAAATATTGGAAATTACAATTGCAAGAACTTTTTGCTAATAAAATAATTACCTTTAAAACTTTTGAAAGGTTTCTTTATGGTTAAAAAAAGATTATCCCGCTTTGATCAAGCAAAGATCATGATTCAGTTAGGAGGAATGATAGAAAATGGTTTTACAATTACTCAAGCACTAACCTTTATTAAAATGGTTTTCCCACGCTACAGTGAAAAAATAAATATGATAAATTATCATTTAGAGAATGGCGAAACCTTGAGTAATGCTTTGGTTGAATTAGGTATTTCTCAAAATATTTTAGACCAATTAGCTATGGCTGATGCTCATGGAAATTTTGCCAAATCACTAATCAATTTTGGTAAAATGCTACAATATCGAAATCAACAATTAAAAAAAATACTGCAATTACTTTCATATCCTGTTTTTCTTTTAATAATGCTTGGAGGACTGCAATGGGGATTAAAAATAGTTGGTTTTTCTGAAATAACTAATAATTCAAATCTAAATTTGAGTACATTAACTAATGGTGGTTTGTATTTAATTATAGTTTTTTTCCTATTTTGTTTAATTTGTTTTTATCTCATTCAGCATTTTTCAATTATTAAACAATTACAAATCGCTAATAAAATCCCACTTATTGGAAAAATATTTTGCTATTATTACCATTATTTAGTGATGTTTGATTTGACTTTATTTGTTAATAATGGATTTTCAATTAATCAAATGATTGAAATTTGTCAAACTCGACCTCCAAAATCTTACTTATATCAAATTAGTTTTATAGTTAAAAAGGACATTTTAAATGGTAAATCTTTAATTAAAATCCTTCAGCATTATTCCTTTTTTCCCCCAGAATTAGCTCAAATTATTACAAAAGGTATAGTCATTAATGAGTTAAAAATTGAATTTGCAGAATTAAGCAAAGTTATTTTTCAAAAATTAGTTACTAATATTGAAAAAATTATTAATAAAATTCAACCCTTAATGTTCATTTTTGTAGGATTTTGCATAATTATTGTATATCTTAATATTTTATTACCTGTATTTGAAATGATGAAAGGAATTTAGTTTTGAAAAAAACAAACAAATATTTAAAATATAAAAAAAGTTCAGCTTTTACTTTAATTGAAATGGTTATTGTACTTTTTATTATTGGTCTTTTAATGCTATTAATTATACCTAATCTTAATGCACAAAAACAAAAGGCAGAAAATAAAACGGATGCAGCTTTAGTTACAACAATACAAACCCAAATTGATTTATATGAAGATGATATAGAAAAACCAGTTACTTTAGAAAAACTAAAGACTGTAGGAGCAATTAATGATAAGCAGGTTAAACAAGCAAAAAAAGCTAATATTACGATTGATAATCAAGGAAGAGTAAGTTTAAATAAATGAAACTAAATATGGCATTTACTCTTATTGAATCAACAATTACGCTAATAATCACATCATTATTAATATCTGTTTCATTGCAAGTTACTCCTAAATTAATGCATGATCAAGCTATTAAAAATTTTTCAAGCGAACTTGATCATAAGTTTAATCTTTTAAAAGAAAAAGCTTTACTAAATAACGAAATTCTTTTAATTGAGTTTGAAAAAAAAGACTCGATAATAACTGTTAAAAATTTAAAAAATCAAAATAAAATTATATATATCAGATTACCAAAAAATTTGGTTCTAATTAGAAATACCCAAATTAGATTTTATGGTGATAGTGGAATTTCGCCAATTACTATTAGTTTTAAGGATATTGAAAGCAATAAAATTTACCATTTTACTTTACAAATGGGATGGGGGACTAATAGTTTTGTTTCTGTCTAAACAACGTGCCTTTATTTTAATGGAAAGTATTATTTCTTTAACAATTTTAACTCTAGGAATTTTAAGCTTGGTTAATACGTATTTTTCTTATAATAAAGCAATAAAAAAATTCTCCGATAAGGAGAACTTTGCGTATTGTCTAAGAATTGTAGCAATAGCTAGGCAGAAACAAGCAAACATTCCTAAAAAAATCATTTTAAACAATATTAAATATAAAATTCAAAATGAGGATCAGCGTATAACCATAACTAATTTAAAAAATAATCACACTCAGGAGCTTACTTGGAATGAAAAGTAAATTAACTGGTTTTTCATTAATTGAAGCTGTTGTATCACTCTTTATAACTTCATTGGTAATTTTAGTTTTATCGTTCACAGTAACTTGCATAAAATCTCTTAATAAAAAAGTAGCTAGAAATATAAATAACGATTTTCACCTAGCTACAATTCAACGTGATATCTATTTAGGTGACCGAGCTAAATTAGTCATGGCATCAACGAAAAAATTAAAAATTTCTGATGTAAGAAATTCTAGTACCGTTTTTTTAGAATATTATAAAAATATGATTAGAATTAGAAGTATACTAGGAGGTCATATGCCACTATTAGTGGGAGTAAATCAATTATACTTTCAACAAATTAATTCAAATATTGTTAAAGAAAAAATAGAAGTTTATGGAGCAAATTTTGAAACTTACATCTTTTTGGATAAAACACCAGTACCCTAGTTACATTATAATGAGTGTCATTCTAATATTTAATTTAATTACCATGGTTATTTTGTTAATTCAAACAAGTACTTTAAATAAAAATAAATCTAGTAAATTAACTGAAAATTATTATATTAGTGATACTATTCGGCGCCTCTGCCCTAAGGACAGTGATACATTTTCTACAAACTTAGGAACTCTATCTAAAAATAATCAAGAAACTATAGTTAAATTAAAAAACGGCTACCAAAAGGTATTTTCGGCTAATTAAATTGTGAAAAATAATTTTTACCGGTTAATTTAAGAGTTTCGATTAAGTTTTCGAAACTACTTATAGTTGTATATTCGTTGGTTTGATGTGCTAAATCCCATTTATCTGCACCTAAAATAGCAACCGGAAGTTTTGGATTTTCAAGAACAAATAAACTAGCATCCGTTCCACCTTTCATGATTACTAACTGTGTTTTGTCAGTTGAAAATCCTTTATTAGTCATTTCTTTTAAAAATTGGATAAATGGGGCATGTGGATCAGTAGTTACTGGTTCAAAACTGCTTAATATTGTAAGCTTTAAATTATGATTGGATAGCTGGTTAATTTTTTCAACTTCGTTTTTTAAAACTTCAATTACCTTTTCATTAGAAAAAGCTGAAGTTGGGCGAATATTTCCCTGAAGTACAGCATAATTAGGAATAGAATTTATTTGTTTACCACCTTGAATTGTTGTAATACTATGAGGTACTAATCCTAGTAACGGATCTTCTGGAATATTTTTAAAAAGGTTAGCTTCAGTATTAATGAATGGTACTAAATTAGTAATAGCATTATTTCCTTTTTGTGGTTCCGAACTGTGTGCAGCTACTCCAAAACTTTCAATTTGATAATTTAAAAATCCAGAGTGTGCATACACGATATTACCACTTGTGGGTTCTGAAATAACTAAAGCTGATAAGTCTTTAGAATAACCTTTATCAGTTAGTATTTTTGCTCCAGGAGCTCCATTCTCTTCTCCAAAAGTTACTAACCAGCGAATTTTTCCTTCAGGAATTTGATTTTCTTCAACTAATTCAATTAATGCAATTAATTGCGCAGCTAATCCGCTTTTCATATCTGCGGAACCGCGGCCATAAAGACGATCATTGACAATTTCACCTTTAAAAGGATCAAATTCCCATTTTTCAGGATCAGGAACCATTACTGTATCCATATGACCTGAAAACCCTAAAACTTTAGAATTTTTACCTTTTCCAATCTCGGCCACCAAATTTGCTCGATCATTATCAAAAGGCAATATTTCATTTTCAATATGATATTGATCTAAAGTTTGATGAATATATTCTGCGACTTTTAGTTCATGAGCATTTTCCGATTTAATTTGAATTAAGTTTTTTAAAATTTCGATTTTTTGAGATTTTTCCATTTGAATTTCACCTCCAATATTTATACTACTTATTAAACACCAAAAAAGTTTGACTTTCATCATAAAATGGATTAAATTTGTTATTAATTAAATTAAAACAAGTTGATTGGAAAAGTAATTTAATTTGGTTTATACAGAGAGCTTGGTGGAATGAGAACAAGTTATACTAAATTAGATGAAAATGGCCCATGATTGGTATCACTGATATTTAAGTGATAATGTTTGGCACTCATTATCGTGCACACTTATCGATTTTTTCTGTAAGTTGCTGAGGGGATAAATGTAAATTTATCTTGAAAAAGAATGGTACCGCGCTAACTCGTTTCTTTAAAGAAACGAGTTTTTTTATTTTAAAACTGGAGGAAAAATAAATATGAAACGAAATCAAAAATTTTTAACTTTTATTGCAATTTTATTCGTTGCAATATTTTTTGTCTCTTGTAGCAGAAAAACCAAAAGTAATGATTCATCTTCAAACAAAAAAGAAGAAACTGTCAAAATTGGTATTATTGGATCTGATCAAAGAATTTGGGATTTTATTCGGCCTGAGTTAAAGAAAAAAGGTATTGATCTTAAAATTGTTCAGTTTACAAGTTATGATCAACCTAATCAGGCATTAGCAAGTGGTGATATTGATCTTAATTCGTATCAACACATTTATTATCTAAATAATTGGAATAAAGCTCACCATACAGATTTGGTATCAATTGGAAATACAGTTTTAGCCCCCTTAATGATTTTTTCTAAAAAGGTTAAAAACATAAAACAAATTAAATCTGGTGATGAAATTGCAATTCCTAATGATCCAACCAATCAAGCTCGTGCTTTACAACTTTTAGAAGATGCAAAAATAATATCTCTTAAAGAAAACTCTAAATTGCCCACACCAAATGATATCGTAAAAAATCCTAAAAAAGTTAAAATTACCCCTCTTGATGCCTCTCAAACTGCGCGTTCATTAAACGACGTCACTATTTCAATAATTAATAATGGGGTGGCTTTAGATGCAAAGTTATCACCTAAAGACGCAATTTATACCGAAAAAGTAACAAAAAAATCAAAACTGTGGGTGAATATAATTGCTGTTCAAAAGAAAAACAAGGATAAAAAAATTTATCAAGAAGTTGTTAAAGCTTATCAAAATGATCGTGTCGCAAAAAAAATTAAAGAAGTTTATCAGGGTTCTACAATTCCAGTTTGGAACCGTAAGTTTTAGAGGTGAAAAATTTGACCATTCCATTAGTTGAATTAAAAAATGTTGATGTTAAATTTAAAAGTAATCATAAGGTCATTCACGCAATAGATCACGTTAATCTAACAGTTAATAGACAAGATATTTTTGGTATCATCGGATATTCAGGAGCTGGCAAAAGTACTTTAGTACGCTTGATTAATTTACTACAAAGGCCTAATCAAGGTGAAATAATCGTTAATGGACAAAATCTACTAGATTTAAATTCTAAGCAACTTCGAAAAAGCAGAAAAAAAATCGGAATGATTTTTCAACATTTTAATTTGATGAACGCTCGGACAATTTTTAACAATGTAGCCTTTGCATTAAAAGGCACACAGCTTTCAAGAGAACAAAAAAAGCAAAGAGTCAATGAACTTTTAAATTTAGTTGGATTAAGTGACAAAGCACAAGCTTATCCAAGTCAATTATCAGGAGGCCAAAAACAAAGAGTTGGAATAGCGAGAGCTTTGGCAAATAAACCGAATTTATTAATTTCTGATGAAGCAACAAGTGCTTTAGATCCAAAAACAACGGAATCAATTTTAAATTTATTAAAAGATTTAAATAAAAAATTAGGACTTACTATTATATTAATTACCCATCAAATGGAAGCTATTAAACAAATTTGTCGAAATGTTGCAGTAATGGAACAAGGTAAAATTATTGAAACTGGATCGATATATCAAATTTTTACTAATCCTCGTCAACAACTAACTAAAGATTTTATTAATACAACTACACATTTAAATGAAAGTATTAATGTTATATTGCACCAAGATCAAATATCATATTTAACTAATGAAGAAAAAATGTTTCATTTATTTTATTTTGGTGAAACTACAGATTTACCTTTAATTTCTACACTTTATCAAAAATTTGAAGTTAGTGCCAATATTCTTTACGGTAATATTGAAATGCTCCAAGGGAAACCGATTGGAAATCTAATAGTTATTTTATCCGGTAAACCAAATATGCTTGAACAAGCTCTATCTTTCTTAAAAGAATCTCAAGTAAAGGTTGAAGAGATTAATTTTAAATTTAATAGGGGGAAATAATAATTATGGACTTAATTGCAAAGTATTTTCCAAATGTTATTGTTAATTGGCAAGGAGATTACGGTTTTGTAGGTGCAATTAAACAAACTCTTTATATGACTTTTTTTAGTGCTATTATTGCCGGAATACTAGGGCTAGGTGTAGGTATATTATTGTTAACAACGGATAAAAACGGTTTAACCCCGCATCCAATAATTTATAGTGTTTTAGACAAAATTGTCAATATTCTTCGTTCAATTCCTTTTATTATTATGTTAGCATTATTAGCCTCATTTACTCGTTTAATAGTTCACACCACAATAGGACCTACTGCGGCATTAATTCCTTTAATTGCTTCAGCAATGCCATTTTATGCTAGACAAGTTCAAAATGCTTTAGTTCAAGTGGATCCTGGTGTTATTGAAGCTGCTCAATCGATGGGTGAATCCAATTTAAGTATTATTTTTAATGTTTACTTAGTTGAAGGATTACCTGAGTTAGTACGTGCTAGTGTAATGACTATAATTAGTTTAATTGGCTTAACAGCAATGGCAGGTGCAGTAGGAGCTGGTGGATTAGGTAGTTTAGCTGTTAACATTGGATTTCAACGTTTTGAGAATGATGTAACTATTGTTGCAACTATCTTTATTTTAATTTTAGTCTTTTTGATTCAATTTATCGGTGATATTTTAGTAAAACATTTAACTCATTAATGTTTTGTTTGCTTTACAGATTTTTTCAACTAAAATAATAGTTATATTATGGAAAATAGAAATTTCAAAAAATTTGAGCAATTATACAAAGAACTTAATTTTACTAAAATATCTGAAATCACAGATTTGTTAAGAGATCTTAATAATAATAATCTTAATTCTATCATTTCACGCTATCATATTAGTGATATTAATTTAAAATCTCAGCAACTTCTGATAGAAGCAATTGCTATTAATGTATTAGTTAGAAATGACCAAGACTTTAATCATCGTCTAACACCACAAATCATTGGCTTGATTTATTCAGAAATCATTACTTCTATTAATTCTAAATCTACAATTAATATAGTTGATTTAGGTTCTGGAACTGGTAATCTTATTTTTTCAATATTGGATAACTTTAAAGACATAACCTTTAATACAACAATAATTGATAATAATGAAGAAATGATTCAGTTTTCTCAACAATATCGAAATCTTTTTAATTTTAAAAATAATTTAAAGTTTATATTTGATGATGTAATATCATATCAACCTTTAGAAAAAATAGATTTTGTTATTAGTGATATGCCAGTTGGATATTATCCACAAAATAAGAATATTTTAAATTATCAAGTAAAAGTTTCTAATGATTTAACGTATATTCAAAATCTTTTTATAGAAAAAAGTTTAAGAATTTTAAAACATAATAGTTTTGCAATTTTAACTGTTCCTCAAAATATTTTCACAAGTAAACAAAGTAGGGTATTATTAAGTGTAGTTAAAGAAAGCGCTTATATCCAAGGGATCATAGGCTTACCCCTAAACAGTTTTACTGATAAAAAGTTTAGGAAATATATCATTATTTTACAAAAAAAGGGTAACCTGGCTCATCAAATGACGCCAGTTTTACTTTATAATTTAGAAAGTCTTGATGATATTCAAAGCTACCAAAAACTTCTTATTACTCTACAAGCTTGGGGCGAAGAAATTAAAAAAAGAGGAAATTAAATATGGTCAAAATTTTTGCAATTAATTGTGGTAGTTCTACTTTGAAATTTAAATTATTTGAAATGCCAGAAGCCAAAATGATTGCTTCGGGTATGGTTGACCGTTTGGGACTTAATGGTTCCGTTTTTAAAATTCAAAATGAAAAAGGTGAAGTAAAAGAGATTAAAAAAAATATTTCAAACCATAAATCGGCTGTTCAGCTTTTAATGAAAGAACTGATTAATTTTAAAATATTAAAAAATCTAAATGAACTTGGTGCTGTTGGACATCGAGTTGTGGCAGGTGGAGAAAATTATAAAAAGTCAACATTAATTGATAAACACGTGATTAATAATATTAAATATCTTTCAATCTATGCTCCTTTACATAATTATAGCGAGGCTAGAGGAATGGAAGCTTTTGCAGAAGCTAACTCAAATCTGCCACAAGTTGCAGTTTTTGATACATCTTTATATTCTAAAATGCCTGAAGTCAACTACCTTTATAGTATTCCAATGAAATATTATCGAATCTACGGAGCACGAAAGTATGGGGCTCATGGTACTAGCCATCGTTATATTATTCATCGAGTAGCCAAAATATTGAATAAAAAATTAGAGGACTTGAACATTATTTCTTTGCATTTAGGAAGTGGAGCTTCAATTACTGCAACAATGCATGGAAAAGTAATTGATACTTCAATGGGTTTCACTCCAGTTGCTGGAATTACAATGTCTACTCGCTCAGGAGATATTGATCCATCCCTAATTTTATTTTTAATGACTCAATTAAAAATAACGGATCCAGATGATATGGCCAATATTTTAAATACAAAATCTGGCCTTTTAGGAATCTCAGAATTATCACCAGATATGCGTGACCTTGAAAAAGCACAACAAAATAACCATCAAGCAAAATTGGCAATTGATATTTTCATTAATCGAATTGTTAAATATATTGGATATTATGTAGCAGAGATGGGATCGGTTGATGTAATTACTTTTTCTGCTGGAATTGGTGAAAATGATATTGATTTACGTCAACAAATTATCAGTAAATTATCATTTATTAATGCCGAAATTGATCCTAAGAAAAACAATATTAAAGCTGAAGAACGTGATATTACGGGATCTAAATCCAAGGTAAAAATACTTTTAATTCCCACTAATGAAGAATTAATGATTGCGAAAGATGCCTATAATATTGGCTATTTAGGTCAAGAATAATTTAAATTTTTTGAAAAGAGGAAGTACTAAATTGACGGAAATAGCAAATCCAATCAAAGAAATTCCAATAGTTAACGATTTAAAAGAAAAAAGGGAAGTCCTTTGGATTAATCCAGATTATCAAAAAAAGGCGCAATTTCCATTAGGGCAAGCTGACATATTTGATGCTGAAGCTCGTTTTGAGAGATTTGCCCCTTATTTTATGACAGCATTTCCTGAAACAATTACAAACAAGGGTATTTTAGAATCACCTTTAACTTCGATTAATAAAATGAAAAAAGCCATCACAAATTATGATGACTACGATCTAACTGGTAATTTATACCTAAAAGAAGATAATCAGTTACCAATTTCAGGTTCGATCAAGTCACGAGGTGGAATTTATGAAGTTCTCAAAATAGCTGAGACAATTGCAATTAACTCGGGAAAGTTAGCTTATTTAGATAGTTACGATATTTTATATAATTCGGAATTTAAAGAACTATTTAGCCATTATGGAATTTCTGTAGGCTCAACTGGAAATTTGGGATTGAGTATCGGAATTGTAGCAGCTAAACTAGGTTTTAAAGTAACCGTACACATGTCGCAGGAAGCTAAATCTTGGAAAAAACAACTTCTGAGAGAAAAAGGAGTGGAAGTTATTGAATATTCAGGGAGCTTTACTACAGCGATTGACGCAGGAAGACAAAAAGCTGCTCTTGATCCAAAAATGTACTTTATTGACGATGAAGGAAGTTATGACTTATTTTTAGGTTACGCTACGGCTGCAATTCGGCTCCAAAAACAGTTAAAAGATCAAAAAATTGTAATTAATCAAGATCACCCTTTATTTGTTTATTTACCAGCTGGGGTAGGGGGATCTCCTAGTGGTGTAACCTTTGGCTTAAAATTACTGTTTGGTTCAAATGTGCATACAATTTTTGCAGAACCAACTCATATTCCTTCCGTGTTATTAGGGATGGCCACAGGATTAAATGAGAAAATTTCAGTCTATGATTTGGGACTAGATGGTAAAACAGAAGCTGACGGCTTAGCAGTTGGCCGACCATCACGAATCGCAGGAAAAATGATGAAAACTCTTTTATTAGGCATTAGCACGTTTAATGATAATCGCATTTTAGCCTATACGACGCAACTAAAGGACACTGAGGGAATTAAAGTAGAGCCTTCAGCTACTGCTGGTTTCGCAGCTTTGCATCAAAGTCAATCATATTTAAATCAACATTATCCAATGAAAAATGCAACTCATATTGTTTGGGCAACTGGCGGGATGCTAGTACCAGATACAGAATATGAGGAAGTTTATCAACGCGGGAAAGCAGTTATTCAAAATGGCAGCTAATTAGAATAACAAAAAACCAATGTTCTTTTACCAACATTGGTTTTTTGTTTTATTACTTAACTTAATGATTTTTTGTATTTTCTTAGCTTCTTTAATGCCCAATCATAATGGCTGGAAGTATTAGCAATAAAATAGATTCCTAGAGCATTATTTCCAGTCCAGGGGAAAACCCCTTTATTAAATAACTCGTCATTAGAGAACGTTTCAAGTAAAGCCATAGTTTGTTGATGAGATTCAGCTAAAAGTTCTTCGGCTTCTTGAAGTGAGGTGTTTTGGTGCTTCTCCCAGAATTCGAGATTCATTTTTCCATAGTTCCGCCAGTTAATTCCATCAGGTAAAAACTCCTGGGATTTACCAGCTTGATTATTTTTAACCCACTTTAATAATAATTCCTGCCATTCATATAAGTGAATTAACACATCGCGAACATTGTGATCTCTTTGCCAATGGGCTTCCTTTAATTTACTCGTATCAAATGTGAAATCAGCTTCACGGGCTGCAGGGGGCAATGATGCGATTAAATCAGTTATTTTTTGATAGTTTACATTACTTGCCTCAATAAGTTCATTTTTTGAAGTTGGTCTTGCCATTTTTGATTTCCTTTCTTATAATTCAAACCATGATTATATTATGAACTCTACCATTAGGGTAGAGTCAAGAATATTACAATTTTTCAGAAGGAAGGTTTTGTTTAGATGCTGAGAATTGGAGAATTCTCCAAGTTAACCGGTTTGAGTATTAGAGCTCTTCATTATTATGAACATTTATCCTTACTAAATCCTGCAAAAATTGATCTTAAGTCAAATTATCGTTATTATTCGGCTTCTCAGATTAAAATTGCTAATCAAATTAAAAACCTGCAAGATATTGGATTTTCACTTCAAGATATTAAAGAAATTTTAGAAAATCCAAATTCAAATAATATTCAAAAGAAAATTGATCGTCGTCAGCAAGAAATTCAGCAACAACTATTTAAATTAAGCCAGCAGCAAAGATTATTAACTAAAATTGTTAAAAAAGACGAAATTCTTTCCAAATATCACGTTACTATCAAGAAAATTCCACAAAGAAACGTAATTTCTCTTCGACAGAAAGTTAGTAATGCCCAAGGAGAGCACAAACTATGGAATCAGCTTTGGTTGGAAAAGCAACAACAAGAAATCCAATTAGCTCAACAAGCCTGGCCAATGACCATTTTCCATGAATTCGATAAAGTTAATAGCGATATCGAGGTTCAGCTGAGTATTCAAGGAATACGAAAGAATACAAACACTATAAAGTTCAATGAACTGCCAGAAGTTCAATTAGCTACAGCCACGTTTGACGGAGATTATCAACAAATGCCAGAAGTTATGGCAGTTTTGGCACATTGGATTGAAGATCATAAATATATAGTTTCTGGTCCGGCAGTTAATATTTTCACTTGTTCTCCTGCTCAAAGCGCAAATTCAAATGATTGGGTTACGACGACTGGGATTCCAATTAAAGAGACCATTCCAGGCATAATATAAAGGTCTCTTTTTTGTCTTTGGTTAACATAATATATATTATACGAAGTAAGAGTCAAATTAGCAAATTTATTTCAGCCCTATTGCCCAATATAACTTAAAATATTTTGGTTTAATTCTTTTTATTCTCATGGATTATCAACCTAATTAATTATCTTGTTTTTTTGATTAGCATATTTTACTTTATTTAACTTCAATGGAGAACTATCTATGTTATTTGTTCTACCCTGCATTAGAATGAAGATGGTGACACTTATTCACCTATTCATAAGCTAAAGCACCCAAAGTTGCAGAATATTATCTTTTATTCGAGATTTGGAACTTTAATATAGCTATTTAATAATTTAGAAAACTCCTTTTGAATTTTAAGTAGTAAATTTCTATTAACTACCCCACTACCAATAACCACATTATCAGGTCTTATAATCATAGTTTGCTGAATTACTGCTTGAGCTAAATAATATGCTATAATATCCCAAATTGGATGATCTTTTGGAACTTTAGGTCCAGATATACCTCACCTTTTATCAAAATTAGGTTCAGATACTAAAACTTCTAAACAATCATGATGATATGGACAAATACCAGAGAAATCTTTGTCATCAGGGTGTCTCTTTAAAAAAAGTATGCCCCATTTCTGGATGTCCAATTTCTTGTTAAATTGTACCATGAATAACTGCTCTACCACCAACTTCAGTTCCAACCTATAGTAAATCAAAGAATGATTTTTTTAAAATAGTAGTTATTTTATTTAATTAAAAATTTATCAAGAATTGAAAATTAAAATAGTGATATCTGCTTATCATTTTCTTGTTTTTCATTTTTTTTAATTGAAATACTAGCAGTTGGAACAAAAGGATAATGTCCAGTTCTAACTATTTCTTTTAGAAGAATATTAAAAGAACTTGTTAGAGTTAAACCCATATTTTTTAAAAGAACTTCTGCATTCTTTTTTAATTCCGCATCAATTTTCATATTAATATTAACTTTTTTGGAATTCATGATTTAAGACTTCCTTTTTTCTTTATTTTACCATATTCATATATAATTAATGAGGATTATAATTAAAATGAAAAGGAGTATTGAAATGAAAGTTATTAGCGGTGGCTATACTAAAAAAAACAGTAAAGGAATATATTTAAGTAATTATGATTCCAAATTTAAAAAAGTAGGTGATCCAAATTTAATAATTAATGTTGAAAATCCAACATATCTTGCAATTTTTGATCAAACTATCATTAGTATAATTAAAGAAAATGGAAAAGGTGGAATAGCATGCTATGAATTTGATAATAATCAAAAAAAGTACACTAAAATTTCTGAATTAGTTTATGATCAAACTCCACCTGCATATGTTGCAGTAAATCCTGAACATAATTTAATTTTTGATGCTAATTATCACGCTGGATCAATTAATCTCTATAGTTTGTCCAATAAGGGAAAAATTGAATTACTTGATCAATATAGCAATACCGGCAAAGGTATTAAACCTGAGCAAGATTCTTCTCATTTTCACTATGTTAATTTAACACCAGATGGGCGTTTAATTACGTGTGATTTAGGAACTGATGAGATAATTCTATTTGATATTTCAAAAAGAAAACTAGATATATCTGAAAAAATTAAAGTTAATCTTGGATTTGGTCCAAGACATATAATTTTTCATCCAAATGGAAAATATTTTTATTGTGTTGGAGAATTAGGTAGTTCGGTCAAAGTATTTACTTATGGTAGTGAAATAAGAGAATTAGCAACTTATCCCACAATTCCATCATCATTTACTGAATATAATGGTACTAGTGCTATTAAAATTGCAAAAAATGGTAAAAATCTTTATGTTGCTAATCGTGGATTTAATTCTATAATCGTTTTTAAAATCTTAAACCAAGGAGCAACTTTAGAAGAAATCCAAAATATTACAACTGGAGGGGATTTTCCAAGAGATTTTGCTTTAAATGATGATGAGAATGTACTTTTGGTTGGTAATCAAAATTCAGATAATGGCACTTTATATCAGATTAAAGAAGATGGTACTTTGAAAGTAATCCAAGAAGACATCAAATTTCATGAACCTACTTTTGTTCAATTTCAAAAATAAAATTAATAGTTTACAAAAATGAAGTGCAACATCTAAATTAGATTATAAACCTAATAAAATAATGCACTTCATTTTTTTTATATTTTTATAAAATTCAATTTAAGATTTCATTTGGGAGCGTATTTTTTTAAAATCAGCAATAATATCTAGCTTTAAAACAAAAGCAAGAATAATGGCTAATATTGTAATAAATATAGTTCTTATAACCAAATTGATAAACAAACTAAAGTGTAAAGGTAAAAAATAACCACTGACTAGAATGATTAAAAATATTAAAAAGCTTTTCCAACTCCCCTGAAAAAGATATCTTAAATTAAGATCTTTTCGACATAACCAAATAAATAATCCAAAAACTAAGCCTTCACAAAGGCAAATTGTAAATGTTGCACCATCAGCTCCCCAATGAAATATTCCTAATACAATATAATTGGAGATTAACGATAGACCTGCAGCCAATAAAGTAGGTAAAGAATAGCGCACATATTTACCTTCTGCTAATAAATATTGATTGCTAAAAACGCCTCCTACTGGAATAAATACAACAATCATGGATGCAAAAAATAAATTATTAATACTTGGATAATATCGTGGACCAGAATACCAAATCATGAAATCATGAGCATTTACCATTAAACCAGCAGCACAAAACAATGAAAGAATTAATGTGTATTGTAAAGATTTACGTAACAAATTCATCATTTTTTCTTTTGACTCTTTTGCTTCTAATTCAGCCAATTTTGGCATTAAAATTGAACTTGTAGATGCAATAATGGTATAAACTGCAGTAATTAATACTTGTACCTGAGAATAATAAGAAAGTTCAACAGCATTGGATAAAATTTTTACTAAAGTTTGATCAAACGAAGTATAAACTTTTGTAGCAAGTAATGGAACAACAACAATTAAAGAAGATTTTAAGTATTTATTCTTAAAACTTAGATCCTTTAGTTTAATTCGTCTACCTAAATCTTTTTGCATACGAAAAAAGAAAATAATATTTGCTAGGTAGGTTACACTATTGATTAGAATATATATTCCCAAATCATTTTTATCGTGTACAAAAGCAAAAATGGCAATAGTAATAATTACTTTAATTAAAGTATTTCTAATTATAACTTCTTTTGCTTCACCAGTACCCCAAAAATACCAGGATAGATCAAATACATAGCCTAAAAGATAAGGAATTTCCAATAAAAAATAATATTTAAAATCTAAAAATAATATAACAAAAATCACATAAGCTAAAATCGTAAAGATCCCAACATAAAATTGAATTCCCCATAACTTAGTTATTTCGTCATAATACTGATCTTTATTACTACTAGCAATGACTTTTGGACCAATTTGAATCATTCCCATACCAATAAGTACACTTAAAAATAATGGAATTGAATTAATATAAGAATTGATGCCAATTTGTCTATTAGTAAATATTCTTTGAATATACGGTAGAGTGATAAAAGGCAAAATAACATAAATTGCCTGATAAAGTCCGTTGTAAATTAAATTTTGAATAATTTTTTTCATAAAATAATCAGAAAAAAAGGCTAGGATTTAAATCTTGCCCTAACCCTTTTATCTTATTCCATTCCTTTAGTTAAGTTTGGAACAATTTGTTTCTTTCGAGAAACTATTCCTGGAAGATCAATTACGTGATCAATAAGTTTAGCATTAAATGCTTTTTCCACAGCAGATTCATCTTTACCATAAAAAATTCCTTTAGAATTAGAATCAATGATATTAGTAACTACTAGCAAAATATCATCATAACCCTTATCAATCATTTCTTTTTTAACATTATCCTTTAAAGATGACCGAGAAAGAACATCATTAACATCAACTGTATTAACTTGACCAATCCTAACTTTTCTGCCATTCATTTCAAATGATTTAGCATCACCATCAATAATTTCATGATCAGAATGCTTATCAACATTAGTTCCGGCCTTTAACATGGTCAAACCATACTTTTTATAATCAGATACTTCTGCTATTTTTGCTAAAGCTTCTACCGCCTGTCGATCCTCATCAGTTGTTGTTGGACTCTTCAATAATAACGTATCTGAAATTATAGCACTTAACATGATTCCAGCAATGGGACTTGGAATTTCTAAATGAGCATTTTGATAAAGCTCAAACAAAATAGTAGAAGTACAACCGACTGGTTTAGCATAATAATAAATAGGATCAGTTGTTTGAAAGTTAATTTTATGATGATCAATTACATGAGTAACTTTTATATCATTAAAGTTAGAAACAGATTGCTTTGCTTCATTATGATCAACTAAAATAACTTCCTCTGTATCTGCTTTATTAATTACTCGTGGACACTTGAGATGAAAATAATTTAAAGCAAACCTTGTTTCATCGTTTGGATTACCTAGAGCGACTGCTTCGGTTTCAATCCCCCGCCTTTTAAAGTATTCAGCGGCAGCAATTGCAGTGCCAATTGCATCAGTATCTGGATTTGCATGACCAAAAACCAATTGTTTATTCATGAAAAAATTATTTCCTTCCTGCTAACTCATCTAAACGAGTTATAAAATTTTTCTTATTTAAGTATAACTCAAACTTTTCAAGAAATTCTTGAATTATTGAAACCTTTAATTTATTTTTACGATAAATTAATGAAACATCGAACTTAATTGCAGGATTAAAGTGATAAATATAAATCTTCTTATCCTTTAAAAAAGGTAAACAAATGTCTGGAATAGCAGCAATAGTGTTGGTTCTTTCAGCAAAAAGCAAAATATTGGCTACTTGTGAAAACCTGGCAGCAAAATCAGGTGCATAAATATTTTGCCTATGATATTCTTCAGAAATTAATCGACTTAAATAATAACCTTCTGGATAACCTACCCACCTATATTTTCTAGCTTCTTCCAAACTAATTTTATTTCCATCTTTTAATTCATAAGGAGAAGCTAAAATTAATTCACTGCGACATAATTTAACCGTTTTATATTGCTTGAGGTGAGATAATGATTTATCTGGTAAATACGTAAACAGTATATCAACTGCATCCATTTCTAATTGGGATCTAAGACTATACTGTAAAATTGAATTAACATTAAAATCAACTTGCGGTTTTTTCTTTTTAAATTTTGCAATAAAATCAATTAAAACATTAGCTGGCATCGCTGAAATTACACCAATATTAATTTGATCGTGCTTGTGACAACTTACTTCTTTTATTTCATCATTAGCATCAGTAAAAATATTAGTTACTTTTTGCGTTGCATTTAAGAAAACTTCTCCCGCATGAGTTAAATGAATTTTTTTACCTTCCATATAAAATAATGGAGTACCAACAATATCTTCAAGTTTTTTTATTTGCTGAGTTAAAGCAGGCTGGCTAATTCCTAATTCAGCTGCAGTTTTGGTATAACTCAAAGTATGAGCTAAAGCATTAAAATAACCGATGGATCTAACTAAAAAAGCACTGTCATTTTTTGAATTCATTATTTTACTTTCTAAAAATTACTAAAAAACCACTTATTTAATTGTATACTTAAAGTGATTTTTTTAAAATAAATTTTTAATTATTTTTAGGACGCCAATCTTTATATAAATTATATTCAGATGTCCTTAAAATTTTTTCTGCATTCTTAACCCGTTCTGCCGTGGGAGGTTCTATTTTTTCCAACTTATAGGGAATACCCATCTCATGATATTTTCTGACCCCTAAAGTATGATATGGTAAAATTTCAACTTTTTTTACAACATTATTAGGGATTTCAGCAATATAATCTGATAGTTTACGTAAATCTGTATCAAAATCGGTTTTACCAGGCACTAAAACATGGCGAATCCACATGTCATCATTATTTTTAGCCATATATTGAATCATTTCCAAAATATTTTTATTACTAAATCCAGTTAACTCTTTATGTTTTATAGGATCAATTTCTTTAATATCTACTAAAGATATATCGGTATATTTCATTAATTCTTCAAATTTGCTAAAAGTTGGTTCACGATAAGTAAAAGGTTGACCACAAGTATCTAAACATGTACTAATATGACGAGCTTTTGCTTTTTTAAAAATATCTAGCGTAAAATCAATTTGTACTAAAGATTCACCACCACTTAAAGTAATTCCACCTTGTGGACCCCAAAATGCTCGATACCTTTCAGCATCATCTAAAATTTCTTCAGCTGTCATCTCATCGCCAACCCCGATATTCCAAGTATCTGGATTATGACAATATTGACAACGCATACGACAGCCTTGAAGAAATGCTACATAACGGATTCCTGGTCCATCAACTGCGCCAAAAGTTTCAATCGAATGCACGTAACCTTTAATTTTTTCATTTTTTTTAACCTCATCGTTATTTTCATAAATCTTCATTTATGATTCATCTCCATTGTTTGTTTAACAAAAAAGGTAGGATTACTCCTACTTTTTTATAAAATCAAGCTTTTTACATTTGATCGAAGAATGTACGAGCGATAACATCATCTTGTTGTTCTTTAGTTAAATCAGCAAAATATACACAATAACCAGATACCCTAACAGTAAGAGTTGGATACTCCTCAGGGTGTTTTTGAGCATCAATTAAAGTATCACGATTAAACACATTAATATTTAAATGCATTCCATTATTAACCATATATCCATCAATCATATGAACTAAAGAATCTTTACGCGCTTCAGGATCATGACCTAAGGTATTAGGAGTAATTCCAAAAGTATTTGAAATCCCATCTGTAGCATATTTATAAGGTAATTTAGCTGTTGACAACAAAGATGCTAGAGCACCATGAGTTTCAGCGCCATATGCAGGATTAGCACCAGGAGAGAACGGTTCACCTGATTTACGCCCATTAGGTGTAGTACCAGTATTTTTACCATAAACTACATTTGAAGTAATAGTTAAAATTGATGTTGAAAGTTTAGATCCTCGATACAAATGATGAGTATTCATTTTTGAATAAAATGTTCTAACTAACCAAATAGCTATATCATCTGCTCGATCATCATTATTACCATAGCGAGGATAATCATCATTATCAACCACAAAATCAACTGCTATTCCATCTTTATCGCGTATTGGTTTAACGTGGCCATATTTAATTGCACTTATCGAATCAACTGCATGAGAAAATCCAGAAATTCCAGTAGCAAAAGTTCGATTTAATCGCGTATCTTTCAAAGCAAACTGAGCTGCTTCATAATAATATTTATCATGCATGTAATGAATAGCGTTTAGAGAATTTACATAAATATCAGCAAGCCAATCCATCATCTTATCAAACTTGGACATGAAGTCATCATAATCAATATATTCACTAGTAATTGGTTTATATTCTGGACCAACTTGAACATGCCCTAATTCATCAACTCCACCATTTATTGCATATAAAATGGCTTTAGCGAGATTAGCACGAGCTCCAAAATACTGCATTCCATCAGCAATTGGCTGAGCAGAAACACAACAAGCAATTCCATAATAATCAGTGCCCCACTGGACTCTCATTAAATCATCATTTTCATATTGAATTGTTGAGCTATTAATTGATACCTCTGTAGCATAACGTTTAAATGGTTCTGGTAATTTATCAGACCAAAGTAAAGTGATATTTGGTTCTGGAGCTGCACCCATATTATCTAAAGTTTTTAATATTCTAAATGTGGTTTTGGTAACATGATGACGTCCATCTAAGCCAATTCCTGCAATTGAAAGTGTTGCCCAAATAGGATCACCAGAAAATAGGGAATTATATTCAGGAGTTCTAATAAATCTAACTAATCTTAATTTCATAATGAAATGATCAACTAATTCTTGAGCAGTTTTTTCATCAATAATCCCACGATTTAAATCACGTTGAATATAGATATCAATAATATCATCAAGACGCCCTACTGACATTGCAGCTCCATTTTGAGTCTTAATTGATGCTAAGTATCCAAAATAGATCCATTGAATCGCTTCTTGAGCATTTTTGGCTGGTTTAGAAATATCATAACCATAAGAAGCTGCCATTTTTTTCATATCATTTAAAGCACGGTATTGATCAGAAACTTCTTCACGAAGCCGAATAACTTCTTCAGTCATTTCACCATCGCCAATTCCTGAATAATCCTTTGCTTTTTCTTCCATCAAGCGATCTATACCATAAACCGCAATTCGAGGAAAATCAGCAACTAAGCGGCCTCGACCATAAGCATCTGGCAATCCAGTTACAATTTTATAATGCCTTGCAGCTCTAATCTCAGGAGTATAAACATCAAATACACCTTGATTATGTGTTTTACGCCACTCTGTAAAAATTTTATGCATTTCAGGATCAGTATCAAATCCATAAGATTTTAATGCATCCTCAGCCATTCGAATACCACCAAATGGCATAAAAGCACGTTTTAAAGGTGCATCTGTTTGTAAACCAACAATTTTTTCAAGATCTTTGTTTAAATAACCTGGGCCATGAGAAGTAATTGTACTAGGAATATTATTATCAGCATCTAATACTCCTCCCGCTTCGCGTTCTTTTTTCTTTAAATTTAATACTTGATTGTTTAAAACGGTAGTTGCTTCTGTTGGACCAGCTAGAAATGATTCATCACCATTATATTGAGTAAAATTATTTTGGATAAAATCACGGATATCAATTTCATCCTGCCAACGACCAGGTTTAAAACCGTCCCAGTATTCAGCCAACTTATTTTTCGTTAACTGTTTCATTAAAACGTACCTCCAATTAATTCACCTAATTAACAACCTAATTGTAAGTGGTTTCAAAGGCTAATGCAAGTAAAAAATTAAATATTATTTTATAAAATTTTTTATCAAAAAATTTTGATTAATTCAATAATCAGATCAACTTTGCTACTTAGATAAAAAATATGATAAAATAGGATCGTTGTTTCCGTAGTTAAGTGGATATAACAAATCTCTCCTAAAGATTAGTCGTCAGTTCGACTCTGACCGGAAACATATCTTAAAATCTAGCTTTAAATTAAAAAAAGGCAGTATTCTTTAATTGCCTTTTTTAATTTATTTAATTTTAAACACTTAATTTTTAGGTTTCAACTGATCACGATATAAATAACGATTTTTAATCTCAAATAAAGGAGAAAGAGAATCTCCATGATAAGCTCTTGAAATAGCTTCCCCCATCATCGGACCTACAGATACAATTTGTAATTTATCAATTCGTTTTTCTTTAGGTACATTAATTGTATCTGTTACTACAACTTTTTCTATGCCTGATTTTTTAATTCTATCTATCGCAGGTCCGGATAATACTGCATGTGTACAACAAGCAATAACTGATTTTGCCCCATGATTTAGTAAGGCTTCGGCAGCATTAATTAAAGTGCCAGCTGTATCAATAATATCATCAATAATAATTGCTTTTTTACCCTTAACATTACCAATGATATTCATAACCTCAGAAACGTTTGGCTTAGGTCTTCTTTTATCAATGATTGCTAAAGGTGCTTTTAAATATTCTGCTAAAACTCGAGCGCGATTAACCCCACCATGATCAGGAGATACAATTACTGCATCTTGGTCATAACCATTTTCCAAAATATAACTTGTAAATACAGGAACTCCTCTTAAATGATCCACTGGAATATCAAAAAATCCTTGAATTTGGGCAGCGTGCAAATCAATTGTAATAACACGATTTACTCCAGCACTTTCTAACATATTTGCTACTAATTTAGCAGTAATTGGCTCTCGAGGATTAGCTTTTCGATCTTGTCGAGCATAACCATAATAAGGCATAACCACATTAATAGAACGTGCAGAAGCTCTTCTCATTGCATCAACCATAATTAACAGCTCCATTAAATTATCATTTACAGGAGCAGATGTAGATTGAATTAAAAAAATATCATCTCCGCGAATACTGGCACCTATATCAATTTGAATTTCTCCATCACTAAAACGGGCTACAGATCTTGGCTGTAATTCTACTCCCATATGTCGAGCAATCTTCCGTGATAACGGAACGTTAGAACTTAACGCAAAAAGCTTAAAACCACCAACAGACACTTATATTCTCCTCTATTTTTCTTTTTCTTCAGTCTTTTCCCATAACTTAGAATTAGCTACCGGTAATTTTGACCAATAATTTTCTTTATTTATTTGTCGTGCTCGACCTAAAGCCAAAGCATGATAAGGAACATCTTTAGTAATTGTTGAACCAGCAGCAATAAAACTGTGATCAGCAATTTCAACGGGAGCTACTATATTAGATCCACTACCTAAAAAGCTATTACTGCCAACTTTACTTCGATGTTTTTTAAAACCATCATAATTACAAAAAATAATCCCGCAACCAACATTAATATCTTTACCTAAATCAGCATCTCCAATGTAGGTTAAGTGACCAACTTTGGAATTATCACCGATAGTAGAATTTTTAATTTCACAAAAATTACCAATATGAACCTTAGATCCAATTTTAGCATTTGGCCTTAAATGACTATTAGGTCCAATATCCGAACAACTAAACATTTCTGAACTTTCAATTAGTGAACTAATTATAGTCACATGATCATGAATTTTTGAATCTATAATTTCACTTCCCATACCAATATGACAATGAGAACCAATTTTTGTATTACCAATTATTTGAACATTGGGCTCAATAATAGTATCATTACCTACCTCAACTGAGCAATCAATATAAGTATGATCTGGATCAATAATTTGAACTCCGTTCATTAACAACTTTGTATTAATTCGCTTCTGTATAATCTTCCTTGCATTGTTTAAAGCAACTAAATCATTCACTCCCAAAATTTCAGAAGAATCATTAGTTTTAAAAGTAAAAGGTTGCAGTCCATGTTTACGAAAAATTTCAATTAAATCCGTTAAGTAATACTCTTTTTGATTATTATTATTATTTACTTCAGGTAAATATTTAAAAAGAAGCTGATTATCAAAGCAATAAACGCCTGAATTTACTTCACTAACTGTTAATTCTTCAGTACTAGCATCCTTTTGTTCAACAATTCGTTCAAATTTCCGATTTTTATCATATATAATTCGACCATATCCAGAAGGATTTTTAAGATCAGCAGTCAATAACGTTAAAGGACTTTTGGCTTTAATATGAAAATCAACTAATTGATTTATTGTTGCTTGAGTCAAAAGTGGTGAATCACCATTTAATACCAAAGTAACACCTTTTTGATTTGATAATTCAGATCCAACTGTTTTTACTGCATCTGCAGTTCCTAATTGTTGTGGTTCAACTACAATTTTCGAACGACTACCAAGATGCTTTACTAATTGCTCACGATCATGGCCGACTACCGTATATACTTGTGAATATTTTAGATCGGCTACTCCATCAAAAACCCAATCTATTAATGGCCGATGACAAATTTCATGCATTACTTTAAGGGTATCAGATTTCATTCTTGTGCCTTTTCCAGCAGCAAGAATAATCACATTTACATTACTTTCCATTACAACTCCAAAACTATTTTTTTCTCCTTAATAATAAACTAAGATCTAGCTAATTGACAAAATTTTTTAAAATTAAACACAAAAAAAACCATCACTAACATGTGATGGTAACAAATGGCAATCAGTTATTATCAAAGCTTAATTCTACATTTTTAGTCAATAAGTCTGTATAACTATAGGACACGCGCTCATAGGTACTCTTATGTTCATCAAGATCAATAATAAAAACTGCTCTAAAAGTTTGTCTCAAAATGCCATTACGTTTAATGACTTTTTTTCTTCCAGCTTGGGCTTTAATTTCTACATGCTGACCAATTTTAGAATCTAATGTATTCTTGATTTTTGCTATACTATTCGGCATATCCACCTCACTCAACCATTAACTAAAAGTATAGCACTGATATATAAATCATTCAAATTTCAAAAAAAAATCAATAATCATGCGAAAAATTAGATGATTTTATACTCTTTAAACTTAGAAATTAAATTACGATACTGTAAAAGTGATAATTCCTGTGCTCGAATTTTAGTATTACTAAACAGATCCATTAAAATATTAGAAACTATATTTTGTTCTTCTTTACTTTTAGTTAGGTGTGCTAAGTTATTTTTTAATTGTTTACGACGATTTGAAAAAGCTAATTCAATAAATTTCATTTCTTCTTTAATTTGAAGTGAAGGTAAACGATTGGGTTTAAGATCTAAAGTTATCACTGCTGAATCAACTTTAGGAATGGGGTAAAAATTATTTTTGTTAACATAAAAAGAAATTTTGGGTTGAGCAAATTCCTGAATATAAAGAGATAAAACACTATAGTTATTCGTCTTAGGAGAAGCGACAATTCTTTGTGCTACTTCTTTTTGAACCATTAAAATAATTTTAGTAAAATTAATCTCAGATTCTAATAATTTATGAATAATAGGTGAAGTAATATAATAAGGAATATTACCTACAGCAATTAAATTACTGCTATTTGGTAAATTCTTTTTAATTTCTTGATTAAAATCAATTTTTAAAACATCATTAAAATTTATATAAACATTATGATAATTTTTTAATTTTTTTTCTAATAAAGGAATTAAACTTAAATCAACTTCAAATCCTAATACTCTTTTTGCTTTTTTAGCTAAAATAGTTGTTAAGTTAGCAGATCCAACCCCAATTTCTAAAACGTCTGTTTGAGTATCTAAATTAGCTACCGAAGCAATCTTTTTTAATATTTGAGGATCTTTTATAAAATTTTGTCCCAAACTTTTTTTATTTCTAAATTTTACCATTAAGCTTTTTTTCCATAATTCCTTCGACCTGTGGCAAAGTAACTCTAATTAATTGTAGTCTCTGAGCTAAATGTGCTCCATTTACCATTCCAATATTTAGATAATCACATAAATAACGACGATTATGTTCTGCACCAGATACATTAATTAATTTTAACCTCATTAATTCACTCTTTTTTATGATAGGTGGAAGATTTTTCTCTTCTCTAGATACTTCTGATAAAGCAGCTATTATTGCTGAAGTAGAAGCATGTTCAATTCCTAATGATGCATGACGCAAATGTTTTTGAGGAATTGCATCTTTTTGACGTAAAAAAGCTTGCTTTACTTTAGGTACTGATCTAGTAATTAAACGCCGAATGCGTTCACCAGAAAAATCAGGGTCAGTAAAAACAATCACTTCATTTTTAATACTTACTTTTTTTATTAAAGAAATCACTTTTTGATTAATTGCAGCACCATTTGTCTCAATTGTTTGAACATCAGGATCAATTAACCGTAAACGCTGAGTATCCTTTTTCCCCTCTACAATAATAATTGCTTTAATTTTATACTTATCCATTAATTAACCGTTCAGTATTTTGATAAACTTTAGCTGCCAATTCCTTTAATTCTATATTTAAATATTCAGCTATGTATTTAAGAGTGAAATAGGCATAAGCAGGATGATTAAATTTACCACGAAATGGAACTGGTGTCAGGTAAGGATCATCTGTTTCAACCAAAAGGTAGTTATTTGGAATAATTTTTAAACTTTCTCGTAAATCTTGCGCATTTTTAAAAGTAATAACTCCACTAATTGAAAGCATAAATCCTTGATCAAGAAATGCTTCAGCTTGTTTTGGTCCTTGATTAAAATTATGGATTACACCTCTAAATATGTGATGATCTTTTAGAATTTGTAAAGTATCCTCAAAAGCATCTCTTGTATGGATTGATACTGGTAAATTATATTGCTTTGCTATATCCAATTGTGATGAAAAAATTCTTTGTTGATCTAATTTATCATCTATAGAATAGTGATAATCAAGACCAATTTCTCCAACCATTGACACTAAATTGGGTTGTTCTAAATAATTAAGCATTTTTATATTTTGGTACAGTGACCAGTATTCTGGATGCCAACCCACAGCGCAGTAACAATGTTTATTTTTTTGACTAAGTTGAACTGCTCGATCATTAAAATCCTGATTTGCACCAATAACTATAAAATCGGTAACATTAAATTTTTTCCCCTCTTTAATTAAATCAAAAGCATGTTCATATTCTTTTTCATCATTCAAATGACAATGAGAATTAAAAATTTGATAATTATGATTATTTGGTGGTAAACGTAATTTTGGATCGATTTTACTCATTAACTGATTTGGGCTCCTGGTTCTAATTTATCAGGAAGAATAGTTAAAATTACATCGCCATTCGTATTTTCTCCCGCCAAGATCATTCCTTCACTAATTGTTCCGGCCATTTTTTTAGGAGCAAGATTAGTGACAATAATCACCTTTTTGCCTAAAAGTTTTTCCGGTTCAGGATACCACTTGCGAATACCACTAAGAATTTGTCTATGTTGATTATGTCCATCATTTACAATAAATTTAATCAATTTGTTCGAATTCTCTAAAAATTCAGCTGATTTTATTTCAGCGACACATAATTTAACTTTTGAAAAATCACTAAACTCAATCAAACTTTGTTCTGACTTTTTACTTTCTTCCATTTGAGCTCTACCCTTAGTTTTGTTATTTTTACTTACTAATTTTTTTACAAACTCAACTTCTTTTTTTACATCAATTCTAGGAAAAATTGGTCTTGGATTATTAGAAACCTTTGCACTTTTGGGCAAATTATAAAAATTGAAATCAACAAAATTAATTAACTTCCCTAACCCTAATTGTTCAAAAATTTTTTTTGGCGTTTTAGTCATTATTGGCTGTAATAAAACGGCAACTTCTCTTAGTGAAGCAACAATGTGAGCTAAAACATCATCTAAAACATTTTTTAATTTTAAATCTTTAGCTTTAATCCATGGTTGAGTTTCATCAATATATTTATTTGTCCGACGTACCAAACGCCAAATAATATCTAAAGCTTCTCCAGGATTTGCTTCTTTCATTGCTTTATTATAGTCAGTAATGGTTTGCATGGCTGTTTTTTCAAGTGAAGAATCCTCTGGATTCAAATTAGAAAGCTGAGGAACAATTCCATTATTATATAAATTAACCATGGAAACGGTACGGTTTAATAAATTACCTAAATCATTCGCTAAATCAGAATTTATTCGAGAAACAAAATCTTCAGGAGTAAACACCCCATCGTTACCAAAAGGCATCATTTTTAACAAATAGTAGCGAACTGAATCCAGTCCATAACGATCTATTAAAGTTTCTGGGTAAATTACATTACCTTTGGACTTACTCATTTTTCCATCTTTCATAATTAACCAGCCATGCCCTAAAATTTCATGAGGCAAAGGTAATCCCAGTGCATGAAGCATAATTGGCCAATAAATCGTATGAAATCGTACTATTTCCTTGCCAACTAAATGAATATCAGCTGGCCAAAATTTTTGAAATTTATCAGGTTGCTGAGTTAATTTAGGATCGTAACCTAAAGCAGTAATATAATTACTCAAAGCATCAATCCAAACATAAATTACATGCTTGGGATCATTCGGAACTTTAATTCCCCAGTCAACTTTTGTTCTTGTTACAGCTAAATCCTCTAAACCAGGTTTTATAAAATTGTTAATCATTTCATTCATCCGCGAACTAGGTTGAATAAAATTAGGATGTTCTTGATAATATTGAAGTAGCCAATCAGCATACTTACTCATTTTAAAGAAATAAGTTTCTTCTTTAACCAGTTCAACCTCATGACCACTGGGAGCTTTACCACCAACAACATTACCTTTTTCATCACGATAAACTTCTGCTAACTGTGATTCAGTAAAATACTCTTCATCAGAAACAGAATACCAGCCTTGATATTCACCCTTATAAATATCTCCTTGATTCTGAAATTGTTGAAAAATACTTTGAACAATTTTTTCATGATGAGGATCAGTTGTTCGAATAAACTTATCATAAGAAATATCCATTAATGACCATATTTTTTTAAAACCAGCAATTTGTTCATCCAAATATTCTAATGGCTTTTGATGATTTTCAGCAGCTTTACGTTCAATTTTTAACCCATGTTCATCTGATCCAGTTAAGAAAAAAACATCTTCTCCTTGCAAACGATGAAACCTAGCTAAACTATCTGCTAAAACAGTCGTATAAGTGTTACCAAGTTGTAATTTACCACTAGGATAATATATTGGTGTTGTAATATAAAACTTTTTTTTCAATAACATTACTTCCTCACAAAAAACAGATTAATACAATTATAGCATCACTAGCTTTACAAAAATATCGCCCTTGGGCGATATTAATTAAATTATTTCAAGCCATTTTTACGCCGAATAATCAATTTCCTTAATTCATCAATTAATATCAAAGGAATTGGAATAGCAATTAAAAATAGCCAATTAACTAATTTCAGAGGGCCTGTATTAAATACTCCTTGGAAAAATGGCACGTATATTAATAAAAGAAGAATAACTACTTCGGATAAAATTCCAATTAAAACATGACGATTACTAAAAATACCGATTTTAAAAACTGATATAAATTGGGTACGACAATTAATTGCCGCTGCGATCTGACAAAAAACTATTGCAGCTAGAGTCATCGTAGTTGCTTCTCGATAATTAGCCCCTGAACTAGCTAAAGGTACTCCTGGCCATCCGTGTAAATAATTAATAAAGAAATAAGCAGCAGTTGAAACTAAAGATGCAACAAGTCCATACCAACCAAAAGATTTCCAAAGAATTGATTTATTTAATAAATGAGCTTTACGTGATCTTGGTGGTCGATTCATTATCCCAGGTTCACTTTGTTCAGCACCTAATCCTAAAGCAGGTAACATATCAGTACCTAAATCTACAGTCAAAATTTGCATAACTGTAAGTGGTAAAGGAATTACTCCTTGAGAAAAAAGAAATAATGCTGAAGGTACAGCCTCAGGTAAATTACTATTTAAAATATATATTAAAAATTTCTGAATATTGCTATAAACCGTTCTGCCTTCTTCAATAGCAGTTACAATTGAAGCAAAATTATCGTCAGTTAAAATCATATCAGCGGCATCTTTAGCAACATCAGTACCTGTCATCCCCATAGCGACACCTATATCGGCCTGCTTAAGTGCAGGAGCATCATTCACACCATCACCAGTTGAAGCTACAATTTCACCATTACGCTGATTAGCTTTAACAATTCGATATTTTTGCTCTGGAGCAACTCTTGCAAAAACGACTTCACCTTTAACTACTTCTGATAATTCATCATCAGACATTCTTTCTAAATCAGAATCAGTAATAATTCGTGCTTTATCAGAAACAATTCCAATTTTTTGAGCCACAGATTTAGCAGTTAATCCACCATCACCAGTAACCATTATAATTTTTATTCCAGCTTTGTGCGCCTTTTTTACAGCTTCATAAACTTCTGGTCGGGGAGGATCTGCCATTACAGTAAAACCTACAAAAATCAAATCTTGTTCTGTATTTGGGATTGTATAATCTTGTATATTTTGTTGTCCTTGTACAACTTTATAAGCAATTGCTAAAGAACGTAAACCTTTAGCAGCATAACTATCATCAGCTTCATTAATTCTTTTTTTATCTTGAACAGTTATTTCTCTAATTTTACCGTTTTCAAAAATTTTTGTACATTTACTTATTACACTGGACAAAGCACCTTTTACTGTAACAAAAACATTTTGATTATCTAACTTTTGAATCGTTGTCATTCTTTTTCGATTGGAATCAAAAGTTAATTCTTTAATTCGTGGATAATCATGAATTATCTTTTGTTTATCTAAACCAGATTTAGCTACCAAAATCTCATGAGCTGCTTCTGTAGGAGTCCCAATAATTTTAGGTTTATCATTATCACTTGACTTAATCTCGGTATCATTATTTAATGCTATAACTTCAAGTAATTTCATTAAAGATGGATCTTGATGAGGATCTACTTGTGAACCATTAAATTGAATTTGCCCATTATTAACATAGCCTTCACCTGTTACAGTATATATTCTATCGGGTAACCAAATATGATTAATCGTCATTTGATTTTGAGTCAAAGTTCCGGTCTTATCAGAAGCAATAACAGTAGTTTCTCCTAATGTTTCAACGCTATTTAAAGATTTAACTAAAGCATGCTTTTTTGCCATACGTTGAACTCCTTGCGCTAAAGATAAGGTAACCGTTGGAAGAAGTCCTTCAGGAATAAAAGCTACAATCATTCCTAGTGCAAAAATAAAAGCCTTAGCTAGAGGATAATGAACAAAATAAATTGCTGAAACAAAAAAAGATATTCCAATTAAAATTGCAATAATTGAAATTTGTTTAGTCAACCGATTTAATTCAATTTCCAATGGTGAGGTAATTTTTTGATTTTTTTGGGTTAATTGTGCAATATGTCCTAATTCTGTATTCATTCCAGTTTTTGTTGCCACAGCTAATGCACTACCAGAAGAAGCAATAGTACCTGCAAAAACTTCATTTTTAACTGAAAAGCGTCCCATTCCATGTCCATACTCAACTTGCTTATGTACTAAATTGGATTCACCAGTTAAAGCTGATTCATCCACTTCCAAAGAGTCATTACTGATTAAACGAGCATCAGCTAAAATGTTATTTCCTGCTGTTATCTGAAATAAATCACCTGGCACTAGATCTTCAGCATTAATTTGAATTTTTTTCCCATTTCTAATCACTTGAGCATAACTAGGTAACATTTTTTTTAAGGAATCAGTTGCCTTTTTAGCAGCTCTAGCTTGCCAATAACTAAATAAACCATTAATGATATTAACTGCCCAGATTGCAATTCCCAATTCAGGCGTTTGAGCTAAAATAGCAATGAAGCCACTAAACCAAAGCAGTATAGCCATAACGCTAGTAAAGTGTTTTAAAAAATCCTTTATTTTGGATCCTTGTTTTTCTTGGGTAATTACATTTGATCCATAAGTTTCTAATCTTTTTTTTACTTCTTCAGAGTTTAAACCGTTCTCAGAGGTATTTAATTTTTGATAAAAATCGCTAATTTGAATTTTCATTAAACTCAAATTATCATCATCTTTTTCCATTATTTTTTACTCCACAAAAAATAAATTTCATGAATGTAATTATAATCATTCTATCGGAAAAATCTATTAAATAAATAAACTTTTAAAAGACAAAAAAAGTGAACCTATATTAAGGTTCACTTTTTAAAACAAATTATTAACCTTTTACTACGTTAACAGCTTGTGGTCCGCGTGGCGTATCCTCGATATCAAAAGTAACAGGTTCGCCTTCAGAAAGAGTTTTAAAACCCTCACCCTGAATAGAAGAAAAATGGACAAATACATCATCACCATTTTCTCTTGTCAAGAACCCATAACCCTTCTCAGGATTAAACCACTTTACAGTTCCGTGTTCCATTGACTTTCCTTCCACTAAAAAATTGCATCTATCACAGGTAATGTGGGGAAAGTGTAAAAACTATCGAACCACTACCTCTTGAAAATACATTGTTTATTTTAACAGATTTTCAATTAAAAGCAATAAAATAAAATATATTTTGTGCAATTTTTTTTAATATTCACCATTGTGTAAAAAACAATCAATTACAATTAATTAAAAACTTTTTTATATAATTTTAAATTTATTAGTAAAAAGTTAAAAATACTTCGACTTTATGGAACATTTTCGGTAAGAGCCCAAGTCAATTTAGTTTTAAATTTATGAACTGTTAGATGATTATCCGCATTTTGCTTTTTTATTTTTAACTTTTTATTTGTTTCCATACCACTATCAGTTATAATATCAAAATTTTTATTTTCTCTACCAGAGATAATTACAACATCATTATCAATTAAATTCAAAAATAAATTTGAACTATTGTCAAAAAAACCTAAATCAATTGTTGAAGCTTGAGGGAGTAAATTATCAGCTTTAACTGAAACATTAATATATACGGTTTTATTATCACCTGTAGTATCCCAAAAGCTTTAATTGTCAGCTGTATTTTGAGGAGCAAAACTAAAATTATAATCATCTAATTTTGTATAAGCATTAGAATGGGTTAAAGTCGAAAGATCTTTTAATGTTGTTAAATCAATAAATGATTTAGGATTTAAAGCTTCTAGTCCTACCACAGTATAAAATAAAGATGCTTCTTTTGCTGTT
>CALYPJ010000008.1 GCA_945273735.1 uncultured Lactobacillaceae bacterium
TTTTTTGCTAGATACTTGTTGATCTATTATATTTTGATTAGAGATGCAATCCCCATTAATTGATAAAACACCATTATCCGTAATCCGATAGGAAAAACCATTAACTATTTTTCCTATATTAGATACACGATAATCGTTCAGTGTATTTGATATAACATTCATCATCATTTCTACAGAATCGTATCCTTCAATGATTGGAATCCAATCGGTAAAAATATTATAAGATTTAAAAGACGATGCCTGTTAGAAATATTTATAATTTTTTCTGCCATCAAGCTATCAAATTCTAAAACTGGATGAGTTAAAAAAGTTTTCGCCACAAGTAATTGTAATTAAATGGCTTATAATTCCAACTTGGATCTGAATATTTTTCAAATTTGGATAACTTTTTTAATATATTCAGCTTTACTTTTAAACCTCATTTTAATCTAGGTTTTTAAGTAAGCAATTACACCAATTGAGTATTTTTTAAAAATTAAAAGTCAATATAATATCTTATTTTTTAATAAGATTTTAAAATAATATAAAAAGTTCAAACTAAAAAACATCTTAATTTGAACTCTATATTTTTAAAAATTAATACTTATACTACTGTTTGCCACCGAAAACGGGGAAAGAACTAGATTTACCATAATCAATAGACTTGATTGATTTCAGTGTTGCCATATCAGTTTCGCTGATTTCAAAATCTAATTGAGCATTAGCTTGCATATGTTGCGGACTAATAGCTTTAGGTAATACTACTGTGTTTAATTGCCAGTCATAGCGAATTGCTAGTTGGGCAGGACTAACTTGGTATTTAGCTGCCATTTGTTGAATTTCTTGATTACGTAAAATTTCACCATGAGCAATCGGTGAAAAAGCTTCAATGATAATATTTTGATCTTGTGAGTATTGAATTAATTCTGAAGGAGTTGCTCCAATATGGCAAAGAATTTGGTTAACAGCAGGTTTGGTACTACTATTTTTAATGATGTTATCTAAATCTACCTTTTGAAAACTAGAAACACCAATAGCTCTTAGTTTACCAGCTTTTAAAGCGTCTTCTAAGGCCCGCCAGGTTTCTAAATTTCCATTAAAATGGCGATCATCAGATTGATTTACTTCTTTCCAAGGTTGCGGATTATGAATAATCATCATATCAAGGTAGTCTAATTTCATTTTCATCAAAGTTTCGTCAATAGAATTTTTAGCTTTTTGATAATCTTTTATTTCAGCTTCTATTTTAGAATTAATAAAAACTTGATCTCGAGATACATTTGCTAAACGTAATCCTTCCCCAACGCCTCTTTCATTATGATAAGCTTGAGCGGTGTCGATATGCCGATATCCCATATTTAAGGCTTCTTTTACTGCTTGTGGTGTCTGGTCATCGGGAATTTCCCAAACTCCTAAAGCTAGTCGAGGAATTTTAACTCTATTATTTAAAGTATAGGTTTCATCAAATATTGCCATTTTTAACCTCCAATATTTACTATTTGTTTTTATTTTAGATCTTAAAGTCCACTCTACGTCAAACTTTTATTTATAAACAAAAAAAGTCTGATTTATTCAGACTTTAAAAGTTCTAATTTGAAATACACTGAGTAATAGCCTTTATTACTTCAGCTTGCTGAGATTCAATTAAGGAAACTTTACTTGCAATTGACCTGATATCCATTTTAATCTCTCGGGTTAATCCTGGAGTGTTAAGTTTTGGTTCAAAGAAAGATTTAAATTCATTTAACCGTTTTCTAGTATGGAATACAAAAGAGCTTACGGTAATGAAAGTTGAAAATTCCATATCTCCACCGACGGTATCCTCAAGCCATTGCCAATTATTACGTAACCAATCCCATGCCAGTTGTTCTCCGTAAGGATTTTTTAGAATATTATAATAACATTGACGTAAGTCTTGCGGTTTAATTATTTCAGCATTTTTAAAATTAGCTAGGATTTGTTTAATAAGTTCTGGATCAGTAGTGCTAGTAATTGCATTGCCTAAAGCATTTTTAAAACTACTATTAGTAGCGTTTTTGTAAGCTTCAAATAATCGATTGAATAAATTCAGTGAACCAAAGTTTATCATTTCATTACTTAAAATTAAACTACGAGTAGTTGCTGGTAAAGCTGCTAGATCATTTTGATTTTCCGCAAATATCTCATGAGCTTGGCCAATACTTGTTGAATTTTTAGCATATAAACTTGCCTTTAAAACTAGGGGACGTTTTAATTCATCATCATTGTTTTCACCAACTTTTGGTTGCCATCCTAGTTCTTGTACTTGTTTTTCACTTAATTGATCAAAAAGCTTTTGTAATTGTTGTTCTGATGAAGAATTTGGGGTAACAAAATTTTTTAATTTATTAGCAATATTATATAAAGATTCAATGACGATACTTGAAGAACTATCAGCAAACTGTGAAAGTAGTGGAACAATTTTTGCATAAGATATTTCTTGAGCTTCAGCTAATAATCGTAAATCTTGAAGGATTTGTAATTGAGAAATTTCATCTAAATTGGTAATGTGTTTTAACAAGTCATTCAGTAAAGTTTCATCATATTTAATAATAAAATGAGAATTGTTCCCATCATTGAGTTTAAATGGTTTCTGCTCTTTTTGCCGCAGTTCTTGATAGTTACCTAAATTAATTCGCTTTTCACTCATAATTTTAGGAGCAGCAGAGTAGTTACTATTTAATGGTATTTGCCAAAGACGTCCTTGATCTTTACTTTCTCCAATAAAGAATTGCTTTTGACTAAGTACCAAATTTTCGTGATCAATTTCGGCTTTAACTACAGGATATCCAGGTTGTTCTAGCCAAGAATTCATAATTTTGCCAATATCCATTCCTGAAGCTTCACCTAAGGCTCGCCAAAGGTCAGCTCCAGTAGCGTTATGGTATTGATGAGTATCAAAATATTGTTTAAGACCTTTACGTAAGGCATCATCACCTAATAAAGCTCTTACCATTACTAACATTCGGGCTCCCTTAGCGTAAACAATAGCACTATCGAAAATCGCATCAATTTCAGCTGGATCTTCAACTTGAACATGCACAGACTGAACGCCATCAATAGCATCACGACTTAAAGCAGAGGGTACTTCAGCGGTTTGGAATAAATCCCAGATTTTCCAGTTTGGTTCTAAGGCATCAGTAGCTACATATTCCATCATGTTGGCAAAGCTTTCATTTAGCCAGAGATCATCCCACCATTTCATAGTTACCAAGTCACCGAACCACTGATGTGCTAATTCGTGAGCAATTACTGTAGCAATTTCTTGCTTTAATGCTAAAGATGAATTTTGAGGGTCCATCAATAAGTAAGCTTCACGATAAGTTACTAATCCCCAATTTTCCATGGCACCAGCAGAAAAGTCAGGTAAAGCTAATTGCCAAGAGTGAGGCAAGGGATAGGGAGTTTGGTAAAAATCTTCATAAAATTCAATTGATCGTTTAGCGATATCTAAAGCAAAATCTAATTCATTTGATTGATGGGCTTTGGTAGCAAAAACTCCAATTTTGACACCACTTTTTGTAGTAGTTTGTTTGCTTTGCAAATCACCAAAAGCAAAGGCAATTAAGTAAGTTGACATTCTTTTGGTTTCATCAAAGTAATGAACCCCATCTTTGACATGATTTTCTGGCATATTAGCAATAATTGTTTCGCCAGGTTTTTCGTCAAATTTAATTGCAAGATTAAAAGTAGCTTTAGCTTCGGGTTCATCAACACCTGGAAAAGCCTGTCGGGCAGCAGTAGTTTCAAACTGAGTGCCGATAATTTGTTTTTTTTCACCATTCACTTCGTAATAGGATGGATAAATTCCCATCATGGTATCAGTTAACGGAGCCGTATAATCAACTGTAATTTGGATAGTACCAGGTTGATTAACTGCAAAGTGAAATGCTTCAGCAGGTTGGTCAACTGTAAAATCAACTTTTTGATCATTAACTGTGACGTTAGTTATTTTTAAATATTTTTGATGCAAGGAAATTTCAGAAGCCTTAGCATTGCCTTCAATGGTTGTTTTTCCTTTAATTTGTTTCATTGCACGGTCAATATCTAGATAAATATCGTAGTGCTGGGGTTGAAAATTTTTTAAAAAATGTTTTGATTCTTTCATTATTATTCCTTTAAATTTAATTTCTACTTGTCTTTAATAATAGCAGGAAAAACGAATAATTATTACTTTTTATCTTATCCTTTTAATTTTCATTAATTTTTAGAGTAACATTTTAATGTATATATACATAAAAAATTGATTATTTTTATTAATTTTTAAATTTAATGGTTGATGTAATTGATAATTAATGTATAATTATACTATTACTTATGCAATGTTAGAGGAAAAACAATGAAAAAAAAGAGAATATACTTTAGTTGGTTAGTTTTAATTTGGGGATTAATTTTTTCAGTGCTAAGTCAACCTGTAAAAGCCGCTTCGGTTGATCATAGTCTCGAAAAAGTTCAAAAACGAGGTAAATTAATTGTCGGTACTAGTCCCGATTATCCGCCATATGAATTTTTAGTTAATCAAAATGGCAAAGAAAAAGTTGTGGGTTTAGACATTGATATTTCTCGTAAAATTGCCCATGACTTGGGTGTAAAACTAGAAATCAAAAAAATGGATTTTGATTCAATTTTAGTTGGAATAGAAACTGGCAAAATTGATATGGGAATTTCGGCATTAAGTCCTACTGCTAAACGTAAAGAGTCCGTAGATTTTTCCCAGACTTACTATAAATCAGGGCAATATTTGATTATTAATAAAAATGATAAAAATATTTATCGCGATAAAGATTCTTTTCAAGGTAAAACTTTAGGGGCACAAAATGGTAGTATTCAATCAGAATTGCTCAAAAAACAGATGCCGAAAAGTTCGGGACGTTATTTAACTAAGGTTAGTGATTTAATTTTAGCTTTAAAATCTCATAAAGTTGAAGGAGTTGTGGCTGAATCGGCGGTTGCGATCGCTTATGTCAAAAATGATCCTAGTTTAGCCTATATTAATGGTAACTTTAATTTGGGTAGTGACCAATTAGGTTCTGCCATTGCTTTTGCTAAGAATTCACCGAGTCTGGTTCAAGCGGTTAATAAAAGTTTAACAACAATAAAAAATAAACATTTGGTTAGTCAATATTTAGCGGATGCTGGTAAATATATGCAAACTACTAAAAGTAATCATACAATGTTGCATTATTGGCGTTATTTTGCAAATGGTGTTGGTTATACTTTATTAATTTCTGCGGTATCGGCAGTATTTGGGATTATTTTAGGTTTACTCTTCGCAATAATGCGTTTAAGTCGGAATCGTATTTTTCATGATTTAGCAGTTGCATATATTGAGTTTGTAAGAGGTTCCCCGTTAATGGTTCAAGTGATGTTTGTTTATTTTGGTTTAGGGATGATTGTAAATTTACCAGCATTGCTTTCAGGGATTATTGCCGTTTCCTTAAACTCAGCGGCTTATGTTGCTGAAATTATTCGAGGAGGAATTAATAGTATTCCCCAAGGACAAACAGAAGCAGCTCGTAGCTTAGGTTTGTCGGAACGTCAAACGCTTCAAAGTGTTATTTTGCCGCAAGCTTTAAAAAATATCTGGCCAGCTTTAGGTAATGAATTTATCTCTTTAATCAAAGAAAGTTCAATTGTTTCCATTATTGGCGTAACTGATTTAATTTATCAGTTAAGGACAGTTCAAGCAGCTACATATAAGGGAGTTGCTCCAATTTTAGTAGCAATGGTCTTGTACTTTGTAATGACGTTTGGTTTATCAAGAATTTTAGGGTATTTCGAAAAGAGGATGAAACATGACAACTAACTTGTTAGAAGTGAAACATTTAAGCCAAAAGTTTGGTGATAATTTAGTTTTATCAGATCTTAATGAAACAATTCAAGCTGGAGAAGTTGTTGTTATCATTGGAGCTTCTGGGGGCGGTAAAAGTACTTTTCTGCGTTCCTTAAATTTATTAAATCATCCAACTAGGGGGCAAGTTTTATTTGAAGGACAGGATTTAACAACTTTAAACGAAAAACAATTAGATCATATTCGGCAAAAAATCGGAATGGTTTTTCAAAGCTATAATGTTTTTCCCCATTTAACTGTCAAAGAAAATCTAAAATTAGCTCCTAAAAAAGTCAAAAAAATGAGTGATGAAGATGCTGATAAACTAGCAGATAATTTATTGGATCAAGTAGGTTTAGCTGATAAAGCTCAAGATTATCCGACTAGCCTTTCTGGTGGTCAACAGCAACGTGTAGCAATTGCCCGGGCTCTTGCAATGCAACCAGAAGTAATGCTTTTTGATGAACCCACTAGTGCTTTAGATCCAGAAATGGTAGGGGAAGTTTTGAAGGTTATGCAAAAGTTAGCTCAAGAGGGAATGACGATGGTTGTGGTTACCCATGAAATGACTTTTGCGCAAGAAGTAGCCCAGCAAGTTTGGTTTATGGATGGGGGTAAAATTTTAGAAAAAGGTACCCCAAAACAAATTTTTCAAAATCCGCAAAAAGAACGAACTAAAGACTTTTTAGCGCGAGTAAGGCAATCACGTTAATTTTTAAAAAAGCAAAAATCAGAAGATGGGTTCATCTTCTGATTTTTTTTCAAATTAAAATATTAAAAAAAGTAATGAAATTATGGAACTATTTCAACTGTCTCTTAAATAAAGCGGGGTTAATCAGGAAAATATTAAAGGATACTACGAAATTTCAATTTTTTTTTATAAGTAGAAATAAGGTAAAATTAAGATTATATATTTTTATATATTTTTTAAAATATAATCCTTAGTAAGGTTCTGATGAAGTTATCCAATTAAATTTATATAGGTAGATATATTTAATCTAAGCGATATTTTACAAACTTTTTTAATCCATTGAGTTTGAAATATAAAAATATGAATTTGGTATTAAGTATTAAATAATAGGTTTTGTTAAATGAAAGGAAGAAGATGAAGAAAAAAACTTTAGTCATTAGTTCTATTGTAGTTGCAATTGTATTATTTGCATTTATTGGTTTAAAACTTATGAATAAAAGTCGGGCAGCAAAAGATATTAATTATGAGAAAATCGGTTATGAAATCTATGAAGTAAAAGAGGTTCCGGCACTTTCAATGTCTGGAAAGATCATCGCTAACAAAACTCAAGTATTAAACGTACCATCAGGTAAATTAGATGAGTTAAAGGTTAAAGATGATCAAGAAGTAAAAAGCGGTGATTTATTACTTAGGGTGACTAATACTTCAGTACAAGATGAAATCAATAATCAACAATCAGTGGTTAGTAAGGCAAATCGTTCAGTTACAAGTGCAAATAATGCCTTAAATAGTGCGCAAGAATCTTATAATCAAGCAGATGCTGAAAGTAAAGTGGGATTAAAAGGAGAAGTTAATAAAGCACAGCAGGATCTTAATGATGCTAATAGTGATTTGAGTGATGAGAATAGTAAGTTAACCGATTTACAAAATAAATTACATGTAAATTTAACTGCACCTTTTGATGGAGTTGTTTCAGTCGATAATAGTTCCAAGGATGGGCTTCCAGCTATCACAATTAATTCAAAACAAAAAATCTTGCAAGCTAGTGTTTCCGAATATGATTATGCTAAAGTTCATGTTAATGATGTAATTACAATTAGCGGAATTGATGGTGTGCCAACTCAAACCACAACAATTACTAAAATTAATCAAGTACCAACTAATCAAAGTAAAGGAACATCGTATTACACATATTCTGCAAATGTTAATAATAATTTCTTATATGGTCAAAGTGTTAAATTAAAAATTGCCCAACATGGGCTTCAAATTCCTACGAGTGCTGTCTATAAAGGTAATATTTATAAAGTGGTTAAAGGTAAAGCTCAGAAAATAAAGGCTGATGTGACTAAACAAGGTGATTTTTATTTAGTTAACTCAGGTGTTTCTAAAGGTGAAAAAATAGTTGTAAATCCAGATGCTAAATTAAAAGATGGCGAGAATGTGAAATGATTAATTTAACATCTGTTAATAAAAGTTATCGGCAAGGCAATGGCGATTACCAAGTTTTGTATGATATTAATCTTAAAGTTAAAAGTGGTGAATTTGTTGCAGTTATGGGACCTTCAGGTTCTGGGAAATCAACTTTAATTGATATTATTGGTTTTTTGGATCAAGATTTTGAAGGCAGCTATATTTTTAACGAAACTGTTGTCAGTGATTTGAATCGGCGAGATCATGCAAAATTGAGGAATCGTTCAGTTGGTTTTGTTTTCCAAAATTTTAAGTTAATTAATAATCAAAATGTAGGGGAAAATGTTGGATTACCTTTACTTTATGCCGGAGTCAAGAGACATGATATTCATGTAAGAGTTAATAAGGTTTTAGATCAAGTTGGACTTACTGATAGTTATTATAAAATGCCAAAAAATCTTTCAGGGGGGCAGCAACAACGGGTTGCTATTGCGCGGGCAATTGTTGCTAAACCAAGCTTTTTAGTAGCAGATGAACCAACGGGAGCTTTAGATTCGGCAACTTCAAAAGAAATTATTAAACTTTTTAAAGATTTAAACCAAAATGGAACAACCATAATTCTGGTAACGCATGATGAAAAGGTCGCTAGTCAAGCAAGGCGCTTGGTTAAAATTTTGGATGGTCGAATTCAAAGTGATGAGGAGATAACTAATGAGGATTTATGAATTATTTGTTAGTGCCCTTCGTTCTTTGTGGGCTAATAAAAGGCGAAGTATTTTGACGATGTTAGGTATTATTATTGGAATTGCTGCAGTTATTACAATTTTATCTTTAGGTGACGGAGTAAGAGTTGAAACTTTGAAAAGTTTGCAAGCAGATAGTTCAGGGCGCCAATCATCTGAAATTAATTTCAATACGGAATCTAATTATAGATTAGGCAGTAAAATATCAGGTTTTAATGATAATGATCTGAATATGGTGCAAAACAATAGAAAAGTTGTTAAAGCAGAAATTGAATCCGGTTATGAAGGGATCATTAATAGTTCAGGGATAATTAATGGTAAAAATGTAATGGGTAATATCTACCTGACTAAAAAGCCTAATCGCAAGTATCTCATTGCTGGTCGGGGTATTAGCAAAAACGATCTCTTAGCTAATAATCCGGTTGCTTTAATTAATAAAAGCCTTGCTAAGAAAGGTTATGTGTCACCTAAAAATGCGATCAATGCTGGAATTGAACTAAATGGAGTAAGTTATACAATTGTGGGAGTTATTGAAGATGAAGCAACATTAAAGGAATATCAAATCTATGATATTGTAGTATCGAAGAAATTCTACATGAATAACGGTGCTGATATTCCTAATAATTCGATGAAATTAACTTTTGTAAATGGAACTGACGTTTCAAAAGAAACAAAGGCCATTGTTCAAAATTTGAATAAAAATGGTTCACAGCATAGTAATGGAGAATATAGTTTCATAGATATGGGTGATATGTTAAAAGGTGCTAGTGACGCAATTAAGTCCATTACTTATTTTGTAGTTGCCATTGCCAGTATTTCACTATTTATTGCCGGAATTGGGGTTATGAACATGATGTATATTTCAGTTAGTGAACGAACTCAAGAAATTGGGATTAGAATGGCAGTAGGAGCGACGCAGCGACAGATTCTCTGGCAATTTTTAATAGAGGCAATTATTTTAACCTTAACTGGGGGGATGATTGGATATTTAAGTGGGATTGGTATCGCAAAAATTATTTCAGCCTTTTTACCATTCAAAGCAATCATTACTTTTTCGACATTCTTATTGGCTTTTGGAACCTCAACAATTATTGGTCTCATTTTTGGAATACTACCAGCTAAAACTGCTAGCAATAAAAATTTAATTGAAATTTTACGTTAAATAGAGAAAATACCTCAACGATTAGCTATTGAGGTATTTTTTAGATACATTGAAATTTAATTAAATTTTGTTTTATCGTAGGAAAAACTAAAATGGATAAGGAAGCGTAATATGGTCCGTTTTTAGGAGATCATAGAAGATATTCTAATTAAAATGGCATTTTAAACTTAGAAGTAAACAACTAAGTAATAATTCCAATCTTAATGAAAAAAAGATCGATATTTTATTCTATTGATTATTTATCAAATATTACATTAGCTTAGTGAATTGATTGGGTATTGCAATAATTTTTTCTTTGTTTATTTTTGAGCAATAATTAGAGTTTAATTATTTCATCTTTATTAGATAATTACAGGCTTTTTGTCAGGATTATTTAGAATAATTTTGTTAGAGATATATTGTTAAGTTTTCCCACTAAAAAAGGTTAGATTATTTGATTTTTTAAATTTTTTAGGATTACTTTTGTTTACACTTTATCTTCATGTTTAATTTGTTGATATAGTAACTAAACCTTAAAGGCAAAAATAATTATTAATAGATAAATAAAAACTATCATCATGGATGATGATAGTTTTAGTATGTTTGCTATTAATATATTACTTCATATCAAATTATTAAATCAATTTTATAGGGATGTTTAATTTTTTATTTTTTAACTTTACTGTCATTTAATAAGGATAAATATAACTTGTTAATATTTTGGGGTAAAGGCTTATCTTTAACAGTATTAAGTATAGTCACAATTTCTGAGTAAGTAGTATCAGTATTTATTTGAGACACAAAGTTAATATAAGTATCTGGAAATATAATAAAATATAAGAATTGTGCCAAACCGTATTTATCTGAGTTGGGAGAGTTTAGTTGGACTTCTGGGTCATAAAAACCATATGTCCCTGAAGGAGTTAATCCTCTACCAGCAAAATTTGATAAGCCTTTTTTAGATATTGCATAATTAAAGTCAATGATTTTTAACTGTAAATTCTTAGTAATTATCACATTACTAAAGGAAATATCTCTAAAAGTAATTCCTAACTTATTAAGTTTGTTTATGGATTTAGCTATTTGATTAAAGATATCGAGTTTTACTGTTAAAGATAAAGTATTCAATTCGCCTGAAAGGGCCATATCATCTAATGTATTTCCTGAAATATATTCGGTAACTATAAATACTGAATTATCGACATAGAATGTATCGATAATGTTTTCATAATTCTGGTCCTTTTTGATTAAAGGGATATTTAGAATAGAACTAGTGCTAAGAAGTCTATCATTTTCATCAATATTGCTGCTCTCTAAATTGTAGAACTTACTAGCATATCGAATCACTACTTTTTTTCGTGTATTAGTATCTAATCCTAAGAAAACACCTGATGGACCTATTTGTTTTATAACTTTTAGTATTAAATAGTTATTAGGAATTTGATGAAAATGCTTCAAATAATAATCGGGTATATTTTGTGAGTCCTTAAACGGTTTTAGTTTTTTATCCCTTTTATCGATATTATCTACATCTTCAAGTAATGTACCAAATCTATAATATACATTAGAACTTAATTTATAGGAAAAGTCTGATCCGACAGAGAGTCCAACATAATTATGATAAGTATAGTATAACAACTCTAAAGTTTGTAACACTTTGTCTTGAGGGGGATAAATCGTGATAAATTTTCCTACCTGACTATTTCCATAATATCCCATATTTATTTTTTCAAAATTCGAAACTGAAGAAATAATTTTAAAATCAAACTTATACTGTTTATTTATTTCAAAAAATATTTTTGCTATATCAATTGCATTAGTTAGTACCGCACTGAGGTGAATTTTCCAACCATAGTTCGTAGAGATTGAACTCGGATAAGCCGGATAAGCCCAAATATCTTCAGAATTTATTTTTTTTATTTTGTTTTTTAGTAAAAGTTTTTTGTATTCTTCAGCTATTTTAATTTTTGTCAAGGTACAAATTCTTGCTTTTTATTATCCAATTCGGCTAGTAAGTACATGCCATCAATATATCTAGTGATTAAATATTCAATATTTTCTTTATTTATAATATTTTGATTAAAAAATTCAGCTAATTGAGAGATGCTATATCGATTAGCTCTTTTTTGACTGTAAGATTCTATGATAAAACGATTATATTGATCATAAAATTCTGTATGAATTGCTAGAGAATTATCATCATTTAGTTTTTTAACTAAATAATTTAAAGACTTAATCAAAGTTGTAACTGGCAATCTATTTATTTCATCAAAATCCATTAAAGGTTAATGATTAACTCTCAGTACATCTTCGGCTATGGCCGCCAGATAAAGCTCCAACTGCTTGTGATTTAGTTAATCCTAGATCATTTAGTGCTGTAACGTCACGAGTTAATAAAGCTTTTCGTTCTTCTGAGGTAATTTTAAAACTTTTTAAGAAATTTACGGGATTAGCTAAAAATTGGCCAATCGCTTTAGGATCACCCTGTAATTTTTTAATTAATTTTTTAAATTCTTTTGACATCGTTAGATATCCTCCTTTTATTTTTTATTGAAATTATATTACCATATAGTATAAAATAAAATCAATAAAAATATTAAAAAATAAATAAAAGGAATTAAAACATGATTAATGTTGATAAATTAACTATAGGATATAAAAATATTATAGTGGTTGCGGATTTAAATTTTGAACTCCAAAAAGGCCATTTTGTTGCTTTAATTGGATCCAATGGTGCCGGGAAATCTACATTAATCAATACACTAATTGGAATAAATAAACCATTAAAGGGAGAAGTTACTTGGAATATTGATTCTAATAAAAAAAATATATTTAATGATGTTGGTTTTAATCCACAGAGTCAATTAATAGATTGGTATACGAGTGTTTTTGATAATGTTCTTCAAGGTCCTTTACTTGCAGGTTATAAATTAGGTGAGTCTAAGCAATTCACCATAGATGCTCTAAAGCTTTTAGATTTATATGACTTGCGAAGTAAAGCAGTTGATCATATTTCGGGAGGTCAGCAACAGCGGGTTCAGATTGCTCGAGAAATTGCTCGTAAACCTAAATTGTATATTTTAGACGAACCCACAACTGGGTTGGATATTGAAACAGCAGAAAGTCTCTTTAATTACTTAAAAAAAGAAGTACAAACTGGTGCTACAGTTTTAACTTCTTCCCATGATTTAACGTTGTTAGAAGATTATGCTACTCAAGTCTTATTTATTAATGAACATGAACAAAAATATTTTGGACCACTAAATACCTTTTTGGATGAAGGGATTAGTTTACGAGAGAAATATTTAAAAGAAAGGAGTAGTAAATGAATCCATCACAATTTAGAAATCAGTCATTAGGTTTACAATCGATAAAAATAATTGCCAGTAATGAATGGCGAGCTTTTAAACATAATAAAGGGTTACTTTTATCGATGTTAATGCAACCATTAATTACTTATGGCCTGTTAGTAATGTCTTTAAAGGAAAATTTATCAACGGTAAACTATGGTGGCTTAACTATTCCATACAATCAATATGCTTTAACGGGGGTGCTTACCTTTTTTATGACAACTCAAATGTCTCAAGCAATGTACAGAGCAACCGTTGATAAAGAATATGGTTTGTTAGCAATTAAGTTTACTAATGGGGTACAACCTTGGCATTATATTACCGGTATGAGTTTCTTTCCAATGATTGGCTTAGTATTTCAAAGTACAATCTTACTCATTTTAGGGTTATTTACTGGTGGGATATATAACATTGGTTTGCTTTTGCTTTCATTTTTGATTTTGCTAATTTCTTTAGAGTTTTGGTCATCTTTAGGAATTATTATAAGTACAAGAATATCGTCTTATGAACAGCGAGATGTAGTCATGACTCTACTTTTTTCCCCCGTTTCTTATGCAGCTCCAACATTATATGTATTTAATAGTCATTCACCTATTATTATTAAAATTTTATCTGCGATAAATCCTTTATCCTATCAATTAAAAGCAATTCGTACTGTTGCCTTTGGTATTTTTAATTGGGCTGATGTTTTAATAGCTGTAATGATAACGCTATTAATATTAATAGTGGCTCAGTTAATTTTAAAAAGAATGCCACTAAGTTTATCTGAGAGATAGAATGCCAAAGTGTTTAACTTATGTAATTAATACAAATGATAAAACTATGGTAATTTATTTACATGGTGGCCCTTTTTTTAATATTGAAACTCCTTTGGATGACCCCTTTGCTAGTTTCTTTTTTAAAAAGAGAAATCTGATTTTACTAAACTATCCTTTTAAAAAAGGAATTGGGGGGATGGATGATTTTAAGTATTTATACGATGCTTTTGTGCGTCTCAAAATAAAGTTTCCTAAATATAAATTTTATTTAGTGGGGGAAAGTTACGGCGCCTATTTAAGTAGTTTATTTTCTCAATTTAATTTTTTTGAAAAAATTATTTGTATAAGTGGATTCGTTAGCATAATTTATCAACAATTATTTTCTTCTGAACGAGAATGGTTAGCTCAATATTTAAACCCGAATGCGGTAGATCTTCTATATTTAGCTCAAAAAAATGTTATTAATACTCCGATTTATCTTATAAATGGTGATAAGGATTTAACTACGCCTTGGTTACAACTTGAAACTTTAAATTTGCTTAATAATAAAAATGTAAAAATCTATGTTCTAAATGGTTTTCGCCATAGGGAAAATAAAAAAAAATTAGATAAAGTAATAACTCTTGTACAATCGATATTAAGTCGTTATTAATGCTGATTAACTTTAATAATTGGAACCGGATTTAGGGGAAGAACTTATTTTAACTACCGCCGAATAAAAAAAGACTAGATTCAAGTAGAAGCCAGTCTTTTTTTATTTTCACAACTATTTTTATATTTTATTTTGGTACACGAACTAAATGATCACGAATTAAACATTTGGCAATATCTACAGTGTTACTAGCAGCGCCTCTTAACAAATTATCAGCAACAACCCACATGTGAAAAGCACCAAGATTTTCTTGATCTGCGCGAATTCTTCCAATAAAAGTTTCACGGTTACCTGCAGCGATTAATGGTTGGGGATAAATTTGATTTTGCGGATCGTCTTGTAAAATCAATCCTGGAGTTTGTTTGATTTCTTCTTGAATATCTTGCACAGTAGCTGTTTTGTTCTTAACAATAAAATAGACAGTTTCACCATGACCGATTTCAACAGGAACTCGGACACAAGTTGCTGTGACTTTGATGCAATTTGAATTTTGGTCATTAAATAGAATTTTTTTGGTTTCGTGAATCATTTTCCATTCTTCATGAGTGTAGCCATCTTTTTCAAATACATCAATTTGGGGTAAGAGGTTAAATGCTAAAGAGTAGTGTTTTCGATCTGTTGCCGTCGGTAAAATATTTGCGGTAGCTTTTTGATGATTTAAGTGGGCTTTTGCTTGGTCTAACATTTCATCCCAAGCGGCTTTCCCAGCTCCTGAAACAGCCTGGTAAGTTGAAACAACAATTTGACTGATCCCCCAACGTTTAAAGATGGGATATAAAGCGGCAACCATTTGAATTGTTGAACAATTAGGATTTGCAATAATTCCATGATGGTGGCTTAATTGGGCATCATTGACACCAGGGATTATTAGTGGAACATCCTCTTCCATACGAAAGGCGCTTGAATTATCCACGCATACTGCACCACGTTTAACTGCTTCTGGGAGAAATTTTTTGGAGATAGCTCCACCAGGAGAAGATAGAACTAAGTCAACATCATTAAACGAATCTGGTGTAGTTTCTTCTACGATAATTTCTTGATTTTTAAATTTTAATTTTTTACCTGCTGAGCGTTTTGAAGCTAGTAATTTAATTTTTTTGACAGGGATTTTTGATTGGGCCAGTTCAGTAATTAAACGTTGACCGACAGCACCAGTTGCTCCTAGGATTGCAATAACATATTCTTTCATTTTTTCTCATCCTTCTTTAATAAAAAATTCTTGATCCGCGTCATTGCAGTATGTAAATTTGCTTCACTAGCGGCATATGAAAAACGAATGTATCCTTCACCACCTTCACCAAAAGCACTGCCAGGAGTACCACCAACTTTTGCTTTGTGAGCTAAATCTAGGGCAAAAGCTTCATCATTCTTGCCATATTCGGCAGGAATTTTGGAGAAAACATAAAAGGCACCTTCACTGGTTATCGTTTTTAATCCCATTTTATTTAAAGACTTGACGATGTAGTCGCGGCGTTTTTGGTAAATTTGGCGTGATTGTGCTGGGTCTTGATCACCGTTGATTAAGGCTTCTGCCGCAGCAGCCTGTGCGGGATTAGAGGGCGCTGTAACCATAAAAGCATGCATCTTGGCAATTAGAGAAATCAATTCTTCTGGTCCCGCGATATAACCGATGCGATAACCGGTCATAGCATGGGATTTAGATACGCCATTAATGATTAAAGTTTGTTCTGGCAAATATTGCGCAATGGAAACGTGAGCACAATCATAAGTTAATTCACTATAAATTTCATCGGAAATGATATAAATTTGATGCTTTTTAATTATCGTTGCTAATTGGGCTAAAACTTCGCTAGTATATTCTCTTCCGGTTGGATTGGTTGGGTAATTGAGAATGATTGCTTTTGCGTGAGGATACTTGGCAAGGGTTTTGCTTAAAGCTAAGGGAGTCAAGATAAAATTAGATTTAGCAGTATTGATTGTAATCAATTCCGCTTTTGTAAATTTAATTAATGGAAAGTATAAAGCATAAGCCGGCGTGGGGACGATGATTTGATCTCCTGGTTGAAATAAAGCTAACATCGTTGCCGTTAACGCTTCAGTAGCTCCTACTGTAGCAATAATTTCTTGATCGGGCTGATAGTTTAAGTTTTGCTTGCGTTTTAAATAATCACTAATTGCTTGCCGTAATTTAGGTGTACCTTTTTGGGCTGAATAATGTGATTCATTATTCTGAATACTTTGTATGGCAGCTTGTTTAACATGATCTGGAGTATTTAAGTCCGGTTCTCCTAGGGTTAATTTAATCAGATCTGGGATGTCAGCAATTTTATCAGCAAATGCTCGAATGCCTGAAGCAGGAATTTTAGCTATTGGTACATGAGTAATGCTGTTTAAATCTGATGCTAAATGCGGCATATTTCCTCCTATAGTAATTTTTCAAGACCAACGATTAATTTGTTTAAGTTCATAACTTGATCAAGAGCTACTTGCACACCTTGCATAAAAGATGAACGGTTAAATGAATCTTGGCGGATAGTTAAAGCTTCACCAGGACCTCCAAATAGTACTTGTTCATGAGCTACATAGCCTGGTAGGCGCACTGAATGGACGGGGATTCCATCATAATTGGCACCCCGAGCAGTTGATTGTTGATCGGTTAAAGGACTAGTTGGTTTTTTGCGACTTGCAGCAATGAGTTGGGCGGTAGTAATTGCTGTTGCGGAAGGGGCATCTAATTTATCGGCATGATGCATTTCAATAACTTCTGCCTGGGGAAAGTATTTTGCTGCTTCTTGAGCAAATTTCATTAATAGTACAGCTGATAAACCAAAGTTGGGAGCGATAATGCCGCCAATTTTATTTTCTTGAGCAATTTGTTGTAGTTGCTGAGTTTGCTTAGTGCTTAGACCGCTGGTTCCAATAATTGGTCGCATCTGATGTTTCAAAGCAAATTTTGTATTTTCAAAAACAGTTTGTGGAACCGTAAAATCGATCCAAATATCAGCATCAAGGTCAATATCTTTTAAGTTGGTAAATCGGGCTATTTTAGAATTAAAGTCATTGCTATCTATTGCACTAGGAGACATGACACCTACTAATTGACAATCGTCTCGTTTAGTTACTAATTTAACAACTTGTTTGCCCATTGAGCCGGTAGCTCCCGCAATAAAAATTTTCTTCATTAATTTGCTCCTAGTTCTAGTGGTAATTTTTGCATTAATGCTGTTTCACTTAAGCCTAAACTTAAAGCTAATTGTCGCTTTTCAGTTTCATTTAATGTCATAATTGGTAATCGACAATCACCCGCTGGTAGACCTTGAGCATTTAAAACGGCCTTAACTGGTGAGGGTGAAGGATACATAAATAGGGCTTTCATTTTGGGCATTAATTGTCGTTGTAATTTTCCTGATGCTGTAATCTTACCTGTTGCTAAGTCGTCATACATTTTTCGCATCACTTGACCATAGATATGGGACGCTACAGAAATAACACCATTAGCTCCAAGAATTTTTGCGGTTAATGCTTGTAAATCTTCGCCAGTATAAATTAAAAAGTCATTGTCAACATGGTCAACTAAATATTCCAAGTCTTCTAAATCGGCACATTGTTTGACCCCGGCAATTTTAGGATTATGAGATAGTTCCACTAGGGTTTCTTTGTTGATTTTAACGCCGGTACGTCCAGGAATGTTATAAATCATCAAAGGAATTTTGGATTTTTCAGCTACTGCGGCAAAGTGGGATTTGATACCTCTTTGGTTAGGCTTGTTATAGTATGGAGTAACAACTAAAGCTAGATCAATTCCAGGAATTTGACCAACTTCTTGAGTAAATTCGGCAGTTTGAGCGGTATTATTACTTCCTGTACCGGCAATTACTGGAACTCGTCCGTTAATGATTTGAGCAAATCTGGTATATAGTTTAATTTTTTCATCATGAGTCATTGTCGGTGTTTCACCAGTGGTACCACCAATAACGAAGCCGCGGCTACCGGTGCTAATTAAATGTTCAGTTAATTTTTCTAATCCAGGATAGTCGATGTTTCCTTGCTTATTAAATGGGGTAATTATAGCGGTAATTAAATCAGCTTTAGTAAAATCTGTCATGTTATTTTCCTCCTTTTACATATGATTTAAAAAAAATCCGGTTATTGCCTGGATTGCTGAATCAATAGAACTTTCTTTAGGACTGAAAGTTGCAGAATGAAGCTGGGAGTCATCTTCAACACCTAACCAAAACATAGTTCCTGGAATTTTGGCTAATAAGTAGCCAAAATCTTCGCCGGTCATTGCAGGTTGGGTTTCTTGATATTTAATTTGAGGATGATTTTTCATATAATTAATAAACGCGGTCGTAATTTTAGGGTCATTTTCGACGGGCCAATAGCCACCTTGGTTAATTTCAATGTTAACTTTTACCTGGTAACTTTTAGCGATTCCTGTTGCTACTTCGCGCAGTCGCTGTTCAATTTGTTCAATCATCGTTTGAGTTAAACCGCGAATGGTTCCTTCTAGGTGAGCATGACCGGCAATAACATTTCTAACGGTTCCCGCTTCAAATTTACCAATTGTGATCACTCCACCAGAAATTGGATCAATACTGCGCGAAATAATAGTTTGGATTTGTTCAATTAAAGAAGCCGCAACAATTATTGTATCTTTAGCTCTTTGAGGATAAGCGGCATGTCCTCCTTGACCAGAAATATCAATATTTACTTCAGCTGCTCCTGCAAACAATGTTCCTTTGCGACAACCGATAGTTCCGGCAGGTAAATCAGGAGTTACATGCAAAGCAAAGAATTCATCAGGGCGCCATTCGCCAGCAAAAACGCCTTGTTCGTATGCCAATTTGCCACCATTTTTACTTTCTTCAGCCGGTTGGAAAAAGAATATTAAATTATCTTTAGGCTGAATTTCACTAAAATAGCTTAAAACTCCTAAAGCTACGGTCATATGAATATCATGACCGCAAGCATGCATTTTACCTTTATGTTTAGAAGTAAAGGGTAATCCTGTATCTTCATTTACTGGTAAGCCATCAATATCAGCACGATAGCCAATAGTTTTTTGAGGTTTGCTACCTTGCACGCGCACTAAAAGGGCTGTAGGTAAATTTGGAAGAGTTCGAATTTGAAGATATTGTTGATTAAATTCTTGTACTATTTTTAATAAGTATTGTTGCGTTTCTTTTTCTTCTAAAGCTTCTTCAGGGATTTGATGTAAGTCTCGTCGAATTTTAATTAATTGACTTGATGTTAACATGGGATTCACAACTTTCTTAAATCTTTTTCAATTTTGGTTTTAGCAGTAGTTTTTTGGTCACGTTTTTTAATGATTTTGGCAGGGATTCCAGCAACAACACAATTAGCAGGAACATCTTTAGTGACAACGGCACCAGCAGCAATTACAGCTTGATCACCAATTTGGACTCCTTCAAGTACTACTGCATTAGCTCCAACTAAAACATTCTGACCGATCCTTACGGGTTTAGCAGAAGCCGGCTCTACTACGCCGGCAATTACGGCACCAGCACCAATATGACTATTAGCTCCAATAATGGCACGACCTCCTAGAACTGCGTTCATATCGATCATAGCGCCAGCACCAATTTCGGCTCCGATATTAATTACTGCTCCCATCATAATGACAGCATTTTTGCCGATATTTACTTGATCACGAATAATTGCTCCTGGTTCAATTCTTGCCGCTACATTTTTTAAATTAAGTAAAGGAACGGCAGAATTGCGACTCCAATTTTCAATTTGATAATCAAAAATTTTATTTGCATGATCTTTTAAAAAAGGTCCTAAATCTTCCCAGTCACCAAAGACCACACCACTATGAGCTTCGACAAAAGATTTAACTCCTTTAGGCCAAATAAGTTCTTTTAGTTCACCCTTGAGATAAATTTTTACTGGTGTTTTTTTGGGAGAATTAGCAATAAAATCAATAATTTCTTTTGCTGTCATTTTTTCCATTTGATAACCTCATTTCATTGATAAAAACAATCATGACTAATTAAATCAGCATAAGTTTCTCGCTTGATGACTTCTTGAGCTTTGCCATTTTCGACAAAAATTACCGCAGGACGCGGTACCCGATTATAATTAGAAGCCATACTATAACCATAAGCTCCAGTAGCAAGCATTGCGATGATGTCCCCCGGTTTAGTCGGTGGTAGAGATAGTTTTTTAATTAAAATATCACCTGATTCGCAATAACGACCCACTAAACGAACAGTTTCTGTGGGTTTTTCTTTGGGACAACGAGCTAGTAAAGCTTCATAATCTGCTTGATAAAGAGCAGGTCGAATATTATCACCCATACCACCATCGACAGCAAGGTAAGGTAATAAACCAGGCACCTTTTTTTCTGAACCGACAGTATATAAACTATATCCAGCATTACCGACGATTGAACGTCCAGGTTCAATCCAAATTTCAGGTATTTTCAGATGGAACTCGTGAGCATAATTACGAACAGTTTTTACTATTTCATCAACAAATATTTTTGAGGTTAAAGCTTGATCTTTTGCAGTGTAGCGAATACCAAAACCACCACCTAGATTTAATACTTGAGGTTGATAATTATACTTTTCTGCCCATTGATTTAGTAATTCCATTAATTTTTGAATTTCTAATTTGAAGCCAACTGTTTCTAAAATCTGGGAACCGATATGAGAATGAATTCCAATTAATTTCATTTTTTTATTAGCTTGTACTTGTAAAAATGCTTGTTCAGCTTGACCCGAATTAACATCAAAACCAAATTTACTATCTTCTTGACCAGTTTGATCATATTCATGAGTATGAGCAGTTACTCCTGGTGTTACTCTAAGCATTACTAAAGCTTTACTCTGAGTTTCATTTAAAATTTGGGAAAGTAACGCAATTTCATAAAAATTATCTAAAATAATAACGCCAACATGCTTTTGGACTGCGAATAATAGTTCAGCTTTAGTTTTATTATTTCCATGAAAGCTTATTTTAGCTGGTGGAAAACCAGCTTTTAGTGCGGTATAAAGTTCACCACCAGAGACTACATCAATCTTGCCACCTAGCTGATTAATTACCTGGTAGATTGCGATAGCAGTGAAAGCTTTGCTAGCATAACTAATAGCATAAGCTACTTTCTGTTGGTTAAAAGCTTGCTGAAAGCTTTGAAATTGTTTTCTAATTTGTGCAACGTCGTATACCATTAAGGGTGTGCCGAAGTTTTTGGCTAAATCTAGGGCATCCATTCCGCCAATAGTTAAATGACCTTTGGTATTAGTTTGATAATAATCATTCATTGCTATTAATAATCTCCATTTTTGTAAATAAAAAAGGACATCTTTGTGTGCGCGTAGCAGACAAAAGAGTCCTTCAAAATAAAAATCTTCTCTGGTTCAGTTTTGGCGATAGCGCTCCGCAAATTTTAATTTGCGACAGTCCGTAATTTATTAGATTACGTCCCAGGCAATTAACTGCTGCAACAATTAACCCTTCGGCAATCGCCCCTTTCACTAGTTTTTTGCTTTTGCAGAAACTCAACTAGTTACTATTGTTGACTGCGACCTCTTCGTTTTATAAAGATATTATTATTTATTAATAGTGCTGTCAACAGTTTTTCTAAAATTAGGGAGTATTTTTAAATCAATCTCACTATTATGTTAAAATGCGTTACTATAAAAATTAATTAATTTAATTGAAGTAGGTGTGGATAAATGAAAGTTGTGAAATTTGGGGGTAGCTCATTAGCTGATGGTGAACAATTTCAGAAAGTTATAGAAATTATCAATGCTGATAAAACGCGTAAAGTTATTGTTACTTCTGCTCCAGGGAAACGATTCAGTCAAGATCTTAAAGTTACAGATTTGTTGATTGAATATGCTAAAAATACTTTAAATCGTCAAGACACTTCAGCGATTAGACAACAAATTTGGGAAAGGTATCAACAAATTGCTGACTTTTTTCGAATATCACCAACCTTACTAGAACCTTTGAAACAAGAATTACTTAAATTAACTAAAACAACTTATCCCAATCAAGACTTTTTAATGGCGGCTTTTAAAGCCCATGGTGAAAAGATTAATGCCCAGTTATTAACGATTATTTTACAAGAGCAAAACTTGCCAGCACGTTTTTTAGCCCCAGAAGATTCGGGGTTTTTAGTAAGTGGGGTTGCTAATGATGCAAAAATATTAGATAAAACTTATGATAATTTACAACGGTGGCGTCAAACTCAGACCTTAATTATTGTTCCTGGTTTTTATGGTGTTACTGAATCTGGAAATATTGCTACTTTTTCTCGTGGAGGTTCTGATATTACTGGAGCTATTTGGGCTCGTGGGGTTCAGGCGGATTTATATGAAAATTTCACTGATGTTAATGCCATTTATGCGGCTGATCCGCGAATTGTTTCTAAGCCTCAGGCGATAAAGATTATGACATATCGCGAATTACGAGAGTTATCTTACGCGGGATTTTCAGTTTTTCACGATGAAGCTTTAATTCCAGCAATTCAAGGACAAGTACCAATAAATGTTAAAAATACCAATCACCCTGACCTACCTGGTACCATGATTGTTCCCGAAAAGAATTTTCACCCACAAAATGTTATTACTGGGGTTGCTAGTTCTAATCATTTTGCAGCTTTATATTTACATCGTTATTTACTAAATAAAGAAATAGGTTTTACCCTTAAATTACTTCAAATATTTTATAAATTTAATATTTCGTATGAACATATGCCTTCAGGAATAGATGATTTAACTGTGATTTTTGATAAGCATCAATTTACTAAAAAAATTCAGCAAAAAATGTGTGCTGAAATCCAAAAAGAATTACAACCAGACAGCTTAGAATGGATTGATGATTATGCAATTATAATGGTTGTTGGTGAAGGTATGCGTAATAAAATTGGAGTGATGAAAAGAATTACAGCTCCTTTAGCAAAGCAACACGTAGCAATTCATATGATTAATCAAGGTGCTTCTCGAATTTCAATTATGTTGGGGACTAAAAAAGCTGATGTTGTGGAAGCTGTTACTCAAATTTATCATCAATTTTTTTAAAAGGAGAAAAAATGGTTAAACTTCAAAAAGTTCATGGTTCACAAAATAAGTTTTTCCTTCTGGATCAAACAGAATTAAAGTACCCCCTTACCAATAAAGAATTAATAAATTTAGCTCAAAAATTGACAAACCCCAAATTAGGACTACTTAATGGAGCTGATGGTTTATTAGTGGTTGATAATTCTGATCATCCGGACGCAATTGGACGAATGCAAGTAATTAATGCCGATGGTTCTTTTGCAGCAATGTGCGGTAATGGCTTAAGAACTGTGGGGCGCTATTTAGCCGAAAAATATCAAGTAAAAGAATTTAAAGTTGCAACCCCTCAAGCTGATTTACAGGTAAGTTGTCAACCTGATTGGGGTAATGGTGTTAAAACAATAAGCGTGGAAATTAGTCCAGTTAGTTTTGAAGATCATGACTTACCGTTTACCAATTTAGGTGGTCATCAATTAATTAATCAAAAAGTTCCTGTTTTTGCACCGAACTTGAAATTTACAGCAGTAGCGGTACCAAACCCGCATCTCATTAGTATCGTAACTCCAGAAATTTTAAAAAGTAATCTGTTAGCAGAATTGGGTACCAAGTTGAATCGACCAAATCCGTATTTTCCAGATGGAGTTAATGTTAGTTTGGTGCAAATTATTAATTCTGATCGCCTTTTTGTAAAAACTTTTGAACGAGGCGTAGGATTTACTAATGCATGTGGAACCGGGATGTCTGCTGCTAGTTTAGTTTTTGCCTTAACTAATCTACAAGCTGCAGCTTTTGATAAGTTACTTACAATAATGAATCCCGGTGGTTTTGTTCAAACTAGAGTTCATCAAAAAGATCATCATTATTGGATTGAACTTATTGGTAATGCTACAGTTACTCATCAAATTAAAGTAGCCGAAGCGGAACTACATCAAAGTAATCCTAATTTTTCAAATTTTAGAGTTGAGCTGACAAATGAAGATATGATTTATCATAATTTTATAAAAAATTCGCTTAATAATTAATTTTTTTACGCCAATTAAAAGTTTTTTGTATTTTTTCTGAATTAGTAAAGTAAAATCTATTTTAAAAAAAGTAATTTTATGATAGGAGATAAAAATGCTAGAACCAGATTATCAAAAATTAGTCAAAGATATGCGTAATAATTTTAAACAGGGAGATGATAAACGTGATGCCGGTTTACCAACTCATATCCCTGAAGTAGATCGTTTTGATGATATTCCATATGGAAAAGATCCCAAATATCAATTACTTGATGTGTACTTACCAAGTAGAAGAACTACGGCTAAGTTACCAGTAATTGTTAATATTCATGGTGGGGGATGGGTTTATGGTACGAAAGAAACCTATCAATTTTATTGCATGGCTTTGGCTAAAGCCGGTTTTGCGGTAGTTAATGCTAATTATCGCTTAGCCCCAGACGTGGTTTACCCTAAAGAGTTAGATGATATTAATCAAGTTTTTCACTGGATTAGTAGAACTAATAAATATCAATTTGATTTAAATAATGTTTTTATTGTTGGTGATAGTGCTGGTGGTCAAATGGGGGAACAAATCCTAGCAATATACACTAATGATCAATATCGCAAATACTTTGGTTATGCTGTGCCTAATTTAACAATTAAAGCAGCTGCGTTAAACTGTGGGGCTTATTTTTTAACGGAAATTAATTCTTTTGCTGGTGCTCCAGAAGCATATTTTCGGCCTGAAATTCGCTTAGTTAAACATGAACAATTAAATGTGGAACAATTTTTAACTCCAGATTTACCGCCCATTTTTTTGATGACTTGTACCGATGATTTCTTACGTGATAATGCATACATGCTTTCGGGTTATCTTCATGCTAAAAAAATTTTTCATGAAATTCATTGTTATGGCGATTCTAGTCATCCGCGTAATCATGATTTTCATATTAATCAAAAAGATGATTTAGCTAAACAATGTAATTTAGATGAATTGAATTTTTTTCATAAGTATATAAATTAATTTTTTAATTTAAAACAATAGCTGGATATTTAAAATATCCAGCTATTATTTATAGTAGGAGGAGTTTATAGTGATTGGCAAACATGAACTAATTCAAATTAATGATATGCCTTTATATATTGAAATTCATCATAAAAAATTAATCAGAGATGGTTCCTCATTGGCATCAAAGTATAGAATTAGGCTTTATAATGCAAGGACAAATTGATCATTTTGTAATTAATGACATTGATCATCATACTTATCCTGGTGATATTTTAATTATTAGTACACAAATTGTCGGGTAGTTAGTATGAATCATGATTTGATGCTAACACTGCTTTTTCCCGATCCTTTAGTTTTACGAATGTTTCCGGGTGCTATTAGTCAAAAAATAGCTAATGTGAGACCAGTTGCCTTTATTTCAGCGTTAGTTACTCTAATTAGAATTTTGGTGGGAATGAGTTATGGTTTTTAAAAAAAGAAATTGCGTGATTTAATTTTGCCAATAGGTTTATTACTTCAAGTTATTGGTCGCTTAACAATTGCTTACTCGATTAGTTTGCCGATTTTAACTCCGGCAGGATTAATTTTAGGCATGGGCTTTGGGCTATCGATTTCCTACATTTTTACTTGGTTAGATGAAGTGACTCCAAAAATTCAGTAAATTTTGCAACTACGACAACATTGATTATGGTGAATATTGGTTAGGGTCAACTTTAGGTGCAGGTATTCCCCGTTCCGATATGACAACAGCTGCTATTGGCATGGCTATTCTTTTAGTTTACAGTTTGTTCCATTTCTTACAGTTGCATAAAAAATTAAAGTTTAATCTTAAAAAGCCTACTAAGTAAACTGTAGGCTTTTTTTATTGGTGATTATGCGATCTTATATAAAATATTGGTAATAAAAATATTTTTTAAATTTTACTAATATCATTGCTTAAAAAGGTCATAAATTTCAAATTAGAGATGACTAAATAAAAAACCAAGACGACGTTTGTCTTGGCTTTTTTAAGGGGAGAATTATTACTATAAATTTATACTTGGAGAAAAATCACCAAGATTATTTTATTAGGTAATGTAAAGGAGAGGGAATAAAATTAATAACTTTGGAGGATAGGCTTTGATTGCCTTAAATACCTTCATCCATTATGATAAAGATAAAATGTGAAAAAATTATGAATAAATCTCGATAATTTGATGCTGATTAAATTAAAAAACCAGGGGACTGTTAATCCTGGTTTTTTGTAATATAATTGAAAATTATTATAAGGGTAATACAATTTTATAAGGAGAGAAAATATGAAGGCTTTAATATTGAAATATTATTCCAATAATTAATAGATAAAACATAAATTAATTTTATCTATATGTAGATTATATAGGCTATTTATGAATATGGTATGAATAAACAATGATATTTTATTTCACATTTATCCGTAAATTCTTTTTTTTAATTGTCTTTTAAAAAAATCTTCTTTTGCAAAATTGAGTTCAGGTTATCTTAAGAAAATTTATAGTATAGAAGTAAGTCTTAATTTTGGGAGCTAATTGATTGAAACAAAAAGGAAAAATAATTTTATTCATAAGTTTTATAATTTTGGGATTAAGTCTTTATCATGTTCAAAATGTAGATGCATCAAGCAATTTATTACCATTTAAAGATCAAAATGGTGAAACAATTACTTATTTTAATTTAAAGAGTAATGGGATTGCTCCTGATGATTCTTTAGGAGCTGCTTTTTATAAACTGGGAATTAATAAAGAGGGAATTTTAAAAGTTAAAGGTAAAGATTATGTATTAAATTCGGTTGATGAAAAATCTGTTAATCCAATTGCAGGTAACGGTTATTGGATACAAGGAACTAATACTTCAAATGGGGAAATGGTTGCTAACTTTATTCAGAAAAATTCAAATAAAATTGCTGATGGTAAAGTTTATTTACGAGGACAATTAGTACCTCGAACTGCAGAAAGTTCAGTAATTCCAGCAAGTTATGTTGATCATTATAATTCTGATGGCAGTATTGATTTTGCTAATTCTAACTGGACTCGCATTTCTACATTATCGGATAATTTGCATTGGACCTTTAAAAGAAATGGGCGTGATTATGAGATTCTTCCTGCTAATATCTCAGGTAATAACTACCCTTTATCTTCTTTGTTTGTTAAGGATCTTGACGATAATACTGGATACACCTACATATTTAATAATTTAGGTAGCGGTACTACTTCTTCTTTTGATTTAGTTGTGCCTAACATCAGCAATGAAGTATCTGAACTGACAGGAAATTATGGTAGTGCGACTTTATACTGTAAGCGTTCTCCTTACGCTGACTACTATAAGAATAATAATAATGCAATTGCTATTGAACTGAAATCACTTAAGTCTAGTCATTTTGGACCTAATTCAGTGACACAGCCAAATAATAGTTATATTAGTGAAATTGTAGATATAAATGATAAAGGGCTTATACAGCATTATGTGACATATACTGAAAAAACATCTGCTAAATCTAATTTTGAATTTGGCGCACTAAGAGATACTGATTTAAGTATTTTTAAGGATGCAATTTTAGATAATGAACATCGTTACCCATCTGCAGGTGAATCTTCTAGCAGTATAAATACTAGTCCTGGAGACCATGTTAGTATTATCAAAGGACCCGGTAATAGTGTCTATGTAACAGCGGAAAATAAAAAAAATTCAAACATTGAACTAACAAGTAATATTCATTATATTGATGTTACTGGTAAAACTAAACCAGTAACTGGTTGGCAGCCTAGTAGTGGTAAAGAATTGGCTAATAGTCCTGAAGTTATTACTACACAAAAAAGTGACTTAAAACCTTCATATGATTTAAAGTGGCTACAAACCAATTCCAATTATATTTTAGAGGCAGTAGATGCTCAAAGTAGGCCAGATGTTAATGAAGATGCTACTAAATATAGTTTTCCAACGAGTTTAATTAATCATGCTGTTAAAACAGATTTTCAAGTTTTCTTTTCGGGAATAAATCAATATGTTGTTGACTTTAACTATAGTGGCACTAAACGCTATAGTTACGATCAATGGATAAACGCTAATAATTTTAGTGAAAATCAAGTAATAATTGCAGATATTGATTCAACAACAATCTCTACCCAAAAATTCGCTTACTTAGGCAAGGATCAATCTTGTACGGTTCCTTATACTGAAGAAGTAGTTTCTTCTGGTGAACTTGCTCAAAATAATACGATGAATTACTATGTTTATGTTAAACTAGCCAGTCGAACAACTCTAAGAGCAATTCCAAATTTTGATTTTGGTAATAATTTATTTCATACAACTAATAAGTATTTCTTAAGTAAGGATATACCTCAACCAAATCAACCATATTTAAATCTTGATTTTACTAAAGATAATTTAAATCTTGATTCTGGTATTCCAATTCAAAAATATTTAGATCTTGGATCAAACGGTAAAGCTCGTTCAATGGTAATGACTGATTCTAAAGCTGATGATACTGATAATTGGCAAGTGGAAGCTTCTTTGAGTAATTTTTATGACGATAAAAATAAGGTTTTGGAATCAGATAAAAATACATTTTTAACTTTAAATTCGAACAAAATTAAAGTTAAAGGAATTGCTGATAATGCAAATAATTCTAATCCAACTTATGCTAAATCAGTTTCTCCAGTATTAGTTTCAAATCCGATTTTAATTGCTAATGGTATGGCTACACCAATCTTACTAGGTAAAAATGGCAGTCGTTCAGCGGTGGGATCTTGGTTAGTTGATTTTGGTGATAAAAGCAGTGCCAGCTTAAATTTTCCAGTCAAAAACATTAATGTTAATAATTCCAAGATTAGAGCTACTTTAACCTGGACTTTGTTATCTAAAGCTCCTTGATTTTGATTAACTCAATTAGAATTTTTTAAAATTAAAGGTGAAAAATGTCAAAATTTTCTCTATTAGCTCAAAGTTTAAAATTTGATGGTTGGAAAAGCCGTTCAATTAAGGTTGGCTTGCAAGGTCATACTTCAATTGAAATTTTAAACAATTATTATAATGCTCATTTAATTGGTTCTTTAACTTTTAGAAGAATGTTACAAATGCAATGGCCACACCAGAAGCGTAAGCGTTTGAGCTTTTTAATGAAGTTGGTGACTAATTCTCAGGGTAATATGGATTTTAGTCCACAAGCTCGTTATCATTTTGATCCTAAATTAGGACCTAATCATATTTTTTTGCAAGAAATTGCTAATTGGGTTTGTCAAATATATCCTTTGCCGATTTGGAAAACTAATTTTAAAGATATTGGATTTAAAGATCCTTTAGGTCATAAATTACAATTATTTAGGCAATTGATTGATCAACAAAACATTCGCTTTTTATCTGCTTATGCTCAAAAAAAGCAATTATCAGTTTTTATGGCATTATTGACATATTTAAAAGAAAACGATTTATCTCCTAAACTGCAAGTTGATGCCAGTTTTCATTCCAAATATTTAAAAAAGCAATGTTTTAAAAGACAAAAAACTTTTAAAGTGGAAGTGGCCAACCAGGTTTCTGAATTTATTTTTAGTTTAGACTTAAAGCATCCTTTGGTTAGTCAATGGATTGATGGTTCTAAAATTTTAGCTGATGGATCAATGAATTTAGACTATCCCTATACTTTAGCTGAACAAGAAAACATTTTGAATGGAGAATCATTTAATTATGGGTATGTTGGAACTAAAGGGCAACATCGTTATTTGGACGTCAATCAACCAGAAATTTTTGATGTACGTACAAATTTAAAAAGGAAAAAACTATGGACCTCTCCTCGTAATTTTTTAAGTAATTCTAACGGATGTTTTGCTAATTTAATTCAGCATGATAATTTAGTAGATTTATGGAGTTGGGATGATTATCAAAGAAGCTGTAAAAGCAATGAGAACTTACTAGTTGCAAAGTATCAAGATTTCGTTACTTATTGCCGGCAACGAAAATTCAATCTTGGCTTTGCTGATTATTATCATCATTATGGTGCAAATCACTGGTTTAAAAAACCTGATTATTATTAATCAGGTTTTTTATAATTTCGCTAGAATCTGTTTTTTAGTCGGAGCAGGAAAAGCTTGATCTAGTAACCTTAAGTCACTGGCAGTAAGTTTAATTTTGGCTGCAGCAATATTATCTTTCATGTGCTCAGGATTATTGGTTTGAGGTATGGCAATGGTAAATCCATTTCGAATAACCCAGGCCAACATTATTTGATAAGAACTTACTTTATATTTTTGAGCAATAGCTTGAACTTGCGGATCACTTTTGATGCTTTTCCCATGGCTTGCAGCAGTTCCAGATCCAACGGGACTATAAGCAATTAATGGTAAGTGATGATCTTTTTGCCAAGGTATTAAATCAAAATCGATCCCACGATTTGCTAAATTATAAAGAACCTCATTAGTTTGAACGTTTTTGCCATTAGGGAGTTGCCAAAGTTCTTCTAAATCGGAGGTATCAAAGTTAGAGACCCCCCATGCCCGAATTTTTCCAGAATCTTGAAGACGTTGAAGAGCAGTAACTGTTTCTAAAAGTGGTGTTATGCCTCGCCAATGATATAAATATAAATCGAGATAATCAGTTTGAAGGTTTTTGAGACTATGATCAAGGCTTTTTTCGATTCGCTTTTTAGTTGCATTACTTGGTAAAAATTTAGAAATAAGAAACATTTGTTCACGGGGATAAGGTTTTATTGCTTTGCCAACTAAGATTTCTGAATCACCGCTACCATACATTTCAGCAGTATCAATCACGCGCGCTCCAGCTTCTATTCCACTACGAATAGTTGCAATTTGTAAATCTTTAGTATCACGACTGCTTCCCATATTCCAAGTGCCGATTCCAATAGCCGGAACTTTTCTTCCGCATATTTCGACTTTTCTCATGAATTTTTCTCCGTTAGATTAAAATAAATAAACTTTTGCAAGTAGTAAAATACATAAAGCATAAATTATTGCAAAAAAAGTTAAAAAGAAGGGAAAAGTTTTAAGTGGCTTTATTGTTGCCGTTGCTTTTTTAACTTCTTTTAGTTGGTACAATCCCAAACTTGCTAGGATTACTAAAAAAATATTACCAAGTAGAATTTGAGAAATTAATAAAACTAAATAAATTGTTTTTAAAAACTTTTTTTGGTCAATGATTTGTTGATGATATTGCCAAAGATAATAACTAAACATTAAGTCAATTAAAGCAACAATAATCATAATGCTAATTAGGGGGTTATTCCGTAAAACGGTTTTAAAGCTTTGACTTTGACCTCCTAAAATTAATTTTAAATAAATAAAAGCTAAAATTGGAGTTAAAAGTAAAATAATGACGGTACTCCAATAAACATAATGAGGTTTAATTGCACTTAAGCCCCAACTCATTTTTTTTTTAGAAAATTTATTTTTAAATTTCATTTAAAACCTCGAAGTAAATGACTTTAACTTATTTTATAATAAAAATAGAAAAAGTTCAGATTGGAGAGCAAATAATTAGTAGTTTAATAATTATTTTAGATTTATATCAAGAAAGGAAAGTACGAAGAAGAGCATGGAACAAAAATTAGCTGCTGGCTTAATTAGTCCCGCAGAATGGGAAATTATGCGTGTTATTTGGACTCTAGGACCTACCAAAACTAATATAATTGTGAAGATTATGCAAAATAAAAAATCTTGGAAGGTTTCGACAATTAAAACTTTATTAGCACGTTTAACAAGAAAGGGTTATTTAAATCCTCAAAAGATTGGTCGCGAATTCTGTTATCATGCTGAAATTAAGGAAAATGAAGCAATTGATCAAACTATTAAAGAGTTTTTTAATGATATTTGTGCGATGAAAGCAGGTAAAGCAATTAATTATTTAATTCAAAACGTTACCTTAAGTAAATCTGACTTAAAAACTTTAAACCAAACTATTAATCAGCGTTTTGATGATGCTCCAGAGTCGATTCCTTGTAATTGTGTACCTAAACAGTATCGTAAAATGGCTAATTTTTGTGTTTCAGAAGTTTCAACAGTGAAGAAAAATAGGGAGAATTGATGATTTATAATTTTGATCAAATAATTAATCGAAGAAATACTAATTCTATTAAATGGAAGGTTAATTCTCATGAATTACCATTAACTATTGCTGATATGGATTTTTCAACTGCTCCGGAAATTATTCAAGCTTTAAATGATAAAATAGCTACTGGTGTTTTTGGTTATGAAGATATACCATCAAGCTATTTTACGGCTGTAGAAGCTTGGTATTTAAAACAGCATCAGGTAAATCTACCTTCAGAATGGCAACTATTTGTAACAGGAGTTATTCCGGCTTTATCATCGATTGTACGCCGTTTAACTCACCCTGGTGAGCAAATTTTGGTATTAAGTCCGGTATATGATATTTTTTATCATTCAATTGAAAATAATGGACGGATAACGCAAGAGTGTCCTTTAATTTATGATCGTCAAAAACGAAAGTATCAAATTAATTTCGAAGACTTAGCTGCTAAATTAGCTGAACCTCAAACAACGATGATGATTCTTTGTAATCCTCATAACCCAATTGGTCAAGTGTGGTCACAAGAAATTTTGACGCAAATTCTCGAACTTTGTAAAAAATATCAAGTTATTCTTGTTAGTGATGAAATTCATGGCGATTTAGTATTAGAAAAGCCAGATTATACGCCTATTTTAAGTTTAGATTCAGATTTGAATACTCAAACTATTGCTCTAGTATCAACAAGTAAAACTTTTAATTTGGCAGCATTACATGCAGCAACAGCGATTATTCCAAATTCTTATTTGCGTTATGAAGTTAATCGAGGTTTTAATAATGATGAAATTGCAGAACCTAATTTTGCAGCAGTTACTGCTACAATTGCTGCTTATGAAAAAGGAGCACCTTGGTTAGCTAGTTTAAAGTCATATTTGTGTCAAAATAAACAACTAGTTCAACAAGTTTTGGATGAGAAGATCCCTAAAATTAGACTAGTACCAGGGAATGCAACTTATTTACTTTGGCTTGATTGTACAGATATCCCAGAAAGTTCAACAGAAATTGTGACAAGAATTGCTCATCATACAGGTTTAATTTTAGCTGATGGTTCTGTTTATCGTGGCAATGGTTCCCATTTTATTCGAATGAGTATTGCTTGTCCCCGAGTTGAACTTAAGGATGCTTTATCACGCTTAGTAATGGCAAGTAAATTTTTATAATTCTTTAGGATTTGTTTAATTAGTATTTATTCTAAAGTTTAATAAATAATTATGTAAGATTGTTTATAGTAAATAAAAGAATTCAGGAAGGATCAAATGTTAATTACACTCATATTAATTGGAATTGTAGTTTTCCCAATTCTCATTATTATAGAAACAATTTTAATTAAAAATCATTACCGTACCCGGATGGCTAAAGATGATTTAGCTCATCGAAATTACGATCAAGTTTGGTTAGGACGTTCAGGGGCGGGTTATATTGCAGTTAAAGGAACAAAATTAATTGTTTTTAAAACTAAAGAGAATATAAAAACTTTTAATTTAAAGAAATTATTTGTATTTACACAGAAGAATCGCGTCGATTTTAATAAAGTCTATTTGCCTTTAACTCGAGTTCAACGTTATTGGGGTGTTATTTTAAAACCAGAAACATTTCAAAATTTTACTAATTGGCTTAAAGAAAAGCAAATTCCAGTTTTACCAATGAATCAAGTAATTAATGATTTAAAAATTGTATTAGCCCGAGAAGAGAAAAATAATCCAAATAATTCTTCAAAAAAATAAATTTACCTAAATTTTTTTAAAAGATACGTCTATTCTAATCTTTTAGCCGGTATTGGATAGAGTGAGTGAATTAATAAATTAATATCAAGGGTTGACTTTTTATGAAAGCGAATTAATATGAAGATGTGGTTGGTACCAGATAGCCATTAAAGATAGATTAATAAAATGGAACAATATAAATTATCTCTTTATGAACAAATAGTAGATGTTTTGCAGGATACGATTACTCGTAAAATGCAACCTAATGATAAATTACCTTCTGAACGACAGCTTAGTTTAAATTATGGTGTTAGCCGTAATACAGTTCGTTTAGCTTTAGAAAAATTACGACAACGAGGATATATTTATCGTAAAAAAGGTCAAGGAACTTTTGTTGCAAATCGCTCAAAATACTTAACTGACTTGACTGATTCCTATAGTTTTAGTGAGCAAATGGAGTCTCTTGGACGAGTACCTACAACAGTTTTGATGTATTTTAAATTAATGAAAGCATCTAGTTTCTTGGTTGAACATATGAATTTATCTTCGTCGGCTCAAGTTTATAAGTTAAAACGGATACGTTATGCAGATGGGTTACCGATGATGATTGATCGAACTTTTTTACCAGCAAAACTATTACCCAATTTGAATTATGAAGAAATAAATCATCATTCACTATATAAGGTTTTGAATCAGAATTATCAAATTGAAATTGAACATGCTGATGAAGCTTTTTATGCTAGTTTAATTGAACGCAGGGATGCTAAATACTTGAACATTGCTAAAAGTTCACCATGTTTAAATCTTGAGCGTACAACTTATGATCGACAACAGCGAATTGTTGAATTTACATTAAGTGTTGCACGAGGTGATCAATTTGTTTATCAGGTTCATCATGTTAATCCAGAATTGGAAAAGTAATTTAGGCTCATTGAATGGATAGTTTTGTGTTTCATTTTTATTAAATAATATTTGATTTTGGCAAAGGAGGATTTGAAATAAGAAGACAGAGGTAAATAAATTTTATTAGATATTTTGCTGTTTTATTGTTTCAGTAAATATTATTAACTATATAAAATATTCAAACATGGGGGATTTCCGATGGCAATTATTGGTGTAAGAATTGATGGTCGATTAGTTCATGGACAAGTAGCTAATCTATGGACAAATAAATTGACTGTTGGGCGAATTTTAGTAGTAGATGACGAAGTAGCTCAAAATAAGATTCAAAAAAGTGGTTTACGTTTAGCAACTCCAGCAGGGGTTAACTTAAGCGTTTTACCAATTGATAAAGCTGCAGATCATATTTTAGCTGGTAAGTATGATAAGCAAAGATTATTTATTGTCGCTAAAAAGCCAAAAACACTTTTGGCATTAGTTGAAAAGGGGGTACCTATAAAAGAGATTAATGTGGGTAATATGACACAAGATGATGAAACTCGTCAAGTTACTCGTTCGATTAATGTAAAAGACGAAGATGTTGAAGCATTTAGAAGTCTTGATAAAAAAGGTGTTAAGCTTACATCACAAATGGTTCCAAGTGATGATCCTGAAAGTTTTATGCCTTTGCTTGAAAAAGAGGAGAAGAAATAATGCAATGGTGGCAGATTTTAATTCTTACAATTTATGCTGGATATGAAATTCTTGATGAACTACAAATTTATTCATCCTTAAGTTCACCAGTAGCAGCAGGTTTAATTTCCGGAATAGTTATGGGTGACGTTAAAACTGGTTTGTTCATTGGTGGTAGTATGCAGTTAACAGTTTTAGGTGTTGGTACTTTTGGTGGAGCTTCTCGAATTGATGCTACAACAGGAACAATTCTTGCAACTGCTTTTGCGTCATCTATCGGAATGAAGCCAGAATTAGCTATTTCAACTTTGGCGGTACCAGTAGCTAGTTTGATGGTTCAATTAGATGTTTTAGCCCGTTTTGCTAATACTTATTTTGCTCATCGAATTGATAAAAATATTGAAAATTTTGATTATAAAGCTATTGAACGTAACTTTTTAATGGGTGCAGGTCCTTGGGCTTTGTCACGAGCAATTCCCGTATTTTTAGCTTTAGCTTTTGGTGGTAATTTAGTTAAAACAGTTGTAGATTGGTTAAACACAGATGTTAAATGGTTAGCAGATGGATTATCAGTAGCTGGAGCTGCTTTGCCAGCAGTTGGATTTGCAATTTTACTTCGATATTTGCCAGTCAAACAACATTTCCCTTATTTAATTTTAGGATTTATTTTGACTACATTACTCTCAACAGTGTTTACCAATGTTCAAACTTTAGGAACTGGTTTAGCAGCAGCAGATAAGAAATTTGCTGGTACTTTCAATAGTTTACCTATGTTAGCCATTGCTTTAATTGGTTTAGCTTTAGCCTTGATTAGTTATAGTCAACACCGTTCCGGTGGTGGTAGTAAACCAAGCAGCAGTAGTTCCAATTCAAATACTGTAGACGATTCCAACGAGGAGGAAATTGAAGATGACGAACTATAAATTAACTGATGCTGACTTTAAACAAATTAATAAACGTAGCCTTTTTGGATTTCAATTAGGTTGGAATTATGAAAGAATGCAGGGCTCAGGATATCTTTACACAATATTACCGCAATTAAGAAAAATTTACGGTGATGGGACTCCTGAATTAAAAGAAATGATGAAAACTCATACCCAGTTTTTCAATACTTCTAACTTTTTTAATACTATTATTACTGGGATTGACCTTGCAATTGAGGAAAAAGACGGAATTGCCGGAAAAGATGCTGTAAGTGGTATTAAAGCTGGGTTAATGGGACCATTTGCTGCAATTGGTGATTCAATCTTTGCTTCATTAGTGCCAGCAATTTTTGGAGCTCTAGCAGCGACAATGGCTCGTAATAATAATCCAGTTGGAATTTTTATTTGGATTATTGCACAAATTTTGATTATGGTTTTTCGTTGGGTTCAACTGAAATTTGCTTATAAGCAAGGTGTTGAATTAGTTACAACAATGCAAGATCAGTTAAATGCAATTACTGATGCAGCTTCATTATTAGGTGTATTCATGGTAGGAGCAATGGTTGCCAGCATGATTAATATTAAGATTGCTTATACACCGAATATAGGTGGGGTTGCAACTAGTATCCAAAATATTTTAGATACCATTTTACCAGGTTTAGTTCCGGCTGCTTTGGTTGGATTTGTTTATTGGATTCTTGGTAAAAAAGGAATGACCTCGACTAAAGCAATTTGGTTAGTCTTAATTCTTTGCGTTGTTTTATCAGCTCTTGGTATAATTGGAAAAGCTCATTAATAGAATAAGGATAAAATTTAGATGAAGAAACTTGTTTTAATTAGTCACGGTAATTTTTGTGTTGAATTAAAAAAAAGTGCAGAAATGATTATGGGACCGCAAGATAATATCTATGCAATTCCTCTGTTACCGGAAGATGGTCCTGAAAGTTACTTGAAGAAGTTTCAAGATGTAGTTAAAGAACTTGACGATTACGTAGTTTTTGCCGATTTAATGGGTGGTACACCTGCAAATACGGTTGCTAAAGAGATTATGAAGGGAAAAGACATTGAACTTTATGCTGGTGCTAACTTACCTATGGTAATTGAATTTGTTAACAGTAACATGATCAATCAACCTTCAAATTACGTAGATGTAGCGAGATCAGGTATTCTTAAAGTTAATGATGAAATTTCTTTAGATGACGACGACGAGGATGATGAATAGGTACCTTGAAGTTTGAAAAATTAAGTTCGCAAAATTGCGGACTTTTTTTATGCAACTAAGTATTCATTAATAATGATTTTTAAAGATTAATTATTTGAAAAAATTAGGACGATAAATAGTGTTTTATCCTATTACTTTAATAGCTTAATAAAAATTAAGAATCAAAAAATCCACTAAATTAAGTTTAAGATCTAATTTAGCGGATTTTTTAATTATTATAAAAATTTGAAAAATGTTAAAAGATTAGAAAGAAATAATAATTTTAATTTGATAGCTATAACTGTATTCATGATTAAAATTTAATTAATTTTTTATTCTAATCCACTTACTATTGCTTTAATTTTTCGAGATTCAAAATAGTCATGAATATTTTGAACTTCTTCATTAGTTAGTAGTGGAGTATCTGCCATTGTATAATGTCGATTAAGATATTCATATTTTTGACTACCATACTGGTGAAAAGGTAAAATATGGACTTCTTTTAGTCCAAGTGAAGTAGCATAATCAGCAATTTGTTCTAAATTTTTGGGCTTGGTAGTATATCCCGGAATTAGTGGAATACGAGGTGTAACTTGAATAGTAGGGGTATGGAGAAAAGTTTCAAAACTTGTTTTAACAGTATTAATATCTTCACCAATAACTTGTCGGGCACGTAACGGATTCATAATTTTTAAGTCAAATAATGCATGATCAACATATGGTAATACTTTTTTGACTTCTCTTAAAGGTACGGCTCCGGTAGTTTCGATTGCGGTGTTAATTCCTAATTTGTGAGCTTCATGTAAAAGATTAGCACAAAAGTCAGCTTGAACGAGGCATTCTCCACCAGAAAGGGTTAAGCCTCCACCAGAATTTCGATAAAATAAATCATCTTTTTCAACTTCGGCCATAACTTCGCTGACACTGTACCATTTAGTAATGGTCTCTTTTTGACCATTTTTAATCCATGTTAAAGGGGTTACAGGTCCTTGAGATTCAGGATTACAACACCAGGGGCAGTGTAAAGGGCAACCTTGTAAAAAGACAATTGTGCGAATACCTGGACCATCATGGATAGAATATCTTTGAATATTGAAAATTAATCCTTTTTCGCCTTTTATCACCACAGTACTCCTATAAAGCATGTTCGGCTCGACGGATAATGTCATCTTGGATGTGCTTGTTTAAATCAACGAAGAAAGCACTATACCCAGCAACTCGTACTACCAAGCCGGCATAATTTTCTGGATGCTTTTGCGCATCAATTAAAGTTTCCCGTGACTGAACATTAAATTGAACGTGACGAATTTTTAATTGGGTAAATGTCATTAAAAAATCAGCAAATTTTTTGATTCCATTTTCACCCCTTAAAGTATTTGGCGAAAATTTTAAATTCAGTAAACTTCCATTAACTGCTAAAGTATTATCAATCCGACTAACCGATTTTAATACGGCGGTTGGTCCTAAACGATCTCGTCCAACCATCGGAGATAATCCACCATCAGCTAATTGTTCGTGGCTTTTACGACCATCAGGGGTTGCACCAACGTCCTCACCTAAGGGAATATGAGCTGAAACAGTATAAGCACCAGCATTAAATTGGCCACCGCGAATATTGGTATATTTGCCGAGTTCTAAGGTAAAGTGGCGGAAAATTTTAGCACATTCCATGTCTAATTCTTTATTATCATTACCATATTTATCGAAATCATGAATTAAGTGTTGTCGTAAATTTTCACCATTTGGACCAGCAAAGTTATTTGCTAGATGAGCTACGAGATCCTTAAAAGTCATTTCATGGTTTTCGAAAACTAATTTTTTAACAACATATAATGAATCAGCTAAATTAGGTTCGCCAATTCCCTGAACTCCAGAAAAATTATACCGGGCGCCACCTTGAGTTACATCTTTGCCTTTATCTAAACAATCGGATACTAGAGTGGAAAGGAAAGGAATGGGAGCAAATTCACGGTGACCGTAATCAACAATATCTGATCCTTGAGTGACAATTTTCACATAGTAATCAATCTTATTTAAGATGTCTTGCCGTAATTTGTTATAAGTTACATTAGGGTCATCTTTAAGATCATATAAGGATAACTCCATGATTCGCATTAAATTGAATAGGGCAATATCATGCAAACCATAAGTTCGACCGGGAATGGTAGTTTCCACACAACCCACAACGGCATAATCTCTAGCGTCATCTAATGAAACCCCTTTACTTAAGAATCCTGGAACACATACTTCATCATTAAAAAGCATCGGAATACCAGTTCCAAAACGAATCGTTTCACAAGTTTTGTTTAAAAAACTTCGTGGAATTTTTTCATTAATTCGTACCGATAAATTAGGTTGTGGTAATTGAATTTCTTGATAAAGATCTAACATTTTGAATGAAAGTTCATTAACCGCATATTGACCATATTTATCATCGCCACCAAGAGACACTGTATAGCCCGTTGGAAATCCAGCAAAACATTTAGCGCTTTCGGCACTTCTTAAAAGAACTACATCGTTAGTTTTTAAATAGAAATCCCCTAATACTTCGTGTAAAAAACTTTCAGGAACGCCTTGAGCTTTAGAGACTTGATAGAAGGGATTCATGTATTGATCCATTCGGCCTAATGAGAGTGAAGAAGCGTTTGATTCATATTGGGCAACAATACTAGTCATCCAAAGTAATTGTAAAGCTTCATAGAAGCTATTTGGTGCATCAGTTTCTAGACGACGACACATTGCTGCTATTTCGATTAATTCAATTTTCCGATATGTAGGAGGATCTTCTTTTTTCACCAATTTATCTGCTAATTTAGCGTAACGTTCAAAATGACGTTGCATTCCTTGAAAAATAATTAAGGCTGCTTGATAAAAATTATTTTCCGGATTTTGGTTTATTTTCTGTTGAAGTAATTTGATATAAGCACCAATACCTTGGTTTAAAATAGCCGGGAAGTCCATAATAATATGGCCTTGACCTTTATCAGTCTGGTTTAGTTTAATGACCCGGTTATCTATTGCCATTTGAACTTCTGGAGTAATTTTCGAATTAATGAAATCTTTCATTGAATGGTTAGTCCAATAAGGCAGTAGTTTTTCGCGATAAATTTGTTTATCAGTTTCGGTAAATTCAAATTGATCTTGTGGTCGTGTTGCAATTGTATCAATTTCTTTCATAATCCAATAAGGATCCATTTCAGGAGATAGAATGCCGCTACGAGGGCGAATGGTACGATTACCGATGAGCAATTCTCCGGGACGAATACTAATTTTGACATGATCAAGAATATAAGATGTTGCTTTGGCACGACGAATTATTGTGGGTTCATTGACCGTAGTTTGATAACTTTCAGTATAAAGTAAAGCCCGCTCTAATGAGATTTGACGTTTAGATCGAAATAAATTAGCTTTCATTTCTTGCAAGCGCGAATTAGGTCGAGCGGTCAGATAAGTATCAGTAATTTCAGTAGTTTGCACTAATAAAACCCCTTTCTTTTTTTTTAGTGTAACTAGTTTAGAATAGTAATTCAATAAAATGCTTGGTAATCATTTGGAATTGCACATATATTCAATAAATTTTGTTGTTTTATTGGATTTTAATTGCTATAGTAAAGGAAAGGAGATAAGCGATGAAAGCCATTGAAATTCAACAACGCCGCCAAAGAATTCTCACAATTTTGAATCAGGAACGTAAAATTGAAGTACGTACTTTGGTGCAGAAGTTACAAGTATCTGATGAAACTATTCGTAAAGATTTAGCAGTTTTAGTAGACCAAGGTTTAATCAAAAAGCGTTATGGAATAGCAGAATTAATTGCAACAAACAATTCCACACCCGTGGGTTTAAGAGATAAAACTGAAAACCGTGCGAAGATGTTAATGGCGCAAACTGCTTTAAAACTCATTAAACCAGAAATGAGATTTATTGGTTTAGATCAAGGAACTTCGGTAGCAAAATTAGCTGAAGAAATTAAACAATTGTCGCATAAAACCATTATTACTCGTTCATTACTTTCATTGATTGCTTTAAAGAATGGTGAAAATGAATTTTTTTGTCCGGGGGGATATTATAATGCTAATGATATGGCTTTTCAGGGGCAAAATGAGGCTTTTATGGTAACTAATACTCATTTGGATATAAGTTTTTTTGGGTCGGGTGGTGTTAAAAATCGACCGGGTCTTTGTTCTACGAGTTTTACTGATGCTGAATTAAAAAAGCAAATGGTGGAACAATCTAGTGTTAAAGTTGCATTGGTTGATCATACTAAATTCGAACAAACAGCTTTAGTTATGGTGCTACCTTGGTCTCATTTTGATTATTTAATTACCGATAGCCAAACTTCAGATGCAACAATTGCAAAACTAAATAATCAAGTAAAAGTTATTGTTGCTAGATAACATTATGAACAAATTTGCGTTTTAAATTTTTTTAGTAAAGCTTCAAAATGAATGGTCATAATTATTTTAGTAAAAATTTGATAAAAAGGTTAAGCGGTTACCATTGCTCTAATATCTTCTAATTATTATTCTAAGATTGAAATTTTTTCTGAATGTAGTTCCAACTATTTAAAGGAGGATCCAACTTTGAAGAACCGTCAACTCTTAACGCGAATTGCTTATCAATATTATGTTCAAAATAAAACTCAAAGCGAGATTGCCAAGAGTTGGAATTTGAGTCGTTCTACAATTAGTCGAATTTTAACTCGGGCGCGAGAAGAAGAGATTGTCAAAATTCAATTGGATGATAGTGATCTCAAGATAATGGAACTCGAAACAAAAGTAAAAAATAAATATCGACTCAAAAATGTTGTGGTAGTTACCCCGGAGCCGAATCAATCACTTAATGATAAAAAGACAATTTTGGCTCATGGAGCTGCACTTTATTTAAAGCAAATTATAAAAAATAACAGCAGAGTGGGGGTTACGTGGGGTGCTACTTTGTCACGTATGGTAGGGCAATTGCATCAACTTAAATCAACTAATGCTACTTTTGTTCCTTTAGTAGGAGGCCCTAGTCAAGCTAATGTTAAGTACAATGTTAATACCATTGTGTATGATCTAGCTAAGAAATTTGTGGGGAAAAGTAAATATATTAATGATCAAGTAGTTCAAAAAAGTATTTATTTAAAAAACAAAATTATGAAAACGCCATATTATCAAGAGTTAATTGTTGATTGGCAAAAATTAGATTTAGCTGTTGTTGGAATCGGTGGCCCCTTAACTACAAAAACTACAAGTCATTGGCGTGATCTTTTAACTTCAGATGATTTGATATTGTTAAAAGAACAGCATGCAATTGGTGATTGTTGTTGTACTTTTTATGATAAAAATGGTAAAATTTTAGCTCCTTTTTTACGAAAAAGAACAATTGCAATTCCGTTAGAAATGCTAAAACAGGTCCCAATTCGAATTGCTGTAGCATATTCATTAACTAAAATTCCTTCGATAAGAACCAGTTTAAACATGGGTTTAGTTAATACTCTCATTACAGATGAAGAAACGGCATTACACTTAATTAATTAATATATTAGTTATAAAAATAAAGTGAAAGTTGATCTTAATTTAAATTAAATATTATAAAGATCATTAATTATTTGCTTTAAAACCATATAATTAATAAAAAAGATTCAACTTTTTATAGTTGAATCTTTTTTGAATTAGAAAATATTGACAAAAATAATTATTGGATTTGTGGCGAAGTTGGATTACCTAAGTGCTTATTTTTTTTACGCCTAGAATTTAACCATAAAGCAGCAGTTCCAGCAGTAGTAAGTCCTAAAGCACTTAATGCTAAACTTTGCTTTTGATCATTACCAGTTTGTGGTAATGCCGGGTGATCAGGACTATTTTTTAATGCACTATTGGAATAAAATGGATCAGCATAATCATCGCCATTTCGATAATAGCCGGGGTCATTATAACTGTAATTGTGATGATAGTATCCCGGGTGGGTATAGTTATAATCATCATACGTAGGATGATTATAACTTGGATTAGGTTCATATTGGCCAATGTTTTGATGATAATTTGGACTTTTTGAGGGATTATTAGGTGTATATTTTGCGATTGCTTTTAAAGGAACCCTAATTACATCACCATCAGAAATAAATCTGGTTATAGCATATGGTTCTTCCAACATATAACCTTGGGGAATCCAAGGCTTAAGGTCAATTTCTTCACCTAATTTCCCCATACGAGAAATTTTAGTTCCAAAATTTTGACCATTAACCGTAAATTGAATATAGTTTTGTACCACATTAGGATTTTCGCTGTTAACTTTTTTTATCGATACTTGATAAAGATCGCCATCATTACCAAAAACCAATTGTTGATTAGGGTTAACTAATTCATAGCCAAATGGAATAAGGGAATTAATGTCAATTTTATTACCGGATTTACCAGTCATAGATAATGGAATGCCGTAGTTACTACCATTAACTCGAAATTGGATCCAATTAGTTACTTGTTTATTGGGTTTTGGATTGGTTGGATTAGTAACTTTTTTGATTGCTAGATAATGAACTGTTTGATCCGGACCATAATAAATTTCAATATCAGAATTTACCAGTTCATAACCATAAGGGATCCATGAGGTTACAGGGATTTTACTACCAGCTTCACCCTTGCAAGAAATTGGCATACTATAATTTTTCCCATCAACGGTGAATTGTAAATAGTTAGTTACATTGTTTTGAGGCTGAGATTCAGCAGTAGCTTTTCTTATGGCAATTCGATGAGTAGTACCGTTGTTTTCGAAATGAGTAACTAAATTAGGATTAATTAATTCATAACCATAAGGGATCCAAGGAGTAACCATAATTTGATCGCCTAGTTTGCCTAAGCGTTCAATTGGTATGCTAAAGTCTTGTCCATCAACAGTAAATTGTAAGTAATTTGAAACGGTAGTCGAAGTTACAGTTTTTTGAATGGCTAAACGATGGGTTGTTCCTTCAATGTCATATTTAATGGTTGGATTAGGTACCGTTAATTGGTATCCTTGGGGAATTAATGCCGAAAGATTGATTACGTTACCTAAGTTACCACTAACTTCAATAGGTTCATTATAATTAGCACCATTAATAGTAAATTGAATATAATTAACTACTTTATCTAGTGGGGTCTCAATTTTTTTCAGTTTAATTCGTTTAATAGTTCCTTCTGGACCAAAAGTATAAGTATCGTTAGTATTAATGAGTTGATAACCAGTAGGAATTAAATTGCTAAAATTCATTTGTTGATCAATTTCACCTGATAAAACAAATTGTTTTCCAAAATCTTTATCATCGACAACGAATTGTAAGTAGTTTGTCACTATTGTGGGCTTAGGAATCGTAATGGTATCAGTACTCTTGAGTTTAATTGAAATAGATTGAATCTTACCATCCGAGGCTATTTTATAGGTTTGAGGTTCGGATAGTTCATAACCTTCTGGGATTAATGTAGTAAGATTAATTCCACTATTTAATTTACCTTTCACTTCAATACGATCACCATAAGCAGAGCCATCAACCGTAAATTGGAGATAATTAATGATATTTGAATCGACAGCAATGGTAAGTTGGGAGGCATTGGCTTTAAAAGTTGGTATATTGCCCACCAATTTACATCCTTTAGGGATAAATGATGCTAAATTAATTGGATCGTTTAAATGACCAAAAAGCTCTATTGGTGTACCAATATTTTGACCACTATCTTTATCTTTAAATTGAATTTTATTACTAACTAAAGTGGGATCATTGAGCTTATGGATTGGGACTTCAATTATATTATTAGTTTTAGTATATTTTATAGAAGTGGTAGAGTTATCTAATTCGTAACCGTTTGGAATTTTTTCGGTTAAGTTTATAGGATCATTGATTTTACCGGTTACTTCGATTTCATTACCTAGTTTACTACCATTAACTGTAAATTGTAGTTTGTTACTAGTATAATTGTCGTCTTTAACTAAATCTAGAGATAATTGACTTCCGGGAGTTTCAAAACGTAGTTCATTACTATCTCGAATAAGTAAAGCTTTAATCTTATAACCAGTAGGAAGAGTTAAACTTTGAAGATCGACAGCAGTATTAAAACGTCCACTGATTTTAACTTGTCCTAAAACTTTTGGAATGGATTCATCAATAAAGAATAGTGTATTTGAATATTCTTTACCTAAGGCTTTAACTTCAATAATTGAACCATCGTCAGTTAAAGTAATTTTGGGATCAAAGTTTTGCGGCCATTCATAATTTTGGGGTAATAAGTTATTAATTGTTTGAACGGTGTTAAATTCCCCATTTACACTCTGCTCTTTAATTAATTTGTTTTCAGAATCTATGATTTTAATTTTATTAGTTACTTGAATTCCTTTAATAGCAACTTTTTGAACTTTTCCTAATGTGCCATCGATTTTAAAGTTCGTATTTTTATCAACTAATTCATAATTACGCGGTAATAAACTTGTTATATCGATCGGTGAATTGATAACTCCATTAACTTGTTTTGGTAATTCAAAGTCTTCCCCATTAATAGTAAATTGAATATAGTTATTGATAGTCTTAGTTGTTTTTTGAATTTTAACTGGAATCACCGTATCATTGTCGCCAAATAGATATTCATAGGTATTATCAACAAGTTCATAACCTGATGGAATTAAGGAACTTAAATTAATTTTATTGCCTTTGTTACCACTTATTGATACTAAATCGTTAATCTGAGTGCCGTCCTCCAGGACAAATTGAATTTTATTGCTAACAAAACTGGCGTTAATGATTTTTTTCAAAGCAACTTTAATTTCAGTTTCACTGTTTGTAAATTTTAAAGAGTTAGTTTGATCCACAAGTTCATAACCGCTAGGAATTTTATCGGTTAAATTGATTACGTCATTAAGATTGCCCGAAATATAAAATGGACTACCAATATTTTGGCCATTTTCAGTAAATTGAATTTGATTAGTGATGTAGTTTTCATCTCTAACTACTAAAATTTTAATTTTACTATTATTAGTTTTGATTCTAAGGTTATTTATATCTTGATTATCTTTTAATTTATAACCAGTTGGTATTTGTAATTGTTCTGTAATGGGAGTATTGAAACGCCCAACAACATTTTGAGTATTTAAAATATTAGAATCACTATCATCTTGGGTAAAGATTAATTCATTATTATAAGTTTTTCCTTGAACTTTAACGTTAATGGTAACGTTGTTATTTCCTAAATTAATTAAGTGATCGCTATTGTTTATCCATTCATAGTTATCGGGTAAAAGATTGTTTAAATCAATTTCAGTTCCAGAGATCCCAGAAACTGAGGTTTGAGTAATTTCTTGATTTGTTGGATCTACAAATTTTATTATATTAGTAACATTTACCTGATCTGGAACATCTAATCCCGTCGTTACATCAATTTTTCGGGTTTGGGCACTATTATTGAATTTAAATGGAGGAACAATACTACCTTCGGGAGCAAAAATTCCTAACTTAATATCATCACCAACAGTGCCATAAACATCAAAGGGTTGTCCCACGTTTTGCGAATTGCTAACAAATTGGATAGTGTTTTTAGTTAAACTAGAATGTTCATCGGGAGCAATGGTAACTTCTTGTTCAGCATTGTTTTCTTTAAACTTAAGTGAGTCATTAGCACTATAGCCACTTGGCAAGTAATCATTTAATGGAATTTGATCGTCTTTATTCCCTGAAATACTAACTTTTTTACTAAATTGGGAGCCACTGACTTTTAAGGTTACTTTATTGATTACCTTTTGAGTAGCATCTACAATATCATTTCCAGTATTTATATCAATTTTACGGGTTTGAACACTATTATTGAATTTAAATGGAGGAACAATACTACCTTCGGGAGCAAAAATTCCTAATTTAATTTCATCACCAACAGTGCCATAAACATCAAAGGGTTGTCCCACGCTTTGCGAATTATTAACAAATTGAATAGTGTTTTTATTGACGGTTGAATCTTTAACAATTAATTTAACAATAATTGGATTTGAATCGGCTTGAAAAGTAGGTGTATTTTCTAACTTGTAACCACTAGGAATTTTTGAGTCTAAATCAATTGGCTCTCCTTCGGTTCCCGAAACAGTAGTTTGTCCAACATCTTGATTATTTAATTGAAATTTAACTTGATTTTGAACAACTGATTGTGTTTTCTTTAAAATAACATTTTGGGTTGCTCCATTAGTTTCGCTAATACGATAAGTATGAGATGAAATTTGTTGATAACCATCAGCAATTCCTAAGGTAGGATCAACAGGAGTTCCAGGAACTCCCGTTACTGTTTCTTTATTTTTACCATTTTTAGATTTAATTGGATTCCCGTTTTGATCTAAAAATTGAAAGTAATTAGTAACTTTTGCTGATTGTGAATTTGATTGATTATTTGTAGTATTAGTACCATTATCTTGAGTATTATTTTGGTTCGATGGTTTATTAGTTAATGGTATTTGTTGATTTATTTTCTGATTTTGTAGGTTATAACGAGGCTTTAAATTCACTATTATCGGTAGGTTAGCTTCATCAGGAGTTGAAATTATAGTGTTATTGTTGGCTAATTGCCAATTTCCTGGAAGTTGGGCCACTTTTTCTTCAATAGTTTTTGTGATATTTTCATGAGGTTTAGTTTCAAAGTTGCTGTCAATATCAATAATACGTCCATTTTCGTCTTTAAACATTATTGAATATTTCTTTTTTGAAGAATCCGATTGTTGTTGAGATGAGGTTGGCAACTCAGTGTCAGTATTTCTACTGGGTAACTTGGGATGTTCACTCAAATTGGTCTTCGGTTGATCTGTATTTTCACCTTTAGCTATTTGGGTTTCAGCAAAAATGCTAACGGCTGGGCCGACGCTTGAAGTTGCAGCAGATAGAATTGTTGCTGAATATAATAATGCTTTTGGTATTAATGATTTATGTCTTTTCCTTTTTGGTATATAGTAATACATTTTATATTCTCCTCTTAATTGCAATTACCTAATTTTCCCTTTAAGCTAATTAATACTAGCCTTATTACAATTAATAAAATAAGTATAAACTTTAAAAGAAATAATTGTATTCAAAATTTACTAACAATTTTATTTTTATTAGCTCTTTTTATTTCAAAAAAAAAAAACTTTTTAATTTTTTAAAAGTTAAAAAGTTTTTTTAGTATTTTTTATAATTTAGTTTTCTTTTTTCTTTCTTCTTGAAAGCCATGCCGCAGTTGCACTAGCACTTGAAAGACTGATCAAACCTAAAGAAAGAGTTTTTGATTTTTTTTCACCTAATTGTGGTAAAGAATTATGTTTAGATACGGTATTTGCGTGCAAATGATGCTTATGATAATTAATTTTTGGTGAGTGCGTTAAATTAGTTAATACTTTTAAAGGAATTTGTTGTAAGTTTTGATCAGGTTTAATTTTAACTTTAATTTGAGGATCAAATAAAACAAAACCCTTGGGAACTAACTTTTGAATTTGAATTTCATCATTTAGGTAACCTTTAATTTTAATAGGGTCTCCTAATTTTTGTCCAAATATAGTGAATTGAAGATAATTAGTAATTAAGTTTTTACTAGAGTTTTTTACAAGTGCTAAATAGTGAACTTTTCCTTCAGAGTCAAACATTATTGGTTTAGTAATTTTTAAGTGATATCCTTGAGGAATCCAGGGGTTTATTTGAATAATTTCTCCAATCTTACCAGTTCTTTTGATTGCTATCCCATAGTTCTTTCCGTTGAGCGTAAATTGAAGATAATTATTAACAGTTTGTGGCATGGGAGAGACTACTTTTTGTAAATTTACGAAGTGAGTTGTCCCACTTAAGCCAAAACTTAAAGTTTCATTTGATTGAGCTAATTCATAACCCTTGGGAATTAAGGCTTTTAAATCGATTATGTCACCTAAAAAGCCCTTAACTGTTATTCGGTTACCTAATTTATCCCCATTAACTATAAATTGTACATAATTTATTTCTGGATTGACTACTGGTGATTGAATCTTTTTAATTGGTAGTTTGTGGATGGTACCTTCAGCAGCTATTTTTATAATTTGTTGAGGATATTCAAGCTCGTAACCTTTAGGAACTAATGATTGATAATTAATAACATCATTTAGTTTTCCAGTTACTTTCTCCTTAGAATTAAAGATAACTCCATCAAGGATAAATTGAACATAGTTAGTTATTATATTTGATTGTGGCTTGGTAATTTTTTCAATAGGAATATAATTAACCGTTCCAGAAGTACCTAATGTAAATAAAGGGTTAATTTCACTAGAAAGTTCATAATCATTTGGTAAGATGTTTCTTAAATCAAATATGCTCCCAGGTGTACCATTAACTTTAATTTGATCACCAAAGTTTTTATCATTGACAATGAATTGAAAGAAATTATACGGTAATTCCGGTTTTGGTATCGCAATTTTTTTAATTGGAATGTAGTGAATCGTTTCTGCAATTTTAAAACGATCATCTAGGTTATTTGGATCTTTTAATTCATAACCTGTTGGAAGATATTTTTTTAAATCAATAATATTGCCGTAATCTCCCCAAATGGTAATTTTGTCACCGAAATAAAGTTCATCAAGGGTAAATTGAAGATAATTTCGAATTGGTTGATTACCAGGATCATTGGGCAAAAAAGCAGTATTGACCGGAATTATAATTTTGGAATTACTACCAAATTTTAAGGTATTAACTAAATTAGAATTTACTAAAGTGTAGTTACTTGGCAAATTTTGAGTAATAAGATTACCTACTAAATGTCCGTAGCGACCAGAAACATTATTGACTCGATAGACTTCGGTTGCGGTTTGCTGATAAATTAATTGATATTTATATTCCCGTCCTCTTAAATGTACTTTCAATTTACTATCATTATTACCAATTAAAGAAGGTTGGGACTTACTAGGATCTAATTCGTAGTGAGTCGGATCGGGATTATTACGAATTAAACTGAGTTCGTTAATGGCATCACCTACTTGGCCGGTAATTTGAATCGTATCTTGAGGGCCTACCGGATGATCGTTTTCATCAACGTAATTTAAGTAATTATGTGTTGTTATTGGTGTAGTTGGAGCTTTTATCAAAATAACAATTTCATTATCATCACCAAATTTTAGATTGTTAATCACATCTTCATTAACCAAATTATAGCCACTTGGGATATGAGTTTTAATTTGATTCGTTGCGGAATTATTGTAACGGCCATCTATATTTTCTACATTAGCAATTTGATTACCGGCTTCATCTTGATAAATAAATTTATATTTTTTTTCTTTACCTCGTAAAATAACCTTTAATTTATTATTATTAGGGCCAATTAAAGAAGGTTGGGACTTACTAGGATCTAATTCGTAGTGAGCCGGATCAGGATTATTAGTAATTAAACTGAGTTCGTTAATGGCATCACCTTCTTGACCGGTGATCTGAATCGTATCTTGAGGGCCTACCGGATGATCGTTTTCATCAACGTAATTTAAGTAATTATGTGTTGTTATTGGTGTAGTTGGAGCTTTTATCAAAATAACAATTTCATTATCATCACCAAATTTTAGATTGTTAATCACATCTTCATTAACCAAATTATAGCCACTTGGGATATGAGTTTTAATTTGATTCGTTGCGGAATTATTGTAACGGCCATCTATATTTTCTACATTAGCAATTTGATTACCGGCTTCATCTTGATAAATAAATTTATATTTTTTTTCTTTACCTCGTAAAATAACCTTTAATTTATTATTATTAGGGCCAATTAAAGAAGGTTGGGACTTACTAGGATCTAATTCGTAGTGAGCCGGATCAGGATTATTAGTAATTAAACTTTGCTCGTTAATGGCATCACCTTCTTGACCGGTAATTTGAATCGTATCTTGAGGGCCTACCGGATAATCATTTTCATCAACGTAATTTAAATAATTAACAATACTTGTTATTGGTTTAAGTTCCAGATTTAAAGTTAAAACACTATCATCAAGATTAATAATTTTGAGATT